>PABI01000016.1 GCA_002699125.1 Anaerolineaceae bacterium
GCGCGAATAGTTTCAACATTGAACTTTTCCAAAAATGAATAGTTGAACTTGTTTGTTCTGAGAAAGTGCTCAAATCGTTCAGCCAATCCAGCCAATTTGGACTGGTCATGATTATGGCTGACATGGGTACGAGCCGCTTTCCATACATGCTCCTGCGGGTTCAAATCCGGTGACGCCGACGGATATTTCATCACCTCTAGTCTCGGGTTTTCAGCCAACACTTGCTTGACGGCCGGCCCACCATGCCAAGTGGCTCGATCCCAAAACAAGAGAATTTGTTTAGCTGGGTAGGCCGCTAAAATCTGTTTCAGATGAACGGCTGTCGCCTCAGAATTCATCGTTTCTGCCCGGGTGACAATTTCCTCGCCAGAAACCAGGTCGAGTGTGCCATAGAAGCTGACCTTATCTCGCTGCGGTGAGACTTTAACCACAGGGGTTTGTCCGACCGGGGCCCAGACGGAGGTAGTGGTGGCTTGTAAATACATACTTGCTTCATCTTCACTCAGATAGATGGCATCAGGATATGTTTGCGCATAATCGGTCACTTTTTTTCTAACTGTTCTTCAAACTCGGCCACCTTGGCCTCTGAACGTGAGCGATATACCTTGGCCGTTCGCTGCCAACTAAAGCCGCATTTCTGGAACAATTGGCGATAGGAAGCGTCCCTTTTGTATTCGATGCCATACCATTGTTTTATCGCTCGCCTCAAGTCAGGGACACACCAGTGCAGCCCATCGGCCGTCGCCACCGCTTCCCGACCAAACAAGTCAACGGGACGATACTGATGCAGCTTCAAGGCTAACTCCTGTATTTGTTCATCGGTGAGATATTGATGATTACCCCCTTGACGATTATCAACGAAACCGCTCAGACCTTGTTTCAGGTATCGCCCATACCAGCGGATAATCGTGCGTCGTGGCATTCCAGTCAGGTGGGTGATCTCTTTGACAGGAACCTCACTACCATACAGCCTGACTGCTTGGATGCGGGTTCTCATCTCACCGTCTTTACATTCTGTGAATGCCAGAAGCAATTGCTTATCAGCTTCTGGTGAAAGTAATTGTTTACGTTTATTTGCCATGGAGCATATTGTGTCACTTTAATTTATTTTGTCTATAAGCTGTGGAAAACGTTTTACTGACATGAAATTTTGGAGGAATTTGGGAAAATGATTCAAGAGTTTAAAGCGTTTATTGCCAAAGGTAACGTACTGGATTTGGCTGTGGCGGTAATTATTGGCGCGGCCTTTGGCACGATTGTTACTTCTCTGGTCAACGACATCATCATGCCTTTGATTGGTGTGATTATGGGTGGTGTGGATTTCACCAGTTTGGCGATTCAAGTAGAAGATGCCAGCATCACCTATGGCAATTTCATCCAGGCCATTATCAACTTCTTGATTATCGCGTTTGTCATTTTTATGATTGTGCGGACGGCCAACAATATGAAGAAGAAAGAGGAAGAAAAACCGGCCGCGCCGAAGGGGCCAACCACGGAGGAACTGCTCATCGAGATTCGTGATTTGCTTAAGGCGAAGAGTTAGAGGGTGGAGGTAAACCATGAAAGTACAGAACGGATATTATTGGGAACCGACGCCCCGCTGGGTGCGCGTTAAGTTTGCTGGCGAGTTTGTGGTCGACAGCCGCAATGCACTGCTGGTGTGGGAAGGGGGCAGCCCGCGCCTGCATTATTACTTCCCGCGGGAAGATGTACAGCAGGAATTTTTGGTAGAGACCGAGCGTGCCGGCAAAGGACGAGAAAGCTGGCACGTGCAGGTGGGTGACAAGCAGGCCGACAACGCTGCCTGGAGCTACAGCGAAGTGCCGCAAGACGCATTAAGCGGCATTGAAGGCTATATTGCCTTTCGCTGGCACAAGATGGACCATTGGTTTGAGGAAGCGGAAGAAGTGTTTGTGCATCCGCGCGACCCGTATCACCGGGTAGACACTGTACCCAGCACGCGCCGGGTGCGGATTGAGGTGGATGGGGTGACAGTGGCGGAATCGGAACGGCCGTATCTCCTCTTTGAAACCAATCTGCCTCCCCGCTACTATTTACCCCCGGAAGACGTCAACATAGACTTGCTGGAACCGACCGACACCCATACCCGCTGCCCCTACAAAGGCATCGCCTCCTACTGGTCTGTCAAAATTGGGGATACGGCCCACAAGGACCTGGTTTGGAGCTACCCGGACCCCATTCCCGAATCGCCCAAACTTGAAGGATTGCTCAGCTTCTACAACGAAAAAGTAGACATTTTTGTTGATGGTGAAAAGCAGGAACGGCCGATTACGGCCTGGTCGAAATGAGTAATTGAGTAATTGGCAAACCAATTACTCAAATATCCTTTTCTCCATCTAAAATTTCCACAAACCCGGCATCGCCGTGCACACGGATGTGCTGGCCGGTTTTGATTTGCTGCGTCGCTTCCGCCACACCAACGACGGCGGGAATGCCGTACTCGCGAGCTACCACCGAGCCGTGGGTCATCAGGCCGCCCACTTCCATCACCAGGGCCGCTGCGTTGATGAACAACGGCGTCCAGCCCGGATCGGTGAACGGGGCGATGAGGATTTCTCCCTTGGCCAGGACATCTTTGTTGGGGTCCAGCACTACTTTGGCAATGCCCTCAATAGTGCCGCTGGAGGCAGCGCTGCCCACCAATGCCCCTTCCGGCAAGCCTTCGCGGCTGGGCTGGACATTGATCACTTCCCCGTCGCTGGTGGTGACACGCGGTGGGGTGAGCTTGTGGAACCGGCTAAATTCGGCACGGCGCTGGGCGATGAGCGGCCGTATTTCTTGCGACGGATCGGCCACAAAATCAATCAGCTCGCTTAAATCCAGGTGCCAGATGTCGTCGATTTGGTCGATACGGCCGTCTGCCACCAACATCTCAGCCTGTTCCACCAACACCTCTTTCACCACTCCCAACATCTTGATAATGAAAAATTTGGGATGCTCACGTCCCGGCGTGTAGTGGCGCACAGCCTTTACCAGGCGGCGCACCAGCGGGCGACGCACGAAACCAAAAACGCCTTGCCCGGCGGCCTCAATGAGACGTTGGCCTGCCGCTTCTCCGGCAGCGGCCATTTGCGCGTGATGCTGACGATGGCTGCCCGGCTCCTTGTGCGCCAGGTTGCCAATGACAAATTGCAGCAGGGAGGTGGGATCTTCGCGCCAGCGGGGGCGTGAAATATCAATTTCTGACGGGCCGCGCATGCCGTAGCGGTCCAGAAATTGGATCCAGCCGGCCAGAAACGGGGCGCTGCCGGGAATCTCGTGGGCTGTAGCCAGGGCTTCTGCCGGGGGGTTTTGCTGAAAGTGAGTCACCAACTCCGGCGACTGGCGTACTAAATCGGCCAGGTCGCCGACGGCCATGTCCATTTCTGTGGTGACATTGCCGGAGAGACCGCGGGCAACGGCCGTTAAATCCTCCGGGTTGGCATGGTGCCCTACTATTTTGGCCAGCAGACGCTGGGCAGCGATGCCGCTGGCCACCAGTGCCGGAAAATCGGGGATGAGATGAGCGAATATTTGGCCTACTTCCAGGTCGATTTGGCGCAGGCGATCTGCGCCGGCCGGTTTGGTCAGGATGCGTTGGCAGGTGGCCGTGATGTCCTGATCGATTTCGGCCGTGAGTTTAGCCAGCATGGTGGCCGGATCGCGCCGAAACAAAAAGGTAATCACGGTTTTAATGATGGGTCCGAGATAGGAAAATACATCGCGCAAGCCTGGTTGTGGTTCCAGGTAGGCCAGCCGTCGCCTGAATTCGGGGCGGTTGAGTCCTTCTTTGAGGCTGGCAGCGATTAGCTCATCGGCGATAGTTAAAAAAGTGGGGGCTATTTTGCGTCCCAGCCGCAAGTTAAGCAGGTGCGTCACGTCCATGTACAGTCGTCCGGCAGCGGTGCTCACGCTTAGCGAACGGCTGGTGGGGCCAGCCAGCTTGAGTGTGGGGAACATGAGCCGCCACATGTCGAGCCCCATTCGCTTGATGGGATCAAGCATTACCTGGGCGTGGCTCAGGCTGATGTAAATGTGCAGGGCATCGTCGCGAGGACGCGGGACGGGCAGGGGGAAGAGGGTGGTGATGGGGCGCGTTTGCAGCAGGTAGATTTTCCCATCAGCAATGGACCACTCGATATCTTGCGGCTGGTCGTAGTGGGCTTCAATTTGTTGGCCAAGCTGGGCCAATTTTACCGCCTGGGTTTCGGTAAGCGCCTGAGCGGTTTGCTGTTGCTCGCTGAGCGTGACCTGTTCGGTGCCGCCGTTGGGCAACGGCCGTATCGCCAACTTCTTCTCACCCACTTTCACCTCAATGAGTTCACTGCTTCGTGTATCCACTCGGTACAGATCGGCGGAGACCAGCCCGGCCACCAGCGCCTCGCCCAGTCCGTAGCTGGCATCAATCGAGCTAATGTGCCGATTTTGACTGACGGGATCGGCGGTGAACAAAATGCCGGAAATGTCGGGCAGCACCATCTGCTGCACGACCACAGAAAGGGCGACGTCTTCGTGGGCAAACTCGTTGCGCTGCCGGTACAAAATGGCCCGGTCGGTAAAAAGAGAGGCCCAGCAGCGGCGCACTGCGTCGAGAATCTCTTTTTCGCCGCGCACGTTCAGATATGTATCTTGCTGCCCGGCAAAGGAGGCATCGGGCAAATCCTCGGCGGTGGCGCTGGAGCGCACGGCGTAGGCGGTGTTGGGATCGAAATCGTGCCAGGCGTGGCAAACGGCCGTAGCAATTGCCTCAGGGATGGGCATTTCGTGCAGCGTTTGCCGAATCTCCCCGCCAATTTTGCGTGTAGCCACTAAATCTTCGGCCGGAATTCCATCCAGGGCGACGTAAAACTGCGGCATTTGCGGGAGGCTGTTGACAAAGTCACGGAAGGCGTGGGTGGTGACACAAAAGCCGGGTGGTACGGGAAAACCGGCGGCGCTCATCTCGCCCAGGTTGGCCCCTTTGCCGCCTACCAGGGGCAAGTCGGCGGCCCGAATTTGGGAGAAGGGGAGGGTGTAGGGTGCATTCTTATTCATGGAAGTTCCTCGAAAATCGTGGTGTCGGGATGAAATTCGCTCCAGCCGAGCCAATATTGGCGCTTGATCGGCAGTGGTTGGTTGAAATCGGAACGGCCGTTTTCCGTTTGGCGGTAAGCGTGAAGCCGGTCGTTTGGCGCATCGTACAGCACCACCAGCGGCACACCGCCCACTGTGTCGCGTACTGTTTCTCTCTGGCGCAGGTAGGACAGTGGATAAGCGCGCGAGGCGCCGTTGAGCACGAGTCCGCCTACTTCCACGTGGGAGGGCAGGCGCGTGTCGTTACGGTTGAGTCCTGGTGTTTTGTAGCTGCCGGTGAACTTTTCCAGCAAAAATTCGAGCTGGCTGAACGTTAGCAAACCGCGTGGTGGATTGTCTGGCTCGACGGAAACGGCCGTTGCCGGATACCGTGTGATCCAATCGTGCCAGGTCGTCTGTTCGCCGCCGATCAATTCCAAAAAAGTTCCTTTGTGCGGACCATACAAGGCTTCACCCGTCGCCTGCTGCCAAACGGTGCCCGTTTCCCGATCTTGCATAATAAGATTACGCCGCCAGACGCCAATCACCTCAAAGGTGAGCCGCTGCCCATTCACCGTGGCGGCATACACGAGGCCGCTGCGGCACGCCGCTCAGTAGGCGGCTAAAACGGGTGTCTGCCCAATAACGTCATTGATGAGGTGGCGCGGCACCAAATTGGCATAGGTCCAGGCGTGCGGCTGCTCTTTGATAGTGGCCCCGAGGACAACGGCCGTCTTCGGCAACTGTGCCCGGCTGGCCGGGCTGTGTGGTGGATCAACCAGGTCTACAAAGATGCGGCGTGGTTCTAAAAATTGGGATTGGAGCGCAAAAATCGTACCAGGCAGCAGTGCCAGCCTGCGGGGCAGCGACGGAGCCCATCGCCATTCCTGCCAGATGAGCAGCCAGCCCAGCAGCCCCAGCGCCCGTCGCAAAGGATTGACTTTGCCCAGATGGGCCAGGAAGCCAATGCCCAACCGGGGCACAAAGGCGATAATCAGGGGACCAACGCCCCCAATGGCGGCAAGCAGCACGCCCAGCAGTGATTTCATTTTTCCTCTCTTAACACTTTTGAAACCTGACAGGTTTACTCAAAAAATTAGTCCAAATGGTTTTTTGCAATGCAAAATTGGCTCAATTTCATGCTCGTTTGGGAAACCTGTCAGGTTTTTCAGGTTGCTCTATGGTTTTTTGAGGCCGTTTAGAAACAGGTTGGTGATGAAAACGGCCGTCTCCTGCGGCTCTGGGTCCGGCAATTTGTAGTAGGTGGGCATGATCAGGCTGAATGACAAAATCATCCCCAGCAGGGCGGTGGCGGCTTGCTGCGACTCGATGGGACGAAGCTGGCCACTGTCCATCTGGCTTTGCAGGAAGTCGGCCACCCGGTTGAGACTGCGTTCTTGAAACGGCCGTAGTTCCATTAGCTGATCGCGCCATTCACGGGCATTGCTGAAGCTCAGCCGCACCATGTCTTGATGCTCCAGGATGAACCGGATCATCGTTTCCACCAACCGGGCCAAATCTGTGGCCAGGTCACCGCTCACGTCATCTGGTGCCGTGGGTAATCGCGGGTGAAATGCCTGCATGAAGCGGCGCAGCAGACCCGTTTTGTCGCCAAAATGGCGGTAAACGGTAGCCACGCCCACGTCCGCTTCGGCGGCGATTTGTTCCATGGTAGGAGCCATCAACCCTTGTTCGCCAAACAGCTTGCGGGCGGCTTGCAGAATGCGGCTGGGCACGTCTGGCGGGTGCAGCTCATCCAGGCCGTGTTCGTCGGCCAGGCGTTTGAGAATGGCTTCTTTGCCGCCGATGTGGCGGTAGATGGTGGCGCGGGAGAGGCCAGCTTTTGCGGCAAGCTGGTCCATGGTGAAGGAAACGGCCGTTTCTTCCGCCAACTGGCGCGCCGCTCGTAATACCTGCTGTTCTATCTCGGAGTCGTTTTGAGACGTCATGATAGATATTCTATCATTTGTTTCTTTATTGTCAATAAGCAACTATTTGGATGCAATTGTGCTTGCCTGGTAAGGAAGGCGCCCTTACAATTTACCCGTGCAGTTATACCTTCTTCGACACGAATAGGAGGAACAAAATAGGAATGAAATTTGGCCTGGCTTTACCTTACAACGAAGTTCGTTCTGTGGCGCGCTGGGCGCGATTGGCTGAGGAAGCTGGTTGGGATGGCTGCTTTTTGGGGGATGCGATCTGGTGTGAGGACCCGATGATTGGCCTGGCTGCCGCGGCTGTGGTCACCAGCCGCATTCGTTTGGGCACGATGATCATTCCAGTGCCGCTGCGCCGCCCCTGGAAGATTGCCAGTGAGAGTGTGGCGTTGGATCGGCTGAGTAACGGCCGTCTCACCCTGGGCATCGGTGCAGGGGCGGTATGGATGGGTTGGCACGCGTTTCCCGATGAGGTCACAGACACGAAGGCGCGTGCCGCAATGCTCGACGAAACTATCGACATTCTCACACAACTGTACCAAAGCAAACCGTTTGATTACAATGGCCAGCATTACCACCTCAAGCTCACCGAGCTGGATGAGATGCACTACCCGCCCAAACCAGTGCAGCAGCCGCGCATCCCCCTGTGGGTGCCCGGGCTGTGGCCGCGCAAGAAATCGATGCAGCGCGTGTTAAAGTGTGATGGCTTGCTGGTGGAGAAGCTGGATGAAAACGGCCGTCCCGCCACAGCCACTCCCGACGACGTGCGCGAAATGAAAGCATTCGTCGAAGCCAACCGCAGTCTCACGACCCCCTTTGACATTGTCATAAACGGCAGCGTCAAGGACCTGGAAGCCACGCAGCAAAAAGAGACGCTCCTGGCCTGGCAAGCCGCCGGAGTTACCTGGTGGATTGAAGGCTTATGGGACGGAACCGATGAAACGGTGGTTGAGGTGATTCGCCGTGCTCCGCCGCAGCTGGTGTAACTTCAGCAACGTGCCGCTAAATAACAATCGCAGGGAGATTCTGGATTGGCGTTAACCTAAACTCTATATGACGTTCTAAACGTAGCGGTATCCTACGAAAAGCACAGTAGCATTGGCAGTCTAAGTGTGAAGCTGAGGGTAATAGTTATTTATGAGCAACCAGGAAAATAAAAACACCTTTGCTACTGTAGATAGTTCAACTGACCCGCAAGCATTTGTGCAATGTCTTCACGAACAATATGCTCACAACACGCGGCTCAATTTGAATAAACATGAGACATTAAATTTGATGAACCTGGAACCCGGCCAAACAGTACTTGATGCGGGCTGTGGCACAGGTGTCGATGCTGTTCAGATGGCCCAATTGGTGGCCCCAACCGGGCATGTTTACGGGATTGATTTCAGCCAGGAGATGATCAATGCGGCCATCCGTCATATCGCCGAACGTGATCTGCCCCTCACCTATCAACAAGGCAGCATTTACGCGTTAAAGTTTGCCGACAACTTTTTTGACCGCTGCCGGGCCGATAAGACATTCCAACATTTAGCTGATCCTGAAGCGGCTCTTGGAGAACTTATTCGGGTCACAAAACCGGGTGGCAAAATTGTGATTGCCGACCCGGACCATGATTCACTGATTATTGATTCGCCTTATCCTGATATTACGCGCCGGTTTGTGCGGTTTCGCAGCGACCACATGGCTCAAGGTGGAATTGCCCATCAGCTTTATCGAATGTTTAAAGCGTCTGGCTTGATGAATGTCACGGTGACGCCATTAACACATGTGTACACCAGTTATGATGAGAAGAAGGTATCGTCACCTTATTTACGCGAGATTTGGCTGGCGCATAAACATGGCGTCGTCGATGAGGATGAGGCGCAACGTTGGGCAAGCTCTTTACAAGAAGCGATTGATAAGGAGTGCTTTTTTTGCATGCAAACCTATCTTGTGACAACCGGAGAAAAACATAAATTGCAATAAGCGGCCAGATAGTATAAGTCCTGATAATAAAGATAACCTGCATCAGAGGAGGTAAACATATCATGGATGAGTTATCCCCTAACAGTGATGTCAAGCAAGTTGTGGCCCAAGGGTATGATCAGGTGGCCAAGGCGTATGCTGAGCTGGAAAATGAGGCCCCCTGGCCACGGATGCGCTGGGTGAAGAAGCTGTTGCAGAAGCTGCCGTCCGGTTCGGCCGTTTTAGATCTGGGCTGTGGTTCTGGCGATCCGGCCGATGTGGAAATTGCCAAGGCCCATGCAGTGACTGGCGTGGACATTTCCCAGGCGCAAATCGCTTTGGCACGCCAGAAGGTGCCCTCGGGTCGTTTTCTTCAGGCTGATGTGGGCTCGGTGACGTTTCCCGATGCATCGTTTGACGCAGTAATCACCTTTTATACCCTGGAGCATTTGCCCCGGACCGAACATGGCGCCATCCTTCAGCGCATTTACCACTGGCTGCGCCACGGCGGCTATTTCCTCCTCAGTACGGAAGCGGGCGAGGTGGAAGAGATTGTGAGCGAGTGGTTAGGCGTGCCGATGTATTTTAGCTGCTTTGACCCGGAGACCCTTAAACAAATGGTTCAGGCGGCTGGATTTGAGATTTTGGAAACGGCCGTTGAAACCCAATCAGAAGGCGATGACAAAATACCGTACCTCTGGCTGCTGGCCCAAAAACCGGAAGATTAGCAAGCCTACATCCAGGCTCTGCGCCGCATCCAAATAAACATCACTAACGGCAGCAGTACCATCACGGCCAGCGCCAAAATCAGCATCCCGGGACCGGTCCACGCTTCAGAAGGCAGCACCGCCTGGAAAAAGTTCATGCCAAAAAAACCAGTGATAAACGTCAGCGGCATAAACAGCGTGGTGATGATGGTGAGGGTTTTCATGATGTCGTTCATCCGGTTGTTCACGACCGAGAGATAAAGTTCCATGTTGCCGGTTAGCAGGTCGCGTACACTGTCGCTGTCGTTGGTCAGCCGCACCATGTGGTCATACACGTCACGGAAGTAGACCTGATCCTTTTCACCCACCACCAAAAACGGATCGCGCGCCAGCTTGTTGACCACTTCACGCTGGGGAGACAACACGCGCCGTATCTCCAGCACGTTGCGCTTGTAATGGGTCATGCTTTCCAGCAGCGGAGCAGCCGGTTGGGTAAAAATCTGGTTTTCCAACTGCACAATGCGGCTTTCTAGCTGGTCGAGAACGGCCGTATAATTATTCACTATCTCATCTATCAACCGGTACACCAGATGGTCCGCGCCGTGCTGCAACCAGTGGCTGCTACGTTGACATAACTGCCATACCCGGTCAACGGCCGTTACCGCCTCATGATGATAAGTCACCAGATATTGCTTGCCCAGAAATAAATCCAGTTCGGGCATGGCCACCGTGCCCGACGCGGCATTATAGATCAAATCCTGCAAAGCGATATACAGGTATGTGCCCCAGTCATCTACCTTGGGCAAATGTTCTTCATTGAGAGCATCATCAATTGCCAATGGATGAAAGCCAAACTGCTGCGTCAGAAATTGTTCAATCGGTTCAACGTGTTCAGTCCGGTCCAAATCAATCCATAATAACTCTGATTTTTCCATCGTGTCCCTGTGCCACCCTGGCGGCATCTTAGACAATAATTGCGCCTGACCCAACGCATCGACATACAAAATTCGCATCATGCTAAACCACCTTAGACTTAGAAGCCAAAACGATTTCATTTCTGTTTATACGCCATGTTACCCTTGTATAAGCCGTCTTTTTCGCCTGGCCTGTACGGCTTCGATGATTATAGGCAGTAAAGAGAGCAAGATAATGGCGGGAATCACCAGATGAAAATTATCCTGAACAATGGGCAGCCCGCCAAAAAGATAGCCCAGCGTTACAAACAGGCTGACCCAACTGACCGCGCCAATGACGTTATAGAACAGGAACATCGGGTAATTCATGGTGCCAATACCGGCCACAAAGGGAGCAAAGGTGCGCACAATAGGGACAAAGCGGGCCAAAATGATCGCCTTGCCGCCATGTTTGGCAAAAAACGCTTCGGTTCTTTGTAAATGCGCCTGATTGAGCCAGCGGATACGGCCGTCAAACGCCCGCAGCCCCAAATGATGTCCTAACCAATAATTAACCGTGTCGCCTAAAACGGCCGCTGCAATCAGTAACAGCAGCAGCCAGATCAGGTGCAGCGATCCCAAAGCCGCCAGCGAACCAGCCGCAAACAGCAGCGAATCACCGGGCAGGAAAGGCATTACCACTACGCCGGTTTCCACAAAGATAATCATAGAAGTAACTGAAACTTTCCAAACTGGGGAAATCGTGCATCATAGATAAAAACCCAACCAAAGGTAATCTATCTATGAGCACGATTCCTACCAGTATAACCAAAGAACAATTTGAGCAACATATTCGTCCCTTTATCAGCACAGCCAAACGCGGCTA
>PABI01000017.1 GCA_002699125.1 Anaerolineaceae bacterium
ACGATACCCCTTTGCTACAACGCAATAAATCTTCAGCTGTTGCATCGTCGTCAAACGGAATGCAATCGCCGGCACCGGATGTTTCGACGACGGCTGCGGCGGCTCCGGCACCGGATGTTTCGACGGCGGCTGCGGCAGATTCGGCGGCGGCTGCGGCAGATTCGGCAGCGGCTCCGGCACCGGATGTTTCGACGGCGGCAGATTCGGCGGCGGCTCCGGCACCGGATGTTTCGACGGCGGCTGCGGCGGCTGAGGCGATGCAGAAAGAAGACGATTGTTTGGAAAAGGCCGTGACTGCTGCAGAGGATCTTGCTGCACAATTGGCTGCGGAGAAGGCTAAAGTCGCGCAGTTGGAAAAAGAACGTGACGACGAATCATCGCGTGCTTCAAAAGCAGAACAGCTTCATAAGAACTATATGCAGCGCAATCGCAAGAAGATCAAAGACTCAGAGACGGCAACTCAAAATGCCTTGGATGAGGCGGAGCGGTTGCGGAAAGAACGACAGACTTACGAGGCGACTGTCCAAGCAGAGCGAGACGCTATGACTTCCAGGTATGATGCAGCACAACGCTCGTTGAAGGCCATCAAGAATGGCCATGGTGATCCTAGTGACAAATCAGTTGGACAGCCGTGCATCAATGCCTATGTTCAGCTGATCAATCAGGCTACGAAGTGTTATACAGAAGCTAAGCGGAATCTGATGGTTGTTCCCGCACAGCAGAGTGCCACATCTAAGTTTCAGTTCATGGATGCAAGCGACGCATGGGTGGATATTTCCGACGACACTATTGCGACCGGTCTGACTACTCTCTTAGACAAGACTGCGACTGAGTTTAGCTACAGTGTTGGCGGACATAATTACAAGGCGGTACGTGCATATGATCAATGGATTGGTAAGTGCGAGATTGTGCAGACGAATACAAATCCTCAATACTGCACGCAGCGTCCGATTCGGGTCAAACCGCAATATGGCGCTTCTTCTTCCGCTTCTTCTTCAACCACAAAACTGGCTCTTACGAATGAAGATAATAAACGGATTCTGTTTGGCGACTCCGTCGTTACACTTACGCCGACGTGGATAAACAGTCTTCTCGAACACTACTCGTTTGATGACAGCGAGCATTATTCAAAGCCGTGCTTGGAGTTGGCTCAACTTGCGGAAATTTTCAGCTCATTCAGCTCTGGTCTCACCTACTTTCAAGGTACTAAGCACACGACCGAATTATATGTGAAACCACTTGCTATCTACAACTGGTTGAAGCTTGCGGAATCTCGCAAGTATACTCGTATGCGTGTCTTACTTCACGGTTCAGATACGAAGTGCTATAATGGTGTTCGTGACGATCCGTTTGGCATGGATTTGAAGTTTGCAGGTAAGAACGGTCAAAATTATGGCAATGGTCACTACTTTGGCTTGTCTGATCATGTCTCCAATTGTTACAACCAAGAGCTCAATGCACGAAAGAAGAAAGAGGGTACTGCGATCATGGCGCTTGTTCTGACGGGAGAGTCGTTGGAAGGCTATTTCTACACAGCGAAGAAAGGCAGCTATGGTACTTTCAGTCTGATGCACCCTGAGAGCCCAAATGTGAACAACTGCCTGGCTGTGTATGAGGATCGTCTTCTTCTGGTGTTGGGAAAGATTGTGCCGCTGTAGTGTGGCGTGCGTGAGTGCGTGTGTTAGTAGCGTAAAGTTGAATCCGTAAGGCGGATATACATCCGTTACTTGCTACCAAACTTACTTTTTATTTTTACAGAAGTCGGTGTTATTGTGTCTACTGCAGCGTGCCATCTCTCATGTGTTTGCGTAAGATACCATTGATGTCCTCGTAGAGTTTGAGAGCGCATACCTCTCGGTGGTCTTGCGTTGGACCTGCAATCACGATACGCTTGATAGTAGAGTCTGACGGCACATCGTCGATGTGGATCTTGGTGATTCGGATGTTATCTGCAGCAAATTTGCTGATGATTGCTCGAATACCGTTGCCCTTCTTGCCAATGATCCGAGACATCCATAGCATTTGCTGTCTCGATGGCACGATGAGCGTATGGAACGTACCGTGATTGCGAATGATCAGATCAAATGGCTGATACTTGCGAACCTCATATGACCGATGAGGTCCCATGCCACCAATCATAAGACCTGGTGGCATGATCTTTGGCGATCTCTTCTCCATCTCCGGAAAGCTTTGCAGAGTGAATGCATCAAGCGTCTGCTCAACAGCTTCAACCTCAGCATCACTCTTGGCCTCCGTGCGCTGATAAATAAATTGTTGTTGCTCCTCATCCAACTCGCCGTCGTCTCCGTCGCCTGTGTACACAACACGAAGCTTGTTCCAATCGCGCAGATCCTTGCTTTTCTTCTTCTTCTTCTTCTTCTCTAACGCATTGTCAGTCGGAACATCGACACACATTACCTGACGTCCGTCGAGAACTGCTTTTAAGAGGCCGCCGCATGTGCAGGTACAAAGCGGATGTTTCTTTGTCATGTTATAGTTTGTCGTCCACAATGCTTTCCGTACCTCACGATCCGACATCGTCGATTGCAAATCCGACACAAGACGTGTCTCCATACGTTCGTAACATTCTCCACAAATTTTAGGATCACCGCATGTAGTGCATGTGAATTGTACCTGATAAGTGCACAATTGCGGCAATTCCTCGTCGTTCTCGAATGCTCGCATTATGCGTTTGCGAAACGAGCAATCGCGGTAAGCGCATTTTACGAGCAGACCCGCTGTAATCATCTTTTGGTAATTTTTTCGGAAAAATATGGAGGCGCTGCTTGCTTTACGACCTGACTGGTCGCTACAGCAGATGGATGACTTCGTACGCCAGCACAACTCGAATCACAACGATGCAGCACTGGCACTCCTCGACCGCGTCGACTGCGCAGTCGACGACCGCTTTTCAAAACCGATCATGCCTCTTGAGGAAAAGGATGTGATCTCTGCAATGGATCTTGCTGCTCCTAAGATGAGCCGAATGCATGCGTTCGTCGACATGAAGCCAGACAAGCGTACGCAGGTCTTCCAGAATGTCCAAGATGGAAACTGTTGTCCCGGAGCGTTGATGCAGATCGTTCAACTTCTTGCCGACATTCCCCTTGCCCGACGCAAAGCAGAAATGGAACTGAGTGCAGCATCGATGCGCGAAACTATATTCAACTACCAGCTGCTCAACTTTGAGCGCGAGTCTTTTGTGACTCGGCAACCGTGGCACGAGATGATAGCGATGAGCCACAACATTGGCATTACAGAGTCAGAGACTACAGAGTATGGCGTCTGGCCTGCCTCAGTAGAGGGTCGCCTGGAAAGATGGATTGAGGAGCGCGACGACTTTTACTGTACTACATCTGAGATTATGGCATTCTATGAGATGATGGTCATCAAGGGACTGCAAATCGTCATTCGTGTTTGGCGCCAGAATACAGGCAACAGCAACTTGATCTTGCTTCACACTATTCCGGAGGCGCACGCTTCAAACAGCATCATCTTTGACCTTAAGCACACTGGTAAAAACGACAGCGCTCGCGCTCACTATCAACTCTTGCGCAGCGGTTCTATCAACTTTCACAAGCGGGCTGCGCCGGTCAATTACGAGGACATGGATTACAGCGACGAAGGTAAAAGTGGCAAGAGTAAGGGCAAGCGGCCCATGAAGTGCTCTGTGAGTGGAGGCAAGCGAAAGAAGTAGCGTATTTTCTCTAAGCTACTTTAGTTCTGCGATCAGTTCGCAAGTGTTGAGCAGTTCGCTCATGTCCGTTGCCATAGATCCTAATGTTAACAGCGTGATTGGATCTGTGACATTGATTGATTGCAATGAATCATAAGCAATCTGTTCTTGTTGATGCATCGATTTAGCCGCCTCTGCGTCTGCCTTGAGGTTCAACTCGTACACTCGCGCCTTGATCTTTGCTTTCAACTCCAACATCTTCTTTCTTGTGCGGTCGTTGTTCTTCAGAGATTTAGTAACGGAATATTTTGCACGAGGCATGTGAGCGAGGTAGGCCGAAATTGTCACCGAGTTCACAGAGTAGCTGTGCTGCACGAGAGGTTGAATTGCGTCATTGCAAATATCGGTAGGTTGAATGGCGAGTGCGAAGAACACATCTTCTGGAGTAGTGCACGGTTGATGCCATGTTTCGCGCATCTGACAATTGGTGCAATAGGGCTGCATAAATAATGAATTCAAGCATGTATTGTGCTTGACAACAAGCTGTACAATGTCTCTGTCGTTCTTGCAACGTAGCGACCACCTAAATTGAGAATAGCTACCACAATCGTCTCGATAAACCCATTCGGGCCTTTCATCCGGATAAGTCATTTGAACAAGCTCCTTTCTCCATGTTAGGCAGACGATTATACGGTAGGAGTGTGCGTTTGCAGGATTTTGCGACGGGACGACGGCGTTGATCGGAGACGACATTTTTTTTTCGCTAAAAGTTTTTTCGGAAAAAATGTGCGAGATCGCGTGTGATGCTGGCTTTTGCGCCATATGCCAGGATAGCGAGGATCAGCTCACGGATTTCACCGTGCTTGCATGTAAGCATCAATTGCACAGCCATTGTATTGCAAAATGGCTATGGCATAAAAAAGGTGCTATGTCGTGTCCTTTGTGTCATGACAGACCACAACCTTCACCTGCTAGTGAGAGTGAGGACGAATCTGACCTCACGCTTGACGACATGTTAATGGACTATAGGCAGCGACGCGCGCGAGATTCTGCGCGCTTACACAATGTGTTGCGGCGCAAGTTTAAGGGCCGCAGAGAGACGAAGAGGCAGGAGCGCTACAGAGATCTTGGCAAACGCATTTCGGAACTACAAAAACAGAAGAATTCTCTATCTCGCTCTATTGCTGCTACATCGCGGTACTGGAAACAAAGAGTTCGCGAGTTGAATGACACATGGAAGGCTCAAAGGCGTGAATTATATGATCACGAGAAGGAAGCGACGAAACAAACAAGACGTGATCTGCGCAAAATCACAGCTGCGTGTCGCAAAGCGAGGTCTGATCGTCGAACGGTTGCTCAGCAGCTTTTAAGTATCGATCATGACAGAGTTTAAGAGTCATTGGCACCAGTCTTCAGAGCTTCTTCCTTCTTGACCTTTGCAATCTGTTCGCAGCGGCTGTGCATATGAATTTTACCTTGCTTGTTCAGGCAGTAATACTCCTTGCACTTTGCGCACTGAACTTTGAATTTGCCAGAGAAGTCGGATCCGTAAAGATGGAAAGGCATAAGATAGTAGTCACATGAAGGGCTTGTGGGACGAAGAGGGTACTTGGTGAGAAGATCATTGTATGCGTCCCTTGTGTCTTGCGGGTAGTTTGCAGTTACGAGTTGTTCTTCGGTAACGCCAGCCTCTCGCAGTTCGATAAGCTTCTGTCTAGAAGGCCGCATCGCTGGCTGTGGCAGGAGGCGTGCAACCATCGCTTCGTGGTGCTGTCCCGGATCAGGTCGGTTTGTGACAGTACGTTTACGTCGGTGTTTTTGTTCATAGTCCTCGTTTTCGTATCGCTCGGGTTGACGGTTTGGTCTACCGCGTTTCTTTCGCACGCGAAGATCCTCGTCTGGGTCGAGTTCGTCGAGGAAGCGAGCTGATTCCGCATATGTGTAGTCCACCTCCTTTCCTGCAAGACGTGATGATGCACGTGTTGGCTCTGAAGACAGGGGCTCGAGCGATCTCTGTTTAGGCGCCTTCGGCTCGTTCTTCGGAACGATTTTGAAGTCAAGGAGACCGAGAGAAGCAAGATGAGCTTGATTCCGTTCAATATTTTTGGCACGCTCTTTCTCATACTGAGTAAGTTCAGCCATATTTTTTCGGAAAAACTTTTTCTGAAAAAAATTGTTACGCTTTATGCTGAACTCTTACATACTGAATCGGGTTGTGCCTCATGTTCGTATTGCCAGCTTACTTATGCACGGGCGAATCGGAAAGGAGATCACCTGTCTCTACGCGCCGTATGCTGTGCAATGTGATTTTCCGAGTCCTTCTGAAATCAGCACATTCATCTTCTCCATGTTAGAACGTCTCAATCTTCTCTATGCGAATGCTAAGATTAGGGATCTGTCGCTAACTGGTAAAGCGATCCCGCCAAGCGTTGCGGCGGCCGCCGGTCTTGTCGACTGTCTTGTCGATTGCAGGTCGCCCATCGTCGCGTTCGACACCGTGGATATTCCAACCTTCGTCAGCTGCACGCTTCAGCTCTGGGATCGCATGCTGCATAACAGAAGGCTTCACTTCACGTGCTGGCAGGTCAATATGTGCGTCCTCATGAACATGGTGGGCAAAACCTTAGACGATGAATGGCCTATCGACTCCAATGGCGACTTGTGTCAGTTATTGGATCTGGACTTGAAAACATTCAACAATCATGAGCGTGCTGTACTTGCGGAAATCAAGTACGACCTCAGCTTCTGCGACAAGAAGAACTTCGAATTTATCAATGAAGTGGACTATATGCATCAACGTACGCTGCAATACATAGCAGACGATAATCAGCATTTGATCGACTTCTGCTGCCAGCTAGTAGCGTGACGAACGAACGCTGTGTGTGCGAACGAACGCTGTGTGTGCGAACGAACGGTGTGCGTGACATGTGATGTGTGGTGGTGTCATGATGGCATGGACGGGGTTGTCCATGAGCGATGGTGAGAGTGTAGACTTGACTTGAAACGCTGGATAGTGAGCTGTCGTTGCGTGTTACCCTTACTCTCTCATATCTACTCCACACCGGTCACGACTGCTGAATCGACGCAGAGCTGACGCGATCGGCCTTTTGCGCTCTCTCTCTCTCTTTCTTCCGCTTCTTGGAGACAGGTGCGTTCTCCGAGACAAATTGCTTGATGATCTTCGAGAGGTTGAAATTCGGATAACACGTGATAGAATTCAGAGCCAGATTTGTCATCGGCGACACGACCTTTCCGCCTGATACCCATCGTTCAAACTGGTATCGTTCGTATGTGTGTCCATCAGCAGCCACGACAGGATCAACCATGATATCGTGTGAGATAGGGCACATCAGTTCGCTTGGCACGACAGCATCGTCTTTGAGCTTAATATCTTTTGGCGGATCGCTGGGTGCTGGGATGATGAAGCGTACTGTGTTCGTTTGCTTGTTCGTCTGGATCCATGAGACAAAATCGAATTCGTATGTAGTGTAGGTGGCGTAATCGTGTATTAGGGTCTTCTTGTTTCCACGTTTGCGAGCCATTGTGAGAATCTCGCTGTAGTGTGGATTCATTTGAAGGTAGTACTTCGGGAATATCATCGGATCGCTGTCGAACCTCCAAGGAAGATATTCCACTGGCAAGTTATCCGCATCAGCCGATCGTAAGAGTTGACGTTCATCTGCATCAGTAATCAGAAGCATCGATTGGAACATGTAATGATGAGTCTCGCCCGTCGCAGGATCGTCGATGGAAACCATATCCTTCTTTGCTTTGAACGCTTCTTCAATATCGTCGCTAAGTTCCGAGTTCAAAGGCGTCCAGCCTTGACCGACACAGTTAATCGACCACACTGGCATTTTTTGGGAAAAAATTTTTGGCGAAAAATGGACGACGATCCTGATTATCGACCCGGTGGTAAACGGAAGGCGAAGCAAGCAAACCGACGCAACAAGTGCAGGACATGTGGCATGTTCAAGGCGGGTCATGAGTGTCCAGGATTTTGGGTCGGCGACGCCGACGACAAGAAGGATGAAGTGAATCTGATCAGTGACGTGGAAGATGATGAGCCGCTACTGATGCGTCGCGCTCCGGCACACCTTCGGGCGCGTGCTCAGGCATCTGCTCCGGCACCGGCGCCTGCTCCTGCTCCGGCGCCTGCTCCGGCGCCTGCTCCGGCGCCTGCTCCGGCGCCTGCTCCGGCGCCCGCTCCGGCGCCTGCTCCGGCGCCTGCTCCGGCGCCTGCTCCTGCTCTGGCGCCTGCTCCGGCGCCTGCTCCGGCGCCTGCTCCTTCTCCAACTCGATGGGGCGGGTCGGCAGTAGAGGTGCATTCTGGCATCACACTGGTGTCCCTACATCGACCGCAGCTTCATCAACACATCGGTCGTCAAAACCTTCAATGGCAGTTCGAGGACGGACATTGCTTCGATCTTTCATCTCAAACCTGGCTCAAGGATACATCCTCGTCTTATACGCCAAAGTGGACCGACTACGACGCAAACAGCAGTGCACAATTGGCGGCCTGCGACTTCTCGACACCTTTGTATTTGGCATTTGGTACCTATCGCATTGAGTTGCCCCTAAAGAACTCAAGCAATGACTCACCCTATTATGCCATCCAACACAACGAGCGTACGGGATACCAACGGCGCATTCGGTTAATACATGCTACTTCTTCTGCTCCCGCCGCCGCTGGCTCTTCTGCTGCTGTCGGTTCTTCCTCAGCTCCTGCCGCTGCTGCTCCCGCCGCCGCTGGCTCTTCTGCTGCTGTCGGTTCAGCTCCTGGCGCGGTGACTGGCAACCCCCAGATAACATTTCACGATGCAGACGCGGTTGCCAATGTGTATAAGAAACCGCAGACGCCTTTGCTCCTCGAGTTTCCACCTAGTTCGGGCGGATACAACAAGAAGCCTGACTATTGGCACGGATATGATCCGGATACATCTGCACCCCAAACCGTTCGCGGTTGGACATATCTTTCGCTCGATTCTCCTATTGCAAAAGAGGTGGCATATTGGTACAGACATACGCTTACGAGAAACCATACTCACGCCTTCTACTTGTACAGCATTCAGATACATGTGGACTATAACCAGTTTCAAATGTACCAACTCAAGAAGAAGAGCTTTGTCGACTTAGGTATTCCACCTAATGAGCGTTTGGGATGGCACGGAACGGATGCAGCTACGACGAAGCTGATTCAGAAGAATGGCTTTGATCGCGATTATTCGAAGAACGGTAGTCAGGTATGCGGCGTCGGCACATACTTTGCAAGGCAAGCCGCGTACTCATGGACCAATGGCTACTGCAAGCCCAACACCCTTCCTGACGGAAAGCAGCAACACTTTATTATTCTCTCGCGCGTGCTGCTTGGCGACTACTGCCAGGGTGTTCAGAATCAGTTCCTTAAGGATCAACCGCTGAAGGCGGATGGCACGGCTTACAACAGCATGGTGGGCTATAATGTGAACAATCCGAACATCTATGTCATGGGCGGCGGCAGCGATCAGCAGGTTTATCCTGAGTTTGTGCTAGAGTTTCGGACTGAGTGAGTAGCTACTTTAGCGACTGAGTGAGTAGCTACTTAAAAAGAAATCGCTACAGTCCTCGTCGTCCTCCTCTCACTCTTCGTCGTCGTCCTCATCTTCCTCGTCGTCGTCCTCGTCGTCATCACCCTCCTCGTCGTCATCACCCTCCTCGTCATCCTCCTCCTCGTCCTCGTCACCCTCCTCGTCGTCATCACCCTCCTCGTCATCGCCCTCCTCGTCGTCCTCGTCGCCCTCCTCGTCGTCCTCGTCGCCCTCCTCGTCGTCGCCCTCCTCGTCATCGCCCTCCTCGTCGTCCTCGTCGCCCTCCTCGTCGTCGTCATCGATTTCAATGCATTCATGCTCCTTCTTGACGGAAAGAGCATCTACGATGCGTTGGGAAACTGTATCCTTGTTACCAGATGTCGGCAGCGATAGCATTTCAGAGATGTCCTTCAAAAGTGTGAGAGAGATCTTCTTCTCAGCCTTCACGGGTTTCTTGCCAATGCCTTTCGAAGAGGGCTTGTCCTTCTTCTGCGCCTTGTCCTTCTGCGAAGTGCCGAGCAAAGCAGCCTTACCCTTCTGCGCCTTGTCCTTCTTCACCTTATTGTTTGGTGCCGCCGTGATCTGCTGCTGGATCTTTGAATAGACGAATTTGCCGTTCGGCAAATCGCCAATCTTCTTGATTCCCTGTCGACGGCAGGTTTCTGCGTCTAACTCAGTGTCACGGATGATCACTTTGTCGTCCATCTTGGATGACGCCTGTGCCTGTATCTGTGTGCGTATCTGTGCAGCAGACCACATGCGATTAAGCTCTTTCTTCCGTTCAGGCTCACTGTCGAACATTTTCATAACGATTGGTCGGTTCGCCTTAAAGAAATCAGCCTGAGAAATCTTGCCGGGTGACGTTTTCTTGTTCTTCGCGATTGTCTTTTTTGGCGACGCTTTGTCGTCAGCGGCTTTCTGCTTCGCTTTCGTAACCTCGAGCAAGCGCTTTGTCTTCTCAGCACGCGAGCCGTGAAGAGGAAGGCCGGCGGCCGCGAGAGCCGGATCAAGAATGGAAGCTGTGTGGGCGTCCGTCATTTATTTTTGGGAAAAAAATTTGTTCGAATAAAAAATGAGGACTGATCTCATCTTTGTGGATTGTTTCTACTATGCCTTCTTCATGTCAAGAACTAACCTGCTACGATTTAGCATGCAATCGCAAAGCAAGAAGCGTGCGATTTCTTTGCAACCTATGCAGATGCAGCGAGAAATATGCGTTGAACGGTCAACGGAGAAGGTATATTTAACACGTTCACGATCACGGATGCACTCTCTAGATTCGGTTGGTGAAGAGTCGCCTACGACGGCACAGTGTGAGAATAAGGATGCAAATACTGCACACTGAATTCTGTGTGATTGGTGACATTGTGTGGTGGCGGCGTGTGGCGGCGTGTGGCGAGTGTGGCGGCGTGTGGCGAGTGTGGCGGCAGTGTGGCGGCGGTGTGGCGGCGGTGTGGCGACATTATGCGACATATGAGTTGCGTGAGTGGACATGTGGCGTGCGAAATGGCGAGTACATAGCATTTTGACAAAAAACGTTTCAAGCTCCCACTCGGGATCGAACCGAGGTTGGAGGATTCAAAGTCCTCAGTGATAGCCGCTACACTATAGGAGCAAAGAGCTTGTGCAGGTTCTTCATGTGGGGACCGTCATCGGTCATTCATCAACCTCTAGCCCCCAATTATTTCCTCCACTGGGACTCGAACCCAGGTCGTTCGGGTGAAAGCCGAATATCCTAACCAACTAGACTATAGAGGAGGTAGGTACTAGTATACTGGTGTAAAGCTGACTAAGTACACCTGGTATAAACCTCTCGTATGCAGTCAAGATTAATTTCGTGAAATTCAGAACGCAGTCTTACTTTTAGAAATTCTCTGCCTGAAACGCAGCCAACGCTCTGTTGACTTTGAACACGCCACCCACCTTCTTCCGCAGGGCTGCCATGTCCTTGAAGTGTTGCTCCTGTGCATCTTCCATGTGTTTGATCTCTTTTGCCATGACGAGTCGCGTGATCTCCGTGCTAGAAGTTGTATCTGGCAGCGACGAATTGAATGAAGATAATGGAGGCGGAGAAGGTGCCGGAAATGTTAGTGTGCAAAGATGAGGAGGACGTAACTGTTTGCGAAAGGGCAGATCGCTTAGCTCGTAGTCGGTGAAAAGAGGGGTCTGTCCGTCAAGCACACGAAACGACTTGTTCACTTCTGCGTCGGCCATTTTCGCCCACCATCCATTCGCGCTGGCACTGGTGCGGACAATGACAGGCTGCGACTCTTTAGGCATGAGCAATTTTTTTGAAAAAATGAATGCAGAGATCTGCATAGATGAGTTCGAAGCAAATCTTCTCGTGGTCAACAACGGAGGACAGAGTGTGTTCACGATCCTGAACGAGAGAAGACTCGCCCTCCTTTCCAACGACGAATGGACTGCTGTCGAGTAGGCAAAGGATAAAACTCGCCAGGTTCAATGAGAAGCTGTCGCCTGAAAGGAGTGACGAGTGATCTGTACAAGAGGTACTTGCTCTACAGGATCAGTGTTGTGTCCAAACCAAACGAGGTCATCGATATCCATGCGTTGTACGAAGAAGCGCAAAGGTTTGGTGTCTGGAACACATAGCTTGATGTTGTTGTAGTCGCGAAAGAAGTAGTTCGTGTACGGATCATCCGGGTTTAGTGTTGTCAGTTTGTTTCTCACCGCAAGCTCTAGAATGGGCCGCTGCTTTGTAATGCTGTGCACAAGAACAATGAGATCTACGGCACGAAGCTCTGCCTCCGAATCCATATTTTTTCCGAAAAATGTTGCGAATGGTTGCGGTACCGCCGCATGACACAACCTTTGTCCATAACATGGTTTGGCACAATCAATACGATCTGCTGGAGGTGTGCTTGTGTATTTCACCAACTCTCGTCAACTTCCAGGACATCTACGGGAACACACCCTACCATTATGCAATCATGTTAGGTCGTGAAAATTGCATCGACGTTTTGAAGAAGTTCAACCCTAACATCGCTTTATGCAATAATGCTGGACAGACTGTGTCTTGTGTAGAACAAGGAGGTCGTTTAGACCTCAAAGCGATTGCGAGTTGGGATGCTATTTGTGCTACGATTCAGTGTAGCTGTCCAGATTGAACCATGTCCGGACTTCAGTACATGAACCGTGTCGAACCGCCCTCGCGCTTAAGAAAGGTTTCGTAGAGCTTTCGTGCGTTCTCCTGTCCTCCAATATAGACGCACGCTCTGGATGCAGCGTGATAAATCCACCATTGTGTTGCCAAATAGTCATCACGGCGATTCACACCAATCAAGCCGGTCTTAGATCCGTCCATCGTATGAAGCACATAGAAGTGTTCGCGCGTAGTCAGGCAATGTGGTGTGTGCAATGGTTCGTACATGTCGAAATGAGCTGCCATGCCCTTCAGGGAGATAGACATAGAGGCTATATAGAAGAGAGGACGTACGTTGGGTGGAATGTTCTTATGGACGCGTCTCGTATTATTTTCGAGTATGTAAGATACCTCGATGAATTTCTCGTCTTCGATCATGAAAGACCATTTGCCGGCGTTCTTTGGCACCAAATCCAGTTGGATGCACAAATCGCGGATAGCGTCTTCCGGTTCCATACTTTTTTTTGAAAAAAATGATGACGAACGATGCACGATGTGGTACCTCGGTCGGCTAATTAAGCTTTTTTAGATAAGTGGCTCACCAACGCATTCGCTTACTAGGTGTTCCTACAGACGATTGTGCTACCTTTCTCTTGAGGACTTTGTGTTCGTCAAGGAGCCTTGCATAATCGTATTGAAGCCATGCATGAGGAGCCAACATATACTCGAGTCTGTCCACACCTTCATGAGTCTTGTGAAATGTGCTCGCGTCAAAGGATTCAAGCTTGAACAGTTCTGCGGATATGTAGTCGAGACACTTGTCATGAGGGCTGAATATATTTGTGCCCAGTTTCTTGTTGTCTTCAGCGTCGCAGGAGAATACAATGTCTGTAAGAGTAGGGTTGTCCCTGAGAATGACCTTGACATGATCCATCGCTGCGTCGATCACCTTTTTACAAAGAAAGTCGAACTCTTTGAAGCCATTGGAAGGGACTGACCAACCCGTCGGAATTCCAGCAGCACGAGGAACACCTTGAAAGCGCCATCCAAGAGGACGTAATTTAGCGGTGCCAGCTCCTTCGTGTGGTGTAGTATCCAGTGAATCGCAGACATTCTCGTTGAAGATGAAGAGTGTGTTGCTGTACTTGTCTTGCTTCCTCATCCAGTCGAAATCGCCTTCTGTGCCATTCTTCGTGTAGACCACACCGCGCACAGTACGGGTGGTTTGATTCGCGTCTGACATTTTTTCGAAAAAATATGGCGTTTTTTGAGAACTGGCGCCAGCAGTTGGCGATCCTCAAGCTCCTCGACGATGATTTTGAGACACTAATCGCGAGCAAAGAGCGTGCGTATAAGGAAGGTGACACTGCCACACAAGAGGCAATCTTTATGGAGTACCAGTTGTCAGTGCACCGCTCGCAACTTCCTTCGCCAGTTGTGCCAATGGAGAAGGAGAAGGAGCTACATGTGCATTTCAGCAAAGGACAGACGGTCACGATCCCGGCTTATGGAACCCAACAGCGAAAGCAATTTCTCTTAGCGATGGACGCTCTTGCCACACATGGCGGAACGACATCCTCGGCAGTGGCACCGCGCGCTCTCTAATACTGTCAGAATGCTAAGGAGAATCCTCCGCCAGCATCTGGTTAGGGCTCAGATGACTGAGTGTACACATGAGCATAAGCATGGCTTTATAATTTGCGTAGCGCGTAGCTTTACAATTCATTTTCCTTTGCTACCCGTTTCAGCAAACACTCGCTTCGTACCGAGTGTCAAAGTCAGCTCGTCTATAGATACACTATTCGATAAAGGAGAAGGTCTTGCTTTCTTCTTGCGTATCTTGCACAGCGTAGTAGGATGTACGCCCTGAGCGTAGGCGTTTGCAAGTTGAACATCGATACGCAGGCTAGGCTTCATACCCAAAAAAATTTTTTTCGAAAAAATGTCGCTTCTTGATCGATCGATTCTCTCGCTATCTGAGGAAACATTGAATGCGGTTGGCTGGACACAAGAGGAAGACTGCAAGATCGTCTTATTCACCTCATACAGTAACCCTCATACGACAGGTCTTACTGATAGAGATACTATTGCACTGGGTATATGTCTTGCAGGAGACTCCTTCTGCAGATACTTGTACATGCAGAAGCTCTCGCCCGGTGAAGCTCTTTATGAGGGATCTGCAGACTGTTGGGATGACCAATCTGAGGTATTTTATGCATTGGAAGGATCGAAATTACTTCCAGTTGGCACACCTTTCACGGTGAGCTATGATGATTCAACAACGTGTGAAGTCATTCTTGGAATATCTATTGATAGCAATGATTCTTCGACCTTGATTGTTGGATTGGTAGCGAATCAGATGATAGGTTTTACTCCCGATAAAGTCTTGTTAGATTGCTTGCTGAGCAAGAAAGAAGAGGCAAGCAACTCTGGAGGATTGAAGCGCAAACGTGTGACTCTTGGCAATGTTAAGTATGGATCAAGACATCTGAAATCGCGAGAAGCCAATCGTGCTGCATTGCTTTGGATGGACAAGTACGCTAAAGATATTGTCAAGATGGATCGAGTCAGCGGACCTTTCCATCAGCCTCAACAGCGCCGCTATCAAGTCTTAGTGGGTTCTAAGTGGAAGAAAGTTCGTACCCTTCCTGAATGTGTGTCTTATGTGATGGAACAATGTGGCCGCGACTTTTGGGAAGATATGCTTAGCTTGCCTGGATGTATTGATCTTGCGGGTTCATCTAAGTGACGAGTTTTTACGCTTTAAGTCAGTCAAAATGACGAGAAAAATGACGAGGGTCTGACAGAATGACGAAGTAGATGACGAGTTTTTACACTTTAACACAGTCAAAATGACGAAAAAAATGACGAAGTCGTCATTGAGGGAGAGAGAAAAAATCACAAGAGAGACAACATGAAGGAAATTAGATTCTGAGATTTGAAAAAAATGTTAGCGTCTACACTTTTTTTTCTTGTCGAAACTTTTCACCTTAGGGACGAGGTAGAATTTTTTTTAGTTACAAGATTTCTTGCTCATCTCCTTTTTTTCTCTCCCTCTCTTGATGACGAGCTCGTCATTTTGACTGAGTTAAAGTGTAAAAACTCGTCATTCTTGTGATATCCTCGTCATTTTTCTCGTCATTTTGACTGTGTTAAAGTGTAAAAACTCGTCATCAGATTTGAATTCTTGAAAAAAAGTCAATAATGTCGGAAAATGTCAGGACCTTGTGTGGCAAGTTGCATTCAAAATCCAATATTTCAAAACACAGAAAGACTTGCTTGAAGTGTATAAAGTATGAACAATCTGAAAGGAGAAGAATACAAGAAGAAAAATGTGAGATAGATCAACTCAAAGCTCGACTTGATGAACTTGAAAAACAACCAAAAACTACGAATGTGTTTGTAAATATTATTCCATTTTCTCAAGAACCAATGTTGAGTCAAGAAACTATTAAGGAATTATTGGAACCGGCATCTGATTGTGTTCCAAAATATGTCAAACAAAAGCATTTTTTGAAAGCTGGTGGAAATATCAGAATACCTAACAAATCACAAAAGAGAATTCAAGTTTTGTGTGAAGAAGCTGGAGAAAAAATATGGGTTACAAAGGATCGAGATGATTTCATAAAAGATCTGACAGGAATATCAATGACAGAGTTAGACGAAAAATATGGCGCAAGTAATATTAGTGAAAATTATCGAAGATGGGCGACTAGATTTAATAATAGCGACAAAATCATACAGCAGAAATTAGATAATCAAATACTTTACACAATACTTGACAATCAAACGTATGACAAATGATGACAAAAGATGACAAAAGATGACAAAAGATGACAAAAGATGACAAAAGATGACAAAAGATGACAAAAGATGACAAAAGATGACAGATG
>PABI01000018.1 GCA_002699125.1 Anaerolineaceae bacterium
ATCCGTCGGGCGTTGGCTTCACATTCTTTGGAGACGTTGGAACGTCTCGAGACGTTGACGCAGAAGCTCGCACCTCACTTCTGGCTTGTCACGGGTGGCGGTCGTCGTGATCACAACGCCTGCAAAACCAAACAGTCAAACCGTCATCCGTCGAACAAACATTTGGCTGGTCGTCGCATCTCGATGCAGCTTCGGGAGCTGATGCTTCGCCCGCAGGTTCGCAGCCGCCCATGTACTGAACAAGGTTCACGCCGTCGCCGTGCAACGTCGGGCTCGGCACGCCGTTGCAAGGGGCCTGCTTTGCGGCACCAGCCAGTGCCGTGTTGGCTTCTTCGCTTGCGCGCCCTCGAGGCCGAAAACGTTGATTCCTCGCGCCAAGCATTCCGATCTGTCTCTCGTCGCCCTGTCGTGCGCGTGCCTGAGAGTGATCAGAAGGCCGAACCACGAGCTGATGACGTGCATCAAGTCCAGCCCGCTGTGCCTGACGCTCCGTTCAATACCGACGCGGGTGTGGTTGCTTCTGACTCGGTTGTCGTTGACCTCTCTGCACTCGCCTCCATCCCGGCAGAACCGGCAGGCGGTGGCCGCCGTGGACAGGGTGGCAACTCGGTCTCTCAGAACACTTCTTCGAAGGCGTCCGGAAAGTCGGACACTCGACAACTTCGGCGCCAACAGACACAGCATGATCAACAACAGCGTCAGTCTCGCTCTCAGCCGGCTCGCCAGCAGAATCGCCAACCTCCGGATCAGCTTCGGGTTCGCTTGGTCGAGAAGGGCTCGCCGACAGTGGACCCGCATGCATCGCCCCAACAGCAACCAGCCCGTTCACGGACGCGGGACGAAGGCTTTTGTGCTGACATTCATGCTCGGGTTGCGAATATCCGAATGAAAAGTGACTTGTGGATTCCATGCGCTCGCTGGCTGGTAACTGGCGATGCTTGTACATCGGACGAGGGATGCTCGTTCGATCACCGTCCGCCCCTGCATGACACGACCATCGTGAAACGATTGGCGAGCGTGGCGAAGGAATTGATCTTTCTTCCTTCTCACAAGGGGGCGATGCCCGTACCAGCAGCGGCTCGTCAGGCTTTTGGAAAGGCTCTATTGAAGTTCCAGAACGCTCTTCATCTGGAGGCTACTTTTGATCAACTGAAGGCGCAGTTTTGGACGGAACTGGAATCGCTCTTTGACCAACGTGTTACACACTATCTTTTCGCGATCGATCGGGAAACCAACGCTGCCGAAACGTTAAAACTTTACGTTTCTGCGGCGGTTGGGCGCTCTGTGATTCGCGAATCGGTCATCATGGCACGTGGAGCTGATGGTGCCGACGAAGCTGACAATCCCTGCTCCCGTGCTCATCGTCTGGACATGCTGGTTTGTCAGGAACCTGATTGCTTCTTTGTGTGCCCATCTGCCATGTCTTCAGCTATGATCGATCATGCACATGCACATGGGGAGGTGGTCCACAGTCGCGTGCGTGACGAGATTCGGGCGAGCAATGTGTCCTTCCCGTCGCTCGACGGCTATTGTGCGTTGGCGGCAACGATTGGTGCACTCACGTCGGTGCTTCGCCCATCTGAATGGAGCAAAGCCGCTCCGTTAGCTTCGCCACGCCGTCAAGCAATTGTGGAATACGTACGCAATAGGGGTTCCTCTTTCTTTGCGACCCCTAACTCTGGACATCCACAGTTCAAACCGCTTCTGACTCCGCATGGAATTTGTGCTGCGCGCAAGGGCACCACACTGGCACGGGTATGCGAGCCGCGCAACCGCACCTTGAGTGACGCTTTCCAAGTACTGCTCGAGCTGTTCCCTGAGCTTGTGTGTTTAGTCCCAAAGGTGATGATTCAAGGTGAATGCACGTGCCCGAAGCCGCCTGACAATGACCCGCTGGGCAGCAGGTTTGAATTTGTCCGAGCCGTTCGGAACGTGAAGGTATCGACGGGTCAGCGCAAAACGGTTCCGTTAACTGGCAAGGGCAAATGCATGGGCTGTAACAAAGAGACAGAATCGACTATTGTTGTCTCGTCTCAGCCATGCTTGCTGGGCCTCTATGGGGTTGACATCAAGCCGCCGTCGCCAGCGAACTTCAAACCGGCCGAATTGCTTGTGTCTTCGGACACTGGTCATCAGTTGCGCGCTCATGCTGTCATCTTCTTCCACCATGGTCACTTTGTGGTTTGGTTCCCGGAGGCGGAAGAGCATCCAAACGAGTGGCCTGATCCGGCTTCGACTGTGGTCGCTGCTGTGCTGTCTGACACCGGAAAGACGACCAACGTTTCGTGGGGACCGCAGGGGTCAGTCGCGGAGCGCCGGGGAAAACTGCATGCGAGTATCATGGTAAATCAGCACGACTCTACAACTCTTCGATGCGTTCCGTCAAAACTTTCTGCTGCTGATCACTTCAGCCTGTACAGTTGTCCATTGACGCATTCGACGTCTGCGAAGCCGCTGATGTCTGACATGGGCATTGTCTCGTCCAATTTCACCGATGATGAAGTGACTCGGTTGAATCGGGAGATCCCGTGCTGGCGAGCAACGCCTATCGCGGCAGCTGCTGTGGTGAAGGCATGGCGTCAATTGGAAGAACGGGAACGGGAGAGTGCTGTTCAACTCCAACAGGTGGGTGATCAAGCGGCGGATGCCGCCAGCTCTCTTGAACGTGTCAAAGCGGAGCTCGACGCTATTCGCGCACAAAAGGAAGAAACTGAAGCTTCGCTGAACACGTTAAGTTCCTCGCTTGAACAGCAGAAATTGGTAGCGAAGGAACGTGAACGCGAGTTTGCGGAAGCGCAGATTGAAGTGAAGCGTTTAGACGCGCTGCGTGTTGCTGCGGAGACTGCAGACAAGTACGCCTCAGAACAACAGCAAAAAGCATGGAACGAGGCTGTTGCGCTGCGTCGTCAGCTGATTGAACAGGAAGCGGCGGTATCTGATGCGACTGAAGTCGTCAATGGCCTTCGGCTCACGGTTGAACAACAGAGTGACGAAGCTGATGCTGCTCGCCTTGAGGCTGAACAACGCTCAGTGAAGCTGCAGTTGGAAACCAACACATTGCGTCGCCGGTTGGGTGCTATCGAAGCAGATGTGTCTAGCGCTCAACGCGATGTCGCTGCGTCCCATGTGGAACTGCTTAGTGCGAAGCAAAAACTCGAGGAGGCTACGGAACGTGCGTCTGTTGCGGAGCAGCAACGCTTCCGTGCTTGCGAAGCTCATCGCGAATCGCAGGTCAAATTCGAGGGCCTCCAGAATGCACTTCGTGTGTTCAACAAGCGTGAACGGGATATGGAGGGCCAGCACTTTTCGATGACTGCGAAGGCCGAGTTTGAATGCCTCAAGTTCGGAGCCCACCAGCTTCCATCAAGGGCGGACGAACACCCTCATGTCACCCATCGAACGGAGATGGCAGAAGTGACTGTCGGTGCAGTTGCGACGGATGCTGATGCCGTCCTCGTCGTTCAGCCTCATGGTGGGGTTCCTGCTGCCACGGCAGTCGCAGCTGAGGAATCGAGTGATAGCTCTTCTGACATCCTTCCCGAAGCTGCCGAAGCCCTTCGTCAGGAAGGTCAACGTCGTGTCGAGGCGTTGTTACGCGAAAACCAAGCTCGCGAAAGTGATAGTGTGTCAGTCGCCCCACCTGCTGATGCTAGTCCTGCCGAACCAGCTGGTCGTGGCCGCCAAGATGCTGGCGCGGACCGCCGACAACGGGCTTCATGGATATTGGTCCCTCTGCTCGGAGCAGCGGTTGGTGCCAAGCCACATGTGCGCTTCTCGCGCCTCGCAGTGTCCACGTTGTCGGTTCGCACGTTCTGCCAAGCAGTTTTGTCCATTCGCGAGGTCCTTCATTGCTGCCCCACGCTTCTGACCCCGACGTCATTTGATTTGGACGGCTACATTCCCGCGGAAATCCAGGAACGTGTGTGGTCCTCCATTCAAGATGCGGCAGTGCAGGGCGACCCCCCAGCCGTTCTTGGTGTCGTGGAACAAGCGGCGACGGAAGGTGCACCGTCGACGTCTTTTGCTTCGGGTACAATATGGCTTGATGAAGTCCATGTTGGTGAGATCGTCGGTGTCGGGAACACACTACTTCGCGCTGAAATTGTGGACCTCGACACGCAGTCTTGGTATGCCACGCTGCGCAACGTTCTCGGAGACTTGCGGCATGTCCCTGTCTCTGTGCTGTCCAAATTGCCGAACTTGCGTTTATCCCCAATGCCGGTGGCAAGTGACGAAGACGTCGATGCGTTCTGCGCGAACCTCGTTCGGGTATCGACTCAGCCGTATTTCACGGCTCGGCTCAACCTCGGCTGTACTGAAGTACAATCGCGCATCCTTGATGCTGTCTCTGTGTCGCTGGAAAATGGGCCGCGGAAATTTGCGTGGTGCGATCACGAGCGCCGGAAGGTATCTCCGCAGACGCGGGTGACGATCCGGACATTCTTCCGCGATTCAGATGGAGACGTTGCCTTCCGTGACAGCAGCTGGCAAGTTCGGGAGCTTTACCACGCGCTCTTTGATATCAATGTGCATCCCATCGAAGCAGTGGTCCTCGCGGACGTCGAGTTCTATGCGGGGGACTCAGGAAGCGACGTGCCCATTGATGCACCGTCAGACGTCACTTCGTCGTGTGAATCGGTGGCTGAAGATGAGCCTGGTGATGATGTCATGACAACGGCTGAGGAGACGTCCGCAAGTGTTCCCGCTCCCGTTCTCCATCAGGCCGGTGATGCTGCGCTTCCTCCCGTTTCCAATGAAGAGGACGCGGTCCGGGATGCGAGGGCGCTGCCGCCCTTGGAGGCCATACCGGTAGAGCCGGCGGAGCGCCCTCCGGACGATGCGGCTTTTGAAACGTTAGCTGCTCTTCCAATGCCTCTGCGCTCCAATGTTCTGGCTTCGGTTGCCGGCTTGCGCTGCATTTGTGGTGGGGATTCTCGCGGATCGGGCCGACATCTGGATATTTGTCCCTTAACCATGAAGTTCTGGATCGTCAGGAAGGTTGTTGTCAAGACATCTTCGAGTCCGACGGCCTACGCGCCGGCCGAATCTGGAACGGATGAGTACAACCGGATCCGTCGACACATTGCGCGCTGCGGTTGTGAGGCCTATCTACAGTCTCTGTCTGTTCCGGGTGTTTCACACCAATCACGGCCTTCGGTTTACGATGAACGAACGGGGCGCTCACAGACATTGGTACTCCCGCGGACGTCTGAACATCAAGGTCCTCCCGTTACCGCTGGAGATTTGGATGCCCGGGGAGATGGTGATGGCGACACACGTGTCGCGCCGTGTTCAGATGCTCTCCCGTTGCTGGAGGACGTCGTCTCAGTAAACGTAAGCATTCTCGAGAATGTCCCCAAGAAAGCTCGGGCTGCCGTCGACAAGTCTTTGTCGCTTGTTTTTCATCGCATGTCTGATTACGTTCGCTATGACGACTTCGTGCGCTATGCACTGTTTGCGCGGCTTGTGTTACGCAAACCTCGCCCTAACGAAGGCGAGCTGGCTCGCATCGTTGCTGAACGCGCTCGCAGGTTCTCGAGCAACAATTTTGGCAACGTGAGCACGATGTGGCGTGAACTTTTGGAGGAAATTGTTCAACGTCGTGCAGCTTATGAGGCAGCCGTGGCTGCTGCGCCGCCGCCTCGCGCTGCTCCACGAACTGCTGAGATGGCAGATGCCGCTGCAACGCAAGTGGATCCTGTGGCTGAACCCAACGAAACCACCCGCCCAGGAGCAGACACTCTCTTTGATGGGGTTATGGACATCGACGAGTTGGAGAAAGACACGGGGAGACTGCGCAAGAGTATATCTTACGCGCGCAGGTGTGAATTTTCCAAGTCGATGGCGTGTTTCACTTCTGCTGCGGCGGCTGAGAAATCTGCTGAGAACGCCGAACGGCTTCGGGCGCTTCACCCTGCTGAACCGATTCCGCCTCCACGACAGCCTCCCGCCGGCGCCGGTGCCCCCGGATTTGGGAAGAAGAAGGTGCGTGGCGCGCTCCGCAGCTTCAAACTCGCGTCATCGGGCGGCCTGACACTCCTTACGCCCCAACATTTGAAGGACTGTTGCGGTGTTCCGGGCACTTTCGTGCTGGAAGCGCTTCACAAAGTCGTTCTCGCTATTGCAGGTGGTTTGATCCCTGAGGAAGTCCGACCGCTGATTTGCGGAGCTCGGCTTGTGGGTCTCGTCAAGAAGGACGGCCGTTCGCTACGCCCTGTCGCTTCAGGTGACGTCCTCCGTCGGTTAGCCGGCCGCCTCCTCAGCAAGTCGGTTGCTCCGTACGCGCGCAATTTCTTCTTGGCAAGAAAACAGGTGGGGGTAGCTGTTGAGGGCGGGGCGGACGCAGCAATCATCGCGTGCCGGGACGTCGCCCGAACGCTGCCTGCAGGACACGTCATCTTCAAAGTGGATCAACGGAATGCCTTCAATGCTGGCAGTCGCGCCGCCATTCTCGATTTGGTTGCACGTGACTTCCCGACGCTGTACCCGTATGCACGTATGGCGTATGGTGGACACACCTGGCTCTACTTCGGCTCGCATCGCATCATTTCCCAGGCCGGGGTTCAGCAGGGATGCCCTCTAGGTCCACTGTTCTTTTCGCTGCTCATGGCCGAAGCACGTGGTCTTGCAATCCAACGGGCGGCGGAACGTCATCCTGAACTTACACCGCTTGACTTTGAAGCTTGGTACCTCGATGATGGCACAGTTGCGGGTCCCACTGATGCAGTTATTGCATACATCGAGGCCCTGGAGGAAGTTTGTGCGAGCTTCAACCTTCAATTCAATCGGGGAAAGTGCGAAGTGATCAGCAACAATGGGGAGCCATTACCGGATTTCTTTGCTGATACAATCCAGCGCTCCGTGGATGACTTTGAGCTGCTTGGGGTGCCGTGTGGCAACGACGAATCGGCAGTGCGCACTTGCAGTAACCTTGCCGACAAGGTTGAGCGACGTGTCATGTGTGTTGCGCAACTCGCCGACCCTCAAGTTGTCTACGCTCTGCTTCGCCACTGTGGTGGCTTCCCGCTGTCCAACTTCCTTGCGCGTGCAGTCGGCCCGTTAGGTCGTGACGCGTTTGCGAGAATTGACAAGGCAGTCTTGACAGCTTTCCAAGAAGGTGTCACTGACATTTGTGATCCGATCGCGCGAAAGGCATTGTGCCTTCCAGCTGGCAAGGGCGGCATGGGCCTTCGTTCAGCTGAAGATTCTGCTCCACTTGCTTTCGTGGGAGCCGTGGTTGCAGCTCGTGCTCTGCGACATCACCTCGTGACACCGGAGTGTGCAGAACGCTTGGATGCGGCTCCTGATCCCCGCATCGATGCAGCGCTTGAGGCGCCTGAAATTGCCAATGCTGCCGCTGTTCGTGATCTGGCACACGACCTCATCTGTCACAACCCACCGACTGAAGGGGAGCTTCGTGCGCTGAAACAACAGCGGGCGCTGCAAGGCCGTCGTGATGCGTTCAATGCTGCGAACATTCTCGAATGCGCGTCACAAGAGTTACGCACTCGTTTACTGTCGGCGAGCACCAAATTTGCGAGCTCATGGCTTTGCCCACAACCAGGATCAGAAGACCCGATGTGGCACGATGCGGCAATTTTCGTCTCGCTGATTCGCCACCGGTATGGTGCTCGTCTCCAACCTGACTTCAGTGACTGTCTACTTTGTGGTGCGAAGGGCGCATGTGATCCGTTTGGTTCACACACCATGAAGTGCTTGGGGACGGGAGCGAAGTGGTACGTCCACAACATCGTCCGTGACACCATCATCGGGCTGGCTGCAGAGGCATTGCTTTCCCCGGCGGCGGAGCCCACCAACGCGCTTACCACGACGACGCGTCGCCCGGATGTGATTCTCAAGCTCCACGCCGGTGTCGTGCCTGTGTACGCGTGTGTTGATGTGACGGTGGCTAGTGCTGAAACGAATGCGATCCGCGTGGCAGCGTCGCGTGAGGCCGGCGCAGCGGCTCTTCACGCGCAGCGAGACAAGCATGCCATTTATGCGGATGCTGCGGAGCAAGAGGGATTCGCTTTCATTGGAGCGGCCTTTGACTGCTTTGGCGCGACGTCGCCAGATGCAGTCGCGCTCATCAAGTACATCGCCGTTGCCTTGGGTCGCCGGATGAACCTTTCATCTCCTCGGGCGATCCCGCTCACGGCGACCATTGTGATGACGGCTCTCATGTCGAGTATCGGACGCTTGCTGCTCCGAAACAGTGCGCCGACTGCACGCGCTCGTGATTACATTGCGTTCGACGACACCATGGAGCAACAGGCTGTTGGTCGCATCCCTGCTCTCCGAGGAGGACATGACGCTGCGGGCTTGCCCCTTCACCCTCAGCCCTGTCCGCCAAATGACGCTGAAGAACAAGCTGCGGAGTGTCCGACGCATGTGACTCTCGACATTGGTGGTGTCGATGACACGTGCGACATGACGCGTGTTTCTCCAGAAGGCTTGGCTGCTACAGAGCAGTTGCCAGGAGGTGCTGCTCCCTGTACGTCAGAAGCTGAGTCGCACCCTTGTGCTCCGACAGTCAACCGGGGCGACGTTGAGGTGTCCACTTGTGACCCTGATGTGTCAAGAAACACCAACGTCATGCCCGTTGTATCGTCGTTGCCGTGTGACAATGACTCGACGCCGCCTGCCAGTGGGCTATCTCAAGGTCCTTCGCAAGACCCGGATGAGGCTGGCTTGGCAGCACCAGTTCTTCCTTCTACAGGACCTTATCCTCTGCCAAGTCGGCCGAGTGAGCGTGACGGCGTTGATCAAAACATTCCGCCTGTCACGCCTTCCGATGCTGCCCGGCTCACGCGTGGCATCCTTAGTTCGCCGATCCATATCGTTCGCACCAACGAACCTCAGATGGATCTGGCCTGCCCATCAGCGTCACGACGTGCTCAAACAGGTCGTTCCCCCACGGTTGCCAGCTTCGCCCTTGTCGACGGACAAGCTGCTGACCCATTTGGCGCTGTTGGTGCTGCTGTCCTTACCGCGAGTCGCTCGTTGCGGTTAGGGCAGCGTTTTGCGGCAGCACAACGTGGTAGTACTAGCGTCGGCGTGGCCGGTGGTGCACCTGGTCTCGTTCGTCCGGAAAACACCTCTCGGACGACGGCTCGTGCACAGCTGGCATCTGCTGGTTCATCAAGTGCTGTTATTGCAGGTCATGGAGCTGCGGGACTGTGGGACTCTAGGTCGCTGCCGTCTCGCCTCCCGGGGCAGTTCGATCAGCTTGTGCGCGACATTCAATTGCCGAGCCTCGGACCGGGCGCTGTGCTTCGTCAGGGTCCCCAAGCTGCCTCTTGCCTCCCCCCGCCGTTGGATTCGCGTCCGCAACCCTCGATGCCGTTGATCTCGTCGCTTCCGCAACCCCCATCTCACCCTTCCCAACACCAGTTGCGGGGCGTGTCGGATCCGGTCTCGTCGCTTGCGCCGCCTCATCCTGCCCAGGTCTCCAACGCGGAGGTTGCCTCTCAATTGCCCCTCCTGCAACGGGCCCCGTCTCTCCCCGCATCCACGGCAGACAGCAGCAATCGTCGTCACTCCGTTCAACCCCGTCATGATGATGACGATGTGTCGGATGCCGCCGTCGCCGTGCCCACATCTGTCCACCACCCGCTTCGTCCCACCGTCGACCCTCAGCTTCAGCAGCAACAGCCATCTGAACAACTGCCGTGCGGCATGGTGCCTTCTTCTTTGGTTCGGAGTAGCCACATCTCATCCTCTTCTTCTGCTTCTCCAGCCGATGTTTGTTCGCACCGTGCTCCGCTCTCTGCAGTCCGTTCCCCCGCTGACGCCGTTGTTGTTTCTTCGGGCTCTTCTGGAGGCGCTGTTGCTGTTCATGTGGGTATCCTGGATGCAGATGCTGTTGACGCCGGGTCTTCCGCACGTCCCCCTCCTCCCCCTTGCCCCCAGCGTCAAGCACACCGCGCCCCTCTCTCCTCGGGGTTGGCGGACTCGATTTCTGCCCAACAACCTCACCCGTCCCTCCCCACACCCCCTGTGCTTCAGCAGCAACCGCTGCTAGAACACAGCCGCCCCCCGCTGCAACGTCAACGTCAAGAAGATCATCCCCCAACCAACCATCTTCAGCACTCACAAGGACATGAACTCCGTCCATCGCAGCCGTCGCTGTCTTCGGTGTCAACCGGTTCTTCTCGTACAACTACTGCGCCCGCTACGGTTACCGGTACAGCTTCGACAACAACTTCATCTTCTCCTTCAACACTCTCTTCACGTTTGCTCTCTTCTTCTTCTGTTTCTTCCTCCTCCACCTCATGTGCCACGGGACGTATGGATGACGGAATGTCCAGCTCTGTGTCGGTGCCGCCTGCGGTTCACGCGGCGCTGGCAGCTACGTTGGCTGCCGCGTCGTCGTCGGTGTGTGCGGTGAGACCGGTGAAGGATGATGCTAGGGCCGCCCGCGATGAGGTGCGTGGCGGGGAGACGACTTCTACCACGACTGCTACTTCGTCCACTTCGACTCGAGCGACGTCGTCGTCGCTGCTCGTCGCCGCGCTCCACGGCGATGCGTTGCGTACTACCTCTTCCTCGGCTCCTGGTCGCCGTTGCTCCGTTGTTGCGGTGTCTTCTTCCACGTCAGCAGCGAAATCGTCGTTGCCGTCTTCGTCATCGTCAGCTTCAACTGAATCACCCGCAGCAACAACAGGAGCAGCAGCAGCAGCATCGACAGCAGCAGCAGTGACCACAGCGTTGGCAGCAACTTCCGCTGCAACGTCGTCATCTGCGGCTCGCCGTCCGCCGTCGTTGTCACCGTCGTCGCAGCAGTCGTCCGCACCGGCGGCAGCTTCTACTGCCGCCGTCGTGCCGACAGCAGCGACGATCACGTCGTCGTGCACGTCGACATCAACGGCCGCTACCAGCAGCAGGCTTGGAGGAAGAAGGGGAGAGCACCTCTGCGGAGGTGGAGTTGATGATCATCATTTTGTACCGTCGGACTTTGCCATTCAGACATCATCCGCCGCGCGCGCCGCCAATCTTTCAACGACGACAACAGCAGCAGCAGCAGCAGCAGCAGCAGCAGCAACAGCAGCGACCAGGCCGTATACGTCTGCGGTCTCATCGTCGACGCTGATGCAGCAGCAGCAGCAGCCGCAGCAGCGGTTGTTGTCCTCGGCGGCCATCGCGAATTCTTCTTCGGCGTTGGATGTTGGCACTGATGGGCCGACGGCTTGCAGACTGGAGTTCTCTGGTACCTCGGCTGCGGTGTCGTCGTCGGGACGCAACAACCTCGACGACCTCATCGCCAATCATGAAGGCGGAGAGTCTGCAAGATGGAGGGGGACGACCGGCCGCGGCGGAGGGAGCGGGGCTGCCAGAGGCTCGATCGCTAGTTCGTCTGTCTGCGATTCACAGGCGAACACCAGCGTCGAGACTGCAGCCGGGGTGTGTCGCAAGGAGGAACGGGGTGCTGGCGAGGAGTGAGGTGGTATCGCGGGCGACGCTGTTCGGGGTTTTTTCTTCGCTGCGCAGGGCGAAGTTTTCCCCGGTCGACGTTTTTGACAGCGCCTCCTGATTGATCCCTCGGACTCGATGCTAGCCCTTCCTGCGCATGCCTTCTGGTGAGAGGAGCGAACAAACACATTACTCTTGGTTGAGTCGAACGAGGTTTCGTCACAGCAAGACCGCTCCTGGCTGAACTGCTAACTGTACATACTCAGTTCCGGGCCCCCTACAAAAA
>PABI01000019.1 GCA_002699125.1 Anaerolineaceae bacterium
ACTTTAAAACAAATGCCAAGATGTGCTTCCGTTCTCCTTATAAGTAAATGCCTTTGGTTTTTTAAGCAACTTTCCGGCATTTACTTAAATACAGGGACTTGTTAAAAAACATATAGCCACGTCGAGCATGATAATCTAACTGACACGGGGAGTTTATTGCACCAGAAATCTTGTTTCAAGCACACAGGTGTAACCTCAGAAATTTTTATCTTTTGGCGGGAGCCTCCGTCGCTGATTTTCCCCAACGGCCGAATTCAGGCATAATTGCCGCGACAAACGATACAGACAGTACCCAGCCAAAGCTCGCTAATCCTCAGTGTACGCTTTTAAAGTCAGTGGCAAATACAGCCGCTCTCCCTCAACAGTCACGTAAATGGTTGCGCCTACCGGCTCAGTTACACCATCGGTAAGTGTGTAGGTGAAGCTGTCTAAGCCAATAAAGCCAGATTCCGGTGTGTAAATGAACGTTGTGCCATCGAGAACCACACTACCGTGCTGCGACTGGGAGGCAATGGCAATCTCTAGCGGATCCAAATTGTTATAGAAATCATTCTCCAAGAAGACAATGTTGACCGCCTGCCCCATGCGGGTGATGATGTAATCATCCTGAGCGACGGTGGTATGCTGCAACGCCCAAAGCTCGGTGTCGTGCAGGCCATCGTCGGCACTGAAGTAGAGCGTATCATCGACCACAAGGAAATAGGAGGGATCGGAGCTGGAGGTGCCTGGGTTGATATCCATCACCATCTGGGTGCCTGCTGCGGTGCCATCGCTCTGCCATAGTTCGGTGCCGTGAACGCCGTCAGTCGCGGCAAAGTAGTATAAGCCCTTAAGCACGGCAAAGTTTTCATATATTTCATAATGCGCACTGACTGAGCTGCCGTCGGGATTGATGTCCGCAACCATGCTGGTTCCCTGCTCCGTGCCGTCACTAATCCACAATTCCCGACCATGAATACCATCCGTTGCCGTGAAGAATAAACGGCCGTTCACCACAGCCAACTGCCGCACAACAGAATCTCCACCCCCCTCATTGATATCTTTCACCAAAATCGTATTTTCCGGTGTGCCATCTGAGCGCCACAGCTCCGCTCCGTATGCACCATTATCATCTGCAGAAAAATAAAATATGTCATTAAACAGGATGTAATTTTGGTACGTTTGTCCGGCAGATGAAAAGCTGCCGGGAGCTATATCTTTAAGCAGCCAGGTGCCGTCGGTAGTGCCATCGGTGCGCCAAAACTCATAGCCATACTCAGGTCGATAGGCCTTAAGGAAAAATTGGCCACCTCCATATACCATTGTGCCAACGAACTGATCTGAACCGGTGGTTAAATCGGGCATGATGTCCAGCACCAGCCAGGTGCCTGCTTCGGTGCCATCGGTACGCCAGAGTGAATCCCCTAACGCAGCATCATTGGCACGGAAATACACCAAATCATCAACGTTTATGAGATGGTGCGGCCAGCTGCTGTCAACACCGGGATTGATATCTTTAAGCATCTGTGTATTGGTCACGGTGCCGTCGCTTATCCAAAGTTCATACCCGTGACTGACATTACGAGCGCGAAACAACAGTTGGTCCCCCAAAGCCATAAAACTGCCAACAAGACCAGAGTTTTCGCCTGGGTATATGTCCTGCAGGAGCATGGTGCCTGTTGGCGAACCATCGCTGACCCATAGTTCACGACCCGTATCCGATTCTTCATTGATGTAAAAGAGTTTGTCCTCAATAGCCACGGGACGGCCGCTTTCAGCCACCGGGGTAGAGGCGATGGGCGGCGGAAAAGAGGATGTCCAATCGGGATAAATCTGGGCTACGCTTTGGGTATTAGCAGCGGTACCGTCGGTTGTCCACAAATTGCGCTGAGTATTATCGTTGGCAAAGACGTAAATGGTGTCGTTGGCCTGGGTTAAAAAGTTAGGATACCCATCCCCGTTGCCATCGGCAATGTCGGCGACCATCATGGTGCTGACATCACTGCCGCTGCTTTGCCACAGCTCCACGCCATGCAGATCGTCAGAGGCGGCAAAATAAAGCGTGCCGTTAACATTGGTTAAATTGGCAGGGTCAGAACCAGTTATGCCGGGGAAAATATCGCTTACCTGAACAGTACCAACCGTCGTGCCATCTGTAAGCCAAAGCTCTGCGCCGCTACCGTTGCCTGCATCGGCCTGGAAGTAAAGCAGGGTGCCAACGGCCGTTAATTCCTCAGGTGTGGAAAAGCCAGCCAAGTTAATATCCTGCACCATCGTTGTGCCACCCAACGTCCCGTCGCTGCGCCACAGCTCGACGCCGTTGACGCCATCGTCCGCCTGGAAGTAAAGCATGTTGTTGAACACGGTTAGCTCGGTGGGAAAAGATGGCACGCTGGGAGCAAAGTCCAGCAGTTGTGTACCCGCGTCGGTGCCGTCACTCACCCACAGTTCCCCATCAGACACAAAAAAGAGCTGGTTATTTACGGCCGTTAATTCCGTGGGGGATCCGGAATCCATACCAGTCACAATATCGCTTACCATGAATGTGCCCGCTTCGGTGCCATCTGTACGCCATAATTCCCGCCCATTCACATCATCGGTGGCGCTAAAGTAAACAATCCCGTTGAGCCCGGCAAAATAGATAGGCGAAGAATTGCCAGAAGGATGGATGTTTTCCACCATAAACGTGCCGTCTACGGTACCATCGCTGCGCCACAGCTCCAATCCGTTTGTGCCATCGTTGCCGCTAAAATAAAGAAAGTCATCAACCTGCGCCATATTAAAAATGGTTCCTGAGCCGCTAGGGTTGATATCCTTAACCATGTATGTGCCGCTTTCCGTGCCGTCGCTGCGCCACAGTTCGGTGCTGTGCACGCCATCGTCAGCACGAAAATAGAGCGTGTCGGCGACGGCCGTTAAGCCCCCAACATTGTCTAAATCCGGGAATGGCGTCGTGCCGCTCTCGGTGCCATCACTCACCCATAACCTTTTGGGATAAGATTCGGCCGTTCTGGCCACGAAGAACAACAAATCATCTGCGACCGTTAAACTGACGGGATCAGAAGAGGAAAGAGGCCGCAAATTTTTGAGGCGAAAGGTGCCAGAAATCGTGCCGTCACTGCGCCACACCTCTGTATCATTGTCATCATCGGTGGCGGCAAAATAAAGCAACCCATTCAGATTGGTTAGATAAGCAGGGGAAGAGGGATTCGTCGCCGAGACATTGAAATCCATCACCAAATACGGCTGTGGCACAGGCGGCTGCGTTTGGGAAAAAACAGACCAGCTCATGGAAAACAATAAAACTGAAAGAACAAGGGTAAAGAAGATAACGCCCCAACTCCGTCGGTTAATGGAGAATGACATAAAGCCCCCTGTCATGCAAAATATTGGTATAAAGGATGCGCACAATGCAGTAAACGCCCCGACATTATACCCTAATTTAGAGGATGCTTTTTGAATTTTCCGGCATTCGAATTGACAGGGGAAGGCTACGTGTTTGTAGGGGCCAGATGGCAGCGGATGAGTGCGGCCGTTAGCTCTTGAACGTGGACCGGCTTGCTGACGTAATCGTCCAGGCCCTGGGCCAGATATTTCTCTTTGTCCCCTTCCAGGGCATTGGCTGTGAGGGCAATAATGCAGGGCTGCCGCCATTGGGGCAAATTGCGGCGAATGCGGTGTGTGGCTTCAATACCGTCCATTTCCGGCATTTGGATGTCCATCAGAATCACGTCGTAATCCTGCCGGTGCAGTGCTTCCAGTGCCTCCAGGCCGTTACCGGCAACGTCGGCACGGTATCCCAGGCGGCTGAGCAGGCGCAGCGCTACCTTTTGGTTGATGAGATTGTCTTCCGCCAGCAAAATGCGCAGCGGCATCTCGTTGGCCAGGTTGGGATTAAACTCGTTGTCGCCATACGGCCGTTCCCGATCAAACGTCAATTTACCCAGTGTAATCTGCTGCAAAATCTGCTTCAAATCTCCCGGATTGATCGGCTTTTGCATCTGCCGCGTAAACAGCCCGGCTTCATTGGGCACAAAGCCAAGAGACGTAAGCAAGACGATGGGTAGCTGAGCAGCCTGAGGCAGTTGGCGGATTTTCTGGGCAGCTATACGGCCGTCCATCTCCGGCATCTGCATATCCAGCAGCACCAGATCAAAGCGGCTGCCCTGCGCCAACAGCGCCAGTGCCTCTGGACCGGAAGACACGGTGCAGACATCTGCCCGCCAGGTCGTTAAAGTGTGATGCAGCACAAAGCGGTTCACCATGTTGTCATCAATGATGAGAATGCGCTGACCGCTGAAATCAACGGGGGCAGCAACGGCCGTTGCTTCTTCAGACACGCCATCTACCTGGATGGTAAAAGCAAACGACGAACCGACGCCTGGCTCGCTTTCCACCCACATACGGCCGTTCATCGCTTCGGCCAATTTTTTGCTGATGGCCAGACCTAACCCAGAGCCACCATATTTGCGGGTAGTGGAGGAATCCACCTGGCTAAACATCTGGAAAAGGCGATCCAGACGCTCGGGCGGGATGCCGATGCCGGTATCAACGACAACAAACTGGATTTCATAGCGGCCAGCCGACAATTCCGTGCTCGTCACAAAGACGCTCACTTCCCCCGCTTCTGTAAACTTAACGGCATTACCAATAAGGTTCACCAACACCTGCCGCAGGCGGGTCACATCACCGACGATTACTGCGGGCGTTTCGGCATCGATCAAATAAATGAGCTCCACATTTTTCTGGGCGGCCTTCACGGCAAACAGATCAACCGCCTCGGTCACACAATCCCGCAGGTTAAACGGATATTGCTCAATGGTCAGCTTGCCTGCTTCAATTTTGGAGAAGTCAAGGATGTCGTTGATCAGCGTCAAGAGTCCGCTGCCGCTGGTACGCATCATTTCCACATAGTCGCGCTGCTCTTCGCTCAGGGGAGAGTCTAGCAGCAGGCTGGTCAGACCCGTCACCGCGTTCATGGGGGTGCGAATTTCGTGACTCATGTTGGCCAGGAATTCACTTTTTGCCTGATTAGCTGCCTCGGCTTCCCGGTTTGCCTGCTCCAGCGCCAGATTTTTTTGCTTCACCTCTGCCAGGGCCGCGTTGAGCCGGTCGCTGCCAAAGCGAAAGTTGCCCAGCGTCAGAACCAGGCCGAACACCCAGAAAATGGCGTCAAACCAGGGGGACCGCATCCCTGTCGGCTGTAACCAGCCAACCTGCTCTAGCAAGATTAACCCGGCCAGAGAAGCCAGACATAACAAGGTCACGTAAAAACTGGCGCGCCAGTGGATAAGGTAGCCCACAAACAGAATGAGTGGGACGTAGATGACAAGCGTGGCATCGTGTGCACCCTGGTTAATGGCCGCCGCCCCGGTGGTACAGGCCCAGGCAATCAAGGTGATGATCATTCCCATCACCCGTAGTTTGCCCCAATGCAGCAACCAGCGCAGGCTGCACATGGCAATGAAGGACAGCAGACCAATCCACGTACCAATACCGATACCGCCGCCACCCAAAATGAGACCCACAGTCAGGCCAAAAGTGGCAATGACGCCCATCAGCGTTGACTTATGCAAGTAATCGGCCGTTTTCTGTTTATCGGTATCATCAAAGCGGGGCGCGTGAAATAGAATGTTTGCTAAGTACAAGAGTTGTTTCATTAAATTAGGATACCCACCTGGTGCCAGCCAGATTATGATCACAGGCAACTATACCGGGCACAAGTCAGCGGCTCAATAGGATACATGACATATTTGGTAGTAAATATTTCCCCCGTGGCTCCGTGATTTTCCCCAATGCGTGAATTCAGGCATAATTGTCTTGTAACTCGAAGGTGCGACGCACTTGATAATCATACGGCAAGCCAGTCTGGAGCAAGTGCGTCGCACCTGAACAGACAACCTACAATCCCACGAGAGGCATATGAGTCAAATTATTCGCCACATCCACACGAACAGTTCTGAGTACAAGAGTAATTTTGCGCACAGCAAGCAGTTAGCTAACCAACTACATGAACGGCAAAAAGAAGCGGCAGAACCTTATACAATCACCAGGAATTCACAATCTGCTTAAAAAGATTACTCCGACCGTTACCATATAAGCTAAGGCTAATGTCAAAAATTCTGAGGAATACAACAATTATGGTAGGAATGTTGACAACAAAGACCAGCCATAAAATAGTTGGAAAAGAAGCATACAATTTAAGCCTATAAAGTAAGAAAGAATAAGCAAAGCTCTCGACGATAATTATCAAAAGCATTGAGATGATAACGGCAATTATTTTGATAAATAGAACTGGAGCAGATAATGAGACGGATTCTCGTACAGCAGGGAAAAAGCTACCATATACAATTATTTCACCAAACCGAAAATAGATAATGGCAAGCGACAAAATATTCATTTTTGAAACATGTTCAAATGTCATCTCTATAAATGGCACACGAATTTCCCGCCAAATTAGTAGTTTGAGATAGGGCAGTAACCCCAAACAACAAATCAAGATTACGACAAGAACGGCAAGATCAAAAATTAATATAAATAGCCCAGCAACACCATTCATTTCGATACTCCAGTTTTATGAAGCGTATGCACGACAAGCAACTTTAGGCCTAGGATAACAGGGGCAATCAAGCAAGAAAAGCACTTGAGTGTTCCAATAAAAGCAATCTCGTCATGTTTCAGCATTCTACTTGTTGAGTTTTCCCAACGGCCGAATTCAGGCATAATTGCCTTGAATTAAAGGTGCGACGCACTTGATAATCATACGGCAAGCCAGTCTAGAGCAAGTGCGTCGCACCTGGACAACCTACATCCCACGAGAGGCACATGAGTCAAATTATTAGCCACATCCACACGAACAGTTCTGAGTACAAAACCAATTATGCGCACAACAAGGGGCTGGCCGACCAGCTTCATGAGAGGCAAAAAGAGGCGACAGGGGAACGGCCGTCTCGCACCATCGAGCGCCATTTATCCAGAGGCAAACTACTGGTGCGGGATCGCATCGACGCCATTTTGGACGACGGCAGCCCGTTTTTGGAGCTGTCTCCCCTGGCCGCCTGGGAAATGTACGATGGCGAAGCCCCCAGCGCGGGTATCGTCACCGGCGTGGGCCGCGTGGCCGGGCTGGAGTGCATGATCATCGCCAACGACCCCACGGTGAAGGGCGGCACCTACTTCCCCGAAACGGTGAAGAAGCATTTGCGCGCCCAGACCATCGCCGAGCAAAACGAGCTACCTACCATTTACCTGGTCGATTCCGGCGGCGCGTTTTTGCACCTGCAAGCCGACGTCTTCCCCGACCGGGAACATTTTGGCCGGATTTTCTTCAACATTGCCCGGATGTCGGGCAAGGGGATTATTCAGATTGCGGCCGTTTTAGGTTCGTGTACGGCGGGCGGGGCGTACATCCCGGCGATGTGCGACGAGACGATCATCGTGCGCGAGAACGGCACCATCTTTTTGGCCGGGCCGCCGCTGGTGAAGGCGGCCACGGGCGAAGAAGTCACCGCCGAAGAGCTGGGCGGCGCCGACGTACACACCCGTCTCAGCGGCGTGGCCGACCATTTTGCCGACAACGAAGAAGAAGCGCTGGCCAAGGTGCGAGAAATCATCAGCCATCTCAACCGACGCAAAAGCCCGCCCGTGGTCCTGCAAACGCCGGAAGACCCGCTCTACGATCCGGAGGAGCTGTACGGCGTGGTCCCCGCCGACAGCCGCCAGACCTACGACGTGCGTGAAATCATCGCCCGGCTGGTGGATGGCTCCCGCCTGAGCGAGTTCAAAGCGCGCTACGGCCCGACGATTGTGTGCGGCTTTGCCCACATTCTGGGCATCCCGGTGGGCATCGTGGCCAACAACGGCCTGCTCTTTAGCGAATCGGCGCTGAAGGCAACGCACTTTATCCAGCTGTGCGGCCAGCGCGGCACGCCGCTGCTCTTTCTGCAAAACATCGCTGGCTTCATGGTGGGCAAGGAGTATGAAAACAGGGGCATTGCCAAGGACGGGGCCAAAATGGTGATGGCCGTGAGCAACGTTAATGTGCCCTGCATCACCTTGTTCCACGGCGTCAGCCACGGTGCGGGTAACTACGGCATGATGGGCCGGGCCTACGACCCGCGCTTTTTGTTCACCTGGCCTAACAGCCGCATCAGCGTGATGAGCGGCGAGGCGGCGGCCAACGTACTGTGGGATGTGGGCCAGGCGCGCGCCCTGCGCCAGTTTGAGAATCCCACGCCGGAGCAGATTGCCGAGACGGAAGCGAGCTTCAAGCAGCCCATCCTGGAGCAGTACGCCCACGAGAGCGACCCGTATTTTGCCACCGCCCGCCTGTGGGACGATGGCATCCTGGACCCGGCCCAAACGCGCATGGCGCTGGGACTGGCGTTTTCGGCTACTTTGAATGCGGGGTTGGGAGACGGCCGTTTCGGCACCTTCCGCATGTAAAATAAGATTTTAGCGCTGCGGCGGTTTTTTGACCGAGCCGCCATGTGGCACAGTGATGACACCGGCCACAGCTAGTTCCAACCTATGCTCAGAACGAAAATATGGGGAGAAATAGAAGTTAAAATGGAAAGATTAAAAGCGAGGTATCAAGTTCAGCTAGAATACCCTATTTTATTAAAGAGAGCTGAACAAGACGAAATAGTTTACAAGGTGAGTATTGGCGACGCAGATGTATCTATTCACCTACTTGTTGACAACTCGGAAAAATCAAAAAACAAGAATGAGATGTTGTGGACTAGTAAACTCACCGAAATAGAAATTGTCGTCTCCATAGCTGAAAATGAAGTTCCACCACCGGCAGATATAACACCAAAAGATGGCCACGGATCTTATTATGAAATCGAACAATACTTTGAAAAACGGACTTCTAAATATGACGATATTGCCAAGGTTATTTATCGACGGTTGAAAGTATATTTCAAATATAAATTGGGCACACCCTACTTAACACTAAATGACGAGTCACAAGAATTTCCACTTCCAATTTGGTTCGATGAAAATGATAACAAAATCTGGGAAAGTCAAAGTAGAGTTTTTGTTATTCCATACACCCCCGGCGAGTTTAAGAAAGTATTTGGAATCAAAAAATTCCGAAAAGTGGATGACAAGAAAATTGTCTCGGCCATTAAATCAGAGCGGCCTATTATTCTTTATGAAGAGATTTTATCTGATGCGCAAACAGCAATTTTGCGAGGTAATTTTCGTCGAGGAATTTTGGAGATGGCTATCGCCTGCGAAATTGCTGTCAAACATACATTTTTCACCGAGTCCACAATAGCTGGAGCAGCCTATGAGTATCTTGAAGGCAAAGGAATGTTGAGGGTAAGAACTCTAGAGCTAGTTGGAAAAGTTGCTGAACATGCCTTTGGTGAAAGCTTTAAAACAGTAAATGAAACTGCATACGAAAATCTTGATTATCTATTTCGTTGTCGAAATAAAATTGCTCATCGTGGCAACGTTATATTTAGGGACAATCAAGGCATAATTCAGCAGCCAGATACTGATATGCTTAGAGATTGGTGGGCTTCATTAGAACAATTACTAAGGTGGTTGGAAAGCAAAACGTGAGGCTCTTAATAAATCCTATGTGACAAGTTCTTCTAAGCTGTGGTCGGCATTGGCTCAGGTATGTAGTACCCGTCACTTCTGGACCCTGTGGACTTAGTGATGAGGAATGGCATTCTAGTCCCCGACAAAACGCGGATGGCGCCGGGTTGGCGTTTTTGATGATGATGAATGGTGGTGGGAAACAGGCAACCTCCCGGAGGCTTCAAAAGCAAGCGCGGTTCTGCCGTAAACCTCCGGGAGGTTAAAATAAGGAGGTACTCAATGGGTGATTATGAGGCAATTCGTGAAGCTGTTTTTCACTACTGCGAAGGGTATCGCAACAAGGATCGCGAACGGCTGGAGAAGGCGTTTGCCTTGGACGTGGCTGTTATGACGGGCTACATCAAAAACAAGGATGGGGAATTGGAACTGTGGTCCATGACGATGAAAGATGCCATTGATTCCTGGGTGGCCCCAGACTACACGCCTTTTGAATTTTCTGAGGGCAGAATGCTTGCTGTTGATATTTTTCACGGGCTTGGAGCGACTGTGCTTTTTGATTTTGGTGGCCGCTATTTGGAAAGTTACCAGTTGGCTAAAATTGATGGCATGTGGCGCATCGTCAGTAAGTTCATTGTCAATCCGTGAATGGTGGGGGAACGGCCGTTTCGCCACCTTCCGCATGTAATTAACAACTCGTTCCACGCTCTGCGTGGAATGGGGGTCGTGGCGCTCTGCGCCGACGGGACGCGGAGCGTCTAAAGCAGCATTCCAACGCAGACCGTTGGAACGAGAAAACGAGAAACAAACCTATAAGGCAAAACCCCATGATCAAAACATTTGAAGAAGCCCGCTATTTAATCCGCGAACTGCAAATTTGCACGATTTTTGAGAGTGAGAAAAGCGGCCTGCCCTCGCTGTGGCAGCACATTAATTTGCCAGAAAAGCAGCCAGGTGAGAAAGGCTGGGGCGAAAAGGTCTCTGCGGTTTGGGATTGGAAAAATCGTCTTCCCGCCACCTTTCCCGACGAGATTTTTTACGGCAAAATCAAAGGCGGCTTTGCCGTGTTGATGACGATGGAGTATTTACGAGACGTCCATTTCCCATCGGCCTACAAACCCGTCGAACAACTGAATCGATTAGCCAGGTATATTTTTGAGATGATTCGCAATGAGCCCTGGGAAACAACAGACCTGCGCAACGAGGTGATGGAGGCACAGGGCTGTTCTAAAAGTCAATTCGATACCGCGCTCAAAAATCTGCAAATTTCGCTCAACATCGTTCGCTCCAACGATCCTGCCATCGAGCGGGATACCTGGTTGGCCTTTCAAGAGCTTTATCCAGACATCTGGCATCTGCATGTTGATCTATAGAACGTTTGCTTGTCATTCCCGCCCCACGCCTTCGCGGGGCAAGCTGGCGGGAATCCATTAGATTTGAACCGCCTGTCTCTGGATGCCTGCCTTCGCAGGCATGACAGGTGTTGCTAAGGACTCGCATGGCAAAAAAAGCTTCCGGCCCAATCTATCCGCTCACGGCGCTGAGAACGGTCGTCCTGCACACCCAACTTCTCTCAGCACCCAACAGTGCATCCCCTGCCCCCACCCCAGACACAATCGTCAATCTGGTAAAGCTGCTCGGCTACGTGCAGATCGACACCCTGCACGTGGTCAACCGCGCCCATCACGTCACCTTGTGGGCCCGCTTCGGCTCGTACGACATCGACGACTTCCACCAGCTGATTTACACGCCCGGTCAGCGCCGACTTTACGAGGGTTGGGGCCACGCCGCCAGCATCATTCCGCTGGAACATTATCGCTACCATCGCTGGCGAACCGATCCCAAAGTCAGCTACAACCCCGGCTTTCAGGAATGGGTGAACAAAAAAGATAATCGCCAACTGGCCGAGCAGACGTTGGCCCGCATCCGCGCCGAAGGCGGACTGCGCCTGGGCGATTTTGAGCACAAAGGCCCCAAACGCGGCGAGTGGTACGATTGGCGACCGTCTAAGCAGGCGCTGGAGGCACTGTTCGCCTGGGGCGATCTGATGGTGGCCGACCGGGTGAACTTCCACCGCGTGTACGACGTGCGGGAGCGCGTGCTGCCGGAGTGGGTGGATACCACGCCGGTCGATCCCGATGAGGCGCGTTGTTTCTGCCTGGAACAGGCGGCCAGGGCGCTGGGCGTTTTTGAACCGCGCCATCTCACCTTTTACGCCTACATGCGGGCCACACCAGCCCGCTCGCTGGTCAAGTCGTTGCTCACGGACGGTACACTGGTCGAGATTCAAGGTGAGTCGATGAACGGGAAACAGAAATGGTTGGTCCATCGCGACAATCTGCCGCTGCTGCACCGCGCAGCGGACGGCGAAATTAAAGCAGAGCGTACCACTTTTCTGGCACCGTTTGATTCGCTGTTCTGGGCGCAGAATCGAGACCAAAAGCTGTGGGGCTTCAACCAGCTGCTAGAGTGCTACAAGCCGGCGGACCAGCGCGCTTATGGCTATTTCTGCCTGCCCATCCTGCACAAGGATCGTCTGGTCGGGCGGTTTGATCCGAAGCTGGATCGCCAGTCCGACGTCCTGCACCTGAAAGCACTCTACCTTGAACCGGGCATCGAACCAGATGATAAACTTGTTGCCGAGGTGGCTAACACCATGCGCGACTTCCTCTCCTGGCACGGTGCCAAAAGCCTCACGATAGAAAAGAGCGATCCAGCCGCATTTGGCAAAAAGCTGATGAGCGCTCTGTAAAACGCCAAAAGGAGGAATAACGATGCAAGAAGTCAAACGGTATCCACAGGTTCCCGGCTTTTCTGAGGAAGAATTAGCCACTTTTCTGGCCCAACCGCTTTTAGCCCGGCTCAGCACGCTGAACGCCGATGGCACGATTCATACCGTGCCCATCTGGTACCTCTATCGTGATGGAAAGCTGCTGTTGAGTACGCAAACTGTTACGCAAAAAGTGAAAAACATCCAGCGCAATCCCCAGGTAACGGTTTTGGTAGACAGCAATACGATGCCTTACGCGGGGGTGATGGTGTATGGAACGGCCGTCCTTGACCACCAAGATGCCGCCGGCAAACGGGTCTCTATTTTTGCGCGTTACATTGGCATCCACGGTGACGCTTACGCGCAGCAGCTAGCCGCCAAGTGGGAACCAGTCATTATTGAAGTTACCCCTACCCGCATCATTTCTTTTGATTATACGAAGGGTTCTTTGGTACCTAACCAATAGCCCAACCATCGGTTATGGACAACATAAAAGTTACGCTTCCGCTTAAACGCTTTCTGCTCATTGAGCAATGCCCGGAGGCATGGAAAGGATTAGATTTATACATCTTTCGCGATGATGCCATCGTCTTCTACATAGGCCAATCTCACCTGGCCTTTGCCCGCGTCTGGGACCATTTGTTGAGCGGCTTCAAAGGATACTCGATTGTGGGGCGTTTTATGTGGGTCAACTGGCCCAAGTCGATGAATTTCACCATTGAACTGCTGAGTGCACAAGACGCGCAGTTCAGCCATGTGCGAAACGAGCTGGATGCAGCGGAGCAGTGGCTCATCCGCCAGCATCAATCCTGTTTTAATGTGTCGCACAATCCGGAGGCAACGGCCGTTCCGCCCACCTACCTGCCACCCAATGCCAAATTCCGTCGCCGCGCCAGCCTGCGCCAGCTCATTTCTGAAGCAGAACGGGCCGTCAAGGCAGAGGACAACCTGCTCTGGTAAAATCACCCCTGATTAATTTTTAACCTTTTACGCGTTTACGCGGATTGGAATCCGCGGCTACAGATTTGTAATTATGAACGATGTCAATTTACTTTCACCAGAATTAGAAACAAAAATCATTGAACTGGCGCAAAGCCTGGTTCGCATTAAGAGTTTGTCAGGGCAAGAAGCGGCAGTGATCAAATTTGTGGCGCAAACAATGGAGGCGCTGGGTTATGACGCGGTGACGATTGATGCGATGGGCAATGTTGTGGGCCGGATTGGCAGCGGCACCAAAACGATTCTGCTGGATGCCCATGTAGACACCGTGGCCGTTAATGATGCGGCCGAGTGGGACATTCCCCCTTTTAGCGGTGAGGTGGTGAACGGCCGTCTTCACGGCAGAGGTTCAGTCGATATGAAATCGGCCGTAGCTGCCGCCATCTATGCCGGCATTATGGCTAAAAACAAGGGCCTGGCCGAGGGCAAAACGATCTACGTCTCCTGCACGGTGATGGAAGAAGATTGCGACGGTGAAAACCTGAAGCATCTTTTCCAGGAGCTGAAACTTAAACCCGACTATGTGGTTATTTGCGAACCCTCCAACAACCAGATCATGCTGGGCCACAAAGGCAAAGCCCAAATTGCCATCACCACACACGGCATTTCTGCCCACGGAGCTGCTCCAGAAAAGGGTCTTAATGCCATTTATGAAATGGCCGAAATTATCCAGCGCGTGGAAAAGCTAAATGCGGCGCTGCCAATCAAAAATGGCATGAAGGGCACCCTGGTAATGTCCCAAATATCCAGCGCCAGCGCCTCTCTGAACGCGGTGCCTACCGAGTGTGAGGTATATCTGGACCGCCGCATGATTCCCGGCGAAACAGAAGAGACGGTTCAACAAGAAATGGCCCAGCTTGTTGCGGACAAAAATGCCACCTGGGCAGTAGGCGTTCTGCACAAAACCAGCTGGACAGGCCACGCAGTACGCTACGAACCGTTCCATCCCGCCTGGCAAATTGAGCGTGAGCATAATCTGACACAAGCGTGTATGGCCGCCTACCATGAAGTTTTTGGTACTGAACCGGCAGCATTTGGCTTTTGGGATTTTAGCACCAATGCCGTCACGCCAGTGAGCTTGGGAATCCCCACCATTGGCTTTGGGCCAGGTGATTACAATCTGGCCCACATGCGCAATGAAAATTGCGACGTTCGCCAAATTCTCGATGCCTGTCGTTTTTATATCAGCGCAATCAAACATATTTGAGGTCCGCGGGCTGGCTAACGACAACAAGACGCATGATCGGCCTTCGCAGTGAGTGATTGTTCCAGGTAAAATAAGGCAATGACGCTACAAATCGGACTCATCGGCCTGCCCAATGTGGGCAAAAGCACCACGTTTAACGCCCTGACCAAAGCTCAGAATGCGGCCGTTGCCAATTACCCGTTCTGCACCATCGAGCCCAACAAAGCGGTTGTGCCCGTCCCGGATGAACGTCTGGACACGCTGGCGCGGCTGGTCGACGTGACGAACGTTATTCACGCCACGATTGAATTTGTGGATATCGCCGGGCTGGTGCAGGGTGCCAGTAAAGGAGAGGGATTGGGCAACCAGTTCCTGGGCAACATTCGCGACGCCGACGCGGTAGTGCACGTGGTGCGCTGCTTCGACGATCCCAACGTGGTGCACATCAGCCCGCAGCCAGACCCGCGCACCGACATTGAGATTATCAACACGGAGCTGATGCTGGCCGATCTGGAACAGCTTGAGCGCAAAATCGAAAAGCTGACGCGCCAGGTGAAGGGAGATAAAAAACTGCTGCCCATGTTGGAAACGGCCGAATCTCTACAAACTCTCCTCGCCGCCGGCCAACCTGTTTCCGCCTATCCCCAGCCGGACAGTGAACCATATCGCGAGTTGGTTAAGGAGCTGCGCTTTTTAACCAGCAAGCCGGTCATCTACGCCGCCAACGTCGATGAAGCGTCACTAACCGAGGGAAATAAATATGTGACGGCCGTTCGCCAAGTCGCCAGCGAACACGGCGCGGAAGTTGTTATGCTTTGCGCCAAGCTGGAAGAAGAGTTGGTCAGCCTGGAGGCAGCCGAGCGTGAGGAATTTCTGGCATTGGCCGGCATTGAAGAAAGCGGGCTGGCCCAGGTCATCCAGCGCAGCTATGGCATGCTGGACCTCATCAGCTTTTTCACCAAAAATAATCGGGAAGCCCGCGCCTGGACCGTACGCCGGGGCAGCACTGCGCCACAGGCGGCTGGCGTTATTCACACCGACTTCGAGAAAGGCTTTATCCGGGCCGAGGTGATTCCTTACGACACGTTTGTTGAATTTGGCTCGGAAACGGCCGTTAAAGCCGCCGGGGCCATGCGCGTAGAAGGCAAATCATACGTGGTTCAGGACGGAGACGTCATCTATTTTCGCTTCAATGTTTAACCAACAACCCGACAAAAGACATAGCGCGCTGCCAGCCGCCGCCCCTCGTTCCTTAATGAGTCTCAAAATGAAAGAATGGATTGAAAAGCATATTAAACAACATCTACCAGCCCTTGCCCTGGCCGCACTGATCTGGCTTATGACCGCATGTGGGCCTGTGGCCGAAACAGTCACCCCGACGCCTATTCAGGCCGATCCCGGGCCTGCCGAATGTGATCAGCGGGTTTTGGTTGAGGTTTGGGGCGATCTCAACGGCGACGGCGTGCCAGACCCAGATGAACCCATGCTGGCAGACGTCTTGCTCATGATAACAAAACAAGAAAATCCAACCGAAGAAGGGATACAGCTGTCAACCGGTGACAATGGCAGAGCCAATTTCCCAACCCGGGAGCTCGAGAACTGCCTGACAACCGGCCACCAGCTACTGTTTCTCAGGCAGGTGGCCGGCTACGAATTCCCGGCCCAACCCGTGGTAAACCTGGACGATTTTGATCCGCTCAATGATGCTATTCACTTTGGCCTTTTACCTGTAAACGAAGACAGTAACTGAGAAGAGACAAGGAAAGGTTGACCAGTTAATGTGGTGCAACAAACAATGAAAATGACAAAACCAAAAGCGATTATGAACTGGAGCGGCGGCAAGGATTCGGCTTTGGCGCTGCACGCGGTAATGCAGTCTGGCAATTACGAGGTGGTGGGGCTGCTGACGACGGTGAATGAGGCGTACGGCCGTATCACCATGCACAACGTCCGGGCCGAACTGCTCTATCAGCAAGCCGCCGCCATCGGCCTGCCGCTCCACAAAATCCACGTTCCAGAGCAAGTCAACATGGTAATGTACGATGCCATCATGCGTCAGCAGCTCAAAGCGCTAATCGCTAAGGGCGTCACGCACGCCATTTTTGGCGACATTTTTCTGGAAGATTTAAAGGCTTACCGGGAAAAGCGTCTGGCCGAACTGAATCTGAGCGGCGTTTTTCCACTTTGGCAGCAAGACACCACTGAGTTGGCCCAAAACTTTGTGGCCCAGGGCTTTCGCGCCGTCACCGTTTGCGTGAGCGAGAAGCAGCTGGATCGCAGCTTTGTAGGGCGAGAGCTGGATGCTGACTTTTTTGCCAGCCTGCCTGCCAACGTCGATCCCTGCGGCGAAAACGGCGAGTACCATTCATTTGTGTATGATGGGCCGCTGTTTGCCCACCCCATCCCCCTGGAACCAGGGGAAATTGTGCGACGCACGTGGGGAGAAGAAAACGAGCTATACGATACCGGCTTTTGGTACGCTGACTATCTGCCCACCCAAAAAGAAATTGCCAGATGAACTTACCCAAATTCAATCGCATCCATTGGCTAATTATTGTCTTAACGGCCGTATTCCTCTTCATCCCCGCCTGCACCCAAAATCCGCAAGCGCCAAATGCACCCACTGAAGTAGCCGGCAGGGAAACGGCCGTGCCCACCCTCACCCCAACCACGGCCCCGACACCTACTGCAACACCCATCCCCAGCTGCGATCCATTCACCACTCCCGCCGCCACGCCACCGGGCAGCGTGCCGACTTACGGTTTCGACATCATCAACACCTATCCGCACGATTCCGACGCCTTTACCCAGGGACTCGTTTTTGCCGATGGCGAGCTGTATGAAAGCACCGGCATCAACCGCACATTTTCCTCCTTGCGGCGGGTCGATTTAGCCAGCGGCGAAGTGCTGCAAATGGTCAATATTGCCGAAGAATATTTTGGTGAGGGGCTGGTTTTGTGGCAAGACAGGCTCATCCAGCTAACCTGGCAGGAGCGCGTTGCTTTTGTCTACGACCGCGACAGTTTTGAGCTGCTGGATACGTGGCAGTACGAAACCGAAGGCTGGGGCATTACCCACAACGGCCGATGCCTCATCATGAGCGACGGCAGCGATACGCTGTACTTTCGCGACCCGGAAACGTTTGCCGAAGTGGGCCGCCTCACTGTGCAGGACCAAAACGGCCCGGTGCGCCTGCTGAATGAACTGGAATTTATCAATGGGGAGGTGTGGGCCAACGTGTGGCAAAGCAACCGCATCGTGCGGATTGATCCCACAAACGGGCAAGTGGTGGGCAGCATTGATCTAACCGGCCTCCTAGACCCGGCCACACTGACACAGCCTGTCGATGTACTGAACGGGATTGCTTATGATGCGGAGAACGGCCGTCTCTTCGTCACCGGTAAATTGTGGCCCACTCTGTTTGAAATTGAACTGGTTCCGCAACTAAATAATTGAGAATTGTGAATAATGAATGGTGAATTGTGAATGAAAAACTTCACTTTTCACTTTTGACTCTCTCCCCCTCCTCCTCCACAACAATCTCCACTTTTTTATGCGCCAGCGGCAGCAGCACATGGAACGTTGTGCCCGGACACGATTCCTCATCATGCCCGGCGCTTCTTAGCCAGATTTTGCCGCCGTGTGCTTCTATAATGCCCCGGGTGATGGCCAGCCCCAGCCCAGGTCCGCCCCCCTTAAACTTGGTCTTTGCCGATGAATGCAGCGCCACCTCACCGGTCTGGTAAAACTTTGAGAAGATCAGCTCGTGCATTTCTGGGTCAATACCGATGCCGCTGTCTCGCACCATAATTTCCACCTTGTCGGCCACCTTCCGCTGGCCATTGGCATGATGCACCACGCCAGAAACATGAATCGTGCCGCCGTCTGGTGTGTATTTAATCGCGTTCACCAACAAGTGATAAAACACCTTTTCCAGAGCATCTTGATCGGCTTCAATGAGGGGCAAATTGTCCACGTTAACGATGGTGAGAGTAAGCTCACGCTCGGCAAGGGCGTCGGCAAATGTTTCACTGAGGTGCTCAAACAGCTCCGCCAGCGAAATTTGCTTGAGGTAAAGTTGCAGGGCGCGATTGTCGATTTTGGCCACTTCCAACATGCTGCTGACCACTTCCTCTAACCGCATCGCCCCGGACTGAATACCGGCGGCAAGATTTTCAATTTGCTCATCTTGGTGCACGCTGTTTTGCTGGAACAACATCTGGCTGTAGCCGCGCAAAATGGTAAGCGGCGTGCGCAGTTCATGCGAGGCAATGGCAATAAAGTCAGACTTGGCCCGATCAAGCTGCTCCAACCGGCCATAGGCTTCCTGAATCGCCTGGGTGCGTTGGGCCACTTCATACTCAAGCTGCTGCGAAAAGCGAGTGGTTCTGTCAAAGCGGCGGGCGTTTTCCAGCGCTACGGCCGCTTGCGCCGCAAAGGTGGTCGCCAGATCAATCGATTCATCGGTAAAGGGGGTGGTTGTTTCGCGCGCCAGGGAAAGCATACCGATGACAACTTCCCCATGAATGAGCGGTACGCCCAACCAGGCCCGGGCAATGGGCAGGCTGTCCACCTGCTGCCAGTCCGGCCACTGCTGCACATCGGGAATAAATAACGGCCGTTGCGTATCATAAATTTCGCGGAAGATGCTCTCGTTTTCCAGCGAGATGCGAATCTGGTTGGGCACCGTCTCGTCTGGGAAGCCACGGGCGGCTACCAGTTCCAGATAATCGCCGCTGCGCACCAAAACCGACCCGCGATCATAAGCAACCAATTCTTCAAGCTGGGCCAAAATGAGATCCAAAACCTCATTCCACTCCAACGTACCGGTAAGCGCCCGGCCCATTTTGTGCATCGTTTCGGCCAGACGGCGGGCTGCACGCTCTCCCTGGTACAGCGAAGCGTTGTCAATGGCAATGGCCACCTGATCGGCCAGCGACTGCAAAAACGGAATGTCGCCCTGGTCAAAGGCGGCTGCTTTATCACTTTGCAGGCTGAGTACGCCAATCAGGCGACGCCCGGCGCGCAAAGGCAAATCCAATTCAGAGCGCGTCTGGGAGACAAGGTCGTGCGGAATGTAGCGGCTGTCTTGCAGCACATCGTTCACCAGCAGCGCACGGCCGTTACCGGCCACCCAACCAACCAGCCCTTCACGCCCCACGCGAATGCGCATTTGGGAGCGCTTCTGGCCGTTGGCCTGCCCCCCAACGCCAACACGCCGCATCAGGTAACCATCCGACTGCAAATCCAGTAAATAGATACCGACATAGTACAGGTCATACTGCGCTTTCATCAGTTCGGCCACAGTTTGCAGCAGCGTGTCTAAATCCAGAATAGAGGTGATGTGTTGGCCCAACGACATGCTGGTTTCTAATTGCAGCGCCCGCTGCTGGAGTTGGGCCCGCCGCTGGCTGTCTTCCCAGCGCAGCAATTCGTAACGGGCCACAGACTGCCGCCGCACATAAAAAACCACGACGGCAATGCCCACGCTGAGGATGAGCAAAATACCGTTGTAAATGAGGGATGGCGAAACGGGCCAACTGTAAACCACAAAAAGCCAGCCGGCCAATGTGCCCACTAAAACAAATGTCAGCCAGCGAACGGACAGCAAAAAGACGCTGATACCAATGAGTAAAAAGGTAATGATGCTGGTTTGTCGGGGTTCTACAGAGAGGTTGAGGTGAATCAGTACGTTGATGATTGAGAGGGCCGCAATGCCCACGCCAATGGGCTGTGCCCAGCTGGGCGGCACCTGTCCGGCGCGGATAAGTCCATACAGTGCCAAAAGCACAACGGCCGTACCCGCCACCAGCGGCACCACCAGCGGAATTATTTCTGGCGGTAGGAAAATAGCGTAAGCAACCGCCAGAAAGAAGTGAAACAGGGTAAATCCCAACGTTACCGGGGCCAGGCTGGCACTGGCAACATCATCCAGCGCCGGGGACAACGGCGGCAGACTCGCATCCGGCGACTCAGTTATGGAAGAGGCCGAAGGATGGGAGGAAGATGGGGTCAGTTCAGTGGGAAAAGCCTTTGTTTTTGCCATAGACATGGAAAATCTCTTGCCTTCTATTCATTAAAGCATATGATCACTGGCTTAACAAATCACTTTCTTTTTATCGATCATGCCCATTATGTAATGTTATCAGGTGAAAGAAGAGTGAAAAATAGGAGAAACACCCTTTAAGGGGGGTACAAATGTCCCATTCGCTCATTGATTTAAACGAGGTGACGATACGGCCGTTTCATCCCGATGATGCCGCCGACCAACACGCCATCGTCTCCCATCCCAGCGTGGCAGCGATGCTGCTGCAACTGCCCAGCATGGAGCTAATCGAGACGGAACGGTGGGCTGCAAGCACAAAATCGGGGCGGCACCGGCTGGTGGCAGATTGGAACGGCCGTGTTATCGGGGCTATCAACGTCACCCAACATTTACGCCCGCGCCTGACACACAGCGGCAGCCTGGGGATGATGGTCCACCCCGATGCCTGGGGCCAGGGCGTGGGCAGCCAACTCATGGCCGCCGCCCTCAACATCGCCGACAACTGGCTCAACCTGAGCCGAGTGGAGCTGGAAGTGTTTACCCACAACCAATCGGCGATTCACCTTTATGAACAGTTTGGTTTTGAGCTGGAGGGGACAAGTAAGAAAGCGGTCTTTGGTAACGGCCGTTTTCTGGACGAGCACGTTATGGCCCGCCTGCATGGGGCTTTTCCCGGCCCCAGTGAGCCAGCGCCGCCGGCCAGCCCCCCGCCCCCGGCCACTTTTGCCCCAGAGGATGTCACCATTCGTCTACCGCGCCCTAAGGATGCCAGCGATCTGCACGCCTGCTACTGCCATCCACTGGTCGCCCGCACCACCCTGCAAATGCCCAGCCAGGAGATCGGCCTCGTCCAAAAGCGCCTGGAAAATGCAAATAAGCGGCTCCACCGGTTCGTAGCAGAAGTTTCTGACACCGCTGTGGGCAGCATCTTCCTTTACCAATCAGACACGCCGCGCATGGCCCACAAGGCTAAACTGGGCATGATGGTCCATCCAGCGTACTGGGGCCAGGGCATCGGCAGCCAGCTCATGGCCGCCGTCATCGATCTAGCGGACAACTGGCTCAACGTGCAGCGCCTGGAGCTGGAGGTCAACACGGATAATCCCGCCGGGGTACGCCTTTACCGCAAATTTGGCTTTGAAATTGAGGGGACCAAACGGTGGCACGTTTTTGGTGACGGCCGTTTGGCAGACAGTCACTTTATGGCCCGGATTCGGTAGTCGGCGATCAGTTTGCCGTTCACCATTTACAGAATGAGGCCAAGCCCCAACAGCAAATTAAACGCCAGGGCTGAGAGCACCATCTGTTTGAGGAGGGGGTTGAGGGCGAGGGGCGAGTAGGTGTTTTGCACGGCCGTTCCGTTGCGCACCAACAAAGGTACAGCCAAAAGATAAAGGAAGACCCAGTAGCTGGTAAAGTTGAGCAAGACGTAGAGCGTGGCCAGGAAAACGGCCGTGGCCAGCAAAAGCCAATGGTACAGGCGCGCCCGCTCCGGCCCGAGCCGCACTGGGATCGAATATTTGCCCGCCTGCCGATCAGACTCAATGTCGCGGATGTTGTTGACGTTGAGCACGGCCACGGCCAAGAGGCCACAGGCAGTGGCCGGCAGCAGCAGTTCCCAATTGAACTGTTGGGCCATCAAAAAGTACGGTCCCAGTACCCCCGCCCAGCCAAAAAAGATGAGTACAAATAGATCGCCCCAACCGGCGTAGCCATACGGTTTGCTGCCCGCAGTATAGTTCACTGCTGCCCAAATGGCCGCGCCGCCCAACACCACAAACACCAGCAGGCCAATCAACCCCTCCACGCCAAAAGCCAGCCACAGCAGCAGCAAGCCGCTTAGGCCAGACAGCGTGGCAAACAAGATCACGGCCCGCTTCATCATTTGGGCGCTGATTTGGCCCGACTGCACGGCGCGCTGCGGTCCTTCGCGCTGCACGTGGTCTGCGCCATGGATGGAATCGCCGTAATCGTTGGCCAGGTTGGAGAGGATTTGCAGGAAAACGGCCGTCACCAAACATAGCGTCGTAATCGGCCAACTGTAAGCACCGGCAGCGGTCGCCAGGAAGGTGCCCAGGGCAATGCAGGAAAGCGCCAGCGGCAGCGTGCGTGGCCGGGCCGCATCGAGCCACGCCTTACGCAGAGAGTGTGCAGGTTGGGTTGTTTTTGTCATAAGTGGGGATTATAGCAAGAGACTGCCGTCCTGCCCCGCCGCGGAAAATTTTTGTACGCAGATTTACCTGATTACCCTGATATAAATGGATCATCAGGCAAATCAGGGTGATCTGCGTCCCATTCTTTTAATAACCTTTATGCATTCGTGATTTATTTTTTACCTCTGGTAAACTTCTGGCACTCAACATCGCCACAAGGGCACAATCATGCACAATTTGGTCCCCCAATTCATCCTGGAGCAGTTGGCACAAGAAGAACAGCATGGCACGTTTACGGCCGTTGGCCTGTTCGTCGATATTTCCGGCTTTACCCAGTTGATGGAAACGCTCATGCAGCATGGCCAGCACGGAGCTGAAGTGATGGCCTCGGTGATGCTGGCCATTTTTGAACCACTGGTGCAGTTTGTGTTTGAGCAAGGCGGCTTTGTGAGTAACTTTGCCGGGGATGCCTTTACCGCCTTCTTCCCCATCGCAACCGCAGAGGAAACGGCCGTTTGCACCCAACAAGCGATTACCGCCGCCTGGCAGGCCCAAAATCACCTGCGCACAAATCCAACCAGCCGCACCCTCTACGGCGATTTTCAGATGACGGCCAAAATCGGACTGTCGTTGGGGAATGCGGGCTGGGGCATTGTGACCAATGCGAATCAAGAACGGGCGGCATTTTATTTTCACGGAACGGCCGTTGAACAATGTGCCCTGGCAGAAAAGCAGGCAGCGCCGGGGGAAATTATTCTGGATGCCGCGCTGGCAGCGCCGGCGGGCGATTGGGTTAAATTGTCGCCGCGTAATGAGTTTTTTGTAGTGAACGGCCGTCCCCAGACCTTCGCTCCGGCGCAACCATTCACCCCGCCCCAACCCAACCTGCCGCTGCTTGGCCGCTTTTTCCCGCCTGAACTGATCAGCCAACCGCTGCAAGGCGAGTTTCGCCAGATTGTCAACGTCTTCATCAGTCTGCCGACGGTACAAAACGAGGCCGAACTGGGACCGTTTATGCAGACAGTTTTTCAGCTGCAAGCACAGTTTGGCGGCGTCACCAGCCGCCTGGACTTTGGCGACAAAGGCTGCACGCTGCTCCTTTTTTGGGGCGCGCCCATCGCCCACGAGACGGACATCGAACGGGCGCTGAGTTTTTTGCTGGCGCTGCGGCAGCAAAGCCGGGTCACCATTCGTGCCGGCGTCACCTACCGGGTGGCCCATGCGGGCTTTATCGGCTCGCCGCTGCACGAAGAGTTCACCTGCTACGGCAGCGGCGTCAACCTGGCGGCCCGTTTTATGACCAATGCGCCTCCAGGAGAGATTTGGCTGGATACGGCCGTTGCCCAGCGCGCCGAAGACCAATTTGCCTTAGAATTTGCCGGTGAGCACCAATTTAAGGGGTTTGACTATGCGCAGCCGGTTTATCGGTTAGGGGGACGGCAGGAAACGGCCGTTCCCATTTTTAGCGGGCAGATGTTGGGGCGGCAGCAGGAATTGGCCAGATTGACCGAGTTTGTGCAGCCGTTGGCCGACGGCCGTTTCGCCGGCGCGCTGCGCATCGAAGGGGAAGCCGGCATGGGCAAAAGTCGCCTGTTGCATACGTTTTTTAGCAATTTGTCTGCTGATTTTGGCCCGCACCAGGTGTTCCTTTGCCAGACCGACCAGATTTTACGCCAGTCGCTCAACCCGCTGCGCTATTGGTTACAACGCTATTTCAACCAATCCAGCCGGCAAAGCGAGGCAGAAAACAAGGCCCTGTTTGAGCACAAACTAGAACAGCTGCTGGCGGCCACGCCACAACCCGCGCTGGCCCGCGAGCTGGAACGCACCCGCTCCTTTTTGGGCGCGCTGCTGGATCTACACTGGCCGGATTCACTTTACGCCCGGCTGGAGCCGCAAGGCCGCTTTGAAAACACGCTTACCGCGCTCACCACGCTGCTCCAGGCCGAAAGCGGACAGCAACCTACCCTGCTAATCATCGAGGATGCGCACTGGCTGGACGACGATTCGCGCCAATTTTTGCAGCAGCTGTGGCTGACGATAACGGCCGTTCCCGACATCCACTATCCCCTGGCCATCATCGCTACCAGCCGCCCCGAGCAGCAAATTGAAACTGACGCCAGCACAATCCCCTGGCAAACCATTGCGCTGGGGCAGCTCACCCCAACGGAGCTGAATCAGTTGGCAGCAGATCTGCTTGGTGACTCTATCTCGCCCGCGCTGCAAACGTTGCTGGCCGACCGCGGTGAAGGCAATCCATTCTTCACAGAGCAAATTGTGCGCTACCTGCAAGAGCAAAATTTGTTAGAAGAAACGGAAGCGGGTTGGACGGTAACGGCCGTACAGCAAACGGTCCTGCCGCGGGACGTCCATGCCCTGCTGGTGGCACGATTAGATAGATTGACAGCCGAAGTAAAAAATGGCGTGCAGCATGCGGCCGTTTTGGGCCGAGAGTTTGAGGTGCAGCTGTTAACGTTGATGCTGCGTGACGCGGAAAACGTGGGAACAATTCTCAACGAGGCGGAGCAGGCAGCTATTTGGGCGGCACTCAACGAGCTGCGCTACCTGTTCCGGCATGCCCTGGTGCGCGATGCCGCCTACAAAATGCAGCTGCGCGCCCGGCGTCAGGCGCTGCACCAGTTAGCCGTAACCGCCCTGGAAACCCTTTACACCAACGACCTCACGTCGCATTATGGCGAGCTAGCCTATCACGCCGAGCAGGCGAACCTTACGGCCAAAGCACGCACCTACCTGCACAAAGCCGGAGATGTGGCCCGCGAAGCATACCAAAACAATGAAGCGCTGGATTATTACGGCCGTGCCCTCGCCCTCACCCCATCAGAAGACAGCCAAACGCGCTACGAACTGCTCCTGTCCCTCGAAAAAATCTACAACTGGCAAGGAAAACGCCCTGAGCAAGAAGCCCTGCTCCAAACCCTCACCGAACTGGCTAACCAAGCCCAGGACAAACAAAAACAAGCCGAAATACTTTTGCGGCAAGCCCGTTATTCTGAGGAAATGGGTAACTATCCCGCCGAAATCGAAGCTGCTGCAAAAAGCATTTCACTGTCTAAGGAAATCAACCACCATAAGCTTATTGGCGATGGTCATTATCATTGGGGTACGGCTCTTCATTGGCAAGGCAAGTCTGAGCAGGCACAATCAAAGATCAATGAAGCCCTACAAATCTACCGCACTATTAACGATCGGTCTGGAGAAGCAAATGCGCTTTTTGATCTTGGCCAAATTTCGCTTAAACAAGGCGATTACCCTTTGGCTGTTCGTCTCAAGCGGCAGGTCTTACAAATAGCTCAGGAACTAAAAGACAAACACAAAGAAGCGTTCACAACCAACAGCTTGGGCTTATTAGCAGGTCATCAACAAGAATACAGTTCGGCCCGCAGCCATTTGGAGAAAGCGCTCACGATTTACGAAGAAATAGGCAATCGGCGCGGGATTGGCGTAGTGCTAAACAATTTAGGCACCATTGCCCATATGCTGGGTAACTACGAACAGGCGCAGCATTTTTACCAACGGTCACTGACAATCCGCCGCGAAACAGGGGAAAGACAGGGCGAAGCAATCATTTTGAATAATCTGGGTGAGGTCTTTGCCAAGCAACAACAATTTGCTTTAGCCAGAAATTTTTATGAGCAATGTTTAGAGCTAGAGCGAGGAATTGGCCTGCGCTTCTATGAAGCGAGCACCCTTCATGTTTACGCAGAAACTTTAATTGCCTTAAATGAGCTATCTTTGGCCGAAGAAAATATGCAGGCGGCCCTACTGTTACGTTATGATCTAAATCAGGAAACACATCATCTACTACCACCTCAGTTAGGTTTAGCCCACATTGCCCATTTAAAGGGGAATCATGATAAGGCTCAGGCTGGTTTAGAATTGATTATGGCTGAGCTATCTTCGCAGACGCTAGATGGCCTCGGCGATCCTTTTGGTTTCTACTGGCTTTGCTACACGCTCTTAGCTTATTATGATGATCCACGCGCAAATCGACTGATTAAGGATGCACATCGGCAATTACAGATACGGGCCAATGCTATTCCAGAGTTGAACAGCAGGCAATCCTTTTTGCAAAAGGTGCCTGAGAATCGGGCAATCATTGAAAAGCACAAGCAGCTAGAATGAAAATTTGACCCGGTTTAGCTATTGCTGCCATGCCCTCCACTGCCAGAGCCTGTTCCGCTTGTTGTTCCTCCGGGATCGCCAATAGGGCCTTCGTTGGACCAACCGTGGGAGCGTAGAAACTGGAGCCATTCGGCCGAGGTGATTGTTTTGGGGTCCTGGCGGACAACTGCTTCGATGTGGGTCAGGAAGGAGATTTCAGTGTAATTGCTCAAAATTTGGACGAGTTCTTCTTCGGTGCCGTTGCCGTCCAGGAATAAATTCACCAGTTCGTTGTCATTGTCGGGCATGATGTTGCTTTGGAACTCGGTGTACAGTTTGCCAACGTCGTCGCTGCTGGCCATGCCGTCGTAGTCGCGCTGGGTGGGCACGATGGCGGCAAGCGTATCTAAAACGACGGTGATCAAAGGGGCAACGGCCGTAACAATCCCCCGCCCCGTCATCTTTTCCGCCACACCGCGCACGGGGTACTGTTGCCGCATGGGATGTTTTTGTAGCCAGCTGCTCCAGTTATCATCCAGCTTGTCACATTCATGAGCGTAGATGATCTGCTCATCATCATATTTGACACGGCGCAGGATTTCGGTCTGGATATACGGCCGTATCTCCGGAATGGGATGCTTGTCGGTGTCTTCCCGAAAATGGCTGGACATATCATCATCCAGCATGTCCTGAAAATCGAGGATAATCACCGGCCCGGCCAGCAGCAGGGCATAGGTATCGGCAAACATCTCTTCCAGCCAGTTTAAGCGCCAATCGCCTGCCTTAATGCCCGCATCTGCCGCCCGTTGCAGTAGTTCATCGCGCAGCATTTTTTGGGTGTCGGGGTGACGGCCGTTCCAAAACAGATGGTGCCCAATTTCATGTGGAATCGCCAAAAAGTCTCGCGACGGATGAATGCCAGTTTGCATGGAAGCATAGGCCACGCTAATCAACAGCGCATCGGCATATGGCACCAGCCGCGAGCGGATCGATTTAGCCAGATAGGTGATCACAAACGTATCGCGTGACAGATAGCCGGCGTCAATGGCCAGACTCAGCGCCATGCGCGACAGTTGATCGGCCATGGCTACCGTGCGGGCCTGTTGGGTAGCACGGCCGTCCAGCCGCCGGCGCTGGTTTACCGCTTCCTGAATAATACCCAAATCCACCGAAACTTGGCTGACAATGGTGCGCATCACCGAGCGAGGCGGGCAGTTGGCCACCACGGGCAAATTCTTCTCGGTATAATAGCCATCCAGGAAAAAGGTAAAGCCCTCGTCGGCAAAACGTCGCAGCGATTCTAGTAAACTCAAGCTGTTGTAAATTTGCATCGTTTCCTGTACGAGTTGGTAAAAATCACGCAGTTTAAAGCTGCGCAGCGGCTTGGGGATGGCAGACGGCCGTTTCTTGGCCGCCGAGCGCAAAAATTGACGTGGGGTCTCATCTCCCAACGCATCTCGAATGGCAGCAAAGGGGGAGCTGTCCGCCTCCGCCATCTCGGCACCAAACACGGCCAGAATGTCGTCGGCGTGAGCATCCACCACGTCATTCATCATCTCGATTGTTTCGGCAACGGCCGTTTGCAACGATTTAATTCTGGCTTGCCAATCGCGGGGATCATCCATCAACATCGTATTCCTCCTATTTTATTGCAACATTGTTTGGAAAAACGCTACCAGCAGGCCGTGACAGCAGCGTGACGCATTGTAGCATTGTTTCTCGTTTGGATAAAAAGGAGGGTGGGGACAAATTTCCCCGGAAACTGCTCTCAAGAGGTTCTGCCTTTTAAAGCGTTTCCGGGGAGATGTTGTGCTTACTGATTATCGCTGTTGTAATCCAGATCGGCCTGCTGGGCGCAGGCTTCCGCCTCCTCGAAGGTCGGGTCGGTGAGCCCGGACAGGCAGGCCAGATACTGCTCGCTGTGCGCCTGGGCTTGGGCCAACAGCGCATTCAGATCACCACCGGCGGCGGCCGCTGCGGCCGCTTCTTGCAGCCAGCGGTAGAGGGGAAACTTTTCACCAAAGGAAACCAGTTCCGCATCCGGCTCTGAGGCAGCCAGGTGGCGGGCCAACGCTTCGCGGAAAACGGCCGCATTTTCCGGGCCAACTTCATTTTGCCAACTGCGGCTATTGAGCACAGATTGGCGGGCAGGCACGGCTGTAATCGCGTCTGTTCGCGTTGTCAGGTACTCAATCCACTGCGTACAGGCAGTGGGGTCTTCAACTCGGTTGGAGACAAAAAGCACAGTTTGCCAGGGCGCAGACAAAATATTGCTGTTCAGTTGAGGCAGCGGCAAGACGGCAAACGGTTCCGGCACGCCAAGGGCAATGGGACGGTCATCGCTGCGCGTGGTCCACAAGGCAGCACGGCCGTTCTGGATCAGCGAACTCCGCTCGTCAAAGTTTGCACCGGGCAGTGTGGCATACAGAGCGTTTTGCTGTATCCAGGTAACGTATTGGCTGACAACGGCCGTTACCACCGGATCGGTCAGGTTCACCGTGCCCGCCGCCACATCCCAGGGCCGCATCCCCTGCTCCAACAGCAGCATCTCGACCACTTCCGGACCAGACAGCACATCGAAGGCAGAGGAAATGAAGCCATAGACAGGCGGATCGGCCGTTTGGCCTAGCTGGGCGGCTGTGTTTAGCAATTCGTTTAAGGTCCAATCGGCCGTGGGCAGCGGCACGCCGCGCTCGTTAAAGCGATTTTCATTGTAGCGCACCACAATCGGATTCACTTCCAGCGGCAGTCCCAACAAAGCCCCGTCCGACTGAAGCACAGCCAACGTTTCCGGCGCGTAGTCGGCCAGCGTCTCCGGCGAAACCAGCTCCGACAAATCCAACACCGCTCCGGCTACATTCGTTGGGGTCAGACCAATGCCAAACCAGGAAAAACAGTCAAACTGCTCGGCCACGTCTTCCAGCGTGAACACGCCGCCTGCCCCTACCCGCGCATTGAACGAGATATCGACGATGATATCCGGATGGGTCTGGCGGAAGGCGTTGGCGGCTTCCGCCAGGCGAAACTGGTCACCGTAGAAGCGAATGATGGTTGGACCCGTGTCGGGCGGCGGTGAGGCGATGACCGGCACGGTGGCTTCTGCCTCGGCACTGCCCTCAACCGGGTCAGCGGAAGCGACTTGAGCCAGGGCATCTTCCAAAGGCACGCCGGCCACAACATGCTGGCGCAGCGCCGGCAGCAAAGCTTCTGCCTGGCCGCGCCGGCTGCTAAACCAGGCACGGCTAATGGCCACCAGAGTGGCGCTGTCGGTCGGCGCGTTATTTTCATTGAAGCTGTTCGAGATGAGACGATTGGCAGGCACACTGCCGGCCGGCAGTTCCGGCGGATTGTAGACGAGGTATTGCAGCCAGCGCCAGGCAGCTTCCGGCTGGTCGCTGCCCCGGCTGATAGCCAGGCAGGCAGGCTCGGCAGGATTCGTCATCGCGAGATCGCCCAGCGGAGGAACGGGCAGCCGGCCGAGTGAGTCACCCAGTCCAAGCTGGCGCGCCTCAAGCGCTGCGGGATTATCCAGCCACAGGCCAACACGGCCGTTGGCAATCAACAGTTCCAATTCTGCCGGATTCACATCGGCCACGTGCCCGGCGGCGAGCAGGTTCGCCACGTCTTGAAGGTGGGGTTGTAAATCGGCGGGAGCAATGGTGCCGGTTTCCGCCAGGCTGTTGGCGATTAACGGCCGTAACAACCGCAGCAGCCCATCCACATCGCCAAAGCCATAACGATTGCCGTCGCCGCTGCTCAATGCTGTGATCATTTGCACTAGTTCGGGCCAGGTCCACTCAGCGGCGGGCACGGTCACGCCGGCCTCAGCCAGAACGGTTTGGTCAAAATAAAGAAAGGACGGCATAAAGCTGATCGGCAGGCCGTAGGCATAGTCGCCTGCCTGGCAGCCTTGCAGCGCCCCGGCAAAAAAGTCCTGGGGATTGAGGTCGGTGCTGGTTCGCAGCCGGTCGGCCAGGTTTACGTAGTTTGCGGCACCGGCAGGATTGCCCTGCAGAACGGCCGCATCTGCCTGGGTCGCCGGGTCGCTGTCTGGGGAAAGGGAGATGACTTGTACTGTAACGTCCGGATTCAAGCCATTGTACAGGGCAGCGACCAGTTCATACCGACTGCGCTGAGACGGCGGTGCGGCAAAGGTGAGGCTGGTTGGCTCAGCAGCGGTGCTGGCCGGGAGTGTGGCGTTGGGTACGGCCGTTTCCGTTGGGCTGGTGCTGGTCTGCTCGCCACGGCCATACTGCCACCACAGAGCCACAGCAGCAATGAGCACCACGGCGGCCACAGCAGCCATTGTTCTAAGAGAAAGCTTTACATTTTGCATAAAAATAGACCTCTTGATCTGTTTATACATCGCCTGCTGAATCTGGACGGCACCGTCCGTGGCCAGCCGGTACGGCGGCGGCATGTCGGCGCGCAGGTCGGTGATCAACGCATCTTGCCGCGCCAGCCATTGGCGGCAGGCGGCACAGGTGCGCAGGTGGGTCTCGTAAGCGGCCGTTTCCGCCGCAGTCAGCACGCCGTCACGGTGTGCTTCATATTGGTCCCGAACCACAGCGTGGTCGGGCAAGTCCGCTTGGCGGAGCAGTTTCATCAACTTTCTCCTGGGGCGAGCGACAGGTTTACGGCCGTTTCTTGCTGCGCCGCCAATTTTTCCAGCTGGCGACGGCCTTCGTTGAGCTGCTGGTAAACCGTGCCCAGCTTCAGATCTAAAATGTCGGCAATATCGCCGCAGGGCAAAGCGTAGCGATAGCGCAAGATGAGGGGCAGGCGCAGCCGGTCTGGCAGGGTGTTGACCATCTGCCACAGCGATTGGCGGCGCAGCCGCTCTTCCACCAGTCGGGCGGGGTTGGGCGCAGCGCCGCCGACGTGCAGCAGCTGTCCCGGCCGCAAGCTTTCTAATGAGAGAAAGCGGCGCACTTTTTGGCGGCGCAGGTGGCTGCGGCAAGTGTTGACGGTGACGGCCGTTAACCACGTCTCAAAAGCGGCATCCCCGGCAAACGTATCGACCTTCTCCATGACGCGCAGAAACGTATCCTGCACCGCGTCTTGCGCGGCAACGTTATCGCGCAAGATGACGCAGGCAAGGTCGTAAACATATTGCCGGAAGCGGCGAAACAGCTGCGCAAAAGCTTCCAGATCACCCTGCTGGCAGCGGTTCACTAACTGCGTCAGGGCCCGATCGTCCGTCATGCATATCCCTGGCTCTGCCCCTGTTCGAGTCATCGTCTATTGTATTAGACGGACGAGATGCAATTTCTTTAGTCAAGTTCGCGTTTTTAAATTGGACACTGATGAACACTGGTTAACACAGATAAAAAACAAAAATCAGTGTGAATCTGTGTGAATCTGTATCCCATTTTTCTTCACTTGCTTAAAGCTGAAGACGGCCGTTTCCCTCCACCCGTAGATAACCAAAAGCACCCCTTCAGGCTAACCTTTGGCAGGGGACGGGACGATCCACAAAGGCTACACTGATCCCAGGTTAATCACATTTGAGTCTTTGGGACTTGAAGGAATTTCTATGAACCGCAAACAATTTATGGCCCTTTTCCTATGCAGCCTGACCACCTGGCTGGTCGGCGTCAGCATCATGCCGATTTTGCCCCTCTATGCCGCCAAACTCGGTGCCTCTTCGGCCACGACGGGCTATTACCTGGCCTTTAGCTTTGCCATGCTGGCGGCGGGCACGATGCTGGCCGGACGATTATCAAACCGATTGGGACGGCGGCGCGAGCTGATTGTGCTGGCCGGCGTCGTGGCCCTCCCCGCCACCTGGCTGATGGGGCGCGTGACCACCATCTGGCAGCTCACCCTGCTGACGTCAGTGGTCTGGTTTGCCGCCGGGGTGGCGTTGACCCTGCAAAATGTGCTGATGGGGCTGTTTGCCGACAAGGCAAGACGGGGTCGCATGTTTGGCCTGTTGGCGTCGACCACCTCTTTGGCCGGTCTCATTGGCGGGCTGGTTGTGGGACGTGTGGCCGACCATTGGGGCTATACGCGCCTGTTTGCCCTGCTGGCGCTGGTCTGGATTGTGCAGGTGAGTGCCGGTTTGCTGCTGCCGGATACGGGTACGGCCGTTCCCTCAAAATCCCCCGCCACCCTTATCCCCCGGCGCAAGTTTAGCAAACCGTTTTGGCTGCTGCTGGGTGCCAACATGCTGGTCACCACCAGCGCCTCGGTGGGCATGATGGGCGGCTCGCTGCGGATGAACGACCAGGGCATCTCGCTCACACTTATTACACTGCTGGCCGCCGTCCAGGCTGGATTGGGACTGATGGCCAACCCCATTGCCGGGCGCCTATCAGACAAGCTGAATCGGAAAACGGTGCTGACTATTGCCTACAGCGGCCGGGCATTGGGGCTGGTCGCATTGATGCTGGCCACGTCTCCGGCCGGATTCTGGCTGATGGCCATCTGCTTCACAATAGCGTTCACCAAAGACGCCGTGAGCCCGGCGCTGGTAACCGACATGGCCGGCGACGGGCAGCTGGACAGCCACATGGCGGCCTTCACCGCGGGCAACTGGTCCGGGCACGTGATTGGCTTTGTGCTGGCGGGCATGGCGATGCAATTTCTGGGGGCTTCAACAACCTTTTTGCTGGCAGCACTGCTGCCGCTAAGCGCCATTTTGGTGGTGGCGCATCTGGCGGAGGGTGTGGGGGAAACGGCCGTTGTGTCTGCTTGAGTGACAGTTCATATTGACTTTGCCAGCACTGCGCGTAACTGGGCAACTTCCCGACGCACCGCCTCCTCGGGGAACTCCTGATACCCTGACCCCGGCAAGGGATCGCCTGGTGCCACATCATCCGAAAATCGCGGTGCGACCAACCAATGCAGATGCGGGACCCGATTGCCCAACAACTGATAGTTCATCTTCAACGGCCGATAAACCACCTGCATCGCCCGGCCAACCCGCAATAAATCGAACCAGAACGCCGTCGCCTCTTCCTCTGATAGTTCTGTTGGCTCCACCACATGCCTGCCGCGCCAGATTACCGCCGCAAAGCCTGCTGGACACCTCGTAAGTGCAAGTACCCATCGGACCACTTGCTGGAGAAGAAACGAATCCGGCCTTCTATTTCCTCGGGACGGCCTTCAGCGCATAAGCGGCACGCTGCTCCCGACAGTTGTTCCTGATAGCCCGACGGCCATGTACTCATAGGTCGTCTACCTCCCGACACTCGTCCGCTGGCCAACGGCCGTTTCAGCAGGCGCGGGCCAGGAGGCCTGGCTGCACAGAATGAATCAAACGAGCCCAGACCTCGCGCTCCGCTGCAAGCCTTGTTAACCCGCGTTTGATTGGTGTATCAATTACCTCAACGGTTGCGGAATCGTCACACATGTCTTCCCACCCTTCTTGAATCGAAAATCGCACCTTTCGCCACCTTCGGCAAGAGTCATCGTGCGACGCAATCCCCAACCTAGCATCTCACTGGCTACTTTGTCAACAGCACACACATACGGGGCCAACTCAGCTGCACCTTGTTCGTTGAGAAACTTACAGATGGCACACTCGATGTAGTCAACCCCATAGTCAAAGTCTCGGCCATCGCCTTCAATGTAAGCCAAAACATACCCACCAGAATACTTGCGCTCCTGAGACAATAACGCTCGCTTCTGCAATCGTTTGGCGAACCAACGAGAGAACCATAGAACCCCAATTCCGCGACGGACCCAGCCCGGAATCGCTTCAAATTCCGCTTCACCTATCTCGTAAACCAGGCGTCCAGCCTCTTCGACGGTCCTGCCGTGTTTTTGAAACGTTTGGTATATTGCTAAGTACCGACTTGCTGGAAGCAAAAAGATCAACAGAGGATTTCTGTCACCAATGTAGGGAATCTGGGGTATGAGGTCTTTATACTTTTCACGTGACTCCTGCATTAAGATATTGGCTTCTTCTTCGCCATAACGGGCAATAAGTAATTGCTTGACGCGAGATACCGATCTGTCAAAGTCCTTTATTAGTCGGAATTTACGCGAGACATAAGTTCCGTACGACATTCAATATCACTCCAAATTGCAGGCCGAGTTGAGTAGCCTAACAATGTATTATGCTGCACGGCTATAGTAATTTTCCGGCCACGTGATCTTTGTAAAGCATTGTTTGGATGTTGATATAACGCCCAATAAAAAAAGGCCACCCTTTTGCTAAGAAGTGCGAGTTCGTTTGCGGTCGCGGATGACCTTATCAATTGAATAATAGCTTTGCTGCTGTTACAAGTTGCTGGCAACACGGCCGTCTCAAACTCGCGCCAACATCATAGCAAATCGCCGGTGCCGTGACAATGCCTGTGGGATACGGCCGTGCCCGGAAGAATTGTGTTGATACAAGACGAGGCCTGAGCCTGTCGAAGGCCGGCCTTCGACAGGCTCAGGCCTCGTTTGGCGTTA
>PABI01000020.1 GCA_002699125.1 Anaerolineaceae bacterium
ATTTTCGACAAAGAAATGCCACAATAATTTCGGAACCGGAAATTGGGACGTTTTGGAACTGAGAGAGAGATTGCGGGAAAGAGTCCCTTTCCGAACCCTGCACAGAGTCACAGAAGGCGATGAAGTGGAAATTGCTGCTACTCGCCGGGTTCGCCCTCGCCGAAGGAGGAGCTCACGAAGGTCAAGGTCAAGGTCGACTGAGGTCACGCAGCAGCGGGCGACGAATCCACAACGGCAGGAGACTTCGCAACATCAAGGAGTCGAGGGCGCGGCGATGGGGAACGCGCAAAGAACCGCTGGCGGACGGTCCCCACGTGTGCGGCGTTCGGGATCAACGCTACTGCTGCTCGGGTTGGCGAACGCGCAAGGGTGGCAACGTGTGCAATGTGCCCCTCTGCCACGCCAACCAATGCGGAGACGGCATTTGCGCCGCGCCCAACATGTGTCGCTGTCCCGACGGGCGAATGAAGAAGACTTGCAATGAGAACGAATTCGTGCAGGAGGTGAGTCGCTGCGCCAAGACATGTCTCAACGGAGGGCGCTGCATCAATGGCGAATGTCAATGTAACGAAGGATGGACGGGGCCACATTGCGGCCAACCCATTTGCGGCGTCAAAGCGGCAGAAATGGTCGGATGTCGAAATGGAGGAAGATGCATCGGACCTGACAGATGCGTCTGTGTCTACGGATTCACCGGCAAGAATTGCGAGTCCGACTACCGAGCTGGTCCCTGCTTCACCCGAATGGAGAAGGACAAGTGTTTCGACCAACTGACCGACCATTACAGCAGCAAAGAGCTCTGTTGCAACACCGTTGGCCGTGCTTGGGGCGAGCCCTGCGAAGAATGTCCCGCGCAGCCGAGGGGAAACTGCGGTCGGGGATACAAAGGGCCCGACTGTCGGAATATCAACGAGTGTGAAGACATTCCCGGTATTTGTAAAAACTGCCAGTGTCAAGATACACCCGGGTCATACAAGTGCATCGCGCCACCCGGACACACCTACGATCACGAGCAAAACGCCTGTGTCGACATTGACGAATGCGCCGAGAATCCCTGTGGGACAGAGAACGAATGTACAAACTCGCCCGGCGGCTATAGCTGCGCGTGTCGACCCGGCTTTCACAAGACGATGGACGAGAATGGAAGCGAGCGATGCGTCGACGACCGGCCGGGCACGTGTTACGCCCACGTGTCAAACGGACAGTGTACGGATGCGGTCGACGAGTCGTTGTCGCGCTCGCAATGTTGCTGCCTCCACTCATTCACACAATCCATTGGACAATGCTTTGCCACGTTGAATTCGAAAAACATCGAAAACTGTCCGACGCCGGGATCGAGTGGGTACGAATCGCTCTGTTCCGGAAGCGGCGGCGACGGAAATGGAGGACCCGACGGAAAAGGGCCCAACGGAGATGATGATATAAACAGACTTTGTCGCGTAAAAGGCAACTGCGTCAACGGGGAATGTTACGCCGACCAGGATGGCAATCCGGCATGTCTGTGCGATCCGGGATATGAACCGGACAGGCTCGAGCTCCAATGTCACAATGTCAACGAATGTCAAGACGGAGAGAACCGCTGCCCACATGGACATTGCGTCGACAGCGATGGCGCCTGGTACTGCGAATGCGACAGAGGGTACGAGCCAGGAGATGACAGACAGAGCTGCGTCAACGTGAACGAGTGTACACAAGGTGGCGTTGACAAGTGCGCCAATGGGCAATGCATCGACTTGCCCGGCTCGTGGGAATGTCGCTGCAATCCCGGATTCCAAGCCGATGTCTCAAACCGAAATCAAAAGTGCACCGATGTGGACGAATGCACGACGGGCGGCGAGAAATGCATGCACGGCCGTTGCGCTAACATCATCGGCGACTACCAATGCGTCTGCAACGTCGGTTTTGAGCGGACCGAGGACCGAAAATCCTGCAACGATCTCGACGAATGTCTCCAAGACAACATTTGCCTCAACGGAAAGTGCAAAAACACGGCCGGGTCGTACCGCTGCGTTTGCAACCAAGGCTACAAGTACGACGCCATCCAACGCGTCTGCAAAAACATCGACGAATGCGATTTTAACCCGTGTCAAGGAGGCGAATGTCAAGACACAGACGGCGGCTTTGTCTGCTCCTGCGGCAAGTACAAGCAACTCGACAGCACAGGACGAAGATGTATCGAACAGCCACCTGGAACTTGCTATAGGATTCAATCACTTCGAAACAAGAGAAAATGCCGAGCCGAAGACGCTTTGCCAACAAAGATGAGTCGCCAGTCGTGTTGCTGTCACTCGTCGTCAATTGACAGGCCGTCCGCGTTCAGCGTGAGTAATCGATGCGATTTGTGTCCGAAAGTGGATTCGCAAGATTTCCGCGACTTGTGCAAAGATTCGGTGAATCCGCCCTCTTCGTATTGCGATTTGGAGCTCAATCCGTGCGGCGACAATGGCGAATGTGTGGATGTCGAAGGCGGCTACGAGTGTATTTGCAACAAAGGCTTTGAGCTACATCCCTCGGGCACAATGTGCGTCGATGTGAACGAATGCGATTACAAATGTCTCAATGGGGACTGTCGGAATCTGGAGGGCGATTACGAATGTGTCTGTCCGGGCGGCCATCATTACAACATTGACGAAGGCGCCTGCAATGACGACGACGAGTGCATCAACAAGCCCTGTTCGGGCGGCAAATGCGTCAATACTCCTGGCGGATTTGAGTGTCTGTGCGAACCCGGACTCGTTCTGGACGAAAGTGGCCTCATCTGTCTCGACAAGCGCGAAGAAACATGCTGGCTCGACCACTCCAAGGACGCCTGCGGGAACAACATTCCGGGGCGGTACACGGCCGAAGTGTGTTGTGCGACGCAAGGCCAGGCGTGGGGCGACGAGTGCAAGGATTGCCAATTTGTCCCGCGCCAATGTCGCCACGGCTACGTCTACGACTACACGACGGAAAAGTGCGCCGATGCGAACGAATGCGAACTCTTCCCCGAAGTCTGCTCGCACGGGGCGAAATGCGTGAACACGGAGGGCTCGTTTCACTGCGAATGCGCACCGGGACTGACGTTGGACTCGAGCCAGCGTAGGTGTATTGACACGAGGGAGGCGACCTGCTATCCGATATTCAATGCGACGCATCCCTTTTGTCACAATCCGTGGGATGGTTTGCACACGCGTCAGACTTGCTGCTGCTCCATTGCCGGCGGTGCGTGGGGAGATGGGAACCAATGTCGCAGTTGTCCCCAGCAGGGCACGCAGGAGTATGTCGATCTCTGTCCCTGCGACGAGGGCAACTGCTACAATCCCAATCCCGACAATCCCGATTTGGTGAAGCCGATTAACAACTGCCTTGAATTTCCCGAGATTTGTGGCGAATTTGGCGAGTGCGAAGAGAATGACACTGGACCTGTGTGCAACTGCGCTCCCGGATTTAGCCCCTCCGACATGGGCTTTCCGTGCATTGACATTCCCGAATGTGACATTGTGGGAGATCTGTGCGGAAAGGGCGAATGTATCAACACGCCGGGCAGCTTTGAATGCACATGCAACGAGGGATATTACCAAGGGCCCGATGGCAAGTGCATCAACATTAACGAATGTCTCCAACATAACACATGTCTTGGCGGAGCAAACTGCACCGATACAGAAGGCGGATTCGAATGCGATTGCTCCCAACTCCCGGGGCGACATTTGTCCGAAGACGGACGCACATGTGTCGATGACAACGAGTGCGATTTGCAGGTGGAACCCTGTCTCAACGGACGCTGCATTAACATGATTGGCGACTGGAAATGTCAATGCAACACTGGATACCTGCCGCGGCCAAACCAAAAGTCATGTGTCAACGAGAACGAATGTCTGACAGACAACGGACGCTGTGCGCAGAAATGTCTGGACACGGAAGGAAGTTTCTTGTGCTCTTGCAACGACGGCTACGTGTTGTCTCCAAACGGGTTTGACTGCATCGACGTCGACGAGTGCAACGAAGAGCCCGCCATTTGCGGCGGCGGCAAGTGCGAAAACTTGCTGGGCAACTTTACTTGTCACTGCCTGCCGGGCTATGAACCAGTGTCGAACAGCCAGCTGTGCATCAATGTCAACGAGTGCGACGAAAACCCAGACATTTGTGTGCATGGCGATTGCACGGACACGGACGGATCGTTTACGTGCGACTGCTTTGAAGGATTTTGCATTTCGCTCGACACGATGTTGTGTCAGGACGAGGACGAATGTGCGCAAGATGTTCACATGTGCGACGCCAACGCAGAGTGCACGAACGAGGTGGGCACCTACTCATGCCACTGCTCGCCCGGATTCGATGGCGACGGCGTGGAATGTGTCGACAACAATGAGTGCGAGGACGGCATCCATGCATGCGACATTAATGCAGAATGCTTGAACACGCTTGGCAGTTACGGATGCAAATGTCACCAGGGATATGTGGGCAACGGATTCAATTGTTCGGATGTGCTCGACTGCGAACAAAACGAGAACATCTGCGGGCCACACGGTACATGCATCAACAGCCCGGGCGACTACTCGTGCGAATGCGAAGAAGGATACGCGCCAAGTTACAATGGAAAGGAATGCGAAGACATCAACGAGTGCAAGGGAGATTTGATCGTTTGCGAAAATGGCAATTGTGTGAACATGGACGGCACGTATGCATGTGAATGTCATGCCGGGTATCAACTGAACGACGCCGGCGACCAATGTGTCGACATCGACGAGTGCTTTAGCGAGGACGAGAACGTTTTGATTTGTCTAGCCGGCGAGTGCATCAATACAGTGGGCTCCTATCGCTGCAAGTGCCCACCCAACTTCTCGCTCACGCCAAACGGGGAAGGATGCGTGGACACGCGCACTGGCAATTGTTACGCCGAAGTGACGGACGAGTATTGCGACACTGTGCTGGGCGAGGATGTGACGCGATCGCAATGCTGCTGCTCGGGCCCTGGCAACGCGTGGTCAGTCGTTGTCGACGGGATAGAGAGCGAATGCGAACCCTGTCCCGACATTGAGTCCGTCGACCACGAGAATCTCTGCATTTCAGGCATTGGCTTCACGCCCAATCTGATAAGCATGATAATGGAGGACATTGACGAGTGCGCCGAACTCCCACTCGCATGCGAAGGCGGCAACTGCAAAAACACATTCGGCAGTTTTACATGTGAATGTCCGGCGGGATATGTGCTTGACGATTCGGGATTGAAATGCATTGACGAAGACGAATGCGAACATGTGGAAAATCCGTGCAGCCCCGGCATTTGCATGAACCGAAAAGGCTCGCACAATTGCATCTGTCCAAATGGCTACATGCTAAGCGAAGACGGCAGATCGTGCGAAGACAACCGAATGGGCACTTGCTTCAAGTCGTACGACATCGCCACTGACACGTGTTCGGATGCGCTCTTGTTCCAGGCGACGCGAAAAGCGTGTTGTTGCGCGGGCGATTTGGGCCAGGCGTGGGGCGCCCCTTGTGACGCGTGTCCCGCCGGAGATGCAAAGATCGAGTTCTGCAAGGGCGTGGGAAGCGCGTGCGACATTGTCGACGATTTGTGTCGCGGTGGGTACTGTATCGACGATCCCGGACATGACATCAATTGCGAATGTCCCGCCGGATTAAAGCTGATCAAGGAACACTTTATTTGCGAGGACATCAACGAATGCGAAGACGAAAATATCGAATGTCCGCGCTTTTCCGAATGCGTCAACACTCACGGCAGCTACAACTGCGTTTGTCGCGATGGTTTCACGGACAAAAACGGCGTCTGTGTCGACATTGACGAGTGCGCGCAGATTCCGGGCACCTGCCGAAACGGAAAGTGCGAAAATCATATCGGCACGTTTTCGTGTGAATGCGAACCCGGTTTCGTGCAGAGTGACGACCTGAAGAGCTGCGACAATGAAGACGAATGCCAGTACATTGACAGGTGTGGCCTGCCCGATGCCGTCAAGCAGTGCATTGACCTTGAAGGCTCCTATCGATGCATTTGCAACACGGGATACAAGTATAATCGGGAGACGATGAAGTGCGAGAATGTGGACGAGTGCACCAAGTTCGCCGGCGACACCAACGTTTGCCGCAATGGCGAGTGCGAGGACACGCCCGGCGGATTCATTTGCCACTGCGACGCCGGATTCACGATCAGCGAGGACGGCCGGACATGCATCGACATTGACGAATGTTACGACGCTCCCTGCGGAAACGGGATTTGCAAAAATTTGAATGGCAATTACACGTGTGCATGCGATGGTGGGTATGAATTTGACGGGTTCACCTGCAGAGACTATGACGAATGCAACCGAGTTGAGGGCATTTGTCAATTTGGCACGTGTGAGAATACAGAGGGGTCCTTTGTATGCCATTGTCCGTATGGATTTGTGAAGACGCCGGATGGGACGCAGTGTGTAGACAACCGAGTAGGCCTCTGTTTCATTGGCGGCGACGACACGTGCGGCGGCAATCCGCTAGAGGCGCCCACCACCAAGGGCGAATGCTGCTGCCAGTGTCAAGAAGGGAGCTGGATTTACGACGACAAGTGCGAAACGTGTCCAAGACAGGGCTCGGACGCATTCGAAGAGCTCTGTCCCAAGGGCTGCGGAAAGGCGCCATCGCCCGACGGCTACTGCAAAGATATAAACGAGTGCGATTTGATGAGCGACATTTGCATCAACGGAACATGCATCAATACAGATGGCTCATTTGCTTGTGAATGCGGAAAGGGATTCCATCTCGACAGTGATGGCTATACTTGCGTTGACACAAACGAGTGCGAGGGCCTGACAAACCCATGCGGCAGAGGAAAGTGTTCCAACGATTTGGGCGGTTACAAGTGCGAATGTGACGACGGATACTCTCCCACCGGCCCCGATGGCTCCTGCCGGGATATTAATGAATGCAAAACTGGTGCTCATCAATGTTCGTACAGATGCAAAAATGAGACTCCGGAAAATGGGCGTTACTCGTGCACTTGTCCGCCGGGATATGCGCTAAGACGGGACAAACTCCACTGCGAAGATGTCGACGAATGTGCTGCTAACCCCGACCCCTGCAAATCGAAAGGCCAAGTATGCAAAAACGTTATTGGCCATTATTTATGCCATTGTCCAACTGGAATGAGGAGAAGAATCGTCAAGTCTCCTGGAACACCAATGATAGATACTTGCGAAGACATCGATGAATGTGCCGAGAACGAAAATCTATGCAAGAATGGCAAATGTATGAACAAGGACGGCGGCTACTGGTGTAAATGCAATCCGGGTTTTGAAGCGAACGCGGAGATGACCAAATGCGAAGACACGCGAGAGTTCATTTGCTACACGACGAAGGTGTCTGGAATGTGTCTGCAGACTGACGAGACGAGTTCGTCCAAGGCGGTTCGGTACGACCAGTGTTGCTGCTCGGGACACGGCGCCGGATGGGGAGACGGACAAATTCAAAAATACCAAGCGATTGAGTGCAAATCCTGTCCCGATGTCGGCAGTGACGTATTCAAGGAACTATGCCCCGCCGGAATCGGATATGACGGAAACGGGAAAGTGATCGACGATTGCAGTGTCGTACCAAATGCATGCGAGAATGGCGTCTGCGTGAACAACATGCCCGGATATACGTGTATGTGTGACGAAGGCTTCCAGATTGACGACAGCGGCACCAAGTGTATCGACGTTGACGAGTGCAGCGTTGGCAGCCACAACTGCCCCGCCCCGGCCGAATGCAAAAACAACAAGGGCGGATTCGAATGCCACTGCCCAGCCGGATACGCGATGGAGAAAGAAATTTGCATTGACATTGACGAATGCAGAACGAAGAACAACAACTGCCAGTACTTGTGTCTTAATACAATCGGGTCGTACGAGTGCGAGTGTCCAAAGGGCTTCGTCAAACAGCACAATACCTGCGTCGACCGCGACGAATGTCAAGAACATTTCAACATTTGCGGGCCTCGCGGGATATGCGTCAACGATGCCGGCTCTTGGCATTGCGAATGTAAGCGCGGATATCGACTCAATGCAAACGGCGATGCATGCGAAGACGTCAACGAATGTCGACTGGGTCGTTGCGGACGTGGCGGGTGCAACAATATCATGGGCAGTTTCCGTTGTAACAGTATGTGTCCGGATGGCTTCATGCCGTGGCGCGGACGATGCATGGACGTCAACGAATGCCAAGGAAATCCGTGTGGCGCCGGACAATCTTGCTCCAACCGGCCCGGATCTTTTGCATGCAACTGCGATGGTGGCTATTCGTCCGAGTCTGACGGTTCGTGCAGCGACATCAACGAATGCAGCATCAACGGCGGGACGTGCTCGAGCGGATGTTCCAACACTAATGGCGGATACTCGTGCGGATGCCCCAATAACTATTACAAAGCGGGAAATGGCCATTGCATTTCGTCGCCCCAGGGATTCCAACAATTTCAACAGGAACCAGGATTTAATCAGGGTTGGCGACATGGAGTTCCAGCTCGCCAAGGTCAACCCAAGGCCAGACTTCTTCAGACGAGTCGCATCGATCGACCCGGAAAGTGTTTCAACCCTGGCTGCCAAAAAATGAGGAGTCGGCGACTTTCGAATTTCCGCGGGAAACGGGACGCAGAAGAAGCGAACAGCACCTTCATCGAAGTCGACGGAACATCTCCC
>PABI01000021.1 GCA_002699125.1 Anaerolineaceae bacterium
CCGCAGCGGCGCGGCCCATAGCTGGCACAACGTGGCCGATGTTTCATTATGTCTGGGCGATTTGGAGATGACTCACAGTTATGCAACTGAAGCGTTGCGGCTGACCCAGGAAACAGGTTTGCGCCGCGTGGAAGTTACCTCGCTGCTTTTGCTGGGACATGTGGCCTTCTATCGTGGTCAGCCGGAAGAGGCATTGTCTTATGTGGCTCAAGCGGCCGTTTTAAACGACCAGCTACAGTTATCCTTTGCCACGCTGCTGAGTGCCTTTCTCAAAGGTCAGGCCCTGGCCGCCTTAGAGCAGTGGGAAGCGGCCGAGCAGGCCTACGCCCGCAGTGCGGCGGTCGAGGGCGACTTTGCCTTCTTAAAGCTGTACTGTGAGGCAGGAATCGGGCTGGTCCATCTGGCGCAGGGAGAGTTGGCGGCGCTACGGCCGTTGGCCGACAAAATTGTAGTTCATCTAGAAGAGCAGGGGCCGGGTTATTACCGCGAACCGCTGTGGCTGCCCTGGACAGCTTACCAGTTTTTAACTGCTCTAAACGATAAAAGAGCAGATACCATTTTGGCGGCCGCACGTAATCTACTAACAACGCTAACGCAACGTATCAGTTCAGAAGAAGAACGCCAGCTGTTTTTGCAAAAAATCCCCACCCATCGCGCATTGTGCCAGCTTATTGAATTGCCAAGTACATCGTGAAGCATGATGTTCTAGATTATCTCCCACCACTACCCCAACAAAAATTTGAAGATATTTTTGATTTTGCCCGGCAAGCGGCCGAAAGTTTATACGCGGCTGATGAAAATTTTGAAGCAGAAGACAGATCGTTAACCTGTTGGAGGTAAGAGCCGCATTAGAAGTGGACGGTAAAGAATAATACGTCTACCTCCAGTGTTGTTTAGGTCGAGAGCATTTGAGAGTTACATTTAACCGCTCCTGACAGCTTTTGACAGTTTTTCCCCGTTATAGTCGAATCTGGTGGTGGCCAAATGCTGCTCGCTGGCAAACGGCCGTTACCCAATCAGCTTAAAAAGGCGTGTTGAAGGGAACCCGATACCGTTAACCGATTACCGTTTCCCCGCGCCTTTGTATGAATTTTTAGTTTTTAAGAGGAGACACAAGTGGGCGAAAAATCATCAAGATTACCTGGATTTTATAAACGGCCGCTCGACGAACGGGTAAACATCGTGGCCGATTGGGCCGGATTGGATGATGCTGATGTGGCTGTGCTCAAAGGGCAAGGGCTGGCCAACGAGCAGGCCGACAAAATGATTGAAAATACGCTGGGCACCTTTGCCCTGCCGCTGGGAATCGCCGCCAACTTTTTGATCAACGGCCGTGATTACCTCATTCCCATGGCCGTAGAAGAACCCAGCGTCGTCGCCGCCGTCAGCAACGCCGCCAAGAAAATTCGAGCCGGTGGCGGTTTCCACACCAAAGCCACCGATCCGGTGATGATTGGCCAGATTCAGGTGTTGAATATTCCCGATATGGAGGCAGCCATCGCCGCCATCGAAGCGAACAAGACGGAGCTGCTGGAAATCGCTAACTGCTGCGACCGGGTGATCGTGAGCCTGGGTGGTGGCGCACAAGATATTGTGGCCCGGCCGTTTCCCGACACAGCGGTCGGCCCCATGCTCGTTGTTCATCTGCATTTCGACACCCGCGATGCTATGGGAGCCAACGCCATCAACACGTCGCTGGAGTCTTTGGCTCCCAAAATTTCGGAGCTGACAAACGGCCGTACCAACCTGCGCATCCTCTCTAACCTGGCCGACCAGCGCACCGCAACCGCCCGCTGCACCATTCCCGCCGGCCAGCTGGCCACCGCCGACATCCCTGGCAATGACGTGGCTCAATTAATTGAAGAAGCCAACGCCTTTGCTGTCGTTGACCCATACCGGGCCGCCACGCACAACAAAGGCATCATGAACGGCATCGACGCCGTCTGCATCGCCACCGGCAACGATTGGCGCGCCGTTGAAGCCGGTGCCCACGCCTACGCCGCCCGCAGCGGCCAATACAGTGCCCTCACCGACTGGCACGTGGATGAAAACGGCGATCTTTATGGCGAAATTACGCTGCCGTTGGCTGTGGGCATGGTGGGTGGAGCGACCAAAGTGCATCCCACAGCCCGCGCGGCCATGAAAATATTAAACGTCGCCTCTGCGCCCGAGCTGGCCCAGGTGATGGCCGCGGTTGGATTAGCACAAAATCTGGCCGCCATCAACGCCCTGGCCACCGTGGGCATCCAAAAAGGGCACATGCGCCTGCACGCCCGCCAGGTAGCCCTGGCCGCCGGTGCCCAGGATGGACAGGTGCAAAAAATCGCCGACAAGCTTGTGGCAGAACAAAATATCCGCGTGGAACGCGCGGCAGAATTACTGCACAGTTTTCAGTTACCAGTAAACAGCAAGTCAGCAAACTGATTGCTGACTTACTGATCACCGATTACTGATTTTAACGAGGTAAAAATGAGTGAATTCAAACCCCAAAACGGATTAATGAAACCAGATCGCCCGGTGGGCATTGTGGGCTACGGCGCGTACGTGCCCCGCTACCGCCTACCCGCCAGCGAGGTTTCTAAAATGTGGACCAACGGCACGGGCGGCACGCCCATCGTCGAAAAAGCGGTCAATGGACTGGATGAAGACGTGATCACCATGTCGATTGAAGCGGCCCGGAACGCAATGCAGCGGGCTCGCATCAACCCGCAAGAGATTCGTGCCGTCTGGGTGGGCAGCGAAAGCCACCCGTACGCCGTCAAGCCCAGCAGCACCATCGTCGCCGAGGCCATCGGTGCGGTGCCCAACACCATGGCCGGTGACTGGGAGTTTGCCTGTAAAGCCGGCACCGAAGCAATGCAGGCGGCTATCGGCTTTGTTGGCTCCGGCATGGCCCGCTACGCCTTCAGCATTGGTATGGACACCGCCCAAGGGCGTCCAGGTGATGCGTTGGAATACACGGCGGCGGCTGGTGGAGCGGCCGTATTGCTAGGTCCTGCTGCTGAATCTGTGGCTATCATCCACGGCTCCTACTCCTTTGTGACCGATACACCCGACTTCTGGCGGCGCGCCCATGCTGAATATCCTTCGCACGGCGATCGCTTCACTGGCGAACCGGCTTACTTCAAGCACGTTGCTGGCGCAGCCGAAATGTTGATGGAGTCGTTGGGTGCAAAATCTGGTGATTATGATTGGGCCGTGTTCCACCAGCCAAATGCCAAATTCCCCCAGCGCGTAGCGGCACAGCTTGGCTTCTCCAAAGAACAAATTCAGCCGGGACTTTTAAGTCCGCGCATCGGCAACACCTACTCCGGCAGCACCATGATTGGCCTCACCGCCATTCTGGACATCGCTAAGCCGGGCGACCGTATTTTGATGGTCAGCTACGGCTCCGGTGCCGGCTCCGACGCCTTCGACATTGAAGTGACCGACAAGCTACCTGAGGTGCAGAATTTGGCCACCACAACCGAAGCGTACATCAGCCGCCGCACGGAAATTAATTACGCTACCTATACCCGGTATCGGGATAAATTGAAGCTTTCTTAAAAAAGTTTGGAGTCTGCCAGTCCGCGAGTTGGCGCGTTTTTCACTCGCAGACTCGCTACTCGCCTACTTGCCACTTATATTTTGGAACAACAAATGAACGACGTATCAATCATTGGCCTGGGCCAAACCGAAGTAAAAGAGATGTGGGAAACCTCCATTCGCCATCTGGCATGGTACGCCATTGAGGCGGCGCTGGATGATGCCCACATTAGCAAAGTGGATGCCCTGTTTGTGGGCAACATGGCTGCCGGGCAGCTAAGCAACCAGATGCACCTTGGGGCGCTCGTGGCTGATTTTGCCGGGCTGCGCGGCATTGAAGCAGTCACGGTGGAAGCGGCCGATGCGTCTGGTGGCGCGGCGCTGCGGCAAGGCATTTTGGCCGTGAAGAGTGGCCTGGTGGAAACTGCGCTGGTTGTCGGCGTGGAAAAGATGACGGATCAGGTGGGCAGTTCGGCTACGGCCGTTCTTGCCAGCACCCTTGACGCCGATTACGAAGCGATTCATGGTCTCACCGTGGCCGGTATGGGCGCACTATTGATGCGCCGCTACATGCACGAATACGGCGTCACCGTCGATGATTTTGCCAATTTCAGCGTCAACGCCCACGCCAATGGCACCAACAATCCGCTGGCGATGTACCGCAATCGCCTCAAAGCGGACCGTTTTGGCAGCGCGCCGCAGGTGGCCACGCCCGTCAGCCTGTTTGACATGGCGCCCAGCGGGGATGGCGCTGCGGCGGTCATCATTACCCGCCACGAACGGGCGCTGGACATGGTGCCCCAGCCGGTGCGTTTTGCCGGCTCGGCCCTGGCCACCGACACGCTGGCGCTGCACGACCGCAAAAACGTGCTGCATTTGCGCGCCGCCGAGCTGAGCGCGCAAAGAGCGATGCAAGCCGCCAACGTCAGCCACGATGACATTGATCTGTTTGAGCTGCACGATTCGTTTACGGTGATGGCCGCGCTGTCTTTGGAAGCAGCGGGGTTTGCCGCCCCGGGCCAAGGGTGGCAGCTGGCGCGGGATGAGGAAATTGGCCGGGACGGCCGTATTCCCATCAGCACCTTTGGCGGGCTCAAGGCACGGGGCAATCCCGGTGGAGCCACCGGCATGTATCAAATCGTCGAAGTGGCTCGCCAGCTGCGCGGGCAAGCGGGCGACAACCAGATTGCCGATGCCAAAATCGGCATGGCGCAAAATTTGGGTGGGAGTGGGGCAACGGCCGTTACCCACGTTTTACGCACTGACAGTTAACATAAGTCAGCAAAACAACCCTCTCTGATAGGTTTTGACAGTATTTCAGCCCACGCTGACAGGGAATGAGAGATGTTTTGTAGATAATGGTTTGTGACAAACGGCGCAAATTCGATGAAAGATACGGCCGTTTAGAAACTTGAAATTTATGTGGGAGACAAAATAATGGAAGTTTCACGCCATTGGCGTTTACAAGAACAGCGATACAAATTAGTTGGTGAAACCTGCGACAGCTGCGGCGTTAAACTTTTCCCGCCGCGTGATGTTTGCCTGGAATGCAAAGCCCCCGCTTACGAACTTTACACCTTTACTGGCCTGGGTGAAATCTATTCCTTCACCACCATTTATGATGCGCCAGCCGGGTTTGAACACAACGCGCCCTACACCGTTGCCCTTGTTAAGCTGGAAGAAGGTCCCCTCGTCACTGCCCAGCTCACCGACGTGGATGAAAGTGAACTCAGCATTGGGATGCCGGTAGAAATGGTCACCCGCAAGCTGCGCACCGATGGCCCCGAAGGCATGATCGTCTACGGGTATAAATTTCGTCCAATTCATGCACAGCAAGTTTTGAATTAAGAGCGTTATAATCGCTAGATGTGCTATTCACCCTAGAAGCAATAGCACATCTAGCTGATAAATTATCTACAGTTTCTGATTCCCCTTAATCAACCCCTTCCTCACCAAAATCAAACCAATTTCTCCTTTTATCTCTCAACTTTTTATTCAGTGCCTGCCCAAACTGGCGTTCCATTCTCCCGCAAAACCTTCATTGTGCCGCTGGTCTGATTGGTGATCCAGTTCACCTCAATGTGATCGATGGACTCGAATCCTTCCAGCGAAACGGAATCCCCGACGTTGAGCACAATCCCCTGTTCAGTCCAGAACCAGGGTGGTCCCAGCATTGTCTCGACGAGTGAGCCAGCGGCCGTTTGCACAGTGAGCAGGTTATTTTCAACGGTCACCACCGTGCCCTGGATGGCCATGGCTGGGCCTTGCCCATTGGCAGCGGGCGTTGCTGTGGTGGCAGTGCCCTGGCTCGATTTTCCGGGTGGCGAGCCGGAGTCACGCCATGGCGGGCCACCCTGCCCTTGGCCCTGACCACCGCCGGGGGTAGTGTTGGTACCATCATCGGTGCGCAGCCACGGTGGGCCGCCGCCCTGCTGCGTGCCCCGCGGATTTTCGACAAACGGCGCAGTTGGTTCCCAGGCGCGCAGATAGGCAACCAGGGCATCAATCTCCACGCTGGTGAGCCGGTCGCCAAAGGAAGGCATACTGCTGTTGGGCCGCCAGCCGCCATTGATGATAGTGCTGCGCAGCTGCTCGTCATTGTTGGCAGTGAGCACCTGTTGGCTGTTAAGAACGGGGCCGGTGCCGCCGCTGCCTTCTTCACCGTGGCAAGCAACGCAGGTGGTGCTGTAGAGGCGTTCGCCCAAGTCGAGCATCGCTTCCGGGTCTTCAATATCAACCCAGACCGGCTCCGGTGGCGTCAGCACCACCCCTTCCGCCTCGATTTCATCCCAATGCTGCAAAAATCTGACGATCGCTTCAATCTCGGCCGGGGTGAGGGCACCGCGCCAGGGCACCATCGCCGTGCCGCTAACTCCTTCGCTGATGATGCGAATCAGTTCGTCAGCGTCGCGGCTTTGGACGTCGGCGGTGTTGAGCGGCAAACCTAAATCACTGCCTTCGCCATTAATGCCGTGGCAAATGGTGCAGTTGCCGGCATAAAGCTGGAAGCCTTCAGCCCATTCAGAGCCGGCTTCGGCGCTCATTGCTTCAATTTGGGCCACCATCGTCGGATCAACTGAGGGATTAGGCAGCGCCGGTGGAATCAAGCCTTGAACAGCGGCCAATTCGCCCACCTGGGTCCAGTCAGCATAGCGAATGAGAGCGATGAGTTGGTCGATCTGATAATCGTTGTAGAGACCGCCTTCGTCTTCATGCCAGCCAGTCATGGTGGTGCCGTAGCGGCCACGCGCAATGACTTTGAACAGGTCTTCGTAGACGGCCGTTTGCAAAGCAGAATTATTCAATGCGGGCGTGGCTCCAATGCCTTCTCCCTCAATGCCGTGGCAAACAGCGCAGTTCTCCACATAGATAAGTGACGCTTCGGTAACGTACTGATTTTGCAAATCATCCTGGGCGTTTTCACGTAGGGCCGGTTCGTACCAGGCATAAATTGGGAAAACAACAACGAGGGCCAGAAAACCAAAAAAGCTGATGAGGTTGTATTTGTTCATGCGATTATTCCATAAATTGGACGCTGATTAACGCAGATTAACGCAGATTTGAGTTTACTATCGGCGTTCATTCGCGTCCTATTTTTCAGGCATAGGTGAGCTGATCGGTGGTGAAGTGGTCCCGTTGGGTGATGTGGCCGGTATCGACCAGGATTTGGCCATCTTCAATTTGGATGGCGAACAGGTCCAGAGCGCGAGGTGCAGGCGGGTTCTGCACGTCGCCGTTGGTGTCGAAGCTGGAAGCGTGGCAAGGGCAGAAGAACTGATTTTTATCGGCTTTCCAGCTGATGGTGCAGCCGAGGTGGGTGCAGCGACTGTACACGGCCAGAAAACCACCGTCGGGTGCATGGATGAGAAAGAAACGGCCGTCAGGAAACTCCACCACTGAACCAGCCGGAAATGATGCAACCGGCCCGGCATTGACAATGCCGCCAAATTCACCGGCCAAGCTGCGCGGCTGCATAAACAAGAGGCTGACGCCGCCCATCTCCAATACGGCCAGGGCACTCAACGCGCCAATGCCCAGCTTAAGAAAGTCGCGGCGAGAAAGATTAGGGTCTTGTGTCATTTGGGTAGTCATATCGATACTCCGATAAGTGCGACTCACTTTTAAAAGTGAGTCGCACTTGTTAATTTCTAAAATGGCCAGACCAGCGCCATGTTTGCCCCACGGAAGAAGATGCCGATGAATGTGAGGACAATAAAGCTGGTCATGATAAAGACAAACAGGCCAACAAGGGATTCGCTATGGTTGAGCTTGCCGGCGGCGCGGAAATAAACGTAAATAAGGGCAAACGTGGCCAATGTCGCCAGCAGCGGAATCAATCCGGAGGTGATGAGCGTGGGCCAGGCGGGCAGCAGGCCGGGCAGGTCCAGCCAATACTCGTCCAGAATGACAGCCAGAGGCACCAGCAGCAGGCTGAGCAGCACGCCAAACACGGCGGCAAAACGTCCTTTGTGCGAACGAAAATAGTGGCCGATGTTGTCTTCTTGCGGATCTAGCCGGGGCAGCAGGGCGATGCCGCCTAAAAGCGTCAGCGGCAGCAGCATGGCCGCCAGGGGATGCATATGCAGCAGCAGCTCTTGCAGCCCCATGAAGTACCAGGCGGCCTTGGCCGGGTTGGGCGGATGCGCCGGATTGGCCAGCGCTTCCAGCGGGGCAGGCACAAAAATCGACCACATGAGAATAACCAGCATGAGAACGGCCGTAACCGCCAGCTCAATCTGCACCAGGTGAGGAATTGTGGTGACTTTTTCTACGCGCTCCCGCTCACCCGGCTCTGGCTGGGAGATGCCGCCATCTTTGCGCACCCGCCAGAAATGGTAAGACATGGCCAAAATCATGATGGCCGGCAGCACGGCTACATGAATGGCGTAAAAATTACGCAGCGTTGTTTGTCCTACCTCTGGTCCGCCGAGCAGGAAGTTGGAAACGGCCGTGCCCACCAGCGGCACATAGCTCAGCAAACTCGTGCCCACGGTGACGGCCCAATAAGCCAGCTGATCCCAGGGCAGCAAATACCCCGTAAAATTAAACGCCAGCACCAGCACCAACAAAAAAAGGCCAAGCAGCCAGTTGAGCGCCCGACCTTTTTTAAATCCGCCGGTAAGAAAAACGCGAATCATATGCAAAAATGCCGTCACTACCAGCAAATTGGCCGACCAATGGTGAATGGCCCGAACCAGCGCGCCAAAAGCGACCTGTGTTTCCAGATATTGAATCGAGGTGTACGCATTTTCTACGCTGGCATCGTAGCGAAACATGAGCAAAACCCCGGTAAGAATAAGGAACAGCACCAAAACAGATGAAATGCCACCTAAGCCCCAGGTGTAGCTGAAGCGCAAAGCGGGTTTGGCCACTTTGGTGGGATGAATGTGCAAAATCAAATTGTTGGCTACCGTTCGCATCCGGTTACGGTCATCGCCGGGGACAGTATAAAGAATTCGCTTTTTCCAGATTAGTTTAGATTCATTCATGGTTACCTCTGCACCTGTTGGCGTTTTTTTGAGCTTGCCTTAATTCAAAATCCTTTTGCTTTTTCAAAAGGCGCATGGTTGTCAGTATAAAAACTGTTGTTCATTCAATGTGTGCAAACTGTGAAGACAATATGAAGGGAGCACCATCACCATGGACACGCTATAATCCCAACTATCTCAAGCCAATAATTTTGCTGCATCTTATTGCAGAGATGGAGAAGATCCTTGACACACTCCCCCAATTATTCTCGCAAATGGCTCGTGCTGGCCGCCGTTGGCATGGGCATTTTTTTGGTGACTATCGATGGCACGATCGTCAATGTTGCGCTGCCTACCCTTGTCCGCGAATTAAATACTGATTTTGCCACCGTGCAGTGGGTGGTTCTGGCTTATTTGCTCACCCTATCTACCCTGCTGCTAAGCATGGGACGCCTAGGCGATATGGTCGGCAAAAAGCCGGTCTACATGGCAGGATTTGTCCTGTTTACGCTCAGTTCGCTTTTGTGTGGCCTTGCGCCCACTGTCTACTGGCTGATTGGTTTTCGCGTGCTGCAAGCCATCGGCGCTGCGATGACACAGGCGTTGGGCACGGCCATCATCACCGAGGCTTTCCCCGATTCAGAACGCGGTAAGGCGCTGGGCACGGCGGGCACGCTGGTCTCTATCGGGGTGGTCTTGGGGCCAACGCTGGGCGGTTTGCTCATAGAGTCGTTTTCCTGGCACTGGATTTTTCTGGTGAATCTGCCCGTGGGCATTATTGGCGTGGTGATGGTTATGCGTTATGTGCCCAACCTGCAACCGGAGGGCGAGCAAAGTTTTGATTATGCGGGCGCGGCCGTTCTCTTTGTGGGTCTCCTGACGCTACTGTTGGGATTAACGCTGGGCCAGCAGTGGGGCTTTACCGATCGGCGCGTCTGGCTCATGCTGGCCGGGGCGCTGCTGCTGATCGGGCTTTTTATTGGCATCGAGGCGCGGGTAGCGCAGCCAATGATCGACCTGCGGCTTTTTCGTAACCAGCTCTTCTCTATTAACTTAATTACCGGACTGGCAGTCTTCATTGCCGTGGCTGGCGTTTTTATCCTGCTGCCATTTTACCTGGAAGGCGTATTGGGGTACGGGCCGCGAGCCGTGGGATTGCTGGTTGCGGCCGTGCCTATTTTGCTTGGCGTCACGGCACCTCTTGCCGGGTCGCTATCTGATCGGTACGGTACGCGACTGATTGCCTCCATTGGCCTGGCCATCCTCGTCGGCGGCTATGCAGCAATGAGCCGCTTCACCGCAGACACAAATCTGACTTATTACCTGATTGCCGTGCTGCCGTTTGGTGCCGGCATGGGCATCTTTCAATCACCCAATAACAGCGCCGTGATGGGTGCTGTATCGCGTAACAAGCTGGGCATTGCCTCTGGTTTGCTGGCCATCACGCGCACGTTGGGTCAGACCACTGGCATCGCCGTGCTGGGCGCATTTTGGGCAGCGCGGGTAATGGTTTATGCTGGTGAGGTGGTGGCTGGTGGCGCAACGGCCGCTTCCGTTGAAGCACAGGTAGCCGGGCTGCAAGACACGTTTACCGTCATCGCCGCCTTTATCGGGCTGACCTTTCTGCTCAGCCTGTATGCGCTGTGGCAGGAACGCAGGAGCAAAAAATAGAGTTGGGATTGTGAGTAATTGCCTCGAACATTGTAAATCGTTGGACTTAATCAGAAACCAAGCTATGCTGACATACTATTATTTATACCCACGTTGGTAAAGTCATGCTTTGTTGTGCCCCCAATTTGGAAAGTTCTGGAGAAAATTAATTGTCGAAGAAACTGTATGTTGGAAATTTGTCGTTTGAGGCCACAGAAGAACAAGTTCGTGATCTCTTTGCACCTTATGGCACAGTAGAATCAATCAATATGATTACTGATCGTTCAAGCGGTCAGTTTCGTGGGTTTTGTTTCGTAGAAATGGAAACAAGCGCTGCTAATGCAGCAATTTCCGCCCTGGACAGCCACGAATTAGATGGGCGCACGCTCAAAGTTAATGAAGCCAAACCCCGTGAAGATCGCAGCGGCGGTCAGCGTAATGGCGGAGGTTCTCGCGGAAGAGATAGCAATCGTGGCGGTTACGGCCGTTCCCGTTAAAACATCCCACGATGGAATGCGTTTATAACGCACAAATGAATGCTGAAACGGCCGTTTTGGAAACAGGTGTGTCCGAAACGGCCGTTTTTTTTAGAACAACAGCTAACCATCTGGCATGTGAAAAGCAAGGCGGATTTAATGGTCTTAAAATTTGAAGATTGGCTTTTAGACCAACAAAATCGCAAAGATTTAATTGGTGATCTGGCTCGTACCCTGGCCACGCGTGAGGCCAACCAATATCCTCCCAAACGTAAAGCAGATGAACACAAAAGTTGGGCCGATATCATCATCCGGAGCGATAAACCAGCTCACATTGCTATTTTTAACGACGCCTGGCAAGAATTCCTCGCTGCCAAACAAGCCTCCGATGGCTCCTCAACTTAATAAAGCGTTAAACAGGTCCTTACAGCGGGCCTAATTTGCACTTGGACAAAGTTGGACCACGAGGTCAGGAGACAAAATGAAAGAAGATAAAAAAACTCCACCGAAAAACCCCAAACATCGCCCCACATATAAAACAAAAGAAGATTTCATGCGCTGGTGGCGAGAGCAAGATGCGCTTAAAAAAAAGGCGAAGAACAACAATGAATAAACGCCTATGATGTGTTCACCAAGAACACTAATCAAAGGTGGCGTGTTTGTAGTGATAAAGGTAAGATCAAAGCCAATGTAGTTGAAATTGAAAAAAAGGAAGTAGTAAACTCATGGCAAAAGATCGTGCCAGTCGTCGGGCTCGTTTGCGGCAGCAAATAGCCGACGACGCAAAAGCAAAAGAAAGTAAGCGAGATGGAAACAGCGCCTTCGCTCAGGAGTACGCCTACGTCCTCAAAGATTTACGTCGTGTATTTATCCTGGCTGGCGTCATGTTTATCCTTTTAATATTTCTCAATATTGTTTTGCAGTAAAAATGCAGCTTGGTTTCTTGTAATCGGCAAAAAGTTTTGCAGAAAACTCAGGTGATTGAGCCGATTACTTGAGTAGGTTATGCTCTCGTCTAAGCAAGATAGACTCCACGTGCCGGCAAGATGGGCCGCTTTTTTAGACAATGTTGGGCCGATTTTGTTTTACGTGGTTTTAGTCGCACTCTTTACCTGGCCTCTGCTTACCCAATTAGGCACGCATATACCAGGCACAGAAAGTGACGCATTTGTCCATTTATGGGTCTTCAACTGGTTTGGGCAAGCTCTAGAAAATGGCATAAATCCCCTTTACACAGATCAACTGTTTTTTCCGGTCGGCGTTTCCCTACTTAATCACAATGTTGCCTGGTTTAATATTGCTGCCTGGTTTTTGCTAAACCCTTTCGTTGGCCTGGCACCGGCATATACCCTTACGCTGCTTCTCTTTCTGGCTTTTAATGGGTATGCGCTTTATCTATTTGTCAAAGATATCACCGAATCGCGACGGGCTTCTTTACTGGCCGGCGTCATCGGGGCAACCTGGCCTTTTATCACAACTCAGCTTCATCATCCTAACCTCATTGTTATTGGTTTTATCCCCCTAACGATGCGCCATTTACGGCGCTTTATCCTGCACAAAAAAAGACGGGATTTAGTTTTTACGGCCGTTTTCATCTGTCTCTTAGGCAGCGTTCGGGTGCAGCTGCTGTTGATCGGCCTGCTGCTCATTGGCCTCTATGCCCTGTACCTCCTGTGGCAAACAAAACAGTTGACCAGTAAAAAGATATGGCAGCAGTTTGGTGTGGCGGCGGTTATTACGGCCGTTGGCCTCTCCCCCTTTGTCCTGTCTATCCTTTGGTATCAACTCACCCGCGACAATCCCGGCGATTTATTTGCCCAGGACCTTTTTTTTGAATTTACCGATTTGGTCCATTTTCTCCAGCCCAGCCCGTTCCATCCACTTTGGGGTGAGGCAATTATGCAGTTGGATTCGGTGCCGTTTCACGTACCGTTTTTGGGTTATACCGTTGTTGGTTTGGCACTGCTCGCCTTGTTTACCAAAAAACGATCCATTATCTTTTGGTGGGGATCGGCGCTTTTTTTCATGTTTTTGGCCTTGGGTCCCGTGCTGGAAGTTGGGGGAAATCGCCTGTTTACCATGCCGCATATTTGGCTCTATGAGCAGATCATCATTCCCATTTTGCGCGCGCCCAATCGCTTTAATGTTTTGCTGCCAATTCCCTTTGCCGTTTTAGCGGCCCTGGGATATGGCTGGCTGGAAAGCCGATTGCAAAACCAATGGTACAGGCTCGGCATTTGGGTGCTGCTGATTGGTCTCATCTGGTTTGAATTTGCAATGGTCCCTTTTCCCGGGCTGCCGCTTTCCGTACCTGATTGGTACCAAACGGTGGCGCAGGATTCCGAAAGGTACGGTCTGGTAGAAGTACCCATGGATCTGCAACATGAGGAAAAATACATGCTGTACCAAATCACCCATGGCAAAGCGATGGTTGAAGGGAATGTGGCGCGCCCGCCGCGTGAAGCTTATGCATTTATTAGGGAAACGCCGCTGCTGCACCATCTGGACCGGGTAAATCCCAATCTGCCCCCAAACGAGGATATGAACATTTCGGCGCAGTTAGAAATGCTAGCCACCGCGGATATTCGCTACATTGTGCTGCATCGGCCGTTTTTAACAGAAGCCGAACTGGAAACGTGGCAGGCGTGGTTTTTGCTGCCGCCTTATTATGAAGATGCGCAGGTTGTTGTTTACCAAACCGACACAACGCATTTAGCAGAGACATTTGCCGACAAACCAGTGGTGAGTGAGCATCTTGTTTTAGCCGGAGCCAAAGCGGTACCTGCCCAAACAACGCAGTTAGGCTGGGTACAGATTCAAACCTATTGGTTGGTTTCTGACGGGTTTACTGAACCAGAGAATGAAATTTGCCTTGCGCTGGTTGATGACAAAACAAACGTGCAGCAAACAAGCTGTGGGCATGAAGTGACGGATTCCCCAGAAAACGGCCGTTTTGCAGAAGGCTTGCTGCGGCGAACGTATCAGTTGCAGATTGACTCAACCCTGGCCGATGGATCGTATCAGGTCGCAATTTATCAACCGGCAGCTGAGGCGCCTCCAGAACAAATGGTAACGGCCGTTCCCCTAACGATTGAGCCATTTCCCCGCACCTTTGATCCGCCCACGCCCACCACACCTGTAGATATTACCTTTGGCGACGAACTGGCCCTGGTTGGCTATGATTTGGCACAGGCGCCGACTTCGCTTACTCTCACCCTTTATTGGCATGCCCGGCAAAAGCCTGCGCATTCATACAAAATATTTGTCCACGTCGTGGATGAAGCCACCGGCAGCGTCGTGGCCCAGCAAGATTATGTGCCACAGAATTGGCAATATCCAACCAATTTTTGGCTGGCCGATGAATACGTGACTGACCAGCTGACGCTTGACTTAACGGCCGTACCCAGCGGAACTTTCCATCTACAGGTTGGAATTTATCAGCCAGAAACGGGCAATCGCCTGCTCACAAGCCCCACGTTTCCTGATAATTCGGCGCGGTTAACCACGCTAACGCACTGAAATTAGCCACCAGGCACGGTATGCTGAGCAAAGAAGGAGGGTGGAGAAACGGCCGTTTCCCCGCCTCTACGAGTCAATCAGGAGAAAATCAGCTTAAATTGTTTGACGCTACCAGACCGTTGTGATATGATTTTTGTTGCGTTCCGGTCTTTTGACCGGACTATTTGTTTCTTTAATTGCACACTTTAATAACTGGAGAACATTAGCTATTCGAAAACGGCGTAGTAGTAATCGTACAAGGGTCGATAAAGGCCCGGAATATCGTATCAATCGGCGTATACGAGTTCGTGAAGTCAGATTGATTGACCATGAAGGCACGAATCATGGTGTTGTGCCTACCAATCAAGCTTTGCAAATGGCCGAAGAGGCCGAACTAGATCTGGTAGAAGTTGCACCAAACGCCAATCCGCCAGTTTGCCGCATTATGGATTACGGCAAGTTTGCCTACGAAAAGACAAAGCGGGAACGGGAAGCGCGCAAGCAGCAGAAGCAAATTGAAATCAAAACGCTTCGACTGACCCCCCGAACTTCCGACTTCCATCGCGACGTCTACGTTAATAAAGCCAAAAAATGGCTTGAAGAGGGCAAAAAGGTCAAATTCCAGGTCCGCTTTAAGGCGCGCGAAATCACTTATCCAGAAATTGGTCAACAGACCCTGGAAGAAATTGCTGAAGAATTGAGTGATTTGGCCGAAGTGGAACAGGCGCCCAAGCTGGAAGGTTGGTCGATGACACTCTTACTGAATCCAACAGATTAGTTTTTGATGCTCTTAAGCTGATTTTGCTATCTGTTGTTTTTTCACAACATAACAAAATGTAGGTCAGAAAACTAAGCCCCTCTGGGGGCTTTTGTGTGAAAGTAGAATATTCTGGAAAACTCTATATTCCAGGCACTTTCACTTGAGAGGACAAAATGGCTAAGGCAAAAAAGAAAAAATACAAATTGAAGACATACAAAGCGGCGGCCAAACGTTTTCGCATGACTGGCAGCGGCAAGATTGTACGCACCAAAGGCGGCAAGAGCCATTTGCGCCGGCGTAAATCTAAGCGGGCCAAGCGGTTGTTTAGCCGTATGCTGGTTGTTGAGAACTCTGGCGATATTAAACGTATCAAACGATTGGCCCCGTACTTAAAGAAGTACAAGGCAAATCCGCCAGCTTAATTATTTTACTGAGATGATTCGCTGCCTGGCCTCGGTCTTTCTTAGCAGAAACGGCTTGAGCGCCAGGCTACAAACGCGAGGTTTACAAAATGAGAGTTAAAGGTGGGTTTACAACCCAACGTCGTCATAAAAAAATATTAAAAATGACTAAAGGCCAGTGGGGCACGCGGAGCAAACTGTTCCGTCGCGCCAACGAGGCCATGATGAAATCTTACTGGTATGCATACCGGGACCGCCGCGTCCGTCGGCGCGAGTTCCGCCGCTTGTGGATTACGCGCATTAACGCGGCCACACGGATGCATGATCTAAGCTACAGCCGTTTTATACACGGATTGAAACTGGCAAATGTGAATCTAGATCGGAAAGCATTGGCTCATTTGGCCGTGCGAGACGAAGCTGCTTTTGCGGCCGTTGTAGACCTGGCGAAAGAAGCATTGGCGAACTGATTCACAACCGCCCGATTAAATCTTTTTGATTACCTACATTTTGGAAGCGCCACGCTAATTTTTTGCGTGGCGCTTTTTTTGTTGTGTAAACGCAGGGATGCCGTATTTGTCTCTGTCGTATGGCTCTTGTAATATCCGCCGATGATGCGCGATTTTTTGGATGTGGAGAAGCGAACAGGGTTTTATTTTTGGCTGCTGTTGATTTTGTTAACGGCCGTTTCCCTACGCCTCTTTCACCTCACCACCATTCCCCCTGGACTCACCCACGATGAAGCTGATCATGGCATTACGGCCGTTTCCATTCTCAATGGATCGCGTGAAATCTATTTTACCGTGGGCTATGGTCGGGAACCGCTGTTTGACTACGCTACGGCAGGCATGATGGCCCTGCTGGGCCAAAAAGGATGGGTGCTGCGAGGAACGGCCGTCCTCTTCAGCCTGCTCATGATTGGGGCCATGACCGCCTGGACCCGCCGCGCCTTCAAAAATCGCGTCGCCCTGCTGACGGCCGCCGGACTGGCCGTGGGTTTCTGGCCCGTCATGGCCGCCCGCCAAGGCCTGCGCTCCATCACCCTGCCCGCCCTTTTCACCCTGGCTCTCTATTTCTTCTGGCGTGCCCTGCAAAAACTGGAGACTGGAGATTGGAGATTAAAAAGTGAAAACACGCCCACTTTTCACTTTTCACTTCTCACTTCTCCCTTTTTACTTGCTGGCATCTTCCTCGGCCTTACCTTCTACACCTACATCCCCGCGCGCGGTCTGTGGCTGCTGTTTCCGGCGCTCCTGCTGTTGGGTAGCCTGTGGCAGCGCAACTGGCTGCGCCAGGCTTTGCCGGGAACAGTAGTTGTGTTGCTGGTGGCCGGCGTGATGGCGTTGCCACTTTTTGCTTACTTGCGGGCAAACCCTGCCGCTGAGGTTCGCATTGATGAATTGAGTAAGCCGCTCACAGCCGTTCTCCAGGGCGACTTTTCGCTGCTGTGGTCCAACATCAAAGGCGGGCTGGCAATTTTCACCTTTGCCGGCGATTCGGCCTGGCGCTACAACATTCCGCGACGGCCGTTGCTGGAGCCAATCATGGGTTTATTGTACTACCTCGGTGTCGGGTTGGCGGTCTGGCAACTGTTTCGTGGCGGAGAACGGCCGTTAGCAGCACCAGATGGCCGTCTGGCGTATGCCGCAGCGCTAATTTGGCTGCTGGGCGGTCTGGCACCAGTGCTCATTACCGGGCCGGCGCTGAGCATGACGCAGGGAATGGGGATGCAGCCGGTGCTATATTTGTTTCCGGCGTTGGCGCTTGACAGGCTGTGGCAAGTAGCAAGTAGCAAGTGGCAAGTGGTGGGTACGTTAGGCGTGATTTTGTTGTTTGGTGGAACGGCCGTTGTCACCGTGCGGGATTATTTTGGCACTTGGGCTAATGCGCCGGAAGTGCGGGTGCAGTATGAAAGCACAATGACGGCCGTCATGGATTATCTAGCGGAGCAAGACAGGGCAAATGCAGCCACTTCGGCATCGCTCAGTGCCAGCATTTCCACCATCACGCCCGGTCCATTCCACACGCCTGCCCTGGCACAAATGACGCTGCCCGCTGACGCCAGCCAGCCGCGCTGGTTTGATGGCCGGGGCAGTCTGCTTGTGCCAGACGCAGATGAAGCACTCGTTGTTTTTTCCGGATTTGCGCCACTGCCGCCGGCGTTGGAACCTTATTTGGCAACGGCCGTTCTCCAAGACACGCTGCCCCTCCGCCCATCGGATGCGGATCGCCCGATTTGGGTTTATCGCATTGGGGCAGATGATGCTCTGGCGGCATGGCAAACGTGGCTCACGCCGCAGCCGGCCCGGTTTGGCAGCGCGGCAGAGCTGATCGGGTATGATTTGTCGACGGAACAAGTGGCCGCGGGTGAGCGCGTACAGCTTGTCACCGTCTGGCAGGTGCAGGCCGCATCGCCCGATTTGCGGCTGTTTACCCATGTTGTCGGGCCAGATGGCATCCCCCTGGCCCAGGCGGACCGGTTGGATGCGCCGAGCGGCAGTTGGGTGGCGGGGGATTGGTTGGTGCAGCTGCATGAGGTTGAGATTCCGGCGGAAACGGCCGTAGGCCGCTATCCCCTCACCATTGGCCTGTATAACTGCCTGGATCCAGCCTGTGAACAAACGCAGCGGCTGCCGGTGCAGCAAAATGGAACGGCCGTTGGCGATAATCTTCAATTAACTGAACTCATGGTCACAGAATGAAAAAGAGCCAGGAACTACAACGTCAGAAAGTAGGTCAAGTTTACAAACTTGACCAACAGGCTGGTGAGCAGTGAACAGGCATAGGAGCGACTTTTGGCTGATGTTGGCCATCACCTTTATGGCCTTTGTCCTGCGGCTGTGGCAGTTGGGGCACCTGCCGCCCGGCTGGCGCGATGATGAGCTGATCAACTCGCTGGTCATCTCGCAGCACGTGCTGGATGGCGAACTGGCCGTCTATTACGCCGATGCCTCCGGCCACGAAGCCCTATACCACGCCCTCAACGCCATCATGCTGGGCACGTTTGGCGCCAACTGGGTCGGGATTCGGCTGCTTTCTGCCTTTTTGGGCACGCTGGCCGTGCCGCTAACCTACCAGGTGGGGCGCAGGCTGTTTGGCCACCGCGTGGGTCTAACGGCCGCAGCCGGACTCACCGTGAGCTTTTGGGGGCTAATGTATTCTCGTTTTGGCCTGCGCCATGTGCTGCTGCCGGTGCTGACGCTGGCGGCGTTTTACTTTTTCTGGAATGGCTTCAAGCATAGAGATTGGAGATTGACCAGAGAAAATCTCCAATCTCCAATCTCCAATTACTTAACTGCTGCCTTGTTCATGGGGCTAGGCTTCTACACCTACTTCGCCGGGCGGGGTGTGCCGTTGATCTTGCTGGCGTTTATGGGATTTGTGTGGCTGGTGCAACGGCCGTCTTGCCAAAAACAGTGGCGTGCGTGGCTGGTGATGCTGGGGGTGACGGCCGTCCTCGCCATTCCACTTATCGTCACCCTGCAAGCCCAACCAGAATCGGAAGCGCGGGTGGCGGAATTAGCCGTGCCCCTGGTGGAAGCACGCCAGGGCAACTTTGCCCCGCTGCAAGAGTACATCACCATCACCCTGGGCATGTTCCACGCCACCGGCGACGATGAATGGCTGTACAACATCCCTGGACGGCCGTTATTTGGTATCGTTGGCGCGATCTTTTTCTGGGGCGGCGTGCTGCTGGCAGCAGTCGAGGGCTTACTCCCCGTGGGGCAATGGCTGCGCCGCCGGCAAATCAATCAGGAAGCAGCCCAGCGGGCATTGCCGGCGGCCTTTTTGCTGCTGTGGTGGCTGGCGGGCATTGCGCCAGCGTTTATCAGCGTACCACCGGCCAGCCTGGGGCACACCATTCTGGCCCAGCCGGCCACCTATATTTTAGCGGCACTGGTTGTTGGGAGATTAGAGATTAGAAATTGGAGATTTTGGCGCAATGCTCAATCTCCAATTTCCAATCTCCAATCGCTTACAGTTATTTTGGCAGCTTTGCTCCTGATTGGCAGTATTTCCATGCGTGATTTGCCAGACTATTTTCAACGGTGGCCGGAGCGGGGAATGGTGCGTTTTTTGTACCGCGCCGATATTCAGGATGTGGCTGATTATGTCAAACAAAATCCAGGAATGACTGATTTTGGCATTTCTGGCCTGCTGGCGGGGCCGTGGGATCGGATAGCACTCGACATTGGTTTACATAACAATGATGAGATTCGCCCTCGTTGGTTTAATGTCGAACGAGCCATTTTGCTCAGTCCGCCTCAAAGTTTTGTTGGATTTCCGGACACAGCCGCGTCGTATAAATCTTTGCTAAATCCGGTTGCACCCCCAGTGTCACCTGGCTACTATCGGCTGGCGCAAACGGAAGCGCAAATGTTGGCCGAGCGGCCTAAAGAGCGCATCTGTTTTACGAATGGACTTTGCTGGTTAACGGCCGTTTTCGACCCCGAAACCAACCGCCTGGAACTAGGCTGGCAGGTGGGTGAAACGCTGCAACTGCCAGCGATACCGCTCATCAGCAATCCGCCACCGCCGGGCGTATACGCTGGACCACGCTTGCAGGTGTTTGCCCAGCTGCTAGACGCCGAAGGCAACTTTTTAACCGGGGACGATGGCCTGTGGGTTGATCCGGTGACGCTGCGGCCAGGCGACATTTTCTTGCAGCACCATTGGCTTGAACTGCCGGAAGGGACTGTGGCGGAAACGCCTGCACTGAGCAAGGCCGAAGTGGCCGTCTTCGGCCTGTATGATCCGATGACCGGGGAGCGCATCCTCACAACGGACGGCCGTGATCATTTGAGATTAGAGATTGGAGATTAACGTGACGCAGTCAGCCATGGGGAAGAATTCCCGGTTCAAACAACCGATTGCCCTCATTTTGCTGGGGTTTGTCGTTTTGTCTTTTGCCTCCAGCGTGATTAATCCGCTGTTTGAAGCAACCGACGAACTGCGCCATTATCGTTTTGTGCAGCATATCATTCAACTTAAGCGGCTGCCGGTGCAGGGAGAAGTAGGTTGCAGTGCGCAAGGGCATCACCCACCGCTGTTTTACACGCTGGGAGCGTTGACAACCTTTTGGATTGACACCGGCCGCCCTGTTTGCTCCCAGCCGGAAGAAAATCCATTCTGGCAATATCGCTACTGGGAAGTTGGGGACGACAATAAGAATCTTTATTTGCACACGGCCGCAGAAGCATTTCCCTGGTCTGGCGAGGCGCTGGCGGCTCATATTGTGCGCGGGCTAAATGTGTTGATTGGCGCGGGCGTGGTGTACCTGACCTGGCTGCTGGGCACAGCGCTTTGGCCCAAACGGCCGTCTCTCGCTCTTGGTGCCACGGCCTTCGTTGCCTTTAACCCAATGTTTGTCTACATGGCCGGGTCGATTAATAACGACGTGATTGCCGCACTGAGCGGTACGGCCGTTTTGTTGGCCAGCGTCAAATTGGTGCAGTCAGACACAGGTTTGTCCCGCCGCTGGGGAATTGTTTTAGGCGCGCTGTTTGGCCTGGCCTTGCTGAGCAAGTTTAACCTGGCAGCTGTAGCGCTATTGATTGAAACGGCCGTAACCTGGGTGGCCTGGCGCAAAAAGCAGTGGCGGCTGTGGCTGGAGGTCAACCTGCTTATTGCCGGATTGACGCTGCTGCTGGCCGGCTGGTGGTTTGTGCGTAACCAAATTTTGTATGGCGAGCCCACCGGCTTCCAGCGCCTTACCGAGCTGTGGGGCGTGCGCAATCCGGCCGAAAGCTGGGGCGTAGCCATCTTTGAACTGCCCTACACCTGGACCAGCCTATGGGGCCGCTTTGGCTACGGCCAGGTGCCGCTGCCGGACAGCATCTACATTGGCCTACGCTGGCTGGTGGGGATTGGGCTGTTAGGACTTGTGCTGCGATTGGGGCCTTTGCTTTCGCGGTTTTCACCCTCACCCCAACCCTCTCCCTCAAGGGAGAGGGAGCCAAGTTCCCTCCCCCTGCTAGGGGGAGGGTTAGGGAGGGGGTCAAGCGCCGTAGCATTACTTTTGCTTGTCCTTGATGTGGCTCTCTTTTTTGCCGTAGTGTTCAACTACTTGCTCGTTAGTCCAGCGGGGGCGATGGGGCGCTTCTTTTTCCCGGCCCTACCCGCCCTGGCGCTGCTCACCTTCTACGGCCTTTCCGCCTGGCTCGATCTCATCTCACCACCCAAACCAATCTCTACTCCTTCGGCTGCGCTCAGGACAAGCCTTCAGTCTCCTGTCCCGTTTTTAGCTATCATTGTCAATTTGGGCATGGCCACCCTCACCATCATCGCCATTTTTGGCTACCTGGCAGACGCTTTTGGCCGGCCGGAGACGTTTGCAGCGGATACGGCCGTACCCAATCCCATCAACGCCCAATTCGACAGCTTCGCTATTTTGCGCGGCTACAAGCTGGACAGCACAACCTTGCAGCCTGGCGGCTATTTGACGCTCGATTTATACTGGGAAGTAATCGGCCAGCCGCCGGGCAACTTTTTACTCTTTGTGCATCTCATTGATCAGGAAACCGGCACGCTGATTGCCCAGCGCGATACTCATCCTGGATTGGGCAGCTTCCCCAGCAGCCAGTGGCAGCCGGGCGATCGCTTCATCGACTCCATTCGCCTGCACGCCAGCGAAACGATGTACACGCCAGCCACAGTCGATCTGCAAATTGGCCTATACGCGCCGGGCGAAAACGGCTACCGGCTGGGCATCGCCGCCAATGACGGCACCTTTTTAGGTGACGCGCTGCACTTAAACGAGATGACTATAGCCGAAGTGGATAATTGGCGGAATGATGGACAATCCTTCCCCAATTTGCTAAACCAGAACTTTTTTAACGATTTGCGCCTCACCGGCTACGAATATAACCAGCGGGTTTTGGCCCCCGGTGATTCGTTGGAAGTAACGCTTTACTGGGAAGCGCTGCGAGACGCGCCGCCGGATTATTTGGTTGAAGTAGCTTTATGCGAACTGCCCTGCCCGGAATGGCAGCCGGCGTTGGTAACGGCCGTTTCTCTGCCTCCCTCTGTCCCCACCAATAGCTGGCAGGAAGGCCAAATCGTGGCCGACTCCCATATTTTGCCGCTGGATGCCACTTTAGCCCCCGGTTCCTATGGTATTCACGTCACCTTAATTGACGCTGTTACAAAAGCACCACAGAATATTGTAGCCGAGGATGGACACTACATTGATGATCGCTTATTATTATCAAGTATCCGTCTTCAACCATAAAAAAGCGCCTCGATTGACAAGCGAGTTTGAAGGGTCTTCTATTTGTGACAGCGGAACGCTATAACCATCTTCGAATCGGTACGGTGGGACTTTTGCTGCTGGTTAGCGGCATTATTTACGTTTTGCTGCCTTTTTCTGCCCTGCGCTGGGCGCAAACCCCCTTCCTTGGTTTCTTCATCGATCCCAATCTGGTAGTCAATGATTCTGGTGAGCCGGAATGGCCTACGCAAGGAGACTCACCGCTGTTGGGTTATCCAGATCGGATTACGGCCGTTGATGGCCAACCGATCGCCACAATTGAAGAATTCCAGACGGCCGTCACCGGCAAAGAATTGGGCGAGACGGTTCGCCTCACCCTCGTGCAGCCACCGCCCGGTTCCGACCCCGCACCGAACAATCCGGAACCGGAGCGCGTTGTCGAACTCCCCATTATTTCCTTAACCAGTTTAAGCATTTGGAATCAGTTTGGCCTGTTTTATCTTACCGGACTGGTGATGTTTATTATTGGCGTGTGGACTTTTTCTGTGCGGCCCAGGGCAGAAGCGGCCCAGGTATTTGCCCTGTTCATGGCCTTCGCCGCGCTGGCGGTGGGTGCCCTGTTCAACATATTGACCACCCATGAGTTTGGCCGGATTTGGCTGTTGGCTTTGTCGCTCACGCCGGGATTTTGTGTTTGGTTAACGGCCGTTTTCCCCCATGAAATGAGCTTTGTAGAAAAATACCCGCGCAGCCGGTGGTTCTCCTTACTGCCCGGTTTAGCAGCCGGTGTGTGGGCCCAGCTTTGGTTATTCGATCCCGCCAACGCCTGGCATTACGCGATTCCCTGGCGCACCCTCTTTTTGCTTAATGCCCTGGCCATTCTCACCTCCATCCTGATGATGGCTTACCGGGGCTACCGTTCCCCTTCACCGCTGGTGCGGCAGCAGGCACGGATTATTTTGGTCGGCAGCCTGTTGGCCTTTACACCGCTGATTTTCTTTTTCATTCCTGCCTCGCAAATGATTGATGTCGCCTGGCTACCGTCGGCCTCTTATCTGCCACCGCTGGTTGTTTATCCCTTAGCCATTGCCTATACCATTATTCGCTACCGCTTGCTGGATGTGGACCAGGTCATGCGCCGCTCCCTGTCTTACGTGCTGATGACCGGGCTACTGCTGATCGCCTTTGTACTGGTGACAGTTGGCATCACCAATACGTTTGGCACCGTAACCGATAATCCGGTTGTGCTCTCTCTGCTGGTGGTGATATTGGTGCTGCTGTTTAATCCACTGCGCACCCGGCTGCAAGAGGCAATTGACCAGCTTTTCTTCCGCGAACCAGTCGCTTTAGACAAGCTGCTGCGCTCCTATAACCGGGCACTGACAACGGCCGTAAACACCGACCAGGTTGCCCATACGCTGCTCAAATACGTTTCTTCCGGCGTGCCAGACACCACACCACACCTGTTTCTGCCTGATGCCCAGATGAACTATTACAGCAGCTACAACAACCATATGGCCGGGCGGCTCAATGTGGAGTCCCCGCTGGTAACCTACATGAGCCAGACCAATGGGCCCATCGATCTAACCGAAACGCGGGCCTGGCCCGAGCCGCTGACTGAACAAAGTGCTGCGGTGCAGGCGTTAGATGCGGCCGTTCTGGTACCCATCAATAACGGACGCGAGCTGCTAGGCTGGCTTTCCCTCTCCCCTAAGAAAAACCGGCAGCATTTTCGCCCGGCTGAAATCAACTATATCAGTTCGCTGGTAGACCAATCGCTCATTGGCATGGAGCGGGCCAACGTCATTCGCCGGCTAGAAACGCGCGTTACTGAGCTGGATATGCTCAGCCAATTTTCTCAGGCACTCAACTTCACCATTGATTTTGACGCCCTGCTGGAGCTGGTTTTCACTAACTTTGAGCGGCTGCTGGGCATCAATGACTTTTTCATCTCGCTGCGCGATAAAACGACCAAACAAATATATACCGTTTTCTATCTGGAAAACGGCGAGCGGTACGACGATAAAGAAGGACCGGACCAGGTTGTGACCGACCCTGCTATTCATCAAGTGGTGAACATGGGGCAGATGGTGGTGAAGGAAGACGAACACGGCCGTTCCTGGATCGCCGCCCCACTCAATGCCGGTGCCGACACGATTGGCGCGATTCATACCTTTTATCGCGACCCAGCGTACAAAATCCGCGCCCGGCAGCAGCAGCTGTTCACCGTTTTTGCTGACCGCACCGCAACTGCTTTGGAGCGTATTGAAACCAACGAGCGCCTGCAAGAACGCGCCGAGCAGCTGGAAATTATGAACCAGGTCACCTTCTCGCTGGCTTCCACCAAAGAGTTGGATCCGCTGCTGGAGCTAATCCTGGACAAAGCGATTGAGCTGTTGGACACGGAAGCAGGCACCTTCATGATCACCCGAGAAGAAGATGGCGAGCTGGAGTTCCGCGTCGCGCGCGGACCATCCAGTGACGGTTTGGTGGGACGGCGGTTGCCGTTGGGTGCTGGCCTGGCCGGAACGGCCGCACAAACCGGCCGCGCCATTATCTCCAACCGGGTACAGGAAGATGAACGGTGGTTTTCGGCCGTAGATGCCGGCTCAGACTTCAACTCCCAGTCGATCCTCACCGTGCCGCTGGTGCGGCAAAATACCGTTTTGGGCATCCTCCAGGTAATCAACAAGCAAAATGGGGCCTCATTTACCCTGGAAGACCAAAGCTTGCTGACCGCTTTTGCCGGGCAGGCAGTGGTAGCCATGGAAAACGCCCGCCTGCTGGCCCAAACCGATGACGCGCTGCAAAAAAGCGTCGATGAGCTTTCCTTATTGCAGCAGCTAGATCGCGATCTAAACACCACGCTTGATCTGGATCATGTGCTGAACTTGACGCTCAACCGCATGTTGAGCATTTACCAGGCCATCGCCGGCGCAATTGCCCTGGTTGACGAAGAAGGTGAAATCTTCCGTGCCGTGACCCAAGGCTATGACGAGACGTTTGATGAGACCAAGCTGTCGGCGCAAAAAGGGTTAATTGGCCAGGTCATTCACTCTGGGCAGCCCCACAATGCCGCAAATGTGCATGAGGAACCCAATTACGTCACGGCCAACTTCAATACCCACGCTCAGATGACGCTGCCTTTCATCAACAAACAACAGCTCATTGGTGTCATCTCTATTGAGAGCGATGTGATTGGTAAGTATTCGGAGGAAGATTTGCAAACGGCCGTGCGCATTACCAACCATGCCGCTGCCGCCATCGCCAACGCCATCCTCTATGACAAGGTCAACGAAGCCAACCAGGCCAAATCCGAATTTGTCTCGATGGTTTCCCACGAACTCAAAACCCCCATGACCTCGCTGCGCGGCTACACCGATTTGCTGCTGTCTGGCATGACGGGTGAACTCACCGAGCAGCAGCATAACTTCCTGGAAATCATGGCGGCCAACATTCGGCGCATGAGCCAGCAAATTCAGGATCTCACCGACATCTCTCGCATTGAAACTGGTCAGCTGCACATCGAACAGGCTCCCACCTCCTTTGTAAACGTGGTAAACGAAACGATGCAAACCGTGAAAGGACTATGCGATGAAAAAGAGATTCGCGTTCACCTGGAGCTGCCGGAAGAACTGCCCCTCGTCATGGCAGACCGTGGACGCATGGTGCAGGTACTCACCAATCTTCTGAGCAATGCTTGCAAATACTCGCCTCCAGACACTGACGTCACCCTCAAATTTATGACGCGCATGGTGGCCCAGGAAGATTCAGACGAGATGCTGCCCATGGTGTATTGCTGTGTAAAAGACAGCGGCTACGGCATTTCCCCCGAAGACCTGGAAAAACTGTTTACCAAATTTTTCCGCTCCAATGATCCCAATATTCGCCAGGCCAAAGGCACCGGGCTGGGCTTGTCCATCACCAAAGGGATTATCGAGCTGCACGGTGGCGAAATTTGGGTAGAAAGCAAGTTAGGCGAGGGCACTTCCTTCCAATTTACCATCCCCCAGGCAGAGTCATAAGAAGGATATATTTACAGCTTAAAAATAGGTAAATCGTCATCTTGCTCCATTGACATCAACTATTTGTACGTTATACTTGGAACATGGATGATAAAATCATAAAATCATCAGTTGAAGCACAAAAAAGTTAACCGGCAGCGCACGCATTTTGCGTGCGTTTTTTGTTTCTATTAACCGGAAGTCCCTTACTTAACCTTATGCAGAGAGGAGCGTAAAAAATTATGGACTATGGAATGATTGGAAAGATTGAGAAATCAAAGTTCTACGCACAGGAGCCCGAACGGTTCAGTTTTGATTCTTTTAATGTCCGGCTTGAAGGGGATAGCGGTGGCGTTCATAACATTAATTATGAATCTGGCCAGTGGAATTGTGATTGTAGCTTCTTCCACACCCGTGGATACTGCAGCCACACCATGGCCATTGAACGTGTTTTAGGCGAAATGCTCGGAACTCCCGCAGCCGCTTAAACAATCGTTTCATCAACTAAATATTGAATTACTGCCCGGCCATCAGGTCGGGCTTTTTTTGTTATAATCGCCCCTATTGTGCAAAGTAACCTCCCGCAGGTTTCATTTATTGGCATCCTCTAAAAGTGAGCCTGCGGGAGGTTTCGTGTGAGGAGCGTGGCTGTGACAATTGGCGGTGTGCAGTTTGATTTAAAGTTAACATTCCTGATCATTTTGGCAACCATCGTACCGATGCTGGACTATTACGGGCATAAAATCACCAGCACCAAGGCGTATGATCGTATGATCTGGTATTTTGTCATTCCTATGCTGGTAATCCTGCTGCTTTTTCGCGAATCTCCTGCTGAGTATGGGTTTCGTTTGGGTAAGTGGCAAACAGGGCTGGCCTGGGTCGTAGGCGCCTGCACCGGGATGGCCATTATTTTATGGTTTGTTGCCCGGCAGCCAGGGATGCAGCAATATTACGAAGCGCGTGCCCCGCAAGAGATTTGGCGCATTATTTACTTGAACGGCGTTGATCTGTTTGGCTGGGAATTTATGTGGCGCGGCTTGATGCTGTTTGCTTTTGCGCGCGCTTTTGGGCCTGGGGCGGCCATCTTTCTACAGGCAGTGCCATTTGCCTTTATGCATTTGGGCAAACCGGAGGTAGAAACATTGAGCACGATTTTTGGCGGAGCGGGCTTTGGCTTTATCGCCTGGCAGTCGGAATCGTTTTTGTATCCCTGGTTGATTCATTGGTTTATTGCCACTTTTACAATGGTGATTGCGTCGCGAGTATAGAACCTCATGGAAAAGATTACGCTGGATATAACGGAGATGGCCCACGGCGGCTCGGCGATTGGCCGGGCCAGCCGGGGGCGCACAATTTTTGTGCCGCTGACCATACCTGGAGAAAAAGTCCGGGCGCAGATTGTGTCGCAAAAGAACAAGTATGCCCAGGCGGAGCTGGTGCAGGTGCTGCAAGCGTCGCCAGAGCGGGTAACGCCTCGCTGCCAGCATTTTGCGGTATGTGGTGGCTGCCATTTTCAACATATGTCCTACGAGGCACAGCTGGCAGCCAAAGAAAACGTGGTGCGAGATCAGCTGGCGCGGCTGGGTGGCTTTAAGCAGGCTAATGTACAGGCAACATTGCCCAACTCTGAACCGTGGGCGTATCAGGTAGAAATGGTGCTGAGTCCGGTGGGCAACGGCTGTCTCGGATACTGGTCACCGGTCAAGCGCGAAGTCATTCCCATTGAAGAATGCCCCATCTCGCGCCCCGAACTGGTGGCCCTGCTGCATGATGTGGAGCTGGATTTGCCCGGCCTGCGCAAGCTCTCTTTGCGGGTTGGGGATGATGAGGCACTGCTGGCAGCCATCGAGGTAGATGGGGTGGAGCCGCCAGAGTTGGAGGCAGATTTTCCCATCTCAGTAGCCATTGTGCTGCCAGACAAAACGGCCGCTTCCCTCGTTGGTGATCTGTATTCCGTGCAACAAGTAAACGGCCGTGATTTTCGTATCTCGCCAGGTGTGGAGATGACGCCCAGCCCGGCAGGCATGAAACTGGTCGTGGAAACGGTGCTGCGCTACGCGGCCCTCACCGGCGAGGAAAACGTCATTGAGCTGTACAGCGGTGTCGGCACGCTCACCGCTTTTTTGGCGGAGCAAGCCGCCGAACTGGTGGCTGTGGAACGCAACCTGGATGCCGTGGCCGATTTGACAGCCAATTTAGATGATCTGGACAATGTAAATGTTTTTGAAGGTGAGGTAGAAGATGTTCTGCAGCTGATGCCTGAAGAGGTTGATTTGATGGTAGCCCATCCCTGGGCCAACGGCTTGTCACGCAAGGCGATGACAGCGATTATCGCCGCCAAACCGGAGCGCTTGATTTACGTGAGTTCAGACGTAGCAACACTGGCACGAGACGGCCGTTCCCTGGCCAAAGCAGGCTACCAATTAGCCGAGGTCCAACCCATCGACATGCAGCCGCAAACCTTCCACATTGAAACCGTATCACTTTGGGAACGAAACGATTAAAAAAACCTGAAAGTTTTTTTTAATCGTCGTCATCCTTGTCTCCTCCTTGCTGTGGAAAACGGAAGAATTGATCGGCCAGGCTGGTGGGCAGCCGAATTTCGCCAAACTGCCGCTCATAGTTGGCGATGTTTTGCGCCAGGGCACTTTGCAACATTTTGGCATGCATGGGGGACATAATTACGCGGGAGAGCACACGGCCGCGCGGCATTCGCGGCAGTACCTGGGCAAAATCGAGCACAATTTCCCCTGGTGTGTGGCTGATAAAGGCGATGTTGGCGTAAACGGCCGTTAACTCCTTAGGTATATCAATTGCAATTTTCTTTTGTCCTGGTTTAGGCTTTTGTGGCTGGGGTGTGTCGTTGCTCATTTTTTTCTCCATTAACAAAAAATCATTCTACTATGTAAGATACTTCAACTACCCCGTTTTGAAAAATGCAGCTGTTTGTGTCCTGGTGCCAGCCTGTGTAAAATAGCGTCGTTCCAAGAGAGGTTCTAGCAAAAGCACAGGTTGTTTTGTGAAACGGCCGTCATCATTGGGGGATGATTGTGTTCAACAAAGGCAATTTACTTTCTTACCTTGTAACATTATTGGTGGGTATTACTTTGGGAGCAGGAGGGGTCACGCTCTCGGGGCGGGTGCAGCCGGCAGACATTATCATTCAGCCGCCAGCCCCCACTGCCCAGCCAGATCCCACAGCAACACCCGGTCCGCTGCGCGTTTTTGTCAACGGCGCAGTTGCAGTCTCGGCCGTGTATGAATTGGCCCCAGATGCGATTTTGCAGCAGGCCATTGAGCAGGCGGGCGGCTTTACGGCGGAGGCGGATACGGCCGTTGTTAACCTGGCCTTACCATTGCAGGATGGGATGCAAATCTATGTGCCCACCCTCGATGAAACGGCCGAACAGACACAGGCCGTGATTAGCAGCCCAGCCGGGCGCACCGAAGGGATTGAGCTAGATTTGGCTGGCGATACGGCCGCGGCCGCCGCTGGCGAAACAGTTAACATAAACACAGCAGATGTAGCCCAATTAGACACACTGCCCGGGATTGGTCCCAGTACGGCCGAAAAGATCGTCGAATACCGGGAAACCAACGGCCCCTTTGCCACCATCGACGAAATTATGAGCGTCTCCGGCATTGGCCCGGCAAAATTTGAGCAAATTCAATCATTTATCACCGTTGACGAATGAGCGCCTGAGCAACCTGCGGGAGGGTTTGCCTGGAGCCGAGTCAACAAACCTAACCTTCCGCAGGCTAACTTTATGCCCCAAGAGACCTTCCTGACGGCTGCTCTGGCCCGATTGGCCAGCATTCCATTTCGGTTTTTAAGACGGCCGTTTACCCCACCGCAAAAAGCGCTTATCCTGCACCCCTGCTGCCTCAGCCAGGTGATGTTGGCCACGCCCCTACTGGCCGTGCTGGCCATTGCCTTCCCCAATGCCCGCTTCGATTGGGCCGTAAGCGAGTGGGCCAGGCCAGCCATCGCTAAAAATCCACACCTGCGCGAACTACTCGACACCGGCGATTTGGGCATCGCCTCCATGTCGCAAAGTGACCTGCACGAGATTATTCACCAAATCAAGCAGCAGGCATACGATACGTGCTTTATTTTGGGCCGCTCCAGCATGCTTTCCTGGGTAGCCTGGCAGGCGGGCATTCCGCAGCGCATCGGCGTGGCCTCTGGCGGGCGCGGTTTTGCTCAGACGTTGGTGGCCCCCGTGCGCACCGGCCAACAGCACGCCACCGACGTTTACCTTTCAATCGCCGCTGCCTGTGGCATTGATCTGCCGCCGGGCGAGCGCCCGCCCATGGCTTTTTATCCGGCAGACGATGACCGAACGGCCGTTACCCAACGTCTGGTCGATGAGCTGGATTGGCTGGGTGATGTTCCGCTTGTCGTGATACATCCGGGCGGGGGCGCGGGTTCCGTCTATGAAGATCCGCTCAAGCGCTGGCCCAGCGAGCGGTTTGTGCTGCTGGCCAACCATCTGGTGCGGCAGCACAAGGCGCGCATCTTGCTGGTAGGCAGTGAACACGACCGGGCGTTGGCAGCCGACATCGCCGGGATGACCTCGGTGCGCTGCACCAATTGGGCCGGGTGGGTCACCCTGGGAGAATTGGGGGCGCTGGGCGAGATTGCCAATCTGTACATAGGCAACGATACTGGGCCGACGCACATTGCTGCCGCCATGGGCTGCCCCACGCTGGCCATTTTTGGTCCCAGCAATCCGGCCATTTCTGCCCCCTTTTCACCCAAAGAGGATCAGGTCATTACGTTGTGGCGCGGGGGTGAGGAACGGCCGTTTTCCTGGCAAGAAGGTGTCACCATCAGCGAAGCCAGCAAAGCCGCCGACCGCCTTCTGCACCTTAGCAAAACCTGACAGGTTTACAGCAGAACTTCGCTACTTTGATTCATTGCATACATAATTGACTCAATTTCCTGCTCATTCCGAGAACCTGTCAGGTTGGCTAATTATTTAATCACCAACGGCGTAAAAACTCGATACACTACAATCTCCACCGCCCCAATATCGCACCGCTTTGACTGTGGCCGCTCCAAACCGCGTTGATCGCTGGCCAGGCAGGCGTTGCCGCCACTGCCCGGGTCTGCCGGATTGCCCGCATCAATCACCGGGCTAGTAAGTTTGGGGCTGTGGTAAGCGGCCCCTTCCGCCGGCGAAGTAATGCCATTAAGGTCAGGATTGATCCCTTGAATATCACCCGTTTCCGTGAGAAAAGCACAGCTTTGGTCGCTGGCCAGGTTGTAACCATTGGAAATAAAATTGCCGCCGCCACCACAAACCGTTAACCCAGAAGTTCCTAAAGCCGATGAAATAATGGTATTTCCCACCTCGACCGTGCCACCATTGGCAAAAATGGAGGTGCCAACGGTAAGGTGAATGGTGACATTGTTTAAAACGGCCGTTCCACTTTGATTGTATAGACCAGGACCGTTGCCGTTGTGTTGATTGCCTGGACCAGCATTGCGGCTAAACGTGCTGTTGTTTGCCGTTAATGTACCCTCATTGTAAATACCGGCTCCCGTATCTGCCTGATTTTGCACCACGGTGCTGTTAAGAAGCGTTGCCTGGCCGGTATTGTGAATGCCACCACCCGCTTGGATAGCCACATTCAGACTACCAATATTGATATTGGTCGTTTGCAGGGTACCGATGTTGGCAATCCCTGCGCCATTGGCGGCATCGTTGTTAGCTACGTCGCTGTTGAGCAAGGTAAGCGTGGCACCATCAGCATTAAAAAGGCCACCCCCTGACTCCGCAGCAGTGTTTCTTTGTACCGCAGATTGCTCATTCAAAGTAGCTGCGCCATCGTTATACAGACCACCGCCGTTGGTGGCGTTATTGTCTGTAAGGGTTAGGTTACTGGCGTTAAGCGTGCCGTTGTTGTAGATGGCACCGCCCAAAACGGCCGTTCCCCCTGAAATCGTCACGCCATCCAGAGTAACTGTGCTGTTGCTGTTGCCAATGTACAGTGACCCACCCTGGTCAGCGGCATCATTGCTGTTGAGCAAGACATTTGTCAAGGTCAAATTGCCACTGGTGAGATGGATACCACCACCGTCACTGCTGCTACCATTCAGGATTCTAAAATCCTCAAAGGAAACCGTTTTACTGCCATTGACAATCGTAATGACAGCGCCGGAGTCATTAGCATTAATCTCGGTATCGTTTCCTTGAAAAGTCAGCGTTTTGTTGGTGATGGTAAAAGCATCATAAGTTTCGCGGGCTGTGGTGAAAGAGAGGATATCCCCATCCGTGACGTTGCTGTCGTTTACGGCCGTTTGAATCGAGTCAAAATCACAACCGGACTGACAAATGGTGTGGATATCTGCCCTAACAGGTTCCACACCAAGCTGCCATATAAACAAGGACAAAAATAGACAAACTTTTAGCCAGACAACCACTGGCGAACGATCGTTTTGTTGCAACATGAAAAACCCTCCTGCGCAAGGAATAAATCAGGACCTAAACAAATTAATGACAATACAAGTAAGAATAGTGGGTGGGAAAATGCTGCCCACGGTGCTGCAAAAAGTGAAGGAACCATCTGAAGAGAGGTATGAGGTTATTTCATCTTCACCGTTGTTCAATTGTATCGTAGTTAGGCTGACTTACGAGGGTGGTTACGAGGTTGTGGCGAGGTGAGTGTCTGCTAATAATTTGTTTCTCTGGTGGCGGATTGCTCGTTTTGTTAGGAAACGGCCGTTACAATTCACCATAGAATCCCTCAAACCTTGAGTCACATTTGGAGACAACACATGACACAATCACAGACTCGGCCAATTCTGGCCGAAAGCCGCGCCTGGAAAACGGCCGTGGCTCCCTATCAACAGCCAGACCTGCGCCGCAGCATCTGGCAAATCGTTAACACCTTGGTGCCTTACCTCCTGGTATGGGTATTAATGGTGCCTGTTTTCCATATTTCCTTCTGGCTGGCGCTGCCGCTTATCATTTTGAATGCCGGACTTACCATGCGTGCTTTTATCATTTTTCACGATTGTGGTCATGGCGCTTTCTTCAAATCGCGCCGCGCCAACGAAATTGTGGGCTTCATCACTGGACTGGTCGCCTTCACCCCTTTCTTTGCCTGGCGGCATGGCCACGCCCTGCATCATTCCGCCTCCGGCGACCTGGATCGCCGCGGCGACGGCGACGTCTGGATGATGACTGTAGAGGAATATTTGGCTTCCCCCTGGTGGCGGCGCGCCGTTTACCGAGTCTACCGCTTCCCGCTCGTTCTGTTTGTCATCTCCCCGTTAATCCTCTTCCTCTTCGTGCATCGCATTCCCCTGAAGGGGCGCAAGCGGGAACACCGCAGCGTCTGGCTTACCAACGTAGCCCTGCTGATGATTGCCATTTTGATGAGTTTGGCAATTGGTTTCAAAACGTATGCTATTTTGCAGCTTTCCATTTTGGCGATGGCCGCCTCGGCGGGCGTCTGGCTTTTTTACGTGCAGCACCAGTATGAGGAAGTGTACTGGCAGCGGCATAACGCCTGGGATTACGCAACGGCCGCAGTCGAAGGCAGCTCGTTTTATAAATTGCCCAAAATTTTGCAATGGTTCACCGGGAATATTGGCTTCCACCACATTCATCACCTCAGCCCGCGCATTCCCAACTACAATCTGGAGCCTTGCCACAATGCCAATCCAGAGCTGCACGTAGAGCCGCTGACGCTGCTACAAAGCTTCAAATGCATTCGCTACCGGCTGTGGGATGAGGCCAATTTCCGCCTCATTGGCTTTGGCGAGCTGAAAAAAATCGCCCGCGCTTAACTGCTTGAGTAGTGTCCGCGCTTCGCGTGAAATTGAATAAATCGCTGTGGCCGACGTCCTCGTTGGCCACTTTTTTGTTTAGGGGTAGGTGTGGGGTGAAACGGCCGTGTAACTTAAGATAACAGCAGCCGCGGATTCTTTCCGCGCCGTAAACACAAGAATCCGCGGCTACCGGTGAATTACGGGGCGACGATGGGTTGTGCTTCTAACACTGGTGTTTGCAAGTCTACACCTGCAAACAAGGAGCCTTCTTCGAACCAAGATTTTGGAGCAGGGGCGCCCCACAACGTTTGCCGCTGCGGATCGCGCAGCTGCCACTCGATGGGTTCCAGATCTGGGTCTACCGTCAGGTAGTCGCTGGTGTAAATTTCAATGCGGTGGCCGTCGGGGTCGCGGACGTAGAGGAAGAAGGCGTTGGAGATACCGTGCCGCCCAGGGCCACGCTCCATGTTGCTCAAGTAGCCAGTAGTTGACATAAGGTCACACAGATGAATGATGTGCATGGCGGTTGGCACCCACAGCGCCACGTGGTGCAGACGTGGCCCGGTGCCGTTGGTAAACGCCATGTCGTGGATGTTTCCTTTGCGGTGCATCCACACCGCCCACAGCTGCGGATCGGCATCTTCGGAGACGGTGTATTCGGTGGTGCGGAAGCCCAGTTCCAGCGCCCAAAAGTCGTGGCTGGCCTGGACGTTGGGGGTGAAGCAGTTGAAATGGTCGATGCGCTGGGGGTGGCAGCCGCGATACGCGCCGTACTGCTGCAACATGCGTTCAGCTTGGGCAAATTCGTAGCAAAATTCCAATGGCATGCCAAATGGGTCGCGCATTTGCAGGGTACGGCCCTGGCCGTGCTGGGTAGTCCAACTGGTGGCCATCCCTTTTGCGTCAAAATAAGCGGCCATGCGGTCCAAATCCGCCTCGCTGGCGACTTTGAAGCCCAGCCGGATGACGTGCGGCTCGGCCACTTTGGTGAGAACGAAGGAGTGATGATTGCGCTCCTCTAATCCGCGCAGGTAGATCGAGTCGCCGATCTGCTCGGTTTCAATCAGACCCAAAATTTCGGTATAAAATTTGCGCGAGGCGTCCAAATCGGTGACGCCAAATTCCACATGACTCATACGGATGATGTTGAAGGGCGGGTTCCCTGCAGGGTGTCTTACGGGCATATTGTCTCCTCTCTAAAGCCGGTAATCGGTGGTCGGTAATCCGTAATCGGTAAAAACTGCTTACCGATTACCGTTCACGGTTTACCGATTACCTTACCGCGCTCACGCGCCCAATTTAGGAATCCGATGATCCCCAAAAGCGATGCTGATATTTTTCGTTTCCATGTAGAAATCGAAGCTGTAGTCGCCGCCGTCGCGGCCGATGCCGCTGGATTTGACGCCGCCGAACGGGGTGGGCAAGTGGCGCACGTTTTGCGAATTGACCCAGACCATGCCCGCTTCCACTTTGTGGGCCATCTTCAAAGCGCGGCTGACGTCGCGGGTCCAGATGTAGGCGGTGAGGCCGTATTTGACGCCGTTGGCGATTTCTAGCGCTTCGGCGTCGCTGCTAAACGGGATGGCGGTGAGGAAGGGGCCGAAGATTTCTTCCTGGGCGATGCGCATCGTAGGGGTGGCGTCTTTGAAGAAGGTGGGGGTGATGTACGCGCCATCGGTCAGTCCGGCGGGATGCTGCCCGTCACCTGCCATGAGCGTAGCGCCATCTTCCTGGCCGATTTGCACATAGCTGCTCACTTTTTCCCAATGGCTCTGGTGGATCAGCGGGCCGATTTCGGTGGCGGGGTCAAGCGGGTGGCCGACTTTGAGCTTTTTGACGCGCTCGGCCAGCTTGGTCGTGAATTCGTCGTAGATCGGCCGTTCCACCAACAGGCGGCTGCTGGAAGTGCACCGTTCGCCGTTGAGGGAGTATTTCATGAAAACGGCCGTATCCAACGCCCGTTCCAAATCTGCATCCCCAAACACAATAATCGGATTTTTGCCGCCAAGCTCAAAATGGACCCGCTTGAGCGTGTCTGCCCCCTGGCGCATGATGTGGCTGCCGGTGGTCGTCTCGCCGACAAAGGCGATCGCTTTGATGAGCGGATGCTCGGTGAGCGCCTTGCCCGCCGTCTCGCCAAAGCCGTTGACCAGGTTGACGACGCCTGCGGGAATGCCCGCCTCGTGCATCAGCTCGGTGAGGCGCTGGGCGGTGACCGGGCTGAGTTCGGCCGGTTTGTGCACCACGGTGCAGCCCGCGGCCAGGGCCGGAGCAATCTTCCAGGTGCTAAGCATAAACGGCGTGTTCCACGGCGTAATCACACCCACCGGACCGATGGGCTGGCGGATGGTGTAGTTCATGTGCTCGTGGGCGGGCAGGGAGAGGCCGTCGTTGGCCGACTCCACCCGGTCGGCAAAAAAGCGGAAGTTGGCGGCGGCGCGTACGGCCGCTTTGCTCATAAACCGTATCGGCTGGCCGGTGTCGATGCTTTCCAGCAAGGCAATCTCCTCAGCATTGGCCTCGATGAGCTCGGCGACGCGATAAAGTAGGTCACGGCGCTGCTTGGCGGGCAGGGCGGCCCAGGCGGGGAAGGCCTCATGGGCAGCTTGTGCCGCGAGGTCAATGTCGGCTGCATCCCCCTCGGCTACGGTGCAGAGGAGGCTGTTGTCGATGGGGCTGTGGTTGTGGTAGGTTTTGCCGGATAGGGCGTTTGTGTGACGGCCGTTGATAATGTTTTTCAGACCATTAGCCTCAATACCATCACGATAATTTGCCACTTTTTCAAGATTTTCTTTTAGAGTTCCTGTTGCCATATGATTGTCCTTTTAAAAGCGGAACACAGAGTTGCACAGAGGAGCGCAGAGGTTCACAGAGAAAAGGCATTTAATCTGCGAAATCTGTGTAATCTGCGGATAGATTTATTCCGCGATGACTTCATTTTCCAGTGCGCCAATGCCGTCGATTTCCACGCGCATCACATCCCCGGCGTGGACGTGGGAGATGCCTTTGGGCGTGCCGGTGTAGATGATGTCGCCGCGCTGGAGCGTTTTGAATTCGGAGATGTAGGCGATGAGCTGAGCCACACTGTGGCGCAGGTGTTTGGTGTTGCCCTGCTGCTTCAATTCGCCATTAACGTAGGTGCGGATTTCGGTATTGGTGGGATCGATCTCGTCGGCCGTCACCAGTACCGGACCCATCGGGCCAAACGTGTCGAAGCCCTTGGCCTTGACCGGCGGACGGTAATAGTTGCCGACAAAGTCGCGCACGGTGCATTCGTTGCCGATGGTGTAGCCGTAGACGTAGTTTAGGGCGTCTTCTTCAGGGATATGACGGCCGTTTTGTCCCATCACCACCACCAGTTCACCCTCGTAATGCATGTACTCTACGTCAGGGCGGATCACTTTGGCTTTGTGGCCGATGAAGGTGTTGGGCAGCTTGTGGAACAGCAGCGGGTAGTCGGGGACATCCAGCTTGAGCTCGGCGGCATGGTCGGCGTAACCGAGGGCCACGCCAACGGCCGTACAGCCCCGCGCATCGACCGGCGGCAGCCACATCACGTCATCTGGGTCGTAGGCAACATTGCCCACCCAGAGCTGATCGTTTTTGTAGACGGCTTCGTGAATTTGTCCGTTGTAGGCGAATCGGGCAAGTTTCATATGATCTCCTTGAAATTTTTAACGCAGAGGCGCGGAGGCGCAGAGGGGGATTGTTTAAGAGCTTGGATCTGCGTTTGGCATTGTTGATTAAAGTTGGAACCAGTTTTCGACGGCGTGTTCGAGCGCGTCGCTGGTGTAGGTTTGTTCGATTTGCTGCATGATTTGACCCACCTCGTCGGGCGTGGCAGCCAGTTCCGTGCCGTTGATTTTCAGGGCGTAGGCGGAGCCGTTGGGGTTGAGCACGGTGTTGACGGGCAGGGTTTGGTGGTGGCGGTGTTGCAGGAGATGTTGGTAAACGGCCGTATACACTTCAGGATCATACGCCACATTTTTGTCCTCAGACAAACCCAACTTCTCGCCAATGTGCGCCACCTCTTCCCACAGCATTTGCAGCACATTGGGCTGGGCGTCGCGAGCTTCTTTTTCATGGCGTGGATTGGCAATGGAGCGGGCGCGGGCATCTTCGATCACCTGCCGTACCGCCTTGCTGGGCGTGGGAATGACAAAGCAGCAGGTTGAATCGCTCAGCAGCGGTTCAGCCTCGTCGTCCAGCGGTTGAGTGAGTTCAGTGAGCCGGTTGCCGATGAGCGGCACCTCGCCGATGAGTAGATGCGTTCTGTCGTGGGTTTGGTGCCAGCGGTGAACGGCCGTTCGCGCCCACAGCCCCACCGCTTTGCGGATGGCAGGATGAGTGACGCCGTCGATTTCGGGATAGGTTTGCAGGTTTGCGGCCGTTTCAAACGCCGCTCGTGTCACATCCCACTGGAGCAAATGCACGGTGCGGCCAGCTTGCTGCGCCAGTACCGCCAGCTGCTGGATGAGCAAACTTTTGCCCGTCCCCGGCAGCCCGGCCAGGAAGACCATACGCTGTTCGGCAGCCAACTGCTGGAAAGTAGTGTAAATGTTGGAATTGGTTGGAAGAATGATTTCCGACTTCAAAATTTCTAATCCTAATTTTAATAGGACGCAGATCACCCTGATTTTCCTGATTTTGATCAGGTAGATCAGGCAAATCTGCGTTCCATTATCCTTTCTCTGGCATGGGGACGCCCAAGACAAGCAGGCGGTTGCGCTTGAAGGTGTCGATCATTTCTGCGGCCGTTTTTTGCGCTTCTTCCCCCATGAGCAGGCTGGGCTGGCCGCCCTCAAACTTGTCGCACACATATTTGTGCGAATCGTACATAATGGCAAACGCCTGGCGGAATTTCTGCACCGCCGGTGCCAGTTCTGCAGGGGGATTGGCAAACAGGGGCTTGAGCCGGCGCATGGTCTGTTTGACCAAATAGTCATGGTCTTGCGCCCACATGCCGCTGAAGCCTTCGCTGGCCTCGAACATGTTGGGCCGCACGTAACCATCGTAGGCTGCCTGGGAAAAACCACCGGTCAGTTTAAAGGTGACAGAAACGCCCCACAGCAGATTTGCCGCCTCCTCAATGGAAGCACGGGCAGCGCTCAAATCGCCGGCATCCACCTGCTTTTGCAGCTTGTCGCAAATGATGATGAGCGACTGCACGTAGGCAAAAAAGAGATGATGTCCCACCTGCCAGCGCTGCCGGGCCTGGTCTAGCTCTTGCATGTTTAGCATATGGATTTCTCCTAATCAAATAGGACGCAGATTACCATGATTTACCTGATTACTTGAAACCTTACTTGTCACTCCCGCGAAGGCGGGAGTCCAGGTGTATGGATTCCTGCCTTCGCAGGAATGACATATATTCCAGTTACTTTCTTAAAGATCAAATCAGGGTGATCAGGTAAATCAGCGTTCCATTTTCTTTTCTATGATAGATCGAACTGGCGCAGGCTGGTTTCCAGGGCGATGCGCAGCAAGGGCAGCTCGATGACGGTGAGCGTGTGCGGCGGTTTTTGCAGATCGAGCAGCACGTTGCGATACGCTTGCAGCAGTCCGCGCAAGAAGGTCAGCCCGCTTTGCTCGCTGGTACGGCTGACGTTGAAGTAGCTGTCGTAGACGTCAAATTTGTGGACGTTGGCGGTGGTTACGGCCGTTTCCACCCCAAGCGTACACAAAGCCTCATCCAACACTTCTATAAGTTTATCCGGTTCCACATCCAGCGGCAGGTTGACGATTTTTTGCAGAGCGGTGCGCTGCACGGCCGTCAGCGCCGTCTCTTCCGGGGCACCGGCTAATGTATCTGGCAGTGGCAGGCGCAGTTCGGGGCCAGGGTCCGGCGGAATGGGATTGGTCGTGATGAGTTTGTGCCAGTTTTGCACCAGTTCGGCTAACTCATCGCGGCTGTAGCGGCTTTCCACTTCAGCCATGGTGGCGTTGGCTTCTGCGGCGGTGGGTACCAGGGTGCCTGCTAGCAGTTCCAATTCATAGACAGATTGGGACGGCCGTAACACCTGGTCAATCAGCAACAGTTGGGACGGCCGGTGCTGCAAAATCGCCTCGAACACGCCGCCGTAAATGTACGGATTGTACGGCGTTTGCGGACTGGCTTTGGTCAGCCCAATTTCTCGGGCCAGGCCGTTGACCGCTTGCCACATCGCCCGCAGCACGTTGGGCGGTGCGTCCAGCTTCTCCTGCTCATTTTGCGGATCGGCCAGGGTGCGCTTGCGCGTTTCCTCGATGACTTCGCGCACTTCCCAGGAAGGTACAGGCACGATAAATAGCGATTGTTCGCCACTGAGCAATTTTTCGGCCTCGTCATCGCCCGGCTCCACCAGCTCGATGAGCCGATTGCCGATGAGGGGCAATTCGCCAATGAGCAACTGGCTGGGGTCGGGATGGGTTTCGTGCCAATTTTGCACCGCCTGCCGCGCCCACAGCCCTACTGCTTTGCGAATGGCCGGGTCTGTCACGCCGTCAATTTCGGGATATTTAGTTATGTTAACTTCTGTTTCAAACGGCTGGCGCGCCAGGTTGTAACGCAGCAGGTGCACGTCCCGCCCGGCTTCGCTGGCAATGAGGGCCATCTGCTGGATGAGCAGGCTCTTCCCCACGCCGGGAATGCCGGTGACGAAGATTATGCGCTTGCTTTGCACAATCTCTTTAACAACCTTGTACAGGTCAGATGAAATTGGAATGACGAGCATTTTAGCTTCCTCGATAAACCTCCCGCAGGTTCCATAAATAGCCAACATCTGGGCGGAAACCTGCGGGAGGTTGTCCGCGGTTATTTAGATTCGGCGATGCGGAGGATGAGGTTGGCCAACAGACCGCGCGCCATGTGTACGGCCGTTTCCGTATAAAACCGGTACCCCAGCCATTTCTCCAACAAGTTAAGCTGCTCCGCCGTTGTGTAGCCAAACCAGCCGCCGACCGTCTCCAGGCCAAACGGCGTATAGCGCCACAGCTTGTCGGCATCCTTCACCAGCGCATCATTCAATGACAAAGACTCCTTACGCGTGTCGTGCCCGTCGATAATAGCCGTGATGGGCACGATTTGTTCGGTCGTCCAGCCCAATCCGGCCAAAATCTCGCCGGCGATACGCACCCCTTCCGTCTCGTGCTGGCGGCGCAGCTCCGGGTAGCGCATGTTGGGGCCAAAGGCCAGCAGCTGCTTCTCCTCCGGCACGGTGCTCCAACCCACGTCGTGCAGCAGCAGGGCCGGCAGCACAATTTCGGCATCGGCGTCTGGGTGCAGCGCCAAAAGCTGTTGGGCAAACACATAGCAATACGAGGTATGCCGCTCGTTGCTGCGCGTTTGCAGATACGGCCGTGCCCTTTGCCAGATCGGTTGGTGATGTGATGCAATCATTTTCGGTAATCCGTGATCGGTTATCAGTAATCGGTGGCCGATAATCGGAGCGAGGCTACCGATTACCGCTTACGGTTCACCGATTACCGTACCTTCGGTAGTTTGCGGAACCGGTCCACGCTGGGCATGTCACCTACAGGAACCTCGATGATAGTGGGCAGGTCGGTTTGCGTACCCTGCTGGATGGCGTGGCGCAGTTCAGTTGGATTGGTTGCTTTCAAGCCTTGCGCGCCAAACGATTCCGCCAGCCTGACAAAATCCGGGTTGTGCAAATCGCTGGCGATGACCCGGTTGCCGTACAAATTTTTCTGCATTTGCTGCACGTTGCCGTACTGGTTGTTGTTGAAAATAATGGTGATGAGGCCGATACGGTGCTGTACGGCCGTTGCCAACTCCTGCACGCCAAACATGAAGCCACCATCCCCCGCCACGCTGATGACCGGCACGTCCGGTTTGGCCACCTTCACGCCCAGTCCGGTGGGGAAGCCGTAGCCCAGCGTGCCCATGTAGCCGGTCGAGATGTAAGTGCGGGGCTGGTAAACAGTGTACACAATCCGGCTGACAAAACCGACCTGGGTCAGCTCATCAACAAAAATGCCGTCCTCACCCAGTTCCTCGCGAATGACGTTCAGATAGCTCTTTTGCGGTTCCAGGTAACTAGTTTGTTTTTCCCAATCCGCCTTGAGTGCCAGCAGTTCCTCTTCGCGGCTGGCACGCTGGCGGTTGTGGGCAGCGGTGCGTTCCAGCAGCAGGGGCAGCGTCTCCTCAGCGCGGGCAGTGATGGCGATGTCAGGCTTGTGAAACAACTCGTGCGTAGCCGGGTCGATGTCGATCTTGATGAGCGTCATCTCGTCGTCAACGCCCCACCCTTTGAGCGGTTCGCGGGCGTGGCTGCCGATGAGCAGGACGGCGTCGGTGGTTTTCCACAGTTCGTGGGCGGGCGGCAGATGAACGCTGAGGTAGTGACGGCCGTCCATGATGCCCATACCGGTACGATAGCCCACCACCGGCGCTTCCAGCATCGTGGCCAGTTCGCGCACTGCGGCGCTCACACTTTGCGCCCCGCTGCCGACAAAGATGAGCGGCCGTTTGGCCTGGCCGAGTGTTTTGGCAGCTTTTTCGATGAGATCAGGGTCTGGTTGGGGATGAGTAACAGGGGCTGGTCGGGCGGCTAGCTCAACTGCGCCTCGTTCCGCCAGCACGTTCATTGGTATTTCTACGGCGACGGGTCGGGGACGGCCGTTTTGCAGTTCAGCAAAAGCGGCGTAGATAATGCCCGGCACGTCGGCGGCGCTGTTGGCCCGTTCGGCCCATTTGGTCAGGCTACGCAAAATGCCCAACTGATCGGGAATCTCGTGCAGCACGCCCTTCCCCTTGCCAATCTGCCCTGATGGAATTTGCCCACTGAGGCAAAAAACGGGAGCGTTAAGGCCGTAAGCGGTGGCCAGGGCGGCGCTGGCGTTGAGCAGGCCGGGACCGGGCACCACGTTAAAAACGCTAATCTCCCCGGTGGCCAACGCATAGCCCAGCGCCATGTAGCCCGCTCCCTGCTCATGCCGCGTGTGAATGACGCGAATCTGATCCTGGGCGTCGTGCAGGGCGTTGTACAGCCAGTCGTTTTGCACGCCGGGCAGGCCAAACAGAGTATGGATGCCGTGGGCAATTAAGGATTTAACAACAGCTTCGCCGCCGGTGAGTTGGGTCATAGTGGGTTACAGCAAGTCATTGGGTAATATGGTAATTGAGTAATTGGCAAAGTGTGTGGGAGCCAACTACTCAATTACTCGTTACGGTTCAGTGTATTAATTTTACCGGAGGTTTAGCAATCGCGAAATGGAAAAAAGCGCCTTTGGTTGGTACTTTTTTTAATACATAGGAACGAAGAGTAGGAACAAACAAAGATTATTTGCCCTTTGGCACTTTGTAACAAAGGTCGCTTATCTCAGCATCATAAGCCAGAATTGTCATTAGTATCTAAAAAGTGTGGTACAAAGAGAAAGACACGGTAGATCGATTGTCATTAGTATCTAAAAAGTGTGGTACAAAGAGAAAGACACGGTAGATCGATTGTCATTAGACCGCGAAGGTCGTGTC
>PABI01000022.1 GCA_002699125.1 Anaerolineaceae bacterium
CAAAAGCGAGCAGGTGGCCGCCATAAAGCCAGAGCGTAAGACCTGTGTCGGATAGCGTTTCCCAGTGCAGCAGCACCATCAGTAAATCCAGTCCGGCGGCGGCGATCATCAGCGTGGGAATCTGGCGCAGCCGCTGCCAATCGCGCTCCACGCGGAACCAGAGCAGGCCCAGGCCAAACGCACCAAACCAGGCGGCAAAGATGCGCACCATCAAGGGGCTGGTGGGCCAGGGCCAGTGGGCCACGGCCGTTTCCGGCCACATAATCATTCCCACTGCCACCAGGCTCACGACGCTACCCGTGACAAGTGCCACCCGGCGGGTGAACGGCCGTACCGGCACAGCCACCGTCCAATTCGCTCCCTGTCGCTCTTGAAACCCATAAATCAACAGCGCCAGCAGCGGTGCACCGATGTAGATGACCAGCCAGTAAACCGTGCGAATGCCCGGGGCAAAGTTGTCCAGGTGCAGCAGTGTTACCCAAGAGATCAGGATGCCGGCGGCTACCAAAATGGGCACCAGATAACGCACCGGCTCCCACTCATTGCGCCACACTGCCAGGAAAACGGCCGCGGCCCCGCCCAGGTACAAAACGCCAAACAGCCGGGCGTTCAGCGGCGGGTTGATTGTCCAGAAGAAAAGCGTGTCTGTCTGACCCGGCAGCAAAATGAGAATGAGCGCGCCAACCAGTGCATTGAGGGCCACAAAGCCATAGATGAGCCGTGCCCACCAGAGCAGTCGGGTGTTTTTTGGAGGTAACTTTTGTTTGCTTATCTGCTTCATTTTTTGCGCCTTTGGTTTTTGATAATCTGTTGAGTTGTGACTGATTCGCAAAGCCGTAAACGAACTGGGCTACTTTATGGAAGCCTCTGCGAGGCTGATTTTCAGCCCTGGAAAGGTTTCCAAGCTTTATCCAGAGGATAAAAAAATAAATCGGTAATGGTAGGGGCGACCCTCCGTGGTCGCCCAAATCAGGGCAGACACGGGGGTCTGCCCCTACCCATAATCGTTGCCTGTATTAATTTTTAAAATGTAACATCCCGCGGCGGTGATTATCCCTCGGCGATGATGGCATGGGTCTGTAAAAATTGTTCGATGTGCTGCCATACCTCTGCCGGTTTTTCTTCATGCAGTTCGTGCCCGGCCTCGTCTACTTTGACGATGGTTGCATTGTGTAGATGAGCTTGGGCAAACGCAGCATCCTCGTCGCGGACAACCGCGCCGTGCTGCCAGCTGCCGTGCAGCAACAGGGTGGGGCTCTGCACCTGGGCAAACGCGCCGGCAAAATCAAAACCGGCCAGCGTTTGCCCATTCAAAACCACAGCGACCGCTTCCGGGTCCATGCTGGCGGCCGATTCCGCCAACAGCATCACGGCAGCGTCATCCAGCTCGGGCATCATTTGCTTGAGGCTGACGGCAATTTGGGGCAACGGCCGTTTGGCCACCGCCATATTAAAAATCCAGGTCAGCCACCCATGAATGTGCGGCAGATTGTTTAAAGGAATCTCCCGGCTGCACAACGGTGGATCCAGCATGATTAAACCCCGAACCTGTTCTGGCACAGCGGCGGCCACGGCCAACGCCGTCAGCGCACCCCAGGAATGCCCAACCACAATAGCTGGTTCAGCAACAAGCTTTTGTAGAAAGATGGCGATGTCCCGCCGGTAATCGGCCACCAAATATTGCTGGCCGCGCCCGGAACGGCCGTGTCCCCGCAAATCTGGCGCGTAAACATGACCATGCCGGGTCAGGCGCGTCATCAAAGGTTGGTATTCCTGCCAGCGGGCCGACAGGCCGTGCAAAAATAAAATTGGCGGCCCGCTGTCCGGGCCTTCGGCATAGTTCAAATGCAGCTCCCCTGTATTAAACAGTTGTTCACGAAACATCGAGTTGTACTCCTCAGAAGGCTCTTAGTTTTTGTGATGCGTGAAACGTGATTGGCAAACCCAGGTTGCTTCACGTTTCACGCTTCACGTTTTGAGCCGTTTTGTTTGTACAGACAGCTTAGATTGAAACGGCCGTTCCCCGCAGCCAGCATGAGCAAGTTTCGCCCACTAACTTTTGTCAGGTGCCTTTCCCCTCTTTTTGCCAACCACAAAACCGACTTCGGCAGGCTGTAGCAAAAGCTGTGCTCGCCTATGCTTGAGGCAAATCAACCAGCCAATCCAAATCAAGCAACAGGGAGAAACGTCCAGGATGTCATTTCAAACCGGCTTTTTAGGCACAGATGCCAGCTTTATTACCGACCTTACTTTAGTAGCCGAAATTATCTTTTTTATTGCTGTGTGTGTGGGTGTTGTGGCCCAACGACGCGGTCGCTACAAACTGCACGACTGGATTCAAACGCCGGTTGTTGTCCTTAACCTCCTCCTCATCATCTTTGTGATGGTTTCTTCCTTCGTGGGGCAGCGTGTGATCAGCACGCTGCCCCAACGACCCACTGACGCCTACTATTTAGTAGTAGCCGTCCACGCCGCCCTTGGCTTAATTGCTGAAGGATTGGCAATTTATGCGTTATTAGCCGGACACCAAATTTTGCCGCGCAAAATTGGGCGGCTGCGTTACTGGATGTGGGCCACGTTTGGCTTCTGGACGGCCGCACTGATTGCCGGTGTGGCCACTTACTATGTCTGGTACATGCAAACGCCGGAGACGGTCGCTGAAGCGCCGGTAAATGAATTAATTGATGCTGAAAGTGTGGGGGAAACGGCCGTCATCCAATCCTTCCTGCAAAACTTTGCCTTTGCCCCCACAGAGTTAACCGTTACGGCCGGCACCGAAGTAACCTGGGTCAATCAAGATGGGGCGCCGCACAACGTGACTTTTGTTGATGGCTCCGTGGCCAGCGAAAACTTCTTCCAGGGCGAAAGCTTCGCTACCACCTTTACCGAACCGGGCACCTACGATATTTACTGCACGCTGCACGGCTCGCCGGACGGCAGCGGCATGGCCCTGCGCGTCACCGTTTTGGAAGACAACGAGGCCAATCAAGCGGTCGCAGCCGCGGCGCCAACCGCCAATCCCATTCCGCCTACGCCCACACCAGCGCCCACGGTGGCCCCACCGCCCGTAGAGCTGGTGGAGCCGGAGACGCCGGAGCAAATTGTGGTCGGTCTGGTTTCTTTCTTTGACACAACCGCGCCCAGCGATTCGGTGGCGGTGCTGCTAAACGGCATTGTTGCCCCGGAGGCTAACACGACGCTGGCCGCCTGGTTGACGGACAGCCAGACAGATACGTTTTTCCCGTTGGGTCAGGTGCAGCCGGACGGTAACGGCCGTATCTCCCTGCAGTTCACCGACCCCGACGGCCGTAATCTGCTGGGTCTGTACGATGGCTTCCAAATTACCCAGGAGCCGCAGTTTGACGATGATCCCACGCCGGGAACGGCCGTTTACAGCGGGCAACACGGCGCTGAAGCGTTGTCTGAGATTCGCGCCATCACCGTGGTTAACGGCGATGCGCCAGCAGCCTATGGACTGGGGGCACGCTTACAAACCGAAGAGCTGCTGCGCCATGTTGAATTTGTGCAAACGGCCTACGACCTGCTCAGTATCGCCGATGCCCAGCGCCACGCCGAGCACATCATCAACCTGCTGGGCGGCACGCAGGGCGAGCATTTTGGCGATGTGGATGGCCTGCACGGCGTGCAAAATCCAGGTGATGGCTTTGGCGTTATCCCCTACGTGACGGTGATGCGGGAAACGGCCGTTAGCGCCGCCAACGCCCCCGATGCCACCAACGCCATCCGGATTCACAGCACGCATGTAGAGATGGCCGGCAGCAACGCTTTGGAGTGGGCGGCCCAAATTGAAGCAGCGGCGCTGCAAATCGTGGCTGCCGACAGCGTGGGCGACATCGGACCTTATGTGGAAACGCTCACTCAGCTCAGCTCGCTGCTGCTCAACGGGGCAGACAGCAACGGCGACGGCGAAGTTGGCCCGGCCGAGGGCGGTGTGTTCACCGCCTACCAACACGCGCAGTACATGGGCGCAGTGCCGGTGTTCGGTAATCAGTAATCGGTATTCGGTAATCCGTGAATCGTAGGGGCAAGGCAGGTGGATCAAACCTTTGCCCAACGAAACAACTCATCTCCACCTGCCTCGCCCATTGAAAGGTATTTTTAGAAATTTTTCCATGAAGAAATAGGACACAGTGTCCCATTCCTTCGCCAACAAAAAGAGGTATGAATTATGTTGAATTTAAAAAAGGCCAGAATCTTATTTTTATTGCTGCTCCTTTTGCTAACGGCCGTTGCCTGTGCCGAGGATGAAGGTGAACCCGTTGTTGAAGAAACGGCCGTTCCTGAACAGGTCGAAGCGCCAACCGACGAATCTTCTGAAGTGGTTGAGCCAACGGCCGTTCCCACCGAAGAACCCGCCGCTGAAGCACCTGCGCCTACAGAACAGGAGGCAGAACCAACGGCCGAACCGGCCCCGGCCGAACCCGCCGCCGAACGCTTTGGCATTCTGCGCTTCCGCGACAGTGACGCCATCAGCTCCGGCAGCTTTCAACTGCTGCTGGAAGGGGTGGCTCCGCCGCCCGCCGGCGCTCATTACGAACTATGGTTGGTGGATGACAGCTTCAACACGCTCAATTTAGGCGCGTTTGAAGTAGCCGACGGCAACGTGCAGTTCAGCGGTGCCGTGGAGCAAAACCTGCTGGCCGCCTACAGCGGTGCCTTCGTCAGCCTGGAACCCGACAACGTCGACGACGGCGAAATCGGCGCAATTGCCTTTAACGGCACGATCCCGGCCGGCTCGCTGCTACATATTCGTCACGTGGTCACCGCTTTCCCGGCCAATCCAGATGCCAACGCCTTCCTCATCGGGGCGCAGGGGCAGCTGCATCACGCCATGGAGCACGCCGGCTTCCTGTTGGATGAACTGGCCAACGACAACATCCGCGAGGCCCAGCGCCATGCCGAACACGTCATCAACATTTTGGATGGCGAAACAGGTTCCAACTTTGGCGATTTGGACGGCGATACCATCGCCCAAAATCCCGGCGATGGCTTTGGCGTGCGCACTTATCTGGAAGGAGCCAAAGAGCATACCAACCTGGCGCTCGGTGCTGAAGGCGTGACGGCCGAAGTTGAACTGCATGCCGGGCACGTCCTCATCAGCAGCGACAATGCCCTGGGCCGGATTGATGCCGCCATTACCGAAGCGCTGCGCGTCATCGCCTCCGACTCGGCTGGCGAGGCGCAGGATGCGGCCGAAACGCTGGCCGTCTTGCTGGACGCCGCCCTGAACGGCGTCGATGCCAATGGGGATGGCAACGTGGCCCCCATTGCCGATGAAGGCGGCATCCTCACCGCCTATGTGCACGGCCAAAACATGGGTTCGCTGGAATTTTTTGCTGCCGATGGTTTTAACGCCGTCGCACCAGCGCCGGCTGAAGAAGCCGCCGCCGTTGAGGAAGCACCACCCGCTCCCACAGAAGCGCCAGCCGAAGCACCGGCCGCGGCTGCACCTGTCACCGTGGAGATGGCTAACTTTGCCTACGTCTCCAATGACATCACGGTGCCGGCGGGAACGGCCGTTACCTGGGTCAACAAAGACAGCGGTCCACGCCACTCGGCCACCGCCGCCGACGGCAGTTTTGACACTGGCCTGTTTGATACTGGTGAACAATCAACGCTCACTTTCGACACGCCCGGTGCCAACGTCTACTACTGCACCCTGCACGGCTCGCCCGACGGCAGCGGTATGGCCGCAACGATTACGGTGACGGATCAGTAAACAGTAATCGGTAACCGGTAATCGGTTATCCGTAGGGGCGAGGCAGGTGGATGAAACCTTTGCCCAACAAAACAGCTCATCTCCACCTGCCTCGCCCAGCGATTGGTGAAAACGTTTTTTGAGAGCAAAACCAGATTACCGTACGCGAAGCGTTTGTGTAGCGATATTTGCATTTACCGAATACTGGAGAACACCATGATAAGAAAACTAATCTTCACCACCATCTCACTACTTTTGTTAACCACCGGCTGTGCTGCACAGAGCAGCGAGTTGGAAGCCGAGGCTAGATTGTTTGCTGAACCGCTGCCCAACGAGGTGCCGGTGCATGACCATGATGACCACAGCCATGAACATGTGGACGAGTCGGCGGCAACGGCCGTAATGCAGGTCGTTATATTGCCGTCAGAATTGGCTGTCGGGCAAAACCGGATGGCGGTGGGCCTGCTGGACGCCAACGACCAGATGATTGCTGAGGCCGACGTTCATTTCCATTATTTTGATTTGACCGACCCGGCTGCACCTGAACTGGAGCAGGAAGCTGACGCCCAGCAGGTACAGTCACCCGATGGCCTGACGACGATCTTTACCCAGGAGCGCAGCTTTGATCGCGCTGGTGAATGGGGGCTGGAGGTGCAGGCACAGTTGGCAAGTGGTGAAACGGCCGTTCAACGAATCAAGTTCAACGTGGCCGCCGAATCCACCAGTCTGCTGCCCGGCGAAAAGGCACCCCGCATACAAACGCCCACCCTGGCAGATGTGGCTGGTGATTTCAGCCTGATCACTTCGTCCTGGGAACCAAATCCGGCTTTGTACCAGCTCAGCCTGGATGAGGCGCTGGGCAACGGCAAGCCCACGGTACTGCTGTTGGCCACACCCGCTTTTTGCCAGACGCGCTTCTGCGGTCCGGCTTATGAAACCATTTCGGCGCTGGCAGAACAGGTTGGTGATGCAGTCAACGTGCTGCATGTGGAGGTCTACGCCGGGCTGCCGGACCCGTCACAAACCGATTGGCAGCTGGCACCCGTCATGGATGCTTTTGGCCTTTCCACCGAGCCGTGGGTCTACGTGATGGACGGTGAAGGCACCATCGTTTATCGGGCGGAAGGTGTATTTACGCTGGATGAAATCACGGCACATTGGCAGTAACGGAACCTGAGAAAAATCATGGAACTTCGCACAAGATACTTCAACGACGTCGCTATTTTATCGGTCAACGGCCGTCTCGATGCGGCCTCTTCGCCTGAATTTACCCAAATGGCCACCGAGCAGATGGACGCGGGCTACGGCCGTCTGGTCATCGATTTAAAAAAGGTGGACTTTTTAAGCAGCGCGGGCATTAAAGCCCTGGTGCAGATCACCCAGCACTCACGGCAGCAAGGTGGCGATTTGCGCATAGCCAATGTGCGTGGGCAAATCAAACAAGTAATTAATCTGGCCGGGCTCCACACGGTGATCAAAGTATATCCCAACGTGGTAGGCGCAACGGCCAGCTATTTTCCCGGTCCCATACCCGGACCTTGATAAGAAATTGGACACTGATGAACACAGATTCACACAGATAAAAAACTAAAAATCAGTGTTCATCTGTGTGAATCTGTGTCCCATTGTTTTACAAGCTGATGGAGCACACAGGAACGAAGCGAGAGATGAAGCGAAAAAGAATTGCCCTGGTGATTGGTGCCGGCAGCGTGAAATGTGCTGCCGCTTTGGGCGTTTTGCGCGTGCTGCGCCAGGCGGGCATTGTGCCGGACCTGGTGGTTGGCTGCTCCGGCGGGGCACTGTACGCAGCGGCAGTGGCGTTGGGTTTGGATGTGGCAACGGCCGCTTCTCGCACACGCCAAATCTGGACCCGGGACGTGACCGGCCAGCGGAACAGACACGCGCTGCTTCAGGCAGTTTTGCCCAAGCAGCTGGGCTTCGACGGCCGTTTTGGCCTGCGCCACGATGCTTTGATGCGCCAACGGCTTGATGATGCTTTTGGCAGCCAAACCTTTGCCGATACGCAGATTCCGCTCTTCATCACCGCCACGGATTTCATGACGGGCGAGCAGGTGGTGCTGGACAACGGCCGTCTCACTGACGCCGTCCGAGCCAGCATGGCCACTCCGTTTGTGTTTGCGCCGTGGGAAGTGGACGGCCGTTTACTGGTCGATGGCTATTTATCGGATCCGCTGCCGGTCAACGTGGCCATCCGCGAAGGGGCCGACGTGATTTTGGCACTGGGCTTTGAATCACCGGGCCAGCACACCATGGATTCACCGCTGCGCTACGCCTTTCAGCTGAGCAGCATCATGACCAATTCTATTTTTAAGGCGCGGCTGGCCTTTCACAATCTGGCCCATCACGCCGAAATTTTGCTGCTGCTGCCCCAATTTCGCCAGCGCATCGGCCTGTTCGATACCGATAAATTCCCGGCCATCATTACCGCCGGGGAAGAGGTGATGCAGGCACATTTGCCGTATTTGCAGACAGTAATCAGTGAGCAGTATTCAGTAATCAGTGAACTGAAAACTGACCACTGATTACTGAATACTGACAACTGGGAAGGAAAAGATGACACACCAAACAAAACGTGTCGCCCTCGTCATAGGCTCCGGTGGCCTGAAGTGTGCCGCCGCGCTGGGCGTGTGGCAGGTGCTGCGCGAGGCGGGGCTGGAAGTGGATATGACCGTCGGCTGTAGCGGCGGCAGTTTGTACGCTACGGCGATTGCCCTGGGCTACAGCCAGGCAGAAGCGGCGCTGCTGACGCAGCAGCTGTGGACGGCCGAATTGGCCCAGCAGCGCCACCTATCCTCATTGCGACACGGGCTGCTGCCCCGTCTGTTTGGCTTTCGCCCGGAGCGATTTGGCCTCATCGACGACCGGCTGATCATGGCGCAGCTGGAAAAGGTTCTGGGCGATACCACGTTTGCCGAGGCAAAGCTGCCCTTGTTTCTAGCGGCAACTGATTTGCACAGCGGTGAGGCGGTTACTATCAGCAGTGGGCGCATTGTCGATGGGATTCGGGCCAGCATTGCCATCCCGATTGTGTTTACGCCGTGGCAGGTAAACGGCCGTACCCTGGTAGACGGTGGCGCCACCAGCCCTCTGCCGGTCGAGGTGGCCATCCGCGAAGGGGCCGATTTGATTGTGGCGGTTGGCTTTGAGAGTCCGATGCCCACGGCCGTTACGTCAATGGCCCAATACGCGGCACAGATGACGCGCATTCACATCGGCAATTTACAAAAGGCCAACTTTGCTTTTCACCAGGCGGCCCATCACAGCGAAATTTTGCCGGTGATGGTGCAGTTTGAGGAAGAAGTAGGCCTGACCGATACGCACAAAATTCCGCAAATTATTGCTGTCGGCGCGCAGGCGGCCCGTGAGCAGCTGCTGGACCGCCTGACGCAGCTTACGCTTGATGAACGAATATACGATTTCCGTAGTAATGGAGGGAAACCGATGAAACTAGACGAAATATTGCAATCAAATGGATTGAGTACCGACAAGATGAAGCGTGAGGTGGAAACGGCCGTTTCTCTCACCGTACACAAAATGGGGCAGCCGGAGCAAACGGCCGCAATCATCAACGATGATTTTTTGGTGGGGCGCAGCGTGGAGGCAGATTTGTCTCTGACTGACATGCCCTTTATCTCTGGCCAACATTTTGCCATTCGCCGTACAACCCAGGGGTACGAGGTGGTCGATCTGGCCAGCACCAACGGCACCCGATTGAACAATCGCGGCCTCAGCGCCAACGTACCCACGTCGATTCACAACGGCGACATCATTCGCATTGGCGAAGAGCGGTTTGGCAAATCTGTCGGCTTCACCTTCCACAACAAGGCGGAGGCGACGGCTCCGGTGGACGGTTTTGGTGCCGGCGTGTCCAGCACGCAGCTTTTGCAAATTGAGCGGCTGACGATTGGCCGTGCACCTGACTGCGACATCATACTGGAGTCGCCCACCGTATCCAGCCACCATGCCTACGTCGAGCGATTTGGCGAAGAGCACCATGCGATTCGCGTGCTGGAAGGGGCAGCTACCATCTGGATTAACGACCAGCCCTTGCGCCAGGCGCGGTTACACGCCGGGGACCAGGTGCAAATTGGCCCGCATCTCTTCACTTTTGATGGCGAAACGCTGACTCGGTTCGACAGCCAGGGATTCCGCCTGGATGTATTGGGCGTGCATAAAGAAGTCAAAAGCAAAAATGGCCCGCTGCGCATTCTGGACGACATCAACCTGACGGTGATGCCGCGCGAGTTTGTCGCCCTGGTGGGCGGCAGCGGCGCGGGCAAAAGCACGCTGCTGGATGCGCTGAATGGTTTTCGCCCGGCAAAGGGGCAGGTGTTGGTCAACGGCCGTGATCTCTACGCCAACTACGACAGCTTTCGCCAGCAGCTGGGCTACGTGCCCCAATACGACATCCTGCCCACGACGCTCAAGGTGGAAGAAGCGCTGCATTACGCTGCCAAATTGCGCCTGCCTGCCGATGTAACGGCCGCAGAGCGCCAGGAGCGCATTGCCCAGGCATTGGAAACGGTGGACATGAACAGCCAGCGCATCCGCCGCACCCGCATCGACCGGCTGTCCGGCGGGCAGCGCAAGCGCGTCAGCATCGCCGCCGAGCTCATCGCCGATCCCAAAATCTTCTTCCTCGATGAGCCCAGCTCTGGCCTGGACCCGGGCCTGGAAAAGAAGCTGATGTACACCTTGCGCAAAATGGCCGACGAAGGGCGCACTATCATTTTGATCACCCACGCCACGGCCAACATCGTGCAGGTGGACCACGTGGGTTTGCTCTCGCAAGGCCAGCTAGTGTTCTTCGGCCCGCCGCAGGAGGCGCAGGCGTTTTTTACGGTGGACGACTTTGCCGACATTTATGAAAAGATTGAGCACAACGGCACGGAATGGCGGCAGGTGTTTGCCGGTGGACGCTCGAAGGCGTATCAGGAATATGTGGTGGCGCGGCAGCAGGAGCAGGTGGGTTTGGCGGCAGGTGGTGGGGGAACGGCCGTTGCTCGCAAACGGTTCTCCCCCGGGCAGTCGCTGCGCCAATTTATCACCCTGGCCCAGCGCATGTTCCGCCTCACGCTCAGCGATCCCATCGCCTTTTTTGTGGCCCTGCTGGTGATGCCGCTGGTGGGTGTTTTGCAGGGCTCGGCCTCGGAAACGTTTGAGTTCACTGGCGACCCGGCCATCCTGAATAACGCCGCTCAAGCGGCTACAACGCTGACCAGCAACTACCTGCCCGTCGTCAGCGCCCAGATTTTCGGCTTCGGCATGAGCATCCTGGCTTTCCTGGTCGGTGCCTTTGGTGGTTCGCAGGAACTGTTGAAGGAGCGTTCGGTTTACCTGCGCGAGCGAATGGTGAATTTGCAGCTGCTGCCGTACCTGGGCAGCAAGTTCCTGTTGTTTGGCCTGTTTGCCCTGGCGCAGGTTGCCTTGTACCTGCTGATCCTGTCTTTACAGGTGGAGCTGCCGGAGAACGGCGTACTGTTCAAAGGCTTTTTGGAGCTGCTAATCACGCTGTGGCTGACGGTGATGGTGGGTGTGGCGACGGGGCTGTTTATTTCGGCCGTTTCCAGCAACTCCACGATGGCTGTTTATCTGGTACTGGTCATCGTCTTTTTTCAATACATCTTCGGCGGTGCGATTCATAACCTGCGCGACAAGCCGATTGAATTTCAATCTTACATTGCCGCCACGCGCTGGGCGACGCTGGCCATGGGCACCACGGTAGACATCCTGGAGCAGGCTGATTCCACGATTGTGTGCGGCAATGAGTTCGAGTTGGATACCAGCAATGTGGCCCTCGACCCGACAACCGGTTCACTGGACCCCAACTCGCTGGTGCTGCGCGAAACGGATACGCCTGCCTGCACCAATCGCGCCGTCCCCGCCGAAGAACTGTTTTTGCCTTACGGCGACTCCGACGCAGATTTGCTGCGCTTCTGGGGGCTACAAATTGTGCTGGGAGCGGTCTTTGCCCTGGGCACGCTGGTGGTGGTGAAGCGGCTGGACCAGGTGTGAGCGGTTGTCGGTGAACGGTAATCGGTAATCGGTGAACGGTAATCCGAGACAATTTACCGATTACCGATAACGGATTACCGATTACGGAGTAACGAAAAACGGAGATAGCAATGGATTTAACGGGCCAACATCTAGGAAAATACGAACTGCTCGAACGAGTAGGCAAAGGTGGGATGGCCTATGTTTATAAAGCATACCAGCCCACCATAGACCGCTATGTAGCGGTGAAGGTGCTGCACAGCCATCTGGCGGAGGATGCCGAGTTTCTGGAGCGCTTCAAGCGTGAAGCCAAGGGGCTGGGCAGCCTGCACCATCCGCATATCGTCAGCGTGATTGATTTTGACGTGGCCGATGGCTGGTATTACATGGTGATGGACTTCATCGAGGGCGAGACGCTGGAGTCAGTGTTGGATCGCCGCGGCAGGCTGCCATTGGATGAGGCACTGGCGCTGACGGCCCAGCTGGCCGGTGCATTGGCGTATGCCCATCAACACGGCCGTATCCACCGCGACATCAAACCGGGCAACGTCATGTTTACCGATGAGACCCAGCAGCACGCCGTCATCACCGATTTTGGCCTGACGCGCCTGCTGGATAACGCTACGCTAACCATCAGCGGCACCATTGCCGGCACGCCCGCCTACATGAGTCCTGAAGCAGCTCAAGGGCAGAAGACTGACGCCCGCAGTGACATCTACAGTTTGGGCGTGATGCTGTTTGAAATGGTGACTGGGCAACGGCCGTATCTCGGTGAAACGCCGCTGTCTGTCATCATGAAGTTGGTGGTGGAACCGCTGCCGCCGGCCTTGTCTATCAATCCCGACCTACCGCCGGCGATTGACGATATTCTCAGCCAGGCAATGGCCAAGCTGCCGGAAGATCGCTATCACACGGCGGCGGAGATGCAGCAGGCGGTAGCTGGCGTTTTGACATCTTCAAGCGTTGAGTCTGGCACGCCTGAAAATAGCACACAAATTTTGTCGGCGCAGCGCCAGGTCGCACCGAAACTTGAGTCAAATGCTGAACCATTGCCAACGGCAAAGGCTGAGCTGAATCCAAAAACAGCACGGCTGCCTGTCGTGCCAACAAAAAGCAAGCGCAAGTCGCTGCCAATTCTGGCGGGCATTGGGCTGTTGCTGCTGCTTGTAGTGGCTGGATTCGTAATTTTTAATGGTTTTGGTGATAGGGGTGAATTAGGGGAGGAAACGGCCGTAATCACCCCAATCGGGTCTTTGCGCTTTACCGATCCAGACGAAAATAGCCTGCGGCGCTACACGCTCTCTTTGGATGACGTGCCCGCGCCGCCTGAGGGATTCCATTACGATCTCTGGTTTGATTTTGCTAACCAGCCAGCGCCCGAAAATGTGGCAGAGGTGACGGTGCAGAACGGCCGTATCACCTACGCCGACGTGCTGGTGGAAAACCTCGCGGTCAACGTGACCGACGTGCGCATCAGCCTGGAACCCAATGTTGACGATGATCCGGCCATTTCAGATGACGTCCTGTTCATTGGAACAGTCGAGGCGGAGTCTGGGCTGGCAGAAATTGAGATTTTTAGCGTACAGCCATAAAGGAGCAGAACGATATGAATATTGGTATTACTGAATTACTGTTTATTCTTGGTCCACTTACTTTTATCAGCTGGCCGCTGCTGAGCCTGGCGACGCTGGTGGCCCTGCGCCGCCGCCAGATGATGGCGATGCCGCAGGCGCTTTGGGCACTTATCATTTTGGTGATCCCTGTATTGGGATCGGCCGCCTTTTGGTTGGTCCGGCCCGGTGAGGACGGTTGATGGTTGGGTAAACGGCCGTCCGCCTTAACGATTAGAAAGTTCAATTTTTGGGGCACAGATCAACACAGATACTTCGACTTCGCTCAGTACAAGCTTACACGGATGATTGATTCTATCTGTGTTTATCTGTGAAGATCTGTGTCCTATTTTTTCTTTACCCAATTTGTAATACTTTTTGTGTTCCAGCGAATCTATGTGTGAGACTATCATGGAGGCAGTATGAATACAGCTGATTTAACCATGCCCAATGAACAATCGCTGGCCCAGCAAGCGCAGGCCGATCCGGCTGCCTTTGCCCGCCTGTACGATCATTACCTGCGGCGCGTCTACAACTACATGCGCTACCGACTAAACGACGCGCAAATGGCCGATGATCTGACGGCCCAGGTGTTTCATCGTGCCTGGGAAAAACGCCACAACCACGATCCAGAAAAGGCGCCTTTTGGCGCGTGGCTGTTTGGCATTGCCCGGCACGTCATCAACGATCATTACCGGCGGCAAAAGCGGTTTGGCTGGCTTTCTCTTGAGGTACTGCGCGAGCGGTTTAGTCTCAATCCACCACCTGAAGAAGCGTTCATCCAGAGCGAAATGCAAACGCTGGTGCTGCAAGCTGTAGCTCGCCTGAACGAACGAGAACGCGAAATTGTGGCTCTGAAATTTGGCGGTAACCTGAACAATGTGCAAATTGCCGAATTGACCGGTCTGACGGCCAGCAACGTGGGCGTCATTCTGTACCGGGCCATGAAGCAGCTCAAAGCCGCCCTGGAAACACAAGGAGTAAGCAAATGAACGAGCAAGAAAAGGCCACCCGTTTTTCCGCTCAGCTTGATCAGCTTCTTCATTCGCCAGCCCGGCAACCGGCTGACGATCAATTAATAACTGACGATGATCAAGCGCTGATGGATTTAGCCCAGAAAATGGCCGTGATGGATTTTAGTCCACAAAGTCAGTTTCGCCGCCAGATTCAGCAGCCGACGAAAGGAGTAAACAAAATGTTATTTGCTAGAAACGGCCGTCACGCTCTGGCCGCTGTAGGTGTGACCCTTCTTCTACTTGTGATGGCGGTAACGTTGATTGCCCCCGTGCGGGCCTTTGCCCAGGAACTTTTGCAGGGCCTGTTTGTACGGCATGAAAGCAGCACCATGGCGGTGGAACCATACGACCCCGTTACTGATCCTACGCCAACACCGGTTCCCGCTCAGGTGGACGTGCCAAACTTAACCATTGCTGAAGCGGAGGCGCTGGCCTCGTTTGCGGTGAAGGAGCTGACAAATCTGCCGGACGGTTTTGCGCTAAGCAGCGTTTATTACGATGAGGAACGAGACAAGGTCACCTTCTTGTACCTCGATGAGGGTTACAAAGGCATTGTTTTGCATCAGGAACCGGCGGACATAGCCGAACCGTGGACCATCGGTGCCGATGCTGTTATTGAAGTGGTGACGGTGGGTGATTTCCCCGGCGAATACGTGCGCGGCGCATGGCAGTGGGGCGAACCGGCTACGGAAGGCGCTGTGGGCAGCACTGAAATGGTCTGGAAGAGCGACGATCCCCACCAGCAGCTGCGCTGGACGCAGGACGGCATCGTCTACACCCTCAGCACCACCGTTGGGCAAGATTTGGGCCTGACACAGGCAGACCTGATTGCTCTGGCTGAAAGTGTGAAGTAAAAAGAATGCGTAAGGCGTGATTAAACTTAATCACGCCTTACGCATCACTTGCCGGCATCTTCTTGGGTCCAGCTGCCGTCAATGAAGCGCCACATACGGCCGTTTGGATTCTTGTCTTGCAGTTCCGGCGGCAGGCGATGGTGACGCACGTTGTCATAGCCGTGCAGCGCGGCAAAGCGCAGCAGGGAGGCAGGAATGCCAACCGCCGTGAAGCCAGGATGACCGGTTGCCGGGAAAGGCCCACCATGATTCATTGCCGGTACGACGGCCACCCCAGTTGGCATTTTGTCGTTTAGCAAACGGCCGACCTTGCCGCGCAGCACCGGTTCAATTTGGGCATAGGCGGTATCGTCCGCATCCTGGGAATGCGAATAAATGGTTCCCGTTAAATTCCCTTCCAATTGGGCGGCGACTTCTGCCATCTGGGTAATGTCTTTGGCAATGACCAGAAGAGAAACGGGGCCGAACGCTTCAGTTTGCAGTTCATGGGGATGGGCTAAGAAACGGCCGCCCAAAACTTGCAGCAGCGTGTTGGCAAAAGCAAATCGCGGTTCAGCCACTTCGTAGCCGCCTGTTACAATTTCTGCGCCGTGTTCCTGTAATGTGGCTATAGCTTCGGCAATGCCGGTTGGGCCTGCCTGATTGAGCAAGGTGCCGGGCGCGTTTTGTTCAAAATGGGACTGAACGGCCGTAACAAATTCCTCGCTGTTTTCATCTTGTTGGAGGATCACAATGCCGGGCTTGGTACAAAACTGACCCGCTCCCAACGAACAGGACGCATATAGTTCGCCGGCTATCGCTGCGCCCCGTTCCCGAATCGCCCCTGGCAAGATGAACACTGGATTCACGCTCGACATTTCCAAATAGATCGGTTTCCCGGCTTTGTCGGCCGCTGCTTTGAGCGCCAGACCGGCCGTCTTGCTGCCGGTAAAAGCCGTTGCCCCGATGCGCGCCTCCGACACAAGGTTTAAGCCCACTTCCGGCGGCGTGTGGTAAATCAACTGCACCATGCCCAAAGGCAAACCGCTCGCCTGCACGGCTGCAAAGGCGGCTTCGGCCAGAATCCTGGTGGTGCCCGGATGGCCCGGATTGGCTTTGGCAATGACCGGATTTCCGGCGGCTATGGCTGCGGCAAAATCGCCCCCGGCCACCGAATTAAAAGCAAAAGGAAAATTATTAGGGCCAAGTACCACCACCGGCCCGCCCAAAGGCCCATACATGGACCGAATATTGCTCCCGGTATCAATCGTGGCCCGACGCCAGGAGCCATCGCGGACCGCTACGGCCGCCTGGCGCAGCTGATTGGTGGTACGTGGTAGTTCCACCGAACGCAGCCGGGGTTCGGCCGGTAGAGCTGTTTCGAGAACGGCCGTTTCCACCAACACATCGGTTCTGGCTTCAATCTGCTTGGCAAAACCGTCGAGGAACTGGACCAGGGCTGCGGGCGAATCGGCGGAACGCAGTTCGGCCACTGCCCCCTGTCCGGCCTGCAGGGCCAGTTCAATATCCTCTAGGCCTGAAACGGGATATTGTTCAGGCAGTGGTGTTTTTGTGGTCGGATTAACGGCCGAAAAAGAACCCACCGGATTTTTACTGTGCCGCCACGCTCCGGCAATCAAAACAGGTTGTAACGCCATCAACAACTCCTACTTAATACCCTTTGCCACAGAGTCCACAGAGGTTTACGAGATTTATCTTTGATTCTCTTTCTTCTCTTTTTCCTCTGTGGCTTTTACCGTGTTTTCCAACTGGAGCGAGCCAACAGTGATTCGTACCGTATCGCCGTGCTGGAGAGAAAACGCGTCCGACGGCACAATGCCGGTGCCGGTCATGAGGAAGGTACCAAAAGGAAAGTCCATCTCTTGGGTCAGGTAGTCAACCAGTTCACTCAGGGTGCGTTTCATCTGGGAACTGCGCGTTTCGCCCTGGTAAACAACTTCATCGGCGCGAATAATGTCCATCTGGATAGCCAAATCCACCAGTTGGTCAGCTTCGGCCAGGATGATGCCCGGACCCAGAGCACAGGAACCGTTGTACATTTTAGCCTGGGGCAGGTAGAGCGGGTTGGCTCCCTCAATATCGCGGGAGGAGACATCATTGCCCACACAAAAGCCCACAATTTCTTTACGGCCGTTAACCACCAGCGTCAGCTCCGGCTCAGGTACATTCCAGGAGCTGTCCTGGCGGATACGAATGGGCATCTGATGACCCACGACCCGCCAGCCGATGGCTTTAAAGAACAGTTCCGGCCGTTCGGCTGAGTAGACCTTTTCGTAAACATCTTTCACGTCAGACTCATGCTCCCGCGCCTCTCGGCTGCGACGGTAAGCTACCCCGGCTGCCCAAACTTCTTGATCGGGTTCCAGGGGAGAGAGGAGATTGTGGACGGCCGTTTCACCAACGGGCAAAGCATGAAGCAGCTGCAACAATGCCACGTGAGGCAGTGCCAACAAGGTTTTCAAATTGATATGCTGGGGCAAGAAATATCCATCTAACGCCCAGTTAGGGCCGCTGGGTGTTTGGTGTCGGGTTAAGTACATAATCATTTCTCGATTCTAACAACGCTTGCAAGATTATATTGACATCCCACTGAAAATCAAGTAAATTATTGCAAGCGCTTGCAAAAAAAACTAGGAAGGGTAAAGGTGGCACGTAAAAAAGCGTCTAGTGGGGCAACAATTATCGATGTAGCCCAAGAGGCCGGGGTCTCTTATTCCACGGTGTCGCGTGTCGTCAACAATAAATCCTATGTGAAGCCAGAGACACGAGCCAAAGTTTTGCAAGCGATGACACGGCTGGGTTATCAGGCCAATTTGCAGGCTCGCAGTTTGGCCGGGGGGCGCTCAAATGTCATTGGTCTGCTCGTTGTAGACCTGACAACGCAGTATGTGGGGGAGTTAATTCGCGGTATTGATGAAGTTTTGACCGCCAACCAATATGAGCTGATGCTCTACACAACTCACCGGCGTAAAACAAAAGAATCTGCTTATGTCAATATGATGGCGCGTGGCCTGGCCGATGGGCTGCTCATTGTTTTACCGCGTGACCCGGAAGCCTATTTAACCTCATTACGCCAACGTGAATTTCCGTATGTGCTAATTGATCAGTTTGGCATAGATGAGTCCGACTTAACCGTGACGGCTGCCAATTATGACGGCGGCTACGCAGCTACCAGACATCTTATTGAGCTGGGCCATCGGCGAATTGGTATAATCACGGGCTGGATGGATATGGTCGCTGCCCGCCACCGTCTGGATGGCTATCGTGCTGCCCTGGCCGCTCACAACATTGATTATCAAGAAAATTTGGTTTATGAAGGTGATTTCACCCAGAGTTCTGGCTTTCATGGAGCCAATCATCTGCTGAATTTAGCAGAGCCACCTACAGCAATTTTCGCCTCAAGCGATCTGGTGGCATTGGGGGTAATGGACGCAGCGCGGAGCCGCAATATCAACATCCCGGCAGATCTTTCTCTGATCGGTTTTGATGATATTCCTATGTCGGCCGTTTTGATTCCCCAATTAACGACAGTGAGACAGCCGCTTACCGACATGGGTCTTTGTGCGACCCAGATGCTTCTGGCACTAATTCAAAAGCCGGAGGAAAAACAAACCAGCGTTATCTTGCCGACCGAACTGATCATACGAGAATCAACCGCTCCACCATTCCTGGAAACCATATAAGTAACCAGGTTTTTTTTGCAAAGTTCTGCAAACGCTTGCAAAGCTTTATAAGGACAATAAATTGCCTGCACTGTCACAAGCATACGGAAGCATCGTTGTTTTCCTCAACAGGAGGTGCTATTGATTTGACATAATGATGAATAATTATTCCCTGTCCACCCGTTTTCGTAAACCGCAAAAAGTTTTTCAAAACCCTTTGGCTATTCACGGTTTACGTAATAGAGAATAAGGAGAGAAAAATGAAAAAGCTTATTCCCACGCTCTTGATTGCCTTTCTGGTGCTTGTTGCCTGCAGCAGCACACCTGTTGAAGTGACCCGCGTTGTTTCCGAAGTGATGGAAGTTACCCGTGTTGTCACCGAGACAATTGAAGTAGAGGGTGAATCCGTTGAAGTCACCCGCGTTGTTACGGAAGAGGTCGTTGTTGAAGTTCCGGCCGAAGAAACAGATGTAGAACCATTAGATGCGCCAGACGTTCTTGGCTTGCCCCGAAATGAAACGTTAATTGTAGACATTCTAACCGGTCGCGTTGGTTCTCCCAGCAATTTCAACGAATGGGTCGGCTGGAAGTGGCGAGATCGCGGCATGCAAAATCTGGCAAACGAACCGTTGTGGTCCGTTGATTTTGCCACCGGCGAAATCATTAATGGCCTCGCTGCCGGTGACCCAATTTACAACGAAGACTTTACTCAGGTGGAAATCCCGCTCCGTGAAGGTGTGGCCTGGGATGATGGCACACCGTTTACTTCGGCCGATGTGGTCTTTACGGCCGAAACGCTCATTGCCACTGAAGGATTAAACGCCCATACCTTCTTTGCCGATAACGTTGCCAGCGTCACCGCGCCGGATGATTACACAGTTGTCTTTGAACTTAATCAACCCAATTCCCGTTTCCATACCACTTTCCTGGATCGCTGGGGCGCAACCTGGATTATGCCCAAGCACATCTTTGAAGGAGTGGATGATCTGGTTACCTTCGAATTCAATCCCTTTGTCGGAACTGGCCCTTACAAGCTCCACAGTTATGACGAATCCGGTTTCTGGACCATCTGGGAAAAACGAGAAGATTGGGACAAAAGCCCAACCGGTATCCTTTATGGTGAGCCAGGGCCACAGTACATTGTCCTGCAATACTTTGCCAATGAAGGTGCCAAAATCCTGGCCCAATTGACCCACGAAGCTGACGTCGTTAATCTGTCATCTGAAGGGCTTAAGGCTGTTTTGGCGCAGTCTGATTCTTCTAGAGCTTACCAGCAGTCCTATCCCTGGGTGGTAAACAACGACCCGGCTATCACCGGTATCGCCTTCAACACAACTGTAGCGCCTTACGACAACCCCGACGTGCGCTGGGCGCTGGTCTTGTCGATTGACATTGCCGAATATATGGGTATCGCCGTTGATGGTGCCGGGGCGGTAAGCCCGGTTCATGTGCCTTCGCTCGGTTCCTATCCCGAAGACTTCATTGCGCCGATGGAAGAGTGGCTGATGGAGTTTGAACTAGACCTAGGCAACGGCGAGACATTCAGGCCGTATGATCCGGATGCACCGCAGCGCGTTGTTGAATATGCGCGGAGCAGAGGTTTTGTTGTGCCGGAAGATCAGGCGGCTCAAGATCAGGCGTTTGGACTTGGCTGGTACAAATACGCTCCTGAGGTTGCCGAGCAGCTGCTCATCAAGAATGGTTTCTCCAGGAACAGCGACGATATGTGGCTGCTGCCGGATGGCACACCCTGGGAAATAGATATTTTGACCGATACCGATCTGGCGACAGATATGGGGTCAAGAAATGCAGTCGCTGCGGCTCAACAGTGGCAAAAGTTTGGCATTGACGCACAGGCGTTCCCTTCGGAAGCACGGGCTGATTTGTATAACACAGGCGACTTTGAGGCTTCAAGCGACTGGCCCGCCCAGGAACCCTGGGGCGCAGGTCCGGACCTGTATCGGGTGCTTGATCTATGGAATTCGGCTTACGAAACGCCAATCGGCCAGGTGGCCGCCGGACATCCAGGACGCTGGTCTAGCCCAGAGATGGACGCGGTGATTGAACAGCTACGCATGACCGATCCGGCCGACTATCAAGCGGTTGTTGATATTGGCATTGAAGGTCTCAAAGTTGCCGTGACGGAGATGCCTGGTATTCCGACGTTTGGTTATATCGGCTTCATCGCCTGGGATGAAACGTACTGGACAAACTGGCCCGGTGCTGAGAATCCGTATACGCAGCCGTATACACATTGGGGTCCGTTCAAATATATGACGCCTTTCCTGCAACCGACAGGAAGGTAGTAAAATAAGTAAGTAAAAGCGGGGCAATTGAGCTTTCTTAATTTCAAAAACTTTCCCGCTTTTACATACATAGCCAGGATTCCCAGGCAGATTTCATCGTCTGTCTGGGAATCTATTACCAACCTTGAGGAAGAGGGAGGCATCTGTTTTGATATTCTTAAGACGTTATCTAATTCCACGACTTATTCAATATTTGCTGGTAATCTTTGTGGGGGTTACGGCCGTTTTCCTCATCCCCCGTTTTTTGCCCTCCGATCCCGTTGTGCGCACAATCTCCGAACTGCGCTCCCGCGGCTCCTACCTCGACCCTAACTCTATTGAGGAGATGGTCGCCGACCTTACTGAGCTGTACGGGCTTGAAGGTTCCATGTTTGACCAGTATATTGCCTTCTGGCAGCGGCTTTTCCGGGGCGACTTCGGTGTATCCTTCTTCCAATTCCCCACGCCGGTTATTAAATTGATTAAAACCGCTTTACCCTGGACGCTGGGCCTGCTGCTGGTAACCACCGCCGTCTCCTGGACTCTAGGCATTCTCCTGGGCGGCGTGGCCGGGTACTTTAACCGCAAGGGCTGGTCCAAAGCGCTGGATACATTGGCCATGGTGGTACGGCCGATGCCATACTACGTGTTCGGCTTTGTCCTCCTTCTGCTGTTTGGCTATATCTTTCCGCTATTTCCTGTTGCCGGCGGGGCCGGGATCGGCCGTCAGCCTACTTTCAATTGGTCCTACATCTCCGATGTTTTGCGTCATGCTTTCCTGCCCGCCATGTCGCTCATTATTCTCGGCATGGCCGCCTGGTTTCAAACAATGAAACTCATCGTCCAAAACGTCAATTCCTCTGATTTTGTCCAGTACGCCAAGTTCGGCGGCATCAAGGAGCGCCGGATTGTTTCGCGATACGTCATCCGTAACGGGATGCTGCCCCAGATTACGGCCCTGGCGCTTTTAATTGGTCAGATTTTCAGCGGTGCCCTCATTACCGAAATTGTTTTCACCTATCCAGGGCTCGGTACGCTGCTCTACAACGCCATTCTGACTGGGGACTACAACTTGATAATGGGCATTACCGTCTTTTCCATCCTGGCCATTACCACCGCCATTCTAGTCATTGATTTGATATATCCTCTCTTCGATCCGAGGATTCGGTACACCTAAGGAACTTAATATGAAAGTTCTCAAAGACCTCTTTAGAGATTACAGGTTCACCACGAGCTTCATCATCCTCTGCCTCTTGCTTGCCTATGGTAGCCTTTCCTTTTTCTCACCCACTGATCCAACTTTATGGGCGACCTTCCCCCGCGATCTGCCGCCGTCGTCAGAGAACCTGCTTGGTACCGACTCCAGGGGCATCGACATTTTCTGGGCCTGCGCCTTTGCCGTACGAAATTCCATGATCGTCGCTGTGGTCGCCGGCATCTTTTCTAGACTTATCACCATCCCAGTGGCCATGATTGCCGGTTACAAAGGTGGTATCATCGACCGGGTACTGATGTTTTTGAGCGACAGCTTCCTGGTCATTCCTTTATTTTTAATCATCGTATTGCTGGCCGTCCTGGTGCGCGACAGCCTTAACCTGGTAACACTGGGGCTTTTGCTGGCCTGCTTTGGCTGGGCCTGGGATGCGCGCGTGATCCGGTCGGAAATATTGAGTTTGCGCGAGCGGGGCTTTACGCAAACGGCCATTCTCTCCGGAACCGGCACCCTCAAGCTGGTGCTAAAAGAGTACATGCCCTTTGTCACGCCCCTTGTCTTTGCTACTTTGATCAATGTCATGTCCTGGGCCATCGGACTGGAAATCACCCTGGCCATCTTAGGCCTTGTCAATCTGGATATTCCTACGCTCGGAACCATGATTTACTGGGCGCTCAATTATCAAGCAATATTGTTGGGGCACTGGTATTGGATATTAACCCCGGTTATCCTCTCCATACTCCTTTTCATCGCCTTATATTGGCTCTCAGTTAGTAACAGCGAATATCTGGACCCACGTTCTCGGATTCAACGTGTCGGCCACACCGTCGGCGCACAATAAGAATCTATCCGAAGGAGCCACAGAGGAAAAAGAGAATATAGAGGACTTGAGACCAATCTCGAAAATCTCTGTGAACTCTGTGGCCAATGTTCGGATAGGTATTAAGGTAATCATGGACAAAATTATTCTCACTGCGCGACAGCTAAAAACCTTTTATATACTTGACGTTCATGGCACCAAAAAGACCGTCAAAGCGGTCAACGAAGTTGAACTTGAAATAAGGGAAAACGAAATTTATGGCATTGCCGGCGAAAGCGGTTGCGGTAAGTCAACGTTGCTGAAGGCGTTAGCGGCCGTTGTGGAACCGCCGCTGCGCCAGCTTGGCGGCAAGGTTATCTATCACCTTGATGGCAAAGAAGTGGACGTTACATCCCTCGGTGCCGAAAAAATGAGAAGGCTGCGTTGGGATTTTGTTTCCTACGTTCCGCAAGGTTCGATGAACGTCCTCAACCCCGTAGTCAAACTAAAAGACACCTATCACGACTTTATCTCCAGCCATGTCAACAGCAAATCCCAGGAAGAAGCGTTTAAAATGGCCCGGTCGCATATTGCCGAACTGGGTTTACCCCCAGAGATTATGGGTGCATACCCTCACCAACTGTCCGGCGGTATGCGGCAGCGGGTCACCATTGCCCTGGCGGCCCTCCTAAAACCCAAAATCATCATCGCCGACGAACCCACGACCGCCCTCGATGTTGTGGTCCAGCGCGGCGTGATGCAGCTTCTTAAAGACATTCAAAAGAAGCTGCAAAATACCATTATTCTAGTGACGCACGACATGGGCGTTCATGCCAATGTCGCTGACCGTATCGGCATTATGTATGCCGGGAAAATAGTCGAAGAGGCCCCGACCGAAAAGATTTTCAGCGAGCCGCTCCATCCCTACACCCAATTTCTCATTAACTCGCTGCCCAAATTTGGCGATAAGACGCCGCGTGAGAGCGTGCCTGGAAGCCCTCCTTCTCTGGCAGACCTGCCGTCTGGCTGTCCCTTCCATCCCAGATGTCCCAAGGTCTTAGACATCTGCAAAGAACAAATGCCCAACTATATTGCCGTAACACCCAACCATAAAGTTGCCTGCTGGCTAGTCGAGGAAAAAAATGGATAAGCTGCTTGAGGTCAAAAATCTAACGAAAGTTTTCTCCTTAGGGAGCATCACTTCGAGAATTAGAATTACAGCGACAGACAACATTTCTTTTTATATCAAGCCAGCCGAAATATTCACCCTGGCAGGTGAAAGTGGTTGCGGCAAAACGACGACCGCTAAAATGGTTCTGGGCTTTGAAGAGCCAACCTCCGGTACTATTGTCCATAAGGGAAAACCGAGAACAAAAAATGAAAAGGTCTGGTTTAAAGAAGGGATTCAGGCGATTTACCAGGACCCCTTCGGCACATTTAATCCCTTAAGAACCGTTGACCGATATTTTTTTGAAACAGTTCATAATTTCAAGCTGGCGGATAGTAGGGATACGGCCGTATCCCTGATCGACCGCAAGCTAAAAGCAGTAGGTCTTTCCTACGAAGAGTTTGCCGGCAAATATCCCAGCGAGTTTTCCGGCGGCCAACTGCAAAGAATATCAATCGCCAGAGCGCTGCTGACCGATCCTGTTTTGCTCATTGCCGATGAGCCGGTTTCGATGGTTGACGCCTCCCTCAGAATGTCGATCGTGAACCTGTTCAAGAAATTGAAAGAACAGTTTGGCATGAGCGTCCTTTATATTACCCACGACCTGGCAACCGCCTACTACGTCAGCGACCGCATTGGTGTCATGTTTAGAGGAAATATAGTAGAAATGGGGACCGTGGAAGAGGTGCTGATGAACCCTCGCCATCCTTACACGCAGATGCTAAGAGATTCCATCCCTGAAGCCGATCCCAGCCGGCGATGGCAGGGACGGGTGAATCTCAATGAGACCGAACACGAGGAATATTTGAAGCAAGGCTGCCGTTATGCCGGCCGCTGCCCTCTTGTCATGGATATTTGCCGGCAAGAAGCCCCGGCCAATATTCAAGTTGACGACGTCCTTGTCAAGTGCCACAAATACGCCGAAGGCGTGACTACTTAAGAAATAGATTTCGCAGATTACACAAATTTCCTGGCTTCCGAAAGAAGCAAATCTGCGAAATCTGTGTAATCTGTGGGTTATTTTCACAGGAGTTTCTGCTAAATGCACAAATATAAGAGCAATAATTTGGCGGTGAAGGATCGCGTTGAACACCTGATCAGCCAAATGACCGTGGAAGAAAAAGTATCCCAGATGATTCACAACGCGCCCGCCATCGAACGATTGGACATACCGGCCTATAATTGGTGGAATGAAGCACTTCATGGCGTGGGGCGTGCCGGCGTAGCCACCGTCTTTCCCCAGGCCATTGGTCTGGCGGCTACCTGGAACCCTGACCTGATGAGCCGGATAGCGGCTGCTATTGCCGATGAAGCACGGGCCAAGCATAACGAGGCGCTGCGGCGGGGCATCCGAGACATCTACACTGGCCTCACTTTTTGGTCGCCCAATATCAACATCTTTCGCGATCCGCGCTGGGGGCGCGGCCAGGAAACGTATGGCGAAGACCCCTATCTCACCGCATCGCTGGGGGTGCCTTTCGTCAAAGGACTTCAGGGCGACGACCCTGACTATCTAAAATTGGTTGCCACGCCCAAACATTATGCCGTCCACAGTGGGCCGGAATCTTGCCGCCATTCGTTTGACGCCCAGGTCGATGAACGGGACCTGCGCGAAACATATCTGCCCCATTTTGAGGCCTGCGTGAAGGAGGCCGACGCCTACTCGATCATGGGTGCGTATAACCGCACCAACGGCGAAGCCTGCTGCGCCAGCCCCACCCTGCTCCAGAAAATCTTGCGCGATGAGTGGGGATTTGAAGGGTATGTTGTTTCTGATTGCTGGGCCATCTACGATATTTATGCCAACCATAAGCTCGTGGAAACGGCCGCAGAAGCAGCAGCCCTGGCGGTTGAAAATGGCTGCGAACTCAACTGCGGCTCCACCTATCCGGCTCTTCTCCAAGCTGTCGAACAAGGGCTAATTGCCGAAAGCACCATTGATGTCGCCTTGTGCCGGCTCTTCACGGCTCGCTTCCTGCTGGGCATGTTTGATCCGCCGGAAGCCGTTCCTTTTTCTCAGATTCCCTACGATGTCATAAACTGCGAAGCCCATCAGTCTCTGGCGCTTCAGGCCGCCCGGGAATCCATTGTTTTGCTCAAGAATGAAGACAACTTTCTGCCGCTGAGCAAAGAGATCGACTCAATCGCCGTCATTGGTCCCAACGCCGATGAGTTGCAATCCTTATTAGGCAATTACAATGGCACACCGGCGGTTGCCTCAACCCTGTTAACCGGCATTCGTAAGAAAGTGTCGCCAACAACCAAAATTTATTATGCCCAGGGCTGTGCTATTGCCAACGGCATTCCGCCCCTGGAGGTTATCCCAACAACGTATCTGTACCCGGCCGACCCGAATGAAAAGGTGAATGGGTTAACGGCCGTTTACTACAACAACCCTGCCTTTGAAGGCCAACCGGTCATCGAGCGAATCGACAGCACGGTTAACGCCATCTGGAAGGATACAACACCCTTAACCGGGCAGTGGGGCGACGGCTTTTCCGTACGCTGGACCGGCTTCCTCGTTCCACCCAAAAGCGGAAACTATCGAATTGGTATCAACGGCTTCAGCTCCTTTGATCTGATGATTGATGACGAAGCCGTTGTCACCTACAGTGACATTCACCATCCACGCATCAAAAGTAAAGAAATCGAGCTGGAAGGCGGCCGTTTTTACAAAATTCAGCTGGACTATGCCAGCAAAGGGCTTGATCCTCAAGTACAGTTGATGTGGGCTTTTCTTGATACGGATTATCTGACCGAGGCGTTGGAAACGGCCGTAAAAGCCGAGGCCATTATCGCCGCGCTAGGGCTTTCGCCTGGCCTGGAAGGAGAGGAGATGCCGGTTGATGTAGAAGGCTTTTTTGGTGGCGACCGGACCGACATTGCCTTGCCTTCGCCGCAGGAGGCCCTTCTAAAAGAACTTCATGCGCTGGGCAAACCAATGATACTGGTCCTGTTGAACGGTAGCGCCCTGGCCATTAACTGGGCTGCCGAGCACGTTCCGGCCATTCTTGAAGCCTGGTATCCGGGCCAATCTGGCGGGGATGCTCTGGCCGATGTCATTTTTGGCGATTTCAACCCTGCTGGGCGTCTGCCGGTCACCTTTTACCGCTCCGTTGACGATTTGCCGCCGTTTGAAGCCTACAGCATGGCAAACCGTACCTATCGTTACTTCACCGGCGAACCACTTTATGCCTTTGGTCACGGCTTAAGTTATACCACCTTCAGCTACGACAATCTCCATATAGATCAAAAGGAGGTGGAAGCTGGCGGCCAGGTTCATATCAGTGTAGATGTGACCAACTGCGGTAGCCGGGCTGGGGATGAGGTGGTGCAGCTTTATACACGGCAAACGGCCGTTCCACCCCGCCCCCTCAAAGAGCTCAAAGGGTACAAGCGCATCTCGCTGGAACCTGGGGAATGCAAAACGGTTACCTTTACCTTGTATGCCAACCAGCTTTCCGTCTATGATGAAGAACTGCTGGCGGCGCTTCATCCCGATACGGTAGAGGTCATGATCGGCCGTTCATCCGATTTTCTGCCCCTGAAGGGCACCTTTAACATTGTTGGACCAACGACCGGCGTCAAAGACGACAGAATATTCTTTAGCGATGCTAACGTTCAGTGAATACAGAGAAACAATTGCCAACAATGAAACAAATGGAAACAACCTATCCACTTACAATATTTGAAGATGGCAATCTTGAACGCAGCAACTCTACAGGCATTTATTAATAAGAAAGGCATTGATGCCAAAATCTTGTTTTTGGATGTCGATACGCCCACGGTGCAGGCTGCGGCCGAAGCGTTGGCCGTTACTCCAGAGCAAATCATTAAATCGGTATTGTTTTTGGCTGATGGAAAGCCGGTGATGGTGGTAGCGAGCGGCCTGGACCGACTGGATCGCAAGGCGCTGGCCGACTTTCTGGGCGTATCGCGGCGGCGGGTGAAGATTGCCAGCGCCGAGCAGGTGTTGGCCCACACGGGTTACGTGGCCGGGTCGGTGCCTCCGTTTGGCTACCCTGAACCGATTGAGACTGTGGTGGAAACGGCCGCTACCCAACTATCAGGCATCGTTTACGGCGGGGGCGGGGAGATTCATGCGCTCGTGCAGTTGACTGTCGCTGAACTACAGCGTGTGGTTGGCGCGCACGTTGCTTCATTGACAGAGCTAACCCAGCCATAAACAATTCCTCTGAAGCTCCCAGATGCCAATATGTTTCTGGAACCAGTTTCCGGGAACAGTCAAAAAGGGATTTGTGACATTTAACCTGGAACAATCAGGCATTCTTCACTGGCAGGTGACGGCCGTTTTTGCCAAACTGGTGCCATGAATCGACCCATAGCTAACAAGGAACCACACACGGACAAGTCTGTTCCCCTTTGGGCCGAGGTGGATGAAAACGGCCGCCTCCAACTCCCGCCCGAGGTTGTTACCCAATATGGTATTGAACCCGGTGCGCGCCTGCGGTTGGAAATGACCCAACACGGCATCAAGCTGCACCGCCCTATCACCCACCTGGCCAAAATCTACCTCGAGCCAACCAACCGCTGCAACATCGACTGCCGCACCTGTATGCGCCAAAACTGGGATGTGGAACTGGGTATGATGTCGAGCGAAACGTTTGCAGCGCTAGAAGCCAGCCTGGCAGAATTGACACCGCCTGTCAACGTGATGTTCGGCGGCCTGGGGGAACCGCTGCTGCATCCGCAAACGGCCGATATGATTGCCGCTGTCAAAGCGCTTGGCTTTCGCGCTGAGATGATCACCAACGGCACCATGCTCACCGAACGTCGCTCGCGCCAACTCATTGAGGCTGGACTGGATTTGTTATGGGTTTCCCTTGATGGCGCTCGTCCAGAAAGTTACGCTGATGTTCGATTGGGGGCGGAACTACCGCGCGTGCTGGCCAATTTACGCCGCTTCCGTCGTCTGCGCCGTCCGGCCCACCGACCGACGCCGGAAATTGGTATTGCTTTTGTGGCCATGGAACGCAACATCGCCGATCTGCCTGAACTGCTCAAAATCGGTAAAAGTGTTGGAGCTAAACATTTTTCGGTGAGTAATCTGCTGCCGCACACGGCCGAAATGGAGCAAGAAATCCTCTACAAGCGTTCCTTGAACAATATTACTTATCTGCCATCATCATGGTTGCGTCGTCTCAACATCCCCAAGATGGATTTTAATGACCTGACGGCCGAACCGCTAATTGCAGGCTTCAACAGTGGCTATAATGTCACCTTTGCCGGGAATAATTTGGGGGAGGTGAACGATGTGTGCACCTTTATTGAACAAGGCGCTATGGCGGTTGGATGGGACGGCCGTGTTGCCCCTTGTCCGCCGCTGCTGTACCACCATGTTGGCTACATTCGCGGCTATCGGCGAGAATCCTTCCCACATATTGTAGGGCACGTTTGCCAGCAATCGCTGAAAACGTTGTGGCAGACACCCGCCTACGAAGCTTACCGGGATCGGGTGCAGCGTTTTGCCTTTGCCCCTTGCACCTTCTGCGGCGGCTGTGACCTATTGGAAACCAACGAAACCGACTGCTTTTGGAACGAAGCACCCGCCTGTGGCTCTTGCCTTTGGGCCCAGGGCGTTATCCAATGTCCGTAGATGAAAAAAAATTAGCGCAAAATGTGGGTGGTTGCGTCTTCTTGTGATGAATCGGGTGCTTGTGTGGGGGCTGCGGGTAATGTGAACCAGAACAAACCACCTTCACCGGGTAAGTTTTCGGCACCGACGTCGCCATCCAGCCGCTGGGCAATGCGCTGGACGATGGAAAGCCCCAGACCGTAACCGCTGTCATGCCGTAGATTGACCTGGGTAAAAGGCAGAAACAACTGTTCCTGAACTTCCGGTGTGATGCCCACCCCGTTGTCCTGGATCCAGAATTTGATCATGTTGTTGGCCACGCTGGTGGCTCCTAACGTCACTTTAGGTGGATGCCCGCCGTATTTCATGGCGTTGCTCATGTAGTTGACCCAAATTTCTTCCACCCAGGGCGCATACCCCATTGCTAAGGGCCATTCATCCGGCAAGATAATCGTAACACCATATTGTCGAATCAGATGAGC
>PABI01000023.1 GCA_002699125.1 Anaerolineaceae bacterium
GCCGGATTGGAGGTTCCACAGTTTGAGGGTGCGGTCGTCCGAGGCGGAGAGGGCACGCTGCCCATCGGGGGTGATGGCTATCGCTCTGACCGAATCTTCATGGCCTGTGAGGGTTTGCTTCAGCTGGCCGGATTGGAGGTTCCACAGTTTGAGGGTGCGGTCGTCCGAGGCGGAGAGGGCACGCTGCCCATCGGGGGTGATAGCCACCGCCCTGACCACCGCTTCATGGCCAGAGAGGGTTTGCTCCAACTGGCCGGATTGCAGGTTCCACAGTTTGAGGGTGCGGTCGTCCGAGGCGGAGAGGGCACGCTGCCCATCGGGGGTGATGGCTATCGCCCTCTCCGTCGCTTCATATCCGGTAATGGTTTGCTCCAGCTGGCCGGATTGCAGGTTCCACAGTATGAGGGTTTGGTCGCGAGAGGCGGAGAGGGCGTGCTGCCCGTCGGAGGTAACGGCCACGGCCCTGACCGCACCCTCGTGGCCGGAGAGAGTTTGCTTTAGCTGGCCAGATTGCAAGTTCCAAAGTTTTAGGGTGCGGTCAGATGAAGCGGTAATAGCATATTGCCCATTGGGGGAAATAGCTACACTCCTGACCGAATCTTCATGGCCAGAGAGGCTTGGTTCGTTTTGGCCGGACTGTATGTTCCACAGTTTGAGAGTGTGGTCAAGCGAGGCGGAAAGAACGTGCCGACCGTCAGGGGAAATGGCCACACCTCTGACCGCTGCTTCATGGCCTAAGTAGGATTGTTCGAGTTGGCCAGATTGCATGTTCCATAATTTGAGAGTGCGATCTGTGGAGGCGGAAATGGCGTGTCGGCCATTGGGGGAAAAAGCCACGGCCCAAACTGCATTTTCATGACCGGATAGGATTTTTTCAAGCTTGCCAGATTGTAGGTCCCATAACCTAAGAGTACGGTCAGAGGAAGCAGAAAGAGCATATTGTCCCTCAGGGGAAATGGCGACGGCCCAAACTGCGTCCTCGTGGCCGGAAAGGGTTCGTTCGAGCAGGCCAGATTGCAGGTTCCACAATTTTAGAGTTCGGTCAAAGGAGGCAGAAAGAGCGTATTGTCCCTCAGGGGAAATGGCGACGGCCCAAACTGCGTCATCATGGCCGGAAAGGGTACGTTCAAGCAAGCCAGATTGCAGGTTCCACAGTTTGAGAGTGCAGTCGGAGGAGGCGGAGAGGGCATGTTCTCCATCAGGGAAAATGGCCACCCCCCTGACCCACTTTTTATGACCGGTGAAGGTTTGTTCGAGCAGACCAGATTGTAGGTTCCACAGTTTGAGAGTACAGTCAGAGGAGGCGGAGAGAGCATGCTGTCCATTGGGGGAAACGGCTACAGCCATGACTGCTGCTTCATGCCCGGAGAGGGTTTGTTCGAGCAGGCCAGATTGCAGATTCCACAGTTTCAGAGTGTGGTCAGAGGAGGCAGAGAGGGCGTGCTGCCCGTCGGGGGTAATAGCCACCCCCCTGACCTCCTCTACATGGCCGGTAAGGGTTTGCTCCAGCTGGCCAGACTCCTTGGTGGCCTGCCAGTTTGGCAAAAAATGAGTTGCGCGTTTTTGGTCAAAGCCCCTGAGAATAGAAGCAAACAATGAGCCTAGTTCAAACATCAAGGACCGCTTAATGATTTGCTGACCCAAATCTATTGTTGTTGAAGACTCTTTTCGTAGGTTATGTGTTTCCCGCCGCAACAAGCGTGACAGCATCTGTATTCTTGGCGAGGTAATGTCACCTAAATCTGGCGGCCTGATGTAAACACTGGCTTTTAGGATAGGTTTGTTTTTGTCCGGTGGTCTAACGTACCGCCAAGGTGGGATGTTTATTTGTTCACCTGGGATTTGTGGTTGTCCTGAACCTAACAAATCTAAAGCCACCAGCAAATCTTCCTGAATTTCGTCAATTCCACGTGTATTAAATTGGGCAGCCAGTTGCTCGAACTTTTCATACCCATCAGCCAAATTGGCCGCACTTTGATGAAGAAATTCTTCTCTCTTTTCTTTTAGCGTTAGACCAGCGGCAAATTCCCGAACCAGCGGGTGCAGCCGCACCCGGTTATTTTCCAGGCGCTCAATCAATGAGGCGTCGGCCAACTGCAAAGCCACTTCACCCAGGGAAGGTGTATACAAATCGGTTGGATCTTCAGGAATAGCGGCCAGCAAGCCCAAACGTGCCAGGGGAATGTAATCGGATTCAGGCAGTTGTCCAGCCACCTTCAGCAGCAACCTTGCCTCATCATTCTCAATCGTGTCCAACATGCTGCCCAACGTAGCAGACACGGCAGCACTATGCTGGGCTGCCCGGTCTGGATTCAGCTTGGGGTCATCCAAAACTTCCAGTACGCCACGCCATTCTAGCTCATGGTAATAATCTGTCAGCTTCAAACCGGGTCGTCTTGACAGAAAGGCACCAGCTACTTCCAGTGCCAGCGGCAGGTAGCCCAAAACTTCACAAATATGGGCCGCTTTGTGGTGTTCCGGGTGGTTTGGCTGCTGAATTGGCTGGCGGCGCGGGTGGCGCAACAGCATTTTCATCGCGGCCGCTTCCGGTAAAATGTGCAGCGGAATTGGCGTAAAGCTGCCTAGATCCCGGCTGCGCGTCGTAAACAGCAAACGGCAGGGCAGCTCTGCAGGAATCAGAGCTTGCACCAACGGCTGTAAAAGCTGGTATGGGTCTGCCAGATTATCCAGCACCAGCAGTGCTTCACTGTTTTGTCGCAAATAGGCAAAAGCAGATTTGATTTGCTCATCCTGCGCCTCACTGATCGTTGTTGGCTCACTCTGAGCATCATCGCTTTCTGCCAAAAATGACCTGGCCTGGAAAATTGCTCTTTGTATGTCATCCAGTAAATTGTTTCGCCTTCCGTACTGGACAAACGCCTCAATAAACGGCGTTTTGGTAAGGGGAAATTCATCTTTGTCCAGACCTAACTCCATGAGCATGCTGTACAGTTCGTCAAGGCTAAAATAATCCTTTAGTTGGTCACGCAGAGCGAGCGCTTGTTCGTGGTGGGTATCTTGCATCGCGGATACGCCTTGCAGTTTACGGCCAAGGGACGCAAATTCCTGGGTCAGAGGACGGGTGGCATTCAGCCAAAAAATGCCGTCGGGGTAGGCGCCCTCGTTTTTGGCGCGGTAGGCATAGGCCACGGCCAGCTGTGTTTTACCTATACCACCCATGCCGCTCAATCCTGCAGGATTAATGGCAGCTTGCTGTTCGTTTTGAAGTGTCTGGTGCAGCAACGTTAATTCCGCCTCACGCCCGACAAAGTCCGGCTTGAAGTTGAAAGGCACCATAAATAGCTGGTTTTGGTTCACAGTTGAAAGAGACAAAATTTATCCTTTGCTGGCCGGAGCAATTCTTTTAGATGGTTAGGCAGCAATTATAGCAGGCACAATCATCATTTCTTCCAATCTCCTCTTTACCATTGCAGTCAATCTTTAATTCACACCGCCAAAAGAACCACTTTTCACTTCTCACTTTTTACTTTTTACTTTTCACTCGCCACTCGCCCACTCGCCTACTTCTTCAAATCCCCCAAAATCTGTGTCGCGGCCAGCTTGCCCGGCGCGCCCATGACGCAGCCGCCGGGGTGGGTGCCGGAGCCGCACTGGTAGTAGCCCTTGATCGGCGTGCGGTACTGGTTCCAGCCGGGCGCAGGACGAAAAAAGTACATCTGCGGCCCCATGAACTCCCCGGCGAAGATGTTGCCCTCGCTCAGCCCCACGGTGCGCTCGATGTCCAGCGGCGTGACGACCTCGCGATGCAGCACCAGGTCGCTGAAGTTGGGGAAGAACTCGGTGAGCGTTGTCTGCACTGTGTCGCCCAGATTTTCCCGCTCGGTGTCCCAATCCCCGCCTTTGAGTTTGTACGGCGTGTACTGCACAAAGCAGGACATGATATGTTTTCCCGGCGGGGACATGTCTGGATCAATGGTGGATTGAATGGCGCAGTCGATATAAGGTCTCTTGCTAAACCAGCCATATTTCGCATCATCAAACGCCCGCTCGATGTAATCCACCGTGGGGCCGATGTTCATGAAGCCCCGGAAAATATCGGTGCGGCCGGGCAGCGTCGGGTATTCCGGCAGGCCGTCCAGGGCAAAATTTACCTTGGACGATACCCCCTGGAATTTGAACTTCTCAATCGTCTCCACTAGGTCGGTGGGCAAATCGCGCGGCTCAACGAGCTGCAAGAAGGTGCGGCGCGGGTCCAATGCGCTGATGATCGTGTCGCCGTACAGCTCGTTGCCATTTTGCAGCGCCACGCCAATCGCCTCGCCGTTTTTGGTGATGACCTCGCTCACGCCCGCATTCAGCCGGATTTCGCAGCCAAACGATTGCGCGGCGCGGGCCACCGCCTGGGTGAAGCCGCCGTTGCCCCCCTTGTGGAAGCCCCAATCGCCAATGCTGCCATCAAAATAGCCCAGCTTATGGAACAGCAGCACCAGCCCCGACCCCTGCGAGCGCGGCCCAACCTTGGTGCCAATCAGCCCGCTGGAGCAAAACGCCGCTTTGATGACGTCGGTCTCAAAATAATCGTCCAGCAGGTCGGCGGCGCTGCCGGTGAGCAGCCGGGTGAGCATGTGCAGCACCTTCGGGTTTTGCCGCCCCAGGTGCGACCCCACGGCCGCTAATCGGGCCAGCTCTTCCGGTGCGCTGCTGGTGATGTCCGGCGGGATGCTGTCGACCAATGGCTTCACCGCCTGCACCACCTGCTTGATGTCGTGCCAGTAATCTTTGTACGCCTCCGCATCCTTGGCCGAATGGCGGGCGATTTCGTGGTAATTTTGCTGGCTGTCGGCTCCCAGGAACAGGTAGTCGCCGTTTTCGGCGGGGGTGAAGTTGTTGGGCATCGGCAGCACCATCAGGCCGTGTTTGACCAGCTCCAGCTCCTGGATGATATCGGGCCGCAGCAGGCTCAGCGCGTAAGAGAAGGTGGTGAATTTGAAGCCAGGCTTCAGCTCCTCGGTGATGGCCGCTCCGCCGACAAGGTGGCGCTTCTCCAGCACCACCGTTTTCAGCCCTGCTTTGGCCAGGTACGCGCCGTTCACCAGCCCGTTGTGGCCACCCCCGATTACAATTGCGTCGTATTTTTCGGACATGTTTTGTTACCTTTGATTTGTTGGTCGGTAGGACTGGCAGTCCTTTGACCCGATTAGTTGATGTTGTCTAAACTCAGGACTGCCAGTCCTCGGGTCCACTATGCTTTTTTGTGCGGCGGATCATAAAACGGCAGCCGCACCACGTTGGCCCGGACGTATTGGGGCCGATGGACAATCATCAGCTCGATGTACGCTTCACTGCCTGGCTGGCTCAGGTGCGGCGGCAGCTTGCCGATGGCGATGTGCCGCTTCAGCAGCGAGGAGTACATCAGGCTGGTGGCGTAGCCCAGGTAGTTGTGCTCCGCGTCGTAGAGCGAGTGGACTTCTTCGATGGGCGTGGTGTCTTTGGGCGGGATGAGGCCGAGATTTTCGTACGTCTGGTCGTAATGCTGCCAATCGAGCGTGAGCCCGACCGTTTTCCAGCGGGAGGTTTTGTTTTTGATTTCATTTTCGATGGCTTGGCGGCCGATGAACGGCCGTTCCTCCCCCTCCAACTTCCTAAACATCCAGTCAAACCCCAGCTCCAGTGGCGTCTCCCGCTGGCCGTCTACCCAGGCGTGTTTGGCCGAAGCAAAATCCACGTCCAGCAGCAGCAGCCCGGCCTCGATGCGGGCCATCTTCAGCGCCAGCAGCCCCATCGGCAGGATGTTGTAGTCTGCGCCCGCGTCCATCAGCGCGTCCCAAACCGTTAGGGCATCGTCGGTCTTGATCCACAGCTCAAAGCCCAAATCGCCCGTGTAGCCCGTGCGGGAGAGAATGACCGGCTTCTTGGCAACTTTGGTCTGGGTGACGTGGAAGTAGGGCAGGTCTGCCGCCGCTTTGGTCAGCTGCGCCAGCACGGTGCGGGAATGCGGCCCCTGCACCGCCAAAATACCGTACTCCTTCGAAATATCGCTAATTTCCACCTGGCGACGGCCGATTAAATTGGAAAAATAAAGCAAATTCGGCTCGGCGGCGGTGAGCAGGAATTCGTCGTCGCTCAACCGCAGGACGACGCCATCCTCTAGCATGTAGCCGTCGCTGTCGCACCAAATAGTGTACTGCGCCTGCCCTGGCTGGCATGTGCGAATGTCCCGTGCCAGCACGCCCGCCAAAAAGCTCTCGGCGTCTGGCCCTTGAATGCGGTACTTGAACAGCGGCGAGGTGTCGAACACGGCCACGCCGCTGCGAATGGCGAAATATTCCGTCAGCGTGGAAAACTGGTAATTTTGCGCCGCCGTGTAGCCGGCCCAATGCTTCCACAGCATCGTTTCGCTCAGTTCGGCGGTGCGGGGGTAGAAGGGGGTTGTTTTGACCATTTTTGTTCCTGTTGTATTCTAGGGCTGAGCTTGTCGAAGCCCGGCCAGCCTTCGACAAGCTCAGGCTTCGTTGGCTCAAGCTTCGTTGAGCGCTTCGCTAAAAATATGTACGGCCGTATCCATCTCACCAGCCGTCACCACCAGCGGCGGAATCCAGCGGATGACGTTGCCGTAGCTGCCGCAGGTGAGCAGGAGCAGGTTGCGGGATTTACAGGCATTTGCGACCAAGGTCGCCGTCTCCGCATCTGGTTCGCCGTTGGGCTGGGTGAACTCCACGCCCACCATCAAGCCCAGGCCGCGCACGTCGCCCATCACCGGATGTTTGGCCTGCAAGCGGCGCAAACTTTGCATGAGCTGCTGGCCACGGACGGCGGCGTTTTCCACCAGCTTCTCCTCGCGGATCACGTCGATGGTGGTTTTGGCCGCCACCAGCGCCAGGGCGTTGCCGCCGCCGTAGGTGCCGCCGTGCGTGCCCGGTTTCCACTGCCGCATCAGCGCCTCGCTGGCCCCGATGGCCGAGATGGGCATGCCGCTGCCCAGCCCCTTGGCCATGACGATGACATCGGGCACGATGCCGGCGTGGCCGAAGCCGAAAAATTTGCCGGTACGGCCGAATCCACTCTGCACCTCATCCACAATCAGCAAAATGCCGTGCTGGCTGCACAGCTGGCGCAGCTCCTGCATGAAAGCGGGCGGGGCGGGCACGTAGCCGCCTTCACCCAGCACCGGTTCGATGACGATTGCGGCCGTTTCGTCCGGCGCGGTCTGGCTTTTGAGCAGCAAATGAAGCTGCTTCAGGCACCACTCGGTTGTTTCCTCATCATCCCAGCCGAAGTAGTAGCTGTACGGGAACGGCGCGGTGACGATGCCGCCGGGCAGCGGCTGGTAGTTGTAGCGATAAACGTATTTGGAGGTGGTCATGGCCATGGTTTGCGCGGTACGGCCGTGGAAGCTGCCCTGGAAGACGACGATGTTGCGCCGTCCGGTGGTTTGCCGCGCCAGCTTCACTGCGCCCTCCACCGCTTCCGCGCCGCTGTTGGAAAAGAAAAAGTTGTCGATGGCTGGTGGGGTCACTTCGTTGAGGGCGCTGGCCAATTCGATGGCCGCGGGGGTCATCACGATGTTCATCTGGCCAAAGATGAGCTGCTCTGCCTGCGCCTGAATCGCCTGCACGATGCGCGGATGGCTGTGCCCGGTGTTCATCACGCCGATGCCGGAGGTGAAATCAATGTACTGGTTGCCGTCGGCGTCGTAAAAAAAGATGCGCTCCGCCCGCACCGGCTGCATCTCGGTCAGGTGCGTCCAGACGGGGGATAGGTGGTGGGTGGTCATCTGTTTTATGTCCTTTTTTGGGTAAAAAGTGATCAGTGAAAAGCAGCCCACTTTTTTACTCTTCACTTATCACGTTTCATTAATTACTCGCGCCACTTCACGTGCCGCCCTTACCCCCGTCTCATACGCGCCATGCACGGTGGCGTAGAAGTGGGGATGGGTGGCCTCGCCAGCAAAAAATAGCTGCTGGCCGATGGGTTGGGCCAGAATTTGGCGGTCGGTGGGCAGCTGGCCTATTTGGTCCGAGGAGTAGCTGCCGCTGCTGAACGGGTCATTTTGCCAATTGGTGCGCACATATGCTGCTGGCGCAGAGATATGGCCAAAGCCATTGTCGCCAAAGATGCGCTGCATCACTGTTAAAGCGTGCTCCAGCAGCTCGCCATCGCTCCATTGGTTAATAAGCCGGGCCCGCCGGCCGGCATGGTAGGCTACAATGATTGGTGTGCCGGTATAGTAGCCGATGTTGAGCCAGGCGTTGAACAGGGATGGTTCACCATCGCTCAGATAGTTGAAGCGCTGTTTGTCCTGCGGCCACTGAAATTTATCAAAGCGCATGGCCAGTTTTTCGTAATTGCCAAAGCCGATGCGCTGGATTGCTTTTTGCTTGGCTTGTGACAAGGATGGCGTAAACTGCACAGCACCTGATTTAAGCACACCCAGTGGCAGGGTAATAATTACGCGGGTGGCGGTGAAGGGACCATGATTGGTCTGGATATGCACCTGGTTTGGCGTGGTGGTGATGTGGGAAACGGCCGTTTCCACCCTTACATCCAACCCGTCTGCCAAATGATCTACCAGCACCTTGTAGCCGCCACCGTGCAGCAACAAATCGCCGCCGGGTAATTTGACATAACGGTTAACCAGCAAGTCCCAGTTGATTAAATCCCAGTCGGAGGCATCGCTATACTCGGCGCGGATCACCGACCAGTAATGAAAACCTAATTTTTCGGTCTCGGTCATGTTTTCTGGCTGAGGTAGACCGTGTTCAATCAAATCTTTCAGGCTGTGGGCTTGAGCCGGTGGCATGTACAAAATGGATGCTTTTGCTTTGAGAAAAGCAGCGTCGGCCAGCAGCTGTCCCTGGGTGTACTCAGTCATGTTGAGCGGTGTACCGTTGTGGGTGTAAGCTTGAACGGCCGTTCCCGACCGGTTCAAAAAGTCCGTGTCGCCCCGCGCCACGCCCAGCTGCTCGGCCAGCGGCGTCAGCGGATTGCCATCCGGACCATGAATCCAGGCTGCGCCCAAATCAACTGTATTGCCCAGGCTGTTGTCGGTATGCGTGCGCCCGCCCAGACGATCGCGCGCCTCTAAAACGGTGACGTTGTAACCTGCATCGTGCAAAGTGCGCGCAGCCATAATTCCAGCCATGCCCGCGCCAATTACGAGGATTTTTTCACTCATGTTTACTTTTCACTTCCCTGCCTTCCCGTATGGATACCAGTACGCTTTAATTTTGCCTTCCACGTCCCAGTGGACGTGTTTCACTTCGTAAAACTCATCAATGCCTTCCTGGCCCAGTTCGCGCCCGCCGCCGGTCATTTTCATGCCGCCAAACGGCCCGGCAAAGTTGTCGGTAAGCGGATCGTTGATCCAGATGGTGCCTGCTTTTACCTCTTCAAAGAAGCGCTTTACCAGGCGGGCATCGTGGCTAAGCAGCGACGCGCCGAGGCCCATCGTGGTGTCGTTGGCCAGGGCGATGGCTTCATCGAAGCTACGATAGGGCATGAGCGGCAGCGTGGGGCCAAAGGTTTCGTCGCGCATCAGGCGCATGTTGTGGTTCACGTTGACGATGACGGCCGGTTCCAAGAAGAAGCCACGTTCCAGGTGAGACGGCCGTTTGCCACCCACCAGCACTTTTGCTCCAGCATTCACCGCCTCGATGACTTGCGCTTCAACTTTCTCCCGAAAATGATTGCGCAGCATTGGCCCGATGTCGGTGTCATGATCCAGTCCATTGCCCAGCTTGAGACTACCTACAAATTCAGCCAGCTCTTCAGCGAAACGGCCGTACATCGCCTCCGGCACATAAATCCGCTCTGCGCTGGTGCATACCTGCCCCGCGTTAATCAGCCCGGCGTAGGCCGTGGCTTTTACGGCGAGTTCCATCTCCACGTCTGGGCCAACCACCAGCGGGTCCTTGCCGCCCAGCTCCAGGTGCAGCTTCTTCATCATTGGCGCAGCAATGCTGGCGATGCGCTGCCCGGTGGCTACCGAGCCGGTGAAGGCAATCAGCGGCACATCGGGATGGCGCACCAGGGCTTCGCCCGTTTCACCTGCGCCCGTCACCACATTCACCACGCCCGGCGGGAAGTGGTCGAAGGCCAGCTCCATCAATTTGAGCGTGGAGAGAGGGGTGTATTCGGAGGGTTTGATAACGGCCGTATTCCCCGCCGCCAACGCCGGGGCCAGTTTCCAGGCCAACAGCAAGAGCGGAAAGTTCCAGGGAATGATGCAGCCAACAACGCCATAGGGCTCTTTGATGACAAAGTTGAGTTGATCCGGATCGCCCGGGGGCAAAAAACGGCCGCGTTCGTGCCGGCCCAGTTCCGCATAATAGTTGAAGGTATCATAGGTCCAGAAAACCTCTTCTTCATTTTCCTCCAGCGGTTTGCCTTCTTCGATGGTGAGCAAATGGGCCAGGTCTTCAGCGTGGTCCTGCATCTTGCGGGCGGCTTCATGCAGCAGTCCGGCTCGCTCCCAGGCGGGCATGCGTTTCCAGCCAGGGAAGGCGGTTTTGGCGGCGGAGACGGCCGTGTTTACAGCAACGGCCGTTGCCACCGGCACTGTATCAATCACTTCTTCTGTGGCTGGATTAATGACCGTAATTTCTTCAGTGGCATTACCAGATGTAAACGCGCCATTGATGTACATGCGCATCGGTTTGGTCCTTTCGATTGTGGGAAGGGGTAGTAAAAAGTAATAAGTGGTTCACTTTTCACTTTTTACTTTTCATTTTTACTCCAAAGTTACTGGGACGATTTTACGGCCGTCCACAATTCATCATACAAAAACGAATCTTCGCCTACCTGCGTCAGCCATACCAGCTTGTCCTGCACCTCGTCTGGTGGGAAAATGCTTTCGTCTTGCAAAATTTCCTCCAGGATGAATTCTTGAGCTGCCAGATTGGGACTGGCATAGTAAGTAAAGTTGGTGATGGCTGCGCCTACTTCGGCATCTAGTAGATAGTTAATGAAATGCAGCGCGGTGTCGTACCGCTCTGAGGTGGCCGTGATGCAGATGTTGTCCAGCCACTTCACCGCACCTTCCTCGGGAATGCTGTAATACCAATCGCCATCTTCAGTCTCGTCATCATAGGTGCTCCAGTAGGCGTTGGCCACGTCGCCGCTCCAACCTTGGGAAAGGACTACTTCGCCCGGAATCAGTAAGGAGTCGTCGTAATCTTCACTGTTGAACGTTTTCCAGTACGGCTTGGCAGCCAGGATTAAGTCACGGGCCTCGTTCAACTCATCGGGATTGGTCGTGTTGGGATCGTAGCCCAGGTAGATGAGCGCTGCACCGGGCAATTCGCGCGGATCGTTCAGCACATTGACGCCATCCCCTGCGTACTGTTCCAACATTTCTGGATCAAACAGATAAGCCCAACTGTCTGGTGGATTTTCCTGAAAAAATTCATTACTGGCCATGTAACCAATGCCGGTGGTGCCCCATTGGTACGGAACGCAGTGTGCGTTGCCGGGGTCAAAAGGTGCATCGACAAACTGTGGGTCGATATTGGCGAAGTTGGGAATTTCGGCCGTATCAATTTCAGCCAGCAATCCCAGCTCAATCATATTGGCGACCATGTAGTCCGACGGGAAAATGACATCGTACCCTTCGGCACCGGCCTGTAATTTGGCCAGCAAATCTTCATTGGATGCGTAGGTATCATAAATGATGTCTACACCGTAAGTTTCCTCGTACTCGGCCAGCTTTTCTTCGTCGATATATTCTGACCAGTTGTAAACGCTGAGTTCATCAGCCAGCTGCACCTCGTCAGACGATTCCGCGCTGGTGTCGCTGCTTTCTTCGCTGTCTGAGGCTGGTCCACCACCGGGGCCGCCGCCACAGGCAGCCAAAAGCAGTACAAGAAGCAAAATCCAGGTTAATTTTTTCATTCTCTCTCTCCTCAAAAAGATACGGTGAAAAGCAGAACAAACTGGTTCGGGGCTGCTGCTTTCCACAGTCCAAAAAACTAACGCCGCTGAAGCAACAATGAAATGACAACAAGCAGCGTTGAACCCAAAAACATTAAGGTCGAAACTGCATTGACCTCTGGTGTAAGGCCAAAACGAATCATTGAATAGACGCGCACGGGCAGCGTTGTAGATCCTGGCCCGGCGACAAAAAAGGTAATGACAAAATCATCCAACGAGAGGGTGAATGCCAACAGCGCGCCAGAAATGACGCCTGGCATTAGCAGCGGCAGCGTCACTCGGCGGAACGTTTGCCATTCGTTGGCGCCCAAATCGGCGGCGGCTTCTTCCAGCACGCTGCTCATGTCGGCCAGCCGGGCTCGCACCACAATGGCTACAAAAGAAATGTTGAAGGCGACGTGGGCGATGAGAATCGTGTAGCGACTCAAGGCCACGCCCAAGACGACAAAAAAGAGCAGGGTGGAGAGGGCCATGACAATATCGGGGATGATGATGGGCAGATACAAAATCGCATCGTAGGTGATTTTACCCCAAAAGCGATGCCGCTCCAGCGCCAGAGCGGTGAGCGTGCCTAAAAAGGTGCTGATGACAGTGGACCAGACGGCAACCCACAGGCTCAGCTTGAGGGCATCCAGAACGGCTTCATTGCGGATCAGTTCACCATACCAGCGCAGGCTAAATCCAGTCCAAATGCCAATTTGATCACTCGCGTTGAACGAGAAAATAATGAGAATCAGGATGGGAATATAAAGGAACAGGAACAGCCCTACTGCCAGCCACAGCAAGGCACGTTTGTTGAACGCAGCTTGCATACGACGGCCCAGAGTCGGTCGGAGGGAAATTGGTCGGGCGGGTAATGTAGTTGTGCTCATGGCTACTGCTCCCGGCCGCCAACGCGGAAGTAGATGATAATGGCCAGCAGCATAAGGGCCATCATGATGAAGCCAATGGCGCTGCCAAAGGGCCAGTCACGGGCAGTCATGAACTGCTGCTGGAGCAGGTTGCCCAGCAGGGAAACCTTGCCGCCGCCCAACAAATCCGGCGTGACGTAGGCCCCCAGCGAAGGAATAAAGACAATGATGGCGGCAGCAACGATGCCGGGTGTGGTAAGGGGTAGCAGGACACGGGTGGTGCGTTTCCAGTTGTTGGCTCCTAAATCGGCGGCGGCTTCCAGAAGAGACCAGTCAAGCTTTTCCAGGTTACTGTAGAGTGGCAAAACGACGAAGGGGAAGAAGCCATAGAACAGGCCCAGGAAAACGGCCGATTGGTTAAACAGCAGCGGCAGTTTGTCTTCACTAATGCTGGCCAGCCAGGCAAAAAATTGGCTGCTGCCGGAGAGGGCCACGGCCTGCTCGTGCAGCGTGATGGTCCAGAAGTTGTTGATCAGGCCGGAGTCGCGCAGGATGAGCATCCAGGCGTAGGTGCGCACCAGAAAATTGGTCCAGAACGGAATCATGACCAAAAAGACCAGGATATTGCGGTATTTTTGCGGCTGGCGGGCAATCCAGTAGGCGAAAGGGTAGCCGAAAAGCAGGCAGATCGCGGTGTTGAGGGTGGCCAGCCAGACAGAACGCCACAAAATGCGCAGGTAAAGGTATTGGCCGTTGATGGTGGAAAAGAAACGGCCGTAATCATCAAAGTAGCTGCCAATGGTGCGCAGGCTAAATTCCGGGTAGACCACGGTGCCGCTCATCGATCGCTCACCCAGGCTGACGGCCAGCACAATGAGGTTGGGCAGCACAAAAAAGATGACGAGCCAGAAAGCAGCGGGATAGTTGATCACCCAGCCGGTTTGCCGCCAGATGAGCATGAGCAGCATGCCGCTGGCGGCCAGCAAAAAGCAGGCGGCATAAAAATCTCCCACCGTGAAATAGTAGGTGATGGCCGCCGATGCGCCCACAAGTCCGCGTGCCACGCCCAGCCGGTCCCCCCAGCGATTTTCCCGGAACAACAGCCAGCCGATGGCAAAATCAACCACGGCCAGGCCGCCATAAAAAAGATAGGCGGCAATGGGTGAAAGCTCGGCCAGGGTAAGTTCCAACGTAAACGGATCCCAGTCGAAGCTGCTAAATGTGATCCAGCGGAAAAGGAGGGCGAGCCAGACGGCCGTTCCCAGCCAACCCAGATACGCAGCTAGGCGCTTCATTAAATTGGGGCCAGCTTCCATTGGCGGCATTGAAATAGTGCTCATGCCCTACTCCGTCAAAATCCGGGCGTTTTCGGCCGCCCAGTGCAGCAGCACGTCATCCCCTACGTCGAAGGTGGTGTCGTAGCGCGAGCCAAAGTTTTGCGTACGTACAAACAACTGCTGGTCGCCCAGCAGATCCACCCGGTAGCGGGTGTCGGTACCGATATAAATGGCTTCAGAGATACGGCCGTTTAGCACCATGTTGTTTTGCTCAATGCCCAGCCATTCCCGCGTATCCATTTTTAACGATTTAGGCAGATTGCCCCCCAGGAGCCGGTTAATCTCATCATAATTTAGCCCCGCTTCGGTGCGCAGCACGTCAATTTCGCCCTGTGGATACAGATTGATCTTTTCCGGACGAATTGCCAGATAGGCCGCTTGCCCCGCCTGCAACGGGAGATCGCTTTGGCCAATGAGATGTCCTTCACCAACCTCCAGCCGCACAATGTCACCAACTTGTTCCACCGTTCCTTTCAGGAAATTAGTCTCGCCAATAAAGTCGGCCACAAAGCGGTTGTTGGGATGTTCGTAAATGTCGCGCGGCCGGCCGGTTTGCTGCACAACGCCCTGATCCATCACGGCAATGCGGTCTGACATGGTCAGGGCTTCTTCCTGATCGTGGGTGACGTAGATAAAGGTGATGCCCACCTCGTTTTGGATTTGTTTGAGCTCCAGCTGCATCGCTTTGCGCAGCTTCAAATCCAATGCGCCCAGCGGCTCATCCAGCAGCAGCACTTTGGGCCGATTGACCAGCGCACGGGCCAGGGCCACACGCTGCTGCTGCCCGCCAGAAAGCTGGCTGGGCTTACGCTCGCTCATGGGGCTCATTTGCACCAGTTCCAGCGAAGCAGCCACGCGTTTTTCAATCTCTGGCTTGGGCACTTTGGCCATTTCCAGGCCAAATGCAACATTTTGGGCCACCGTCATGTGGGGGAATAGGGCGTAATTTTGGAAGACGGTATTGACCGGGCGGCGGTAGGCGGGGATACCAGCCACGGGCTGTCCCATAATGTACAGCTCGCCGCTGGTAGGCTGCTCGAACCCGGCAATCATGCGCAGGGTGGTGGTTTTACCGCAGCCGCTGGGGCCGAGCATGGAAAAGAATTCACCATCGGCAATTTCTAACTCCATGTCGTGAACGGCCGTAAATTCGCCAAACTGTTTTGTAACGTGATCTAGCTTTACACTAATAGACAATTCTTCTTCTCCAAAAGTGCAGCCTCAGCAGGCTACTGCTCAGAGCCTGCCAGCGCTTTTTGAATTTAAGCAGCCGGGGCTGCTTCCTCATCCATAAAATCCAAAATGCTTGGTTCAGCCAATTTGTACGTATGCAGCACCAGGGAAGACACGGTGCGCTGTACGCCAGCCACTCTTTGTAAATCATCCCGAATAAATGAGGCCAGATGCTCTCTGTTTTGGCAGCGGACCTCAACAATCAGATCAAACTCGCCGGAAACCATCAGCAAATAGCTGACTTCCGGGAATTGGGCAATGGCTTGGGCTGCTTCTTCCAGGTGGGGTGGGGTTACCGAAACTTGGATAATTGCGGGGGCATCAAACCCAACCAGATGGGGGTCCACCAGGCCAATGATGCGGATGATGCCCTCGTCAACCAGGCGCGTTACGCGCTTACGAATCGTTCCTTCGCTAAAACCAACTGTTTTGCCAATTTCAGTAAACGAGCGACGGCCGTCTTGTTGCAAAAGGGCCAGAATTTCGTAATCGAGTCGATCCATTTTACGATCCTCGTAGTTGGACGGTGATTCTAATACGGATTTCGTTCCTGTCAACAAATCCGGCAACTTTGGTATAATGCCGTTTTATGAAAGAAGGCAGCAAATATTATCCTCTTTTTTCTCATTTGCAGCGGGCCGCTGGCGAGCCGGTGACCTTGACTTTTGCCCAGATTGAAGCCTTGTTGGATTCAGTGCTGCCGGGCAGCGCCCGCACTCGGGCGGGCTGGTGGAGCAATCGCAGTGGCGGCGCAGTGCAGGCGGCGGCGTGGATGGATGCCGGCTATCATGTGGATAAAGTCGATTTGGCAGCTGAAACCGTTCATTTTGTTCAGGCAAAGTTAACCTACACGGTGGAAAAATCGGGGGATACGGTGCTGTGGAACAGCGGCATGATCAAGGCGCTGCGGCAGCACATGGATATGTCACAAGGGGAACTGGCGGAGGAGATGGGGGTGCGCCAGCAAACGGTCAGTGAATGGGAGCGCGGTGCTTACGCACCCAGCCGGGCCACTTCTAAACATTTGGGATTGGTGGCGGAGCGGGCCGGTTTTGCATATGAGGTGGGGGAGAAACGGCCGTAACAAATTCAAAATTGCCTATTGACAGAATATACGATACCGTGTAAAATGTCGGTATTGGTGCGGTAACGGCCGTACTACACAGTCAAACATCCAACCACACAGTTGTAACCACAGAACCCAATGTTGGCGGCGAACCTTGCCGGTTAGTTTTGGCTGCTTGTAGGCCTGCGGAGGAGGGCTATTGCTCAGGTCTCTCTGGCAGTGGGGTTTGCTCACCTTGACGCTGCCGGAGGGAAACGGCCGTTACCAAACCATGCCTTATCCATTTTCAACCAGAGAGGAAGTGCCAGATGGGAAATTATACGTTGAATGAAGTGATCAAACGCTGGACGCGTGGCGATATGACGACGGAGCAAGTGGTAGGCCAAACCTTGCTCATTTTGCAAGACATTGCCCGGCGGGTGGGGACGCTGGAAAAATTGCGCGAAGCCGATCGAAACGACGGCAAAATAGGAAACAGCGAGCCAGAAGAGGGAGGGTGAGGGAAAAGAGGCTGGGCAATTTGCTCAGCCTCTTCGTTTTTAAGGAACGTCTTGAGCGCAGCGGAAACCGATATCGACGTCAAACGTGTTGGCCCCAACAACAAAGCGGCGGCTTGTGGTAAAGAAGGCTCCGTTGGTGTTGTCGAAGCTGCCACCTCGATAAATTTGGCTGCTGCCGGAATCCAGGTTGACTGGATTGTTTTCTGGGGAGTTGGCATAGAAATTGCCGTCGAACCGATCCAGCACCCATTCATTGACGTTGCCCGCCATGTTGTAAACGTTAAACGGACTGGCACCTTCAGGGAATTCATCCACCGGTTCGGTGTCCAGCGAACTGGCGGCCGATAGTGTGGCATCAAACGCATTGCCCCAGGGCCAGGTGAAGTTGTCGGGTCCGCTGGCGGCAAATTCCCATTCAGCTTCAGTTGGCAGCCGCTGTCCGGCCCAGGTGCAGTAGGCGTTGGCCTGGTTCCAGGTGACGCCCATCACCGGATAGTTAGCAAAGGTGGGATCGTCCCGGTAGCCTGCGCGGCGGAAAGAGTTGCGCAAATTGGCCTGGGTGCAGCCGCCTTCGGCCACACACGCCTGATATTCTTCATTGCTCACTTCAAACAGGTCAATAAAGTAGGGATCGAGCGTGACGGGATGTTCCGGGCGCTCATTGGGTTCGCCCGTTTCCGAACCCATCAAAAAGCTGCCGCCAGGAATGAGGACCATGCCTTCGGGAACCGGAATTTGGGTGGGTTCCGGCGTGGGCGATGGATCCAGAGTGGCCGTGGGTTCAGTTTCGGCCACGGTCGTTTCCGTTGGTTCTTCTATTTCCGCGGTAGCCGTTGGCGCGGCATCTTCAGGGGTTTCAGCCGCTTCGGTTGGCTCCGCCTGCACTACCTCACCTGTGTCCTGGGCGATGGTTTCATTGATTTCCAGGACGGTGAGCGCGTCGTAATGGATGTGGGCCCGGGTCTCATCAAACGTTTCCACGTAGAAGCCAAAGTCGCCGCTGCTGTAGCTGCTGTCTGTGAGGGTGGTGATGATACGGCCGTTCACAAAAAAGGAAAATGTGCTGCCACTGGCATCTACCCGCAGGGTGTCGGCCGTTTCCACAGAGCCACCTTGTAAGGAATCTACAGAGCCGCTCTGCACCGTTTCCAGTCCATTGTTGGTGGCTTTAAGCACGGCCCATTGGCCAGAGCGCGGTGCAACGGTGAAGGCATAAAACTGACGGCTATCCACCTGGCGCAGCAGCAAGCCATAGCGATATTCGCCGGTTTCTGTTTCCAGAATGTCTACAAATATACGCGCTTCCATCCCGATATTTGTGACATCAGAACCAAAAACGGCCGTCGCTATCTGATTCGCTCCCGTTGCTTCCACATGATAATAGTCAGGCGGATGATAACCGCGCCACGCCGTATCTTCTTTTAGGTCTGGCCAGCCGCTCTCGGGATTGCTAAAGTCATCTTGCAGCACAATGGCATCATCGGGCACAGCTTCTACTTCTGTAGCGGCGCAGCGCACGCCAGTGGAAGCAATCATGGTGGGCAAATTGGGATTTCCTTGCAGCCGGTAAGCCATATCTTTCAAGAAATCAAACGCGCCGCCACGGGCCACCTGTTGACCGTCGGGAACGGCCGTATACGGCTCATCGACCCATTCCCACACGTTGCCGGCCATGTCGAACACGCCGAAGCTGCTGCGGTTGGGCGGGATGCTGCCACTGGCATACGTGTTGTCGCTGGGTAAATTGACGCTTGTCTGGCTGTCGCCCCAGGGAAACAGAAGGCTCTGTGCGCCACGCGCGGCCACTTCCCACTCTGCTTCTGTGGGCAGCCGTTTGTTTTGCCAGGCGCAATAATCATTGGCGTTTTCCCAGGTGAGGCCGCGCACAGGATGATCATCTTCACCAACCGGCGGTGTTTCGCCGGACCAATTGCTGGGTGGCGCAACATCGTTTTCAGCCAGGAATGCGGCGTATTGGCTGTTGCTCACTTCAAAGCGATCCAGCCAAAAAGGCTCCAATGTGACCTGTTGCGGTTCGGCGTACTGGCTGCCGCTTAGATCGGCCCCAATGGTGTAGGTGCCGCCAGGAATTTGCACCATGCCCTGCGAGCTGGGTAAATCTGCAAGCAGGCCTGGCAGCAGAAGAATGGCGGCAACAATGATGGCCAATAGGGCAATTCCTCCCAGCGCCAGCGGCAGCCAGCGTCGGCCCGTTTCTTCCTGTGTTTGGTCGGGCACGATAAGCCGTTCCGTTGCGTCTGGTGGTGTTGTTACAGCCGTCTTCACTTCGGTGTCTGCGCTTTTTTTAGGCTCTGGCTGGGGTGTTGTTTTGGCTGGCGTGTCGCGGACGGCAGGCGGTGTGGTGTAAGCGGCCGTTTCCGCCCCCAGGTTCATTTGTCGCCCAACTTCGCGCAGGGCCATCGCCATTTCCACAGCCGACCCAAAACGCGCTTTGGGGTCTTTGGCCAGCGCTTTTTCCAGAATGGCATTAAATGCATCTGGCAAATTACTGTTAAACAACCGAATATCTGGCAGCGGCTCATTGACGTGTTTCATCATCACCGTCAGGGCCGATTGACCCTCGTACGGCGGACGGCCACACGCCATTTCGTACAACATCACGCCCAAAGAATAGATGTCGGCCCGATGATCCACCTCATCCCCGACTACCTGCTCCGGAGCCATGTAAGCGGCCGTGCCAATGGTGGCGCCGGTGGCCGTATGGACCTGGCCACCGCCCACGATTTTGGCAATACCAAAATCCAGCAAGATGGGCTGGCCCAACAGGTTGATAATGACGTTAGACGGTTTCAGGTCGCGGTGAACCATTTTGCGTTCATGGGCGTAGGCCACTGCTTCACACAAAGGCACCATGATTTGAATGGCTTCTTCCAGCGGCAGGCGCAGGCCGGCTTCCTTCAGATCCTTCAGGCGCTTATCCAGCGGATTGCCGGCGATATATTCAAAGACGATGTAGTAAATGCTGCCGTCGTGATTAAAGTCGTGCACCAGCATAATGTTGGGATGGCGCAATCGGGCCACAGCAGCGGCTTCTTGCTCAAAGCGCTTGACAAATTCTGGATGTTCAGAAAGGTGCGGGTGAATAATTTTGACGGCAACGGTGCGCTGCAAGTTTGGATCGATTGCTTTGTAGACGGAGGACATGCCGCCGCGCCCCAGCAGGGAGTCGATTGTATAGCGGCCACCAATCGTGCGACCGGTCCAGGTTGGTTGCGAATCACTCATCTTGATTCTCCAGGTTGTTTGTGTGTGTGTTTACTCATCGCTGCAGGCGGGTGCCGGAATAAAGAGTTCCTTGCTGGTTGTGGCACCGTTCACAATGACGCTGCCGGTGCCCACAATCGCGCCACCGCCGCTGCTAACTTCAAACGTGATGTTATCATTTACGGCCGTTCCTACCAATTCGCCTTCCCAATAATATTCAAACGTTCCGTTAACGCCTTGTGCCCGCATGTACACCATTTGGGTCCAGGCGCTGCCGTTGCATACCTCTGTGCCATCTAATTGATAAATGTCCAAGCTAAGCGTTTCGCTTACGATGGGGGTCGTGGTGGGGTCAGCGGCAACGGTGCCGGTGCGAATGGGCAAGCTGTCTATGTCCCCTTCCCAGGTGAGCAGTTCGGCAAACACAAACCCTGCGTTGCCGTCTGTATCCCGAACATAGAGCCAATTGTTGTTGTCTGAGCGGCCCAGAATCGCCACCATATCATTGACCATGACCACGGCGATCTCGGCAGCTTCGGCATCAGCCCGGGCGAAGATGGCTGCATTTTCATTAATGACCGCCATGTTTTCCGGCAGTGGTGTGGCGCTGGGTGTAAAGGTGATGGTGGGGGATGGTGTGCTGCTGGGAACGGCCGTCCCGGTAGCTGTAACCGTTGCTGTAGGAATTGCTGTTGCTGTTTCGGTTGGTGCAACTGTAGCTGTTTCAGTATTGGCGGCGATGGCGGCTAAAGTGGTGGGGGAGGAGACGGCCGATTCCACTTCATCACTGGCACCGGCCCCGTTGTTGCCCCACAAACTTGAAGCGCCAAAAATGAGCAGCAGCACGAGAGCAATGCCGCCCAAGGCCAGCAAAGGCGTTCGCCAACTTTTGCGATCTCGTTGTTGGATCATAGCTTGCGCCGTGTTGACAACCCCTTGCGAATCGGGGAAATTGCTGTCTGTGGCGGCAATTTGCGCCCAAGAGGCCAGGGTCTGCTCCGGGTTTTTCTGGGCCAGGGCGGCAATGGCCTGGCTGTATAAGTTGGCGCAAATACCTTCATTGGCGCGCTTAACCACGGCCAGCTTATCAGGAAAAGTCAGGTTACCACGTCGCTTTTCAATCGCTTCCCATTTGGCCAACGCCAACTGGTATTCGCGGTTGTCCAGGTGAACCAATGCTTCTTCGTACAGTTTGTTGAGGCGCGTTTTCAGGGCCAGGGTATCTAGCCCGGCGCGCGCCTGGGCTTCTATTTCGTCCAGTTCTGGTGGGGTTATGTCGCGCTCACGCAGGGATTTTACGGCCGTTAAACTCTCTGAAAATTCACCGGCAGCCAGGGTCCGATTGGCCCGCTCCACTAATTGTTCTATGGCTTGTTGGCGCAGCTGCCTCGCTTTTTGCTCCTGGTAATCGGGATCGGCCCGGCAGAGTTCATCTAGCTTGTCCAGGCAGCGAGCAAACTCGCGTTCGTCGTATAAATCGCGGGCGTGCTGCCACATCACCGTAAGCCGGTCCAGATGACGAGCCGCCAGGGTGTCGGTGGGGCTTTGCATTTGCAGGGCGGCTGTGCTGAGGGCGGCTGCCATTTCTTTAGCTGTTTGGAAGCGGTGGTCGGGATTTTTAGACAGGGCGCGCTCCAGGATGTTTACCAGCGAATTGGGTGTGTTGGTTTCTACCAGTTGAATGTCTGGCAAGGGGTCATTGATGTGCTTGAGCATGATCTGGTAGGTGGAGTCGCTGTGGTACGGTGTTTCGCCGCTCAGCATTTCGTACATCATGATGCCCAGGGAATAGATGTCGGAGCGATGGTCTGTCTGGTCGCCGCGCACTTGCTCTGGTGACATGTATGCGGCCGTTCCCATTGCCGCCCCGGTTGCCGTATGCGAACGGCCGCCAATAATCTTGGCGATGCCAAAATCCATGAGGATGGGCTCATTGAGCAGGTTGATCATCACGTTTGAAGGTTTCAGGTCGCGATGAATCATGCGCCGCTGGTGGGCATAATCGACAGCATCACAAATAGTGGTGAGGATGCGAATGGTGTCGTTGAGCGGCAGGCGAATCCCGGCTGTTGTTAGCGCTTCGAGCCGTTTGGCCAATGTTTCGCCAGGCACATACTCCATCACCATGAAGTAAACGTCGCCTTCATGGTTGAAATCATGCACCTGAACGATGTTACTGTGCCGCAGCTGGGCAATAACGGCCGCTTCTTGCTCAAACCGTTGGATAAACTCTTCGTTGTCGGACAAGTGTTGGTGGATGATTTTGATAGCGACTTTGCGGTGCAGGTTCGGGTCGTTGGCACGATAAACCGAAGACATGCCGCCGCGTCCTAAAATTGATTCAATTTCATACCGACCACCAATGGTACGGCCGATCCAGCTAGGTCCTATTGATGTCATGATGGGTTGAGCAAATTAAGAAAGTCGCGTAAAAGAAAATTGTTTTGCCGCGGTCATTGACTAAACGTACTGTGTCTCTATTTTCCTTAAAAAAACACAATACCTCGTGAGCGTGCCTGTTTTCTGCGCACATTATGGCATATTCACTGGTTCATTTCCATAGTTTAAACCAGTGGGAAACATTTAACTGTAAAATGTACGCAAAAACTTTTATGGTTTATTGTAAACCAATTTAAAAAAGTATCAGCAAATTGGTATGTTACGCAAGGCATCGCAGCAGCAAAAATGGGCTGTCTTGTTTAAATTAAGGTGCGCCAGCACCAAAATTTGCACAGAACAGCCCATTGATTTAGTTGAACGTTGGGATCAAACTAACGATTGCCGTTTAATCTAAAACCATATCGTAATATTTAACCCATTCCTGAGCGGCGCCATCAAAGATTTTTACATTTGTGTAGCCCAATTCCTGGGTTAATACATACCACCAGGAGCTGGCATAGCCGCCAACGCCGCAGTAGATAATAATTTCTTTGTGTCTGTTGTGGCCAATGACCGACGTGGCCAAGTCTTTAAGTTCTTCGTGTGATTTATAGGTGCCGTCGGCATTCCAGATGAGCGGCGTGGGGAGGGATACGGCCGTTGGAATATGTCCTGGTTGGTCGGCCCAGGGTTCAATCACCAGGCCATTGTATACGTCCGCATCGCGCGCATCGATCAGAATTGCACCGCCACGACTCTTGTTAATTTGTCTGTACACATAATCAATGGTGACAAACATTCTTCTGTTGATGCGGCCTCGGAATGTAACCGGGGTGATCTCGGGCGCATCCTGGGTTGTCGCTTTGCCTTCTTCTACCCATTTGGCGTAACCTCCGTCCAGAATGGTCACGTTTTTAACGCCGGCGTAAATCAATGTATCGGCCACTCTCGTTGCATTTGCTGAGGGATACGGCGGTTCGGCGGCGCCTTGGGTAACCACAACAACAAAGGAATGTTTTGTGATGCCCAATGCCCCAATGGCATTGAATAAATCTTCTTTGTCTGGCAGTTCGAGGAGTAGATCGTCTCGCATTGTTATCCAGGCGGAGAAGGGAACCTCGAAAGGCTCATTGATGGCCCCAGCAATGTGGCCTGCTTCATATTCAGCGCTGGTGCGAATGTCCAAGATAACCAGGTTGTTCAGATCGCTGTTAGCTTCTAACCAATCTGTGGAAACCGTAGCGGGTGTGGAGAAGTGCGCCGATGCTGTTTGCCCGCCAAATAAAAACAGCGCAGCGGCAAACAGCAAAAAACCCTTAAAAATAAATATCCATCTGTGTTTCATTTTTCCCACCTTTTTCGTGTCATTGCAACTTCATTGCAAAATAGGGTATTGATAAAGAATTAATGGATACGCATGTTATTTCAGTAAATGCGGCAGTGGCTCCTTACTTGGTGTAGCAAAGCTTTCCGGCTTTTACACCAATGGATATTATGGAAAAACATCCCCGGAATTTTTATTTTAGATTCAGTGGAGAAAATGTCTCCCCCGCCCCGTTTTTAAACAACAATGTGTATCTAAATTGAAGTAGCCCCATCATATGCGACGCATTATAGCCCCGGCAACAGGACTAGACTCCTAATATGTGCCAGGATAAGTATTTCTTTTGGATGAATATAAATAGGGGGCAAATCTTAGTGTGAAGATTAACTGGATTGGGCGCTGCGCAGGCCATTAAGGAATGCCAGGACGTGCTGGGCCAATGTGTCTAAGCGGTAACCACCTTCTTGAATGACAACGGTGGGCAGGTTAAGCTGGCCTATCTGACGGCCGATTTCGCTAAAGTCCGGGGTGGTGAGCAAGAAGGTGCCGGTGGGATCGCCTTCTCCGGTATCAACGCCCAGGGAGATAATGAGAGTATCGGGCACAAAGGCGCGGATGTGAATGAGGGCTTGATAGAGGGCAGCCAGGTAGGCGGGCGCCTTGGTGTTGGGGGGCAGCGGATAGTTGTGATTAAAGCCAAGGCCAGGTCCGTAGCCATATTCATCGGCAAAGCCCCAGTAAAACGGGTATTCATAGCGCGGATCGGCATGGATGGAGATGAAGAGGACGTCGGAACGGCCGTAAAAAATTTCTTGTGTGCCGTTGCCGTGATGGTAATCTACATCCAGAATAGCCACGCGCTGCCCTTGCTGCACCAACCAGTTAGCGGCGATGGCGGCGTTGTTGAGGTAGCAAAAACCCCCGAACAGGTCAGCGGCGGCGTGGTGGCCCGGGGGACGGCACAATGCGTAAACCAGTTCTTCCTGGTTGGCTAAACTGAGCGCGGCGGCGGAAACGGCCGTTTGTACACTCCAGTACGCCGCATTCCAGGTGCGCTCAAAAATGGGTGATGACGTATCAAAACAATATAGCCCCAACTGGCCAAACACTGAGTATAAATGATGGTGCGTGCGCGGTCGCAGGCTAAACGTCTCCGGCAGGGCTACATCCCGTCCGGCTTCCAGCTTCATCTGTTCATGCGCATTTTGCAGCAGCGTAATCATCTCGTGGGCATGGATATCCTGAATGGGCAAAAGGCCAAAATCGCCCGGATGGGAAATTGGCCCGAGGTTGGCCGCTGCCAGGGCATCATGGATGATTTGCCCGCGTGTCGCAACCTCCGTGTAATAGCGATTCCAATGTTCATCGTCCGGCCGATGCAGCCGTGCCGGATCGTGTTCAACGTGCTCAGGATAATAAAAAGTATGCATGCGCTAATTTATACCTGCTATTGGGGAAACGACAATAAGAATGCGTTTACAAACGTTTTTGGAAAGGGATAGGCATCTGCAAGATTTGCTCGTTCACCAAAGAAAGTGAAAAGGGAGCGGGGCCGCAACCCGCTCCCAATTCGTGTGCAAACTTAACCATAGAGGAGAAAAGGAGGAAAGAAATACACCTTTACTGAAACGTTTGCCGTTGCTTGTTCCGGGGATGGAACAGACGAAAGTGTGTACGCGCTTTAAGATAGCAGACCTTTGTTAAGGCTGAACTAACTCGTTGTAAACATTTGGTTAACGATTGTGAGAGGGTGACAAGGTGAAGGGGTGACGGGGTGACAAGGTGAGGACGATTTGCTCACGACGAAACCAGGAAAGTTGGCAGGATGCCATTGTTGGTTATCTGGATGAACTCCCCGGTAGCAATCTTCAGGAGCCAGATGGTGGGAGGTGAATCAGGTGTGCTGCTATTGTATTGTTGGAAGAGGAGGAAACGGCCGTCTGGCGACCAGCTCGGCGGGCCAAAATGCAGCGAAATATCGTCGGTCAGAGCGCGGGCTTCGGAGCCATCGGCCCGCATCAACCATAGCTGGCGGCCTGTGTTGGTGCCGGCCAGGCGGCGGCCAAAAGCAATCCATTCACCATCAGGTGACCAGGCAGCATTGCCGTCATTAAAAGCGCCGTCTTCACTGAGCAGGTGAGAATCTGGGTCATCCCCCAGGGTGGCCAGGTAGAGGCTGACGGCCGTCGCAAAATCGTGGCTGTGCTGGTCGTGGTTGTCGTTGTTTTCACCGTGGAAGATGATGGAGCGGCTGTTTTGGAAGAGCAGTTGGTTGTTGAACGGGTGCCAGGCGGCGGGTGTGCCCACGTTGCTGGGGAAATTTAGGGAACGGCCGTCCGCAAAATTATAAAGTCGCAATCCTTCATCCGGCGAAGCAGCAAAGCTCACCCAGCTGCCATCCGGGGAGAAGCGGGCGTTGCTGCTGACGCCGGTTTCCTTTTCCAGCAGCAAGCGCGTTTCCCCGGTCTGCGTATCCAGCCACCACAGCTGCGGGCGGCTGAAGTTGGGTGGTTCTCGCCGTTCGTACAGCAGGCGACGGCCGTCTGGATGCCAAACGGGTTGGCTGCATTCCGCGTTTTCACAGGTAAGCAAGGTTTCGGGCGTGGCGGCTGTGTCGTTGTTCAGAGGGAGCAGTTTGAGCTGGCTGCTGCCGTCGGGCAGGATGGTGGCGTAGGCGATCTGGCTGCCGTCTGGGGCAGGAGCGTAACTGAGGATGACGGCCGTTTCGTTGGTAAGCTGGCCGGGCTGCCAATCTGGCGCATTGGCCAGATGCAGTTGCAGCCGTCCAGCGTCATCTTCGGCCAGATAGAGAACGGGCGGCAGCGCGCTTTCTGGCCGAGCCGGCTGCAAAAAGGCGTAAGAAGCCGCCAGAAAAGCCAGCAGCATGAGCAAGAGCAGGCCGATCTGCCAGCGAGCCAATCGCTGCGTTGATGCTGGTTGCGATGATTCTAAACCGTGATTTGACATAGCTAGGGGAGCCAGGCGGGCAGCGTGCCGGGGGAGGCAATCTGGGTCCGTTTCCCGGTGGCGATTTCGATGAGCCAGACGGTGGGTTTGGCGTACAGTTCTTCCAAATTATATTGTTGGAAGAGGAGGAAACGGCCGTCTGGCGACCAGGCAAGTTCCCCATAATGAATCTTCGGATCGTTGGTGAGGGCCAGCGCTTCAGAGCCATCAGCCCGCATGACCCAGATTTGGCGGCCCATCGGCGTGCGCGGCAGCTTACGGCCAAAGGCGATCCATTCGCCGTCCGGCGACCAGGCAGGCGAACTATCATCAACACCTTCCGCCTCTGGCATGGGCTGGCTGAGGACGGTGGTGGCTTCGCTTTCCAGATCGACGCTGGTGAGCTCCACGCTCCAGTTTGTATTGCTGGTGTTGATGTTGGTGATGAGCAGGCTGTCGCTCTGCGGCCGCCACACGGCCGGGGAGCCCATCTGGTTGGGAATGAGCATGCCGGAGCCATCGTCCAGGTTAAACAGCTGAATCCCCTGGTCGATGGGCGAGACAAAACTGAGCCACTGGCCATCGTCAGAGACGCGCGGGTACAGGCCGAGCATCTGGCTGTCCTGAAAGAGCGGCACGGTTTCGCCGCTGGTCACGTCCAGCCACCAGAGGCGTGGATTGCCGGGCGGTGCGCCGGGCGTGGGGATGGTGCGCCGCTCGTAGACGAGTCGACGGCCGTCCGGCAGCCATTGCGCTTGTGAACAAGCCGCTTCGGGGCAGGCTAGCAGCTCCCGGTTCTGGCTGCCGTCGCTGTTGATGAGCCAGAGGTCGGCGGCCCCGCCATCGCGCAAAATGGCGTAGGCGATCTGACGGCCGTCTGGGCTAACGGCAAAGTCGAGCACATCGGCATCGGTCTGGGTGAGCTGGCTGGTGGTGACGGTTCCGCCAGAAAAATCAGCAATATATAGCTGGTCAGCGGCTTCATCATCCCAACTGATGTAGACAATGCGCGGCTGGCCGGTTTGGAATTCCCATGTGAGCGGGTCCTCCAGCTGGTGGCCCTGTTCGCTTACGATTTCGGCAGCGACGGTGACGCGGTAACTGCTGTTGGTTGCCAGGGGTTCATCGGGCCGGAAGGTGATGATGTTGTCCTGGATGGAAATGGTGCCGGGGATGGGGGGATCGAGGGTAACGGCCGTTTCCGGCACGTCCACAATCGGTTCGCTTACAGTTAGTTGAATGGTGGCGCGGGTGGAGACGCTGCTGCTGTTGGGCGCGGGCAGGGTGTCTACCACTTCCAGCACCAGATGATCGCCGTAGAGGATTACGGCCGTAATCAACGCAGCCAGCGTGGTGAGCACAGAAACAACGATACGGTCGAAGCGAGAAAGTGACATGGTGTTACTGATACAAATACGGCTGGCTGGGCGTCTCCGTGGGTGCGACGCTTTCGGCCACGAGGACGGGCATTTCCACGCCGTTGAAGGTGCCGGCCTGGAGGGTGCCAGTGACTTCGACCCAACTGTCTGCGGTGAGAACGGCCGTATCCGGCCACTCCACAATCAAACCAATCGGCGCGGCATCGGCCACGCAGCAGCTCACCGTGAAGCGGCTGACCATGAACTGGGTATCGGCAAAACGCTCGTCGCGGTAGACAAAGCCAACGACGTGGGCTTCCTCGCCATTGAAGTTGGCGGGATCGGTGCTGCGCTGAAACAGGTAGAGCCAGTCCAAAATATTGCGCTCCCCGGCGTTGGCAATAACGCTCAGGTCGCTGCCTTCCGGCGCACTGGAGGAGGTAAGGGCGCTGCCCCCCACGTTGATTTCCCGGTTTTGCAGCGCCGATGCGCCCAGCGGGCGCGGTTCCACCAGGAGTCCCAGCAGAACCGGCAGCGCCAGCAGCAGCAGTCCGGCCCAGGAAACATCGTGGCTGTGGGCATGTTCATGTGCGTGCTCATGCTCCTGATCTTCTTCATGAACGTGTGCCGATTCCCGTCGCTGTTGAATGGCATAACCAATGCCGAGGGCGGTGAGGCCAACGGCCGTTAGCAAGATCAGCACATTAAAGCGCGGATGGATGTAAAAACTGAGCGTGCCGTTCAGCAAGCGGCTCAGCAGAAAAATGCCTAAGGCAATGAGTAAAATGACTTTAACCGTTTGTTTCATAGTTCAATAAGACAGGAGCAGTTTCCCATGTCGATTTCAAAAAATGTTCAGGTAATCTCAACGATTCAACTTCAATTGTCATTTTGAGCGCAGCGAAAAATCCCTTTAAATGTGGCCGTACAGCAGCCGCGCTCGTGACCATGGTCCTCACTCATTTTGAGGCCATAGGGATGCTTCGCTTTGCTCAGCATGACAAGTGCAGGTTTCGTGCTGTCCACGATAATTTCTAAAATTGTCAATGGCGTTCGCCCAAGTCCTTGTTACCAACCCAGGTTCAAATTGATAAATATCGTAATCAACATCGTTAGTGTCAGAGGTAGCAGGATAAGATACAGCACCACGCGGCGGCGGAAGACGCCCAGGAACATGAGCGCGCTTTTGATGTCCACCATGGGGCCAAAAACCAAAAAGCTGAGAATAGAGCCGGTAGTGAAGCTGTTGACAAACGACAGCGCCAGGAAGGCATCGACCGTGGAGCAGATGGACAACACAAAAGCCAGGACCATCATGGCTATCACGGACGTGACGGGACCGCTGCCGAAGGCAATCAGGGTGGATTGGGGCACAAAGGTTTGCATGGTGGCTGCCAGCATCGAGCCGATAATCAGATAGCGCACCATGTCGATGAAGTCATCTCCGGCGATGTTCATCGCTTGCCACAGTTTTTGAGAACGGCCGTGTCCCTCGTCAAAATGATCATGCTCATGCCCGCCGTCTTCGGCCGGCAGTAAAATCTCCTGCGGCGGGGCAAACTGGAAGATCAGTCCCACGATAAAGGCGATGAGAATGGTAAAGGCAAAACGACCGATCAGCACCGGTCCCCAGCCAAAGGCCACGTACGTGCTCACCAGCACCACCGGATTAATCACCGGGGCGCTGAGCAAAAAGGCGATGCCCACCGAAACGGGCAGTCCCTTCTGGTACAGTCGCCGCGTCACCGGCACTACGCCGCACTCACACACCGGGAAGGCAAAGCCCAGCAGCGAGCCGACAAAGGCAGCGGGCACGGCCCGCCGCGGCACGTAGCGCGCCAGCGCTCCCTTATCAACAAACACCTCAATCAGCCCGGAAACGAGCGACCCGGCCAGCAAAAAGGGCACGGCTTCGATGAAGATGCCGAGAAAGATGGTGACAAAGGTTTGGAATTTTTCGTTGAGTCCGCTGGGGACTAGGTTGGGGAACAGGCCAATGAGCAAGAGCAGGATGACGATTGCTCCTAGGATACGGCCGAATGTGCGGGCAGATACGGCCGTTCCCCCACTTCCCTCTTTGACAATAGGTGGCTGCTTCTTCTCAATCTGCGCCATGCTCCGAATCATAAACCAAAATCGGGCCGCGTCAATGACACGGCCCGATGGCAATTAAAGTCTCAGCAATCGTTTACGAAGCTGAATATTTATGGTTCTACTGAAAAAAACCGCAGATTTCGCAGATTTTTCTAAAGATTCTCTGCGCCTCTGCGCCTTTGCGTTAGCTTTTTTCAGTAGCCTCACTCATTTGTTCTGATTTTGATACGTCTTTAATAACTCTTTGCCCTGATGGTATTGACCCGTTGCCAGGTAAAATACCCATTCACACATGTTTGTTACCCGGTCAGCGGCCCGTTCCAGATTGTGTGCCGCCCACTCCAGCCGCTGCGCCAGCTCAAACGACTCCGGATTTGCCGCCATATAAGTCATGACTGCCCGGTACGTTTTGTTATACAATTTATCGACTTCATCATCGCTTTTAATTGTTTCGTAGGCCAGTTGGGAATTCCGTTCCGTAAAGGCGTCTAATGAGCGATGCAGCATATAACGTGCTTTTTCGGCCATTTGCGGCATGTGGACAGTAAGTTCCGCAGGCACTTCAGCTTCACTGATCATTAAGCTAATGTTGCCGATGCCTTTGACGTAATCATGAATGCGCTCCAGTTCACCGGCAATTTCTAGCGAGGCGGCAATCAACCGTAGATCGCTGGCAATTGGCTGCTGCGTGGCAATAATGCCAAAGGCGTCACTGCCAATGTCGATGCGCCGCTGGTTAAACCATTTATCCGCCTGGACCAGCTTCTCCGACAGCGTTAAATCGCGCTTAATGAGCGCTTCGACCGCCTTTAACAAGTTTTCTTCCACTTCACTGCCCATTCTCAAAATTTCATCTTGCAGATGGCGCAGCTCTTTTGTGTAGGTTTCTCTTAACATTTGTAGATTTCCTTCAAGGTGCGACGCACTTGCCAAGTGCGTCGCACCTATTAGCTAACCAAAGCGCCCGGTAATGTATTGTTCTGTCAGTTCGTTTTTGGGATTGGTGAATAGTTCATTGGTGTCGCTGTATTCCACCAGATACCCTGCTCGATCCTGGTCCATATTATAGAAGGCAGTGAAGTCAGATGCACGAGCAGCTTGCTGCATATTGTGCGTCACAATAATGATGGTGTAATTTTTCTTCAAATCCTGAATTAGTTCTTCAATGCGCAAGGTGGCTACCGGGTCCAGCGCCGAGGTTGGCTCGTCCATCAAGATGATGTCTGGCTTGACGGCAATAGTGCGGGCGATGCACAAACGCTGCTGCTGCCCACCGGAGAGTGAATAGCCGCTTTCGTTGAGCTTGTCCTTTACCTCGTCCCACAGGGCTGCCTGGCGCAGCGAACTTTCTACCAGCTCATCCATATCACTTTTGTAGCCATTAATGCGGGCTCCCCAGGCAACGTTTTCGTAGATGGATTTGGGAAATGGATTCGGTTTCTGGAAGACCATGCCGATGCGGCGACGAATTTCAACCGGATCGATGTCATTGTTGTAAATGTTGTTGCCCTGATAAAGAATTTCGCCTTCAACGCGGGCCGTAGCCACCAGATCATTCATGCGGTTGAATGAGCGCAGGACGGTGCTTTTACCACAACCGGAAGGGCCAATGAAGGCAGTGATAGCGTGGCGTTTTACCTTAAGCGAAACGTCCTTAACGGCCCGGAAGGTGCTGTAATAAACGTGCATGTTGCGCGCCTCAACGGCCAGATTGCCGTTCGCGAAGCTGTTGGGATTTAAGGTCATGTTAGGCTCTCCTTGCATAGCGATTGCGCAGTAGAATAGCAGAGGCGTTCAGGCTGATGAGCAGTACCAGCAGCACCAGAATGGCGGCCGCGGCGATGTTGCGGAATTCAGCCTGGGGCCGGGCCGTCCATTGGTAAATTTGGATGGGCAGGGTGGTAAATTTGGCAAAAGGTCCGTCGGGATCAACAAAGATGAGGGTTGAGGCCCCAACGAC
>PABI01000024.1 GCA_002699125.1 Anaerolineaceae bacterium
AATTGACAGTAATCCCAGTGAGTTAACTTTTTCATGCACCTGATTATTACAGATTCTCACTGGTTTGCGTAAGTCCTATTTATCTTATTATCTTGTCTTTCACCCAAATGAACTAACGTTAATAAAGTTTTTGGGTATAGCGTTGGTTTGCGGCGCTCTTTCTATTAATAAGGGAGTTGCACTAAAAAGGAAGCAACAGCGTGAGCAAGAAAAGCAGAATAAAGAAGAGCAATCATCATCTCTATTGTAACAAATTTTTTTACCTGTTATGGATTGTTGGAGTAAACAGCCGTTTCCCGCAAAATGTGTAGGGAAGAGCCGAGGCGAACAACAACAAATTTGAGCGAAGAATGATATGGAAGGCTTTGTCACTGTGAATGGTTAAGGATAAACGGCCGTACGCGCTTGATGTTGGGTGAGTACGGCCGTTCACTTTGTCACCCCCTCATCTTGTCAGGAAACGGCCGTGTTGTTCGTGTTAATTCGCGTAATTTGTGGCTGGAATGGGAAACGGCCGTTCCCCTTGTCACCCCTTCCCCTTGTCACCTTGTCAGGCAACGGCCGTTACTCCTCCCACGCAAAAGTTCGCTGAATACGGCGGTAGAGCCGCTGCTTGATGCGATAAACATCCTGCACGTCCGGAAAGTGCTCGGGGTGTTGGGCCACAATCTGGCGCGGCTTGAGCTCTTCTTGGTAGGTGAGGCAGTAGACTAGCAGTTCGGCTTCATTGTGGCAGTGTTCTGCCAGCTAGTGGCGCACGGCCGTACAGCGCGAATCGTGTACTTTTTGCGACCAGTGCTGCTCTAACGGCCGTGGCAATTGTGAATAGTGACATGTGTCACCTTTGTCAAGCCCCTGATGGGGCCAATTGTGAATCTGGTAAAAGGTCTGGATGATATTGTCGGATTAATTTGACATAAGCCTGGACAACTGTGGGTTGTAACCCAGACATAGAACTGATTTGTTCGACAGGAATGCTATGCCGCAACAACAATTTCACCCGATCGTAATCTCGCAGATACCGCCCGACACTCGTTTGGGCATGTCTGCTTTGTCGAGCGATGTCGGCTTCATCTACTCCCTGTTCGTAGAGAGCAACAATCTCAGCCTTGTGCGTAGGACGAACGCCTTGGTCAAAGTAATAGCCTTTGGTCAGCAGAGATTGGCCGGTTTCCTGGCGCAATTCAATCAGAAGGCGACTGATTTGGCCACCAGTACGGCCCACCATCAAGCCCAAATCAGCGCAAGTGAGCAAAACAGGGCCGTCCTCGTGTTGCAAGCCATGCTCCACGATCCGCCGCAGACGTTTTTTGAGCAATTCACGCTGTTGTTGCCGTCCCTGTTGACCGGGCGGCATCTGCTCCAAAGCGGCGACATCATCGGGCAAGAGGACAGGCCAGGACAAGGTGACCAGCAAATAGTCGCCAGCCGATTTGCCGGGATGGGCTTTGCCGCCGCAGGCTTTTGTGCCGGTGAAAACCATCCAACCCGGCGAGACTGTGGCCGTATGGGGGCGAAACTCATCGGCCAGATTCTCCATATCGGCAGCCAGGAGGTCCATGACACGACGGCTTCGGATAAAACCGTACTCGGTTTCCAGAAGGTGACGCGCTGCCTGCTGAAAACAACGTTGACGCGTACCGGTGTAGACAGAAGTCATTGTGGCCCCCTTTTTAACTGTAAGGGAGTTTCGCTCAAACGGGCTGTCTGTTCTGCTAAACGTTGGCGGCAGAAAGGAGTGTCATTTTGTTGATAAACGGCCAGATATTCCTTGACCAACGGTATGCCAATCTGCAAAGCCAGACCGATCTCGCCGGGAGTGAACGCTTTTTGATGCAATTGCAGCGTGCGGACAAAGGTTTGGATGTACCGTTGGACACAGGTGACGCTGTGGCGAGTGTGATAAGCGACCTGGTCATAGGTTTCACCCAGCAACCAACGACGCACAATCTGTGCTTTGTGGGTTTGCCCCCGGCCGATGCCCCGCAGATTGCCGCGAGTGGGCAGATAGATGCCTTGCTGTTGCAGGGTGGCGCAATCCCGTTTGATGGTGCGCACCGAGACTTGCAGGGTATGAGCCAGGTCTTCCTGTGTGGCCACTGCGCCTTGTTCCACCGCTTCATTCAGCAAACGTTGAATCCGGGTTTGGCGCAGAGCAGCCAGGCCATGTTGTTTTTCTATTTCCTGGTCTTCCTTTCCAGCATTGACCGTCCAGGTCACTTCTTGGGTCACTGTTTGGGTCAAACAACGGCCGTGTTGGGCGTTGCGCGACAAAAGAATGACGCGCATTTGGCCTGGCTTAAGCGTGGTGGAGTGGCCGAGGAGACAATCTTGCGCTTCTGTAAGGATAGCCTTGGCTATCTTGGGCGGGTAATTGAATTCTTGTTCCATCAGATTCAAGAAACGCTGCTCTCGCGTTTTCGCTTGTTGTCGCAAAAGTTCGTCCTGATTCATGTATCACCTCAATTATCTGAACCCTTTGGGTTTATTTTACATAACTGAGGTGACATATGTCACTATATAGAATCGTGAACGGTTAATTGTGAATTGTTAATGGGGAAAACGGCCGTGTTTATCTGCGTAATCTGTGGCTAAAAATGGGGAACAACCGTTGCTGGTAGGCTAATTAGGAGCGAATTTAAAACGATTGACTATTGATTGAGGAGGGTTAGAAAAGCAGCTGGTTGTACAACCGGGATGATTCCTGATTGAAAATCGCGTGGATTGCGGGTAACAAGATAATCCGCATCAGCGTTTGCGGCGGCAGCCATCTGTACGGCATCTTCAAAATCTGACCAACCCCAAGACAGCGCCTGGCGAATGACCTGATCATCGACAGTGGCAACGGTGAATACTTCTAGCAAGCTGGTGATGACGGTAACGGCCGTTTCTCGATTGCGTAGACGATTGATGACGTAAAACAGGGTTGTGATGCTGTGGGCGGCTAACCAGCCTGTGGCCTGCTCGCGGACAACAGCATCCAGAACACGAGCCGATTCCTCATAAAAAGGTTGCCGATGTTGCACCACGTCTACGATTACATTTAAATCGACCAGAATGGCCGGTTTATTTGCCATATTTGTCTACCAGATGCTCCCCATAAATCTGCTCAACATCGGCCGATTCTGGCAAAATGCCGGTTAGCTGCTGCACAAGCGTGGTGTGATCATCTGCGTCTGTATCTTTTAAGTTAAGAAAATAAGTTTCTACCAGTTCAGAAACTGACAGATTGTGTTTGGCCGCGTACTGCTTGGCTTGCTCAATGAGCTGCTTATTCAAACGGAGGGTCAGTTTCTTTTTTTCTTGAATGGTCATATTCAAACTCCTTGACGTACAGTTTAGCATAAATTTGTACGGCAAACAATTTTGAATGGAGATTTCTGAATGCCGTTACTCCTCCCACGCAAAAGACCGCTGAATACGGCGGAAGAGCCGTTGCTTTATACGGTAGACATCTTTCACAGCAGGGAAATGCTCCGGGTGTTGGGCTGCAATCTGGCGGGGTTTGAGCTCTTGTTCGTAGGTGAGGCGGTAGACCAGTAGTTCGGCTTCATTGCGGCAGTTTTCGGCCAGCCAGTGGCGCACGGCCGTACAGCGCGAGTCATGTGCTTTTTGCGACCAGTGCTGTTCTAACGGCCGTCTCACCGGCGCGTCAACCGTTACGGCCAGCCGTTTGTGCAGATGGTGCTGCCGCATTTCGCCGCGCTGCCATTCGCGGCAGGCGCTTTTGAGGCACAGCTTCATGTATTTGAGCAGCGCGCCGGTGCAGGAGAAGCGTTTGGCTAACGGCCGTTCCGCCGCAGAAAGACGGTACCAAAATCGCTCCATCGCAATCTGAAGCAAATCTTCCACTATAAAATGATCGACATCCACGGTGAGGAATTCCACGGCCCAGCAAACAAACAGCGAATAATATTGCTGCTGAACGGCAAACCAGGCGCGATCGTCTCCCAGATCTATGGCACGGTGAAATAGCTCAAAACAGCAGCCGCGTTTTGCTGAAATTTGGGATTATTCCTGGCGGCACCCGGCAATGAGTCGGGGCAGACTGGCCTTGTCGAGAGTTTGATGTTGGTTCATTGCAAACGACGATAATGCTTGTATGATGGTACGAAATGTGGCACGAGATTATCAGATAATTATCGCTGCGGGCTGCAAAGCGACTATAAATAACCTGCAAAGAAAATGGACGATGAACGCGTAGTTCCAATTAATGAAGCGCTGCAAATTCCGCTGGCGGAGTTGAGCTTTCGCTTTTCCACCAGCAGCGGTCCAGGCGGGCAGCATGTGAACAAGAGCGCCACCAAAGTGACGCTGCTGTTTGACGTGGCCAATTCGCCCAGCCTACCGGAAGAGGTGCGGACGCGGCTGCTGAAAAAGCTGGAAAATCGGTTGGATAAGGAGGGGGTGTTGCAGCTTCAGGTGCAGTCGTCACGCAGCCAGCACAGAAATCGGGAAACGGCCGTTTCCCTCTTCCAAAAGCTCCTGGCCGAAGCGCTCAAAAAGAAGAAAAAGCGCCGCCGCACCAAACCCTCGGCCGCCGCCCAGGAAAAACGGCTGGCTGAAAAGAAACAGCGTGGCGAACGTAAACGAGAACGAGGACAGAAATGGTGAGTGGTCAGTAATCAGTAGCTTTGACTGACCTGCTGAACACGGACCTACTGATTACTGCGCACTGGCTGCCAAAATCTCCGCATCTTTCTGGTCTGCCAGGGCTTTGCCAGCGGCCACATCCACCCGCGTCAGCAAGAAAATGCCAATCGCAAAGAAGAAGAACAGGCTGGCCACGCCGGGGCGGCTGCTGTCGAACAGGGCTACGGAGAGCACAAAGACCATGGGGCTGAGGAAAGAGGCGAATTTGGACATGATGCTGAAAAAGCCGAAGAATTCGCCGCTCATCATGTTGGGCGTCATGGTGGCGTACAGGCTGCGGCTTAACGCCTGGCTGCCGCCCTGCACGATGGCTACCAGCCAGGCCAGGAACCAGAACTCCACCACCGAATTGAGGAAATAACCCCAAATAGAAATAATGGCATAGGCACAAAGCGCCAAAATGATGCTGCGCTTGGTGTTCAGCCAGTCGGCGATGCCCTGGAACAGGCGGGGACCGGTTATGAAGGCAAAGAGGACGGCCACAGCTTGCAGCGCCAGCAGCATCCCAATGATGCCCAGCAGGTTGCTGGATCGCAGTGGGGGCAGCACTTCTACCTCAGCCACGGACATCACAGTGCCGCTGCTGCCGGCAGATTGCTGGCCGGTGTTAACGAGCGACAACAGATGCTCCCCTTCTTCTTCGGCCTGGAATGCCTGGATGACATCGTAGCGGACGGTGGGCTGATAGGCGTCGATAATAATTGGGGTGCCGTCTTCACCCAGCAGCGGTTGGTCATCCAGTTCCACAGCCCAAATGCCGTGATCTGGTCCCATGCTGTGGGTGAGTTCTACGGCCTGGCCGTTGAAGGGGAGGTCGAGACGGCCGTTCACATCATCGGTGCTGGCATACGTCACGGCAAAATCGGCCTCATCGCACCAGAAGGCGTACCAGGCGCACGTCTCGCCGCGGGCCGCGCCGGAAACGGTTGTGGTATTCCAACTGCCTTCTAACGTGAAGGCTGCTTCGTCGATGGTGTGGGTGCCCTGGCCAACGGCCGTTGCTGTGGCCGTAAAATTGGGCGACGGTGTGCCCGTGAGGGAGCGCGGCAAAACGTACCGGCTGCCAATGCCTACCAGCGGCAAGGTGAGAATATTAAAAATAACAAATGCAACGTAAATGGTTTGCCGCCGGTTGCTGGCCGCGGGTAAGTTGCCAAAAACCAGACTGTAGGGAATGCCCACAAACTGAACCAACAAGATGGCCAGCACCAGCTCCGTGGTGCCAAAGCCCAATTCTGTGCCGTAAATTACGGCCACTGAAATAATGATACCGATGCCGTCGTTGTAAATAAGGAAAGCAATCAGATATTTAAACAGCTCGCGATATTGTCTGATTTCCCGCAGCGTTTTAGCAATCTGGCTGAAGCTGCCGCGCACGATGCTTACACCCGCACCAAACGTTTTGCCGCTGCCCAGCGGCTCTGGCACCTGGCGGAAAATGGGGATGGAAAACACAACCCACCAAATAGCCACGCTAAACAGTGACCAGCGCACGCCCCAATTTTCCGGCATTTGGAAGATCATCACTACGTTGATGGCCAGCAAAATGCCGCCGCCCAGGTAGCCCAGGGCATAGCCGTAGGTCGAAACGCGATCCTGATCTTCTTCTTTGGCGACATGGGGCAGCAGGGCATCATAAAAAACGTTGGCGGCGCCAAAGCCCACGCGGCCAATGATGAAGAAGATGGAGGCCATGAGCCAGTCGCCCGTATCCACCAGCACCAGCAAACCGGTCCCTATCACGCCAATGCCTACAAAAATCGACAAAAACTTTTTCTTGCCGCGCATGATGTCTGATACAGTGCCTAAAATGGGAGAGAGAATGGCCACAATAAAAACGGAGACGGAAAGGGTGATGCTCCAATATTGGGTGGCGGTGGCGGCGCTGGGCAAGGTGGCTCCCGCTACGCTGCTGTAATAGGCTGGTAAAACGGCCGCAAGAATCGTCGTCGCAAAAGCAGAATTGGCCCAATCGTACAGTGCCCAGGCCCGGATGCGGCGTTTGTATTCTTTTTCGCTGAGCTGGTTAAGGGGCAGGTTGGCAGTCGTGGTTGTCATGTGTCTCTTCCTTCAATGGCGTGCCGACAAAACTCTTGAGACCCTTTGACAGCTGTAAAGAACCACGCAGGACGGGCGCATGGGACACACTTAACAAATAATGTTGGCGCAAAGGGGCTTTGAGCTGTACATAAGCGAATTATGCCCTATGCTGCCAGATGTGCAATTAAAAGGATCTGGATTTCAGGGCTTTTCAGTAAAAAAAGAAGGCTCTTGATGGATTCCAAGGATCAAAGCCAAGTTGAAAAAAACAAAAGTGGAGTTTAGCATAGACCAAAACCCGAGGATAGTCTTCCAATGAACTAAATGAAACTTATTAGAGTGGTGCCAGCACATGTCGCAGATTAATCATCGTGAAAGCAATGTGATGACCACCCAGAAAACAAGCAGCCTTTCTATCGAATCTTAACAGCAAAGCCCGGAACTTATCAATCCAGGCAAAGGTGCGTTCACTGGCAAAGCGGTCTTTGTACACGGCTTCATCAAACAACCGCTTTGGTCCTCGCTTGGTACGCTTGCGATTCCGCTTGTTCGCCTTGATGTTAGGAACAAGTCCGTGATTGAAGCAAGTCTTGCGCGCCTCCTTGGTATCAAATCCAGGGTCAGCGTTGAAATAAGCACCAGCCAGTTTTAGTCCAAGCTGTTTCATTTGCTTGATGGCTGCTTGTAGATGAGCTTTCAGTTGCCAGGCGTCATTGTGATTACCGGCCACTAATTCTGTCGAAGCAACGATGTAGCCGTTGTGCTCGGTGATGGGCAAGATATTGGTCGTTTTGGCTCGCTTGCGCCGCTGGTAGGAGACAGATTCGCCACCTTTCTTGGCAATAGCATGGCTGCCATCCTGATTGAGCACCGATAAATCTAGGTCGTCGATTATTGTCACGATGCTGCCTTGCCAAACACGCTCATAACTGCCATCTCGACTCCATTTACGGTGGTGATAGGCGACCGCATCAGGACTGATTTCCGGTCGAGACGGGTCTTCCGTATCAGGTTGAATCGGGAGCGATTGCCACTGGCAACCGGTGTAATAGCGGTAGAGAATGTAGTTAAACACTTTATACAACGGAACCTTGCATTCGTAGCCGCGTTTGGCTGTGCTGATAAAGGGACGAATATGTTGCTCAAATTGTTCTTTGGTTATACTGGTAGGAATCGTGCTCATAGATAGATCACCTTTGGTTGGGTTTTTATCTATGATGCACGATTTCCCCAGTTTGGAAAGTTTCAGTTACTTCAAACACTAAGCAGGGAGAGGGAGCCAATTCCCTCCCCATTTCAGGGGGGAGGGTTAGGGTGGGGGTAGATCAGGCAGCCGCCCCTAGCAGCACCGCTAAAAACCACACCATAAAATCATACTTCATCAGCTGGCTCAATTTTTCCAGTTGAGGCCCCGTACGGTCCCGCGTAACGCGCACCAAAACGTAGAACAACACAGGGTAGACGCCCAGCGCCACGATCAGCGCATATACGGGTTCGTACACATTCAGCATGTACGGCAGCATCATCACCACCAATGTAGCCGCGCCCAAAATGTAGAACACAATCCGGGCGGCCCGGCGGCCCCAAACGGTAGCCACGGTACGGCAGCGCTGCCGCAAATCGCCTTCATAATCCGCCAGGGTTTTTAATACTTCACGCCCCATAATTGCTGAAGCAATAATCACCGCCAGCCAGAGCGTTGGCCGCGGATTGCCCGCGGCAATGCCACCAAAAATAGCGCTCATTGCCGAAATAGTGGCCACAATCGCATTGCCCATCAGCACAGTGCTTTTGAGCCGCCAGGAATAAAGGTAAAGCATCGTGGCAGATGCCAGCGCAATGACAAAAGCGGTGGGGTTAATGAAGGCAGCCAGCAAAATAGAAACGGCCGTCATCACCAGCGAATAAACGAGCACAGAGCGGGGCGAAACCATGCCGGAGGGCAACGGCCGTTTCGGCTGATTAATTTTATCGATTTCAATATCCTGGTAATCGTTCCAGGCGTTGGCCGCGGCGGTAATGAACCAGGTGGCCAAAATAGCCAATGCCACTTTGCCCCAGGCACCGGTACCGGCTACATACCCCCCTAACAACACTGCCAATCCACCTGTCAGCGTCGTAAGTGGTCGGCTAATTTTGTACAATCCTTTCAACTCATTTAACATATTCTGCCTCCATTGCGTGCTAGATGAGTTAACCCTGATCTACCAAAAAAGATACAATGGAATGATGATTACCAGCTTGAGCAATGCCAAAGTTAAGTATGTGCGCCGATTACAAACGGATCGCCGCTTTCGTAATCGGGAAAACCAATATGTGGTGGAAGGGAGCCGCTGGCTCACCGAGTTGGTGACCATGGCGCGCCCCGCAGAGATGCTTTTTGTCACAGAACGGTGGTTGGAAACGGCCGTTCATGCCCAAATTCTACAACAACTCACCACCCTGGGACAATCCTCTCCCATCCCCGTTAGTGAAGAAGTGATGCAGGCGATGAGCGATACCACCACACCCGCCGGGGTTCTGGCCGTCTTGCCTATGCAGCCGCGCCCGCTGCCCGACCACCCTTCGTTATTGCTCATTCTGGATGAAATCAGCACGCCGGGGAACCTGGGCACCATGCTGCGCACGGCAGGAGCCGCCGGTGCCGATGGCGTGCTGCTGGGGCCAGGCTGTGTCGATTTGTATAATCCCAAAGTGGTGCGGGGCGGCATGGGGGCACATTTGCGGCTGCCGGTTCATAATCAAACCTGGCCGGAGATTGCCGCCACGGTTCAGGGGATGCAGGTGTGGTTAGCGACCATAGAGGCAGAAACAGCTTATACGGCAGTTAATTGGCAGCAGCCCTCCGCGCTGATCATTGGCAGCGAAGCGGCTGGTGCCGGCGAAGATGCCCGGCGCATTGCCAGCGGTGGAATCGCCATTCCCATGCACGCCGCCACCGAATCGCTCAACGCAGCGATGGCGGCGGGCATCATCCTGTTTGAAGCCGCCAGGCAGCGAAAAGTTCTGTAAATGAGAAGCTATTTGGCCATTCGCGGCGAAATTTCGATGCGAAATTCATCCGTCTCTTCTTCATCTTCGGCCGCCTGGTAAACAAAGGTACGACGGCATTCCTGGCAGCAGCCTTCGTAATGAAAGTGCAAAATGTCCAGCCGGACGCCATACGATTTATGGACCAGTTCCGGCATTTCTAAATTCCATTCCAACTCTAGCCAGCCCGCTTCGCTTTGGGCAACGGCCGTTGCCAGCGCATCTTCCCCAAAAATAACCCGGTACCCTGCCCAAAAATAGCTGCACCGCCCACAGGCAGCAAAGCGATCCGTTACCTGTTGCAAAGTTAGCTGGTTTTGGCGCGAGGCACGCGAACTCCGACGCTGTTTCTTCCGTTTACCGTGCAGGCGCTTAAGCGGCTTTTTGGCGTCACCGCTGCTTTTTTTAGCCGACTGCGCCACCTCAACCACAGGAGCAGGTGCGGCGGCTTGATCTTCTTCTGGTTGTTGCGTGTCTGATTCAGCAGACGTATCCATGAAATTTTTCCGTGTTTAGTTATAACCTTAAAAAAATCGCAGATTTGCGCAAATTGCGCTTGCAGATTTTTCTATCTGGATTTCCCTGCTTCTCTGCACCTCTGCGTTGGCTTTTTCAGTAGACTCATCACTATTCCATTGACAGCAGGTGAGTGATTCTAGCGGTGATTAATGACATCTGTCAAATTGGGCTACAATAGAGTTGTATGGATATTCGCTCGGTAACTTTGTTTAGTGATCCCGATTTTCCGGCGGCAAAAATGGCTGATTTTTTTACGGCCGTTCAATTCGCCTTCCCCTACCCCCTGCAATCAACCCGCCTGGCCACACCCGCCTTCCCGGAATGGTGGCCAGATGATGTACATGGTGAGACGCAAATTCAGCAATACGCCCAGCAAGCAGCCCAGCAGTGGCAGGAAGCCGGAGCCAATTACATCAGCCTGGGGCCGGTGCAGCTGCCACACGACACCCGTTGGATAGACAAAATTCCGGCGCTGCTGGCCGCCACCGACGTGCTCTTTGCCACCGTTGAAATTGCCAACACCCAGGGCCAGATCGACACGGCTCGCTGCCAGCAGACGGCAGCGCTCATCAAGACAGTTAGCCAGATTTTGCCCAATGGTTTTGGCAATTTGTACCTGGCAGCCCTGGCCAACTGCGCGCCCGGCTCGCCATTTTTCCCGGTGGCTTATCATCAGGGAGGACCAGCCCACTTTGCCATTGCCGTCGAGTCGGCTGACCTGGCGCTGCAAGCTGTTCAGGCAGCTACTTCGCTGGATGAAGCGCGACAAAATTTGGTGAATGCCATTGAAACGGCCGCCTTTCGCCTGACCCTCACTGCTCAAAAATTAGCCGATGAATACGGCATTCTTTTCAGCGGCATCGACTTTTCCCTAGCTCCCTTCCCCACAGACGACAAAAGCTTAGGTGGGGCACTGGAAGCGCTGGGGCTGCCCTACCTGGGCAGCGCCGGCAGCCTATTTGCTGCCGGATTTGTCGCTGAGGCCATTGCCCGCGCCAACTTCCCCAGCTGCGGCTTTTCTGGCCTGATGCTGCCCGTGCTGGAAGATTCCGTACTGGCCGGCCGCGCCGCTGAAGGTGTACTGAATGTGCAAGATTTGCTCAGCTACAGTGCGGTGTGCGGCGTGGGATTAGACACGATTCCCTTGCCGGGGGATGTGAGTGAAGGGGCACTTACGGCCGTTCTCCTTGATGTCGCCATGCTGGCCAGCCGCCTCAACAAACCGCTCACCGCCCGCCTCATGCCCCTGCCCGGCCTGGCCGCCGGCGATCCCGTCACCTTCGACTTCCCCTATTTCGCCGACAGCCGGGTGATGGGCATTGCGGGGGGACGATTGGCGGGATTGTTGATGCAGGGGGCACAGCTTTCAGTAAATCCAGTGAAAAGTGATAAGTAAGAAGTGAAAAGTGAACAATCTCCCACTCGCTCTATCAAACAACTTTTAGCCGACTGGCAAACGGCCGTATCCAACACCAGCCACATGCAACCGCCACCCTATGATGGGCCAGACGTGGCCATCCCCATGTTCACCGAGAAGACCGGCGAAGTGACGCCCGGCAGCAGTTTTGTGGCCCGGGTGCGCACCGACAGTGATGGGCATCCCTGGATTGGCAAGGCGATTGAGCTGGGCGCCACGTTTATCCTGGCCGAAAAACCAGCGACCGAACTAGGATTAACGCTCCCGGAGAACGTTGTTTACTGGCAGGTGCCGGACACGGCCGAAACGCTGGCCTGGCTCTCGGCGGCGTGGTATGGCTTCCCCAGCCGGCAGCTCATCATGATTGGCGTGACGGGGACCAACGGCAAAACCAGCACCGTGGACTTGATTCGCGGCATTTTGTCGGCAGCGGACATCCGCATGGGGATGCTGAGTACGCTGAAAGCAATCATTGGCGCTTACCAGGAGCCGCTGGAACTGCACGTGAGCACGCCAGAAGCACCGGTCGTGCAGCGCTATCTGCGCCAGATGGTGGATGCGGGGCTGACCCACTGCATTTTGGAAACCACCTCTCACGGACTGGCCCAGCACCGCGTGACCGGCGTCGAGTATGACGTTGCTGTCATCACCAACATCACCCATGAGCACCTGGATTATCACGGCAGCTTTGAGGAATACGCCCAGGCCAAGGAACGGCTATTCCGCAGCGTGGCCGCCAATGACCCAACTCCCCAAAAACCGGATGCTGTGGTGAAAACGGCCGTCCTCAACCGCGACGACAGCTCTTACCAACGCCTGGCCGCCATCCCCGCGCCGCGCCAGATTAGCTACAGCCTGCACAACCCTACCGCCGATCTGCACGTCACCGATCTGATCACCGATCCGGCCGGGTCCAGTTTTACATTGCATCTGGCCGGGGAAAAGCTGCCGGTGCGTTCGCCGCTGTTGGGCATTTTTAACGTGGCCAACATGTTGGCCGCGGCCGGGGCCGGCCTGGCGCTAAACCTGCCACCAGAAACCATCAAGGCGGGATTGGAAGCGGTAGGGCAGATTCACGGCCGTATGCACCAGATTCAGCGCGGGCAGGAATTCATCGTCCACATTGATTTTGCCCACACGCCGGATGGTTTGCAGAAGGCGATTCAGGCAGCACGCGGCATTTTGCAGCAGATGGGGCGGAACGGCCGTATCATCACCGTGTTTGGCAGCGCCGGCAAGCGCGACCCGGAAAAGCGCCGCATGATGGCCGAAATCTCCACCCAACTGGCTGACTATACCGTGCTCACCGCTGAAGATCCGCGCACCGAATCGCTGGACGACATTTTGGCGGCGATGGCCGCAGGCTGTCTGGCGGCAGGCGGTGTAGAAGGCAAAACCTTCTGGCACATCCGCGACCGGGGGCAGGCGATCTACTTTGCCCTGGGGCTGGCCCGTCCGGAAGATTTTGTGCTGGTCTGCGGCAAAGGACATGAGCAGTCCATGTGTTTCATCACCACCGAGTACCCCTGGGATGATATCGACGCCACCGAAGCCGCCCTGGACGCTTTTCTAGCCGGAGAACCAATGCCCGACCTGGGACTGCCCACCTACGATCCCAAGTTTGAATTGACGATTTCTGATTGAAGCTTTACGATTAGCCCATTGAAATGATCTAATTAGAATGAGCAGACCTGACAGGTTTGCGATAGAACGTTTAACTGAAGAAAATCTGTCAGGTCTTTAAGAACCCGGAGGCAATATGCTTACTCAACTGATCAGCCGCGTGCGCCGTAATCATGGTTTAGAACACGCTACCATCCATGTGCTCAGTGAAAAGCACAAAAATTTTAGCGCCCAGGGGAACTCCAACCACAAAGGATTCAGCCTGAACATCTACGGCGACATCGCGGAAGAGGATGTGGCTGATGCGGTGGAAGAAGCGTTCGGCCGTATGAAAAAAGGCGAACATCATCTGGCAGTACACCCCAACTGCGGCACGGTGCTGCTTACCACGGCCACCCTGGCCGCCCTGGCGGCGCAGGCCACCTTTGCTTTTGAGCAGCGTCGCCAGAAGCAGTCCCACATGAATTTATCGGTTTTGCTGAATGCATTGCCAACGGCCGTACTTGCTGTCGCCTTCTCGCTGATCATTTCCCGGCCCATTGGTGTGCAGCTGCAAGCCAGGTACACGGTAGAAGGGAATCTACAGGAGATGGAACTGCATAGCATTCGCTCGGTACAGCCCTCCCCCGTCACCCGGCTGTTTCAGCTGCTGCTTACCGGCGGCAATCAGCTCCATGCGAAATCGTACCGGATTACAACGGTCAATTAAGTAAAGGCGGTTCGCGAACCGCCCCTACATTATCCAACCATGTTCTACATCTTTCACGGTGACGACACCCACGCCCAGCAAGAAACGGTCGCCCAGCTCATCGGCAAAATGGACGACCCATCGATGCTGGACCTGAATACAACAAAGCTGGAAAGCAACGTGAGTTTTTCCCAGCTGCAGCAGGCGGCCAGTGCCATGCCGTTTTTGGCCAAAGTGCGCCTGATCATCGTGCGCGATTTGCTCAGCAGCAAGCTGGACAAAACGTACCAAAAACAGCTGCTAGAGTATCTGCCCACCCTACCCGAAACAACGCGTCTACTCTTTTTAGAGTCACAAACGCTTAAAGCCAACAATCCGCTGGTAAAGCTGGCCGAAAGTGAAAAGACGGGGTATGTAAAACAGTTTTCCAAGCCAGAAGGGGCAGCGTTGGAGCGGTGGATTCGGGAGCAGGTAGCAGAGGGGAACGGCCGTATCTCCCCTCAGGCAACCCACATGCTGGCCGCTAACATCGGCAGCCAGATGGAAATTTTAAGCCGGGAAATCGAAAAGCTGCTGCTGTATTGCAATGGCGAAGAAATTCAGTCCGATGAGGTGAAGCTGCTCAGCCCGTACGCTGCCGAAGCCAGCATCTTTGATCTGGTGGATGCACTAGGCAACCGCAACAGCAAAAAAGCGTCGCAGCTGCTGCAAGAAAAATTCCGCGAAGGGGCCGATCCTTTTTACCTGTTCTCTATGTTTATCCGCCAGTTTCGCCTGCTGATTCAGGTAAAAGAGCTGGCCGACGAAGGCAAACGGCCGCCAGCCATCAGCCAGGAGCTGAAGATGCACGGCTTTGTGGTGGGTAAGCTTTACCAGCAATGCCAGGGATTCAGCCTTGCCCAGCTGGAACAAATCTACCGCCATTTACTCGAAATTGATGTGGAAGTAAAAACAGGCCGTAACGATATGACAACCGCGCTCAATTTGCTAGTTGCCGGATTAACTGTAACGCCATAGAGGTGCCCATACTCTCGCGCATTCAGCAAAATCGCCAACATCTTGTTCCCCTTTTCCTGACCATCATTGCGTTGTTGTATTTGGTTGGCGTACGGCAGCAATTTTTGTACGTCAACATCGACCGTTTCCAGACAGATCAGTCAGCCTATCTGGAGGCAGCAAAATCACTAAAAACGTCGAATTACACGGTACTGACCGACCGTAACCGAATGCCCGTCTATCCATTTTTGCTTTCGCTGCTGTACGAATCGGGTTTAAGTGATGAGGCGTTTTTTGCCCGGGGGAAGCTGCTCAATATTGGGCTTTCGCTGCTCACCCTGCCCATTCTTTTTTGGATTTTTCGCCAATATTTGCCGCTGTTTACGGCCGTAAACCTAATCCTCATCCATGCCTTCACGCTGTACATCTTCAAGGCCGCTTACGTCCAGGCCGAGCTTCTTTTCTACCTGTTCAACTTCGCCGGCTTTCTTTTGCTTTGCCGCCTCTTGTGGCAGCCGGCGTGGCCAACGGCCGTTTCAACCGGCATTCTTCTGGGCGTGGCTCACCTGACCAAGGCATCGATCCTGCCAGGGTTGCTGCTTTTTGGGGGAACGGCAGTTTTGCAGGCAATTTTCAGGCGGTTTTGGCAACGGCCGTCTCCACCACAACTCCGTCAATTTTTGCTTGATCTGACTATACCTGCTCTGGTAATCCTCTTTTTTTTACTGACAATCTGGCCCTATATTCAAAACAGCAAAGAACATTTTGGACATTACTTTTACAACGTCAACTCCACCTTTTATATCTGGTATGATCATTGGGAAGAGGTAGAAACAGGCACAAAAGCATACGGTGATCGTTCGGGCTGGCCAGACATGCCACCTGACGAGGTTCCCAGTGCCACAAAATATTTCCGAGAGCATTCCACTACCCAAATTTTTGAGCGCTTTTTTAATGGCTTGCTGGTCATCTTAATTACTACAACCAACTCCTACGGCTACCTGATCTACTTTTGCCTCCTGTTTGGTCTGGTGCTGTCGCTGGTTATTGTCAATCGACAGCAAACAATGATCATAATCAAAAAATATCCGTTTATATCCCTGTTTGTATCCGGCTTCTTTGGTGCCTATAGTTTGCTGTATGCCTGGTATTGGCCCATTTCATCAGGCAATCGCTTTGTGTTGGCATTGTTCACACCAATAATGTTCACGCTTGCATTCCTCCTGTATCGACTTTTTGAGCCACAACTTTCGCTCAAATTGAGCCGACATTCACAGACGAGGATAAACCTGGGCCAACTGCTAAACTGGATAATGATTACCGTGTTGTTGGTAGATCTGTATATAATTCTCACCGTGCGTATTGGTGTTTTTTATGGCGGTTTCTAGCGATGAGGATAAAACATGAAAAATCAGCTGCTTTTGATTTGGCTCCTTTTTTTAACGTCAACCCCATTTCTGTCTGGCTGCACCGTAGAAACCGCTCACGCGCCTGTGGAAAACATTGAAGAAACAGCAACAGCGGCCCCCACGGCCACGGTGGCCACAGACACGGCCGTTATCTTCAAACGTTCTGGCGGCATTGCGGCACTCAACGAAGCGTGGACCATTTTTACCGACGGCCGTGTAGAAACCAACAGCAACACCCAACCAGAACTCTCTGCCACAGAGGTGGAGCAGCTGCTTAGCAGCCTGGAAAGCAGCGGCTTTTTTGAGCTGGAAGAGAGCTATCTGCCAGAGGACACCTGCTGCGACCGCTATTTTTATGAGATAACGGCCGTACAAAACAGCACTTACCACACCGTCAGGACATTAGAAGCCACTCCCGATATGCCCGAGGCACTCCAGCAATCCTTGCGCCTTATTCAGACCCTTCTCTTGGAAGATAGCAATCAGTGATGTGTGAAACGTGACCGGCAACAACAGCTGGCCGGATTTTTGGTTGATAACCTAAAATGCCAAACGAGGCCTGAGCCTGTCGAAGGCCGCCCTTCGACAGGCTCAGGCCTCGTCTTGTATCAACAATTCTTCTAGGCACACGGTAACCATAGGTTGCATCACGCATCTCGCGTTATTGGGGCGGCGTAAGGCCACAGCCCTGGCAGCCCGCCCGTGTGCAGGAAAATGAGGTGGGTGTCACCTGGGAAACGGCCGTTCCCCACCAAATCCAGCAGTCCGGCAAACGCTTTCCCCGAGTAAACCGGGTCCAGCACCACGCCCTCAACCTGCGCCAGCAGCTGAATCGCCGCAACCGCTTCTGACCGTAATTTAGCGTAACCCACGCCTGCGTACGTTTTTTCAATCATTGGCACATCAGCCGGGGCAAAGGTATGAGGCTGCCCCAACAAACCACAAACTTCTGTGGCCAGCCGGGCAATACTGGCCGGGAAGGTGCGCCACAGCTTGCCCACGTCAATCCCCAGCACCCGGATAGGCGATCCAAGCAGCCAAAAGCCGGCCCACAAACCGGCCAGCGTTACCCCCGTGCCCACCGGCAAAACAATGATCACTTTTTCGGAGTCTAAACCGAGCTGATGAATTTGCTGCTGAATTTCCACAGCGGCTTCCACGTAACCCAAACAGCCAACGGCCGTATGTCCCCCCACCGGCATAAAATACGCGCCCGGCCCCGCCAGCAGCCAGCTTACCAGCCGCACCAGGCGAATCGTCGTTTCCAGCGTCATCGTCGCATCGCCACCACCACCAAAAGGAATGAAGTGCAGCTTTGCGCCAAACAGTTGATCCAGAAGCAAATTGCCTTGCAGGGCAGACGGCCGTTTCTCAAAGAAAAACAGATGCGCCGGCAAGCCTAACCCGGCACAAGCCGCCGCCGTCATCCGAGCGTGGTTGGATTGCAGCCCGCCAAAGGTAACAACCCTGCGCTTTTGTTGCGCCACGGCTTCCCCCAGCAAAAATTCCAACGGCCGTCCTTTATTCCCACCCCCACCCGGCCCCAGCTCATCATCCCGCTTCAGCCAGATTTGCGGACCGCCTAGCTGCGCCGTGAGTCGCGGTAAAGGGTGCAGCGGCGTGGGCTTGTGGTTGAGGGTGAGACGAGGGAACGGCCGTATCGTAGCCAACAATCGTTCAGGAGTCATCACGCAAATGACGCGCCAGCCGCTTACCCAGGGCAATAATCGTCAGCACCGTAGGCCGAGCTAACGCTTCGGGGAAAACAGAGGCATCACACACGTACAGCCCAGCAATTTCGGTTTGCAGATTTGTGTCCAGCATTTCACCCAGGCGCACCGTGCCCGATGGATGGGTACCGCGCAGCGGCGTGGTGAAAATGGTATCGGGATCGCAACCCGCCTGCCGCAAAATGCGCCCGGCCACCGCCTCCGCCTGGGCCAGCCGCTGCCGGTCATCGGCCGTCAGCCCCTTGCTGATGGTAAAGCCACGCTTTTGCGCCTGTACCGCGCCGCTGACCTCATCCTTCAGCTTAATCATAACGCCGTAAGTGTGCCCCCAACGGTGCCAGGTAAGCGAATAGGCCGGCCCTTTTTGCAGCATCACCAAGGGATAGTTGAGCCACGGGTCAATAAGCGTGGAGTAAAGCACGCCCAGCTGGTCATCGGCACAGCTCCAGGTCATGGGCGGCTCCTGGCCAATGCCTTTCGTAGGCGCGTGGCCATACACCATCACCGTGGTGTCCATCGTCATGCCCTGGCCCGCCTGGGTGAGGCCGCTGCGCTGCAAAATGAGCGGCGTGCCGATGCCGCCGGCAGCCAGCACCACTACTTTGCCCCACAGGCGGAACGATTGGCCCAGTCGCTGTCCGATGACGCCAAGGACACGGCCGTTTTCCCAAACCACCTCATCCACCTTTGTCCCGGTCCACAAATCAATCCCCTGCTGCACCGCCTCATCAACAAATTCGGCCGCGTTCCACTTCGCACCACAGCGGCAGCCCAACATACATTTAGCCCCGCAGTCAAAACCGTTGTGCGACTGCTGCGGCACCATAAATTTGTCCTGCGGCTGCCAGTCCATCCCCAAATCGGCCCCGGCTTCCGCAATGCGGGTAGAAGCCACACCGCGCAGGGTGGCCGGCAGTGGTTTAATCCCGAGTTCTACGACCGTTTCTTCTGCTTCCTGGCTGAGATCGATGCCGTATTTGGACTGCCACCAGGGCAACGGCCGTTCGGCACAGCCACAATACATGCTCGTTGCCCCGCCCAGCATAAGCGGCCGTATGATGTTCAATCCCTCCTGCGTAAACAAAAAAGAGGCCCGATCGGCATACAGCATCGCCCCGGGATAGGTGCCGTAGAGTGGGTTTTGCCGCCAGTCGCGGCCTCGCTCCAGCAAGGTCACGCCCAGCCCGGCGTTGGAACGGGCCAACTCCCGCGCCACGGTTGCCCCACCAGGTCCAGACCCTACCACAATGATGTCGGTTTGTTTTTCAATCATGACGTTTTGCTCCTGAGACCCTTTATGCCACAGTTCTACACAATCGCCAATTGCTTGGACAATCCTCTTTGTTAGGCTAGAATGAGCCAGCAACCCTCATTGTTAAGTTTTAAATCTGTTCATGACTTCGCAGCCCTTCATCACAAGCTAACTAACTCGCTTTAAGAACAATCGACTTCCAATTTCTCAGATTATCGTCTGGAGCGTTATGAACGCGAAACGGCTGGTTTTAATCCTTGTGTGCTTACTGCCTGCCTGTTTGCCTGCCGCTGATGCCCCCCCATCCCTCGAATCGACTTCCCTTAACGAGACAGCTGCTGCTCCCACACCCACAATCACCGTGGACACAGCAACCAAAGAACTGATTACCGAATATCTTGCCCTGCGCAACGAGCCGGGGCAGTTCAGGGGCGGCGAGTGGCATGATGCTGTCGATCGCTGGATGGGGCGCAAGCACACAATCATGCTCGAACTTGGCACAAGGCTGGGCACCGGCGACTTCAGCTGCACGCAGCTAACCGACTTGTTACAACAGCCAGACCATTCCGTTCAAGGAGGTGATTCCCTGCATGACTTGATCCAAACTTTGCCCACTTATGAACCGCCGCAAAACGAAACCGCCCGCTATTTGGTGTATGAATGGCGCGGCACCCATGACTTTTTATTTTTTGTTTGTGAAGACGGCCGTATCACCACTTCAGACTGGTGGTACGCCGGCGAGTAGGGGCGAGGCAATCGGAGAACTAATTTTGCCGCGAGAGAAGATTACATCCGATTGCCTCGCCCTTACATTAGGAGGATAACATGAAAAAATGGCGACTTATCTTATTCATTGGCCTGATTGGCTTGCTGGCAGCGATGGCCATGCCCAACCGCAGCCAGGAAACGCAGCAAGTCTTTGCCGGCCCACTGGAAGACGGCAGCCTGGTGGTGCGCGTCTACTTCGACGACCTGGCCACCGCCCGGCAAATTGCCATCACCTTTGAACCGTTAGAATCTGACTATGACAAAGGTTACCTGCTCCTGGCAGTAAATAAGGAGGAACTGGAACGGCTGGAAGATTCTGGCCTGCAATTTGAAGTGGATGAAACGCTAACCGCCTATTACGCGCCGGAAAACAATCTGGCACCGGTCGTTCCCGGCATCCAATCAATTCCCGGCTTTTCCTGCTACCGCACGGTGGAGGAGACGTTTGCCACGGCCGCATCCCTCGCCGCCAACTATCCTACCCTGGCCACCTGGAGCGACGTGGGCAATTCCTGGGAAAAGACACAGGGTTTAGGTGGCTACGACATGCAGGTGTTAAAGCTGACTAATTCGGCCGTTCCCGGTCCCAAACCAATCATCTTCATCACCAGCGCCATCCATGCCCGCGAATACACCACCGCTGAACTGACAACCCGCCTGGCCGAGTTCCTCGTCACCAACTACGGAACAGACGCAGATGCTACCTGGATTCTCGATTACCACGAAGTTCATTTTATGCTGCAGGCCAACCCGGACGGCCGTAAACAAGCCGAAACCGGCATCCTGTGGCGCAAAAACACCAACCAGAACTATTGCAGCCCCACCAGCAACAGCCGGGGCGCTGACCTCAACCGCAACTTCCCCTTCAACTGGGGCTGCTGCGGCGGCTCCAGCGGCAGCCAATGCTCCGAAACCTATCGCGGCGCCAGCGCCGCCTCCGAGCCAGAAACCCAGGCCGTGGTCAACTACATCCAGGCCAACTTCGTCGATAGTCGCGGCTCAGGTCAAAACGATCCGGCTCCGCTCGATACTGAAGGCATCTACCTGGACATCCACAGCTCCGGGCGGCTGCTGCTCTGGCCCTGGGGCCACACCAGCACACCCGCGCCTAACGGCACGCAGCTGCAAACGCTGGGACGCAAGCTAGCCTACTTCAACGGCCACACACCGGAGCAATCCATTGGCCTCTACCCCACCGACGGCACTACCACCTCTTTTGCCTACGGCGAGATGGGACTGGCCGCCTTCACCTACGAATTGGGCACCCAGTTTTTTGAATCGTGCAGCTACTTTGAAAACACGCTCTTGCCCGACAACATGGCTTCACTCCTGTACGCGCTCAAGGTGGTGCGCACTCCGTACATTACGCCCGCCGGACCGGACGCCCTCAACGTCTCGCTGGATATTGGGTCTGCTGCGCCCGGCGTGCCTTCGGGCACAGTTGTGAATTTGAGCGCCAGTCTTAATGACGGCCGTTTCAACAACAGCAACGGCACCGAACCCTCACAAAACATCGCCGCCGCTGAATATTATCTGGACACGCCACCGTGGGATGGAGGAACGGCCGTAGCCATGAGCGCCAGTGACGGCAACTTCAACAGCACGGTTGAAGGCGCAGCCGCCGCCATCGACACCACCGGCATGAGCCAAGGCCAGCACATTTTGTACGTGCGCGGCCAGGATGCCAACGGCAACTGGGGTGCCGTCGGTGCCGTCTTCCTCTACATTGATGACGATGCGCCACCGCCGCCCAGCACCATCTTCTTTGATGATTTTGAGAGCAACCTGGGCTGGAGCACCAATCCCAACGGCACCGACACGGCAACCACCGGCCAGTGGGAACGGGCCAATCCCGAGGAAACCAGCTCCAGCGGTGTGAAGCAGCTCGGCACCACCGTCAGCGGCAACAACGATTTGGTGACGGGCGCAGCGGCCGGCAGCAGCGTCGGCAGCTTCGACATCGACAACGGCGTTACCTCCATTCGCTCACCCAACATTAACCTGCCCGCCAGCAGCGACATCGATCTTTCCTTCTCTTACTACCTGGCCCACCTGGACAACGCCACCAGCGATGACTTCTTGCGCGTCAGCCTGGTGAGCGGGTCCACAACGCTGCTGTTTGAAGAGCTGGGCAGCGGCGACAACGACAACGCCGCCTGGGATACGTTCAGCACCGACATCACCGCCTTTGCCGGGCAAACGGTTTACCTGCTCATCCAGGCAGCCGATGCCGGGTCTGGCAGCCTGATTGAAGCGGCCGTAGACGACGTGCGCATCACCGCCGCCGACAGCGGGCCAACACCAACGCCATCCCCCACATCGCCACCCACCGCAACAAATACTCCCCTACCGACAGCGACAAATACACCAGTGCCAACGGCTACTAACACACCACCACCGCCAACGGCAACACCAACAACTGGACCGACCAGCACCCCAACAAATACGCCCCCCCCGCCGACGGCTACCAACACCCCGCCACCAACAGCCACAGCCACCAACACACCTGTGCCCACGGCAACGAATACGCCAGCCCCAACGAACACGCCACCTCCCGGCGGCACCATCTTCTTCGACGACTTTGAGACCAACCAGGGCTGGACGGTGAACCCCAACGGCACCGACACCGCCACCACCGGCCAGTGGGAACGGGCTAATCCCGAAGAGACCAACTCCAGCGGCATCAAGCAGCTGGGCACCACCGTCTCCGGCAGCAATGACCTGGTCACCGGGGCGCTGGCCGGCAGCAGCGTGGGCAGCTTCGACATCGACAACGGCGTCACCTCCATCCGCTCGCCCAACATCAGTTTGCCCAGCGGGCAGGACATCACCCTCTCGTTTAGCTACTATCTGGCGCATCTGAACAACGCCACCAGTGCCGACTTCCTGCGGGTTACGGCCGTGGGAAGCAGCAGCCAGGTTGTGTTTGAAGAGCTGGGGGCCGGCGACGATGATGACGCCGTCTGGGACACCGCTTCGGTGAGTCTCAACGCCTTTGCTGGGCAGACGATCTACCTGCTCATCGAGGCAGCTGATGCGGCTGGCGGCAGTTTGGTGGAAGCCGGCATCGATGATGTGGAGATCACAGCCGGGGCTCCGCCATCCTGTGTGACTTACACCAGCAGCAATGTGCCCATTGCCCTGCCCAACGGCACCAGCTCTATCAGCTCGCAGCTGACGGTGGGACCATCGGCCACGATTGCTGACCTGGATGTGGACGTCAATATGGCGCACGCCTGGGTGGGTGATTTGAGCCTGGTGCTGACGCATCAGAACACGGGAACCTCAGTGACGATCATCGACCGGCCTGGGGTACCAGCCAGCACCTACGGCTGTTCGGGCGACAACATCCTGGCCACGCTGGATGATGAAGCGGCCGCGCCGGTGGAGAACCAGTGCGGCGGCAGCACGCCGACGATCAACGGTACGTTCAGCCCGAACGGTGCGCTGAGTGCCTTTGATGGTGAGAGCAGCAGCGGCACCTGGCAGTTGACGGTGACCGATGCTTACACCTCAGCT
>PABI01000025.1 GCA_002699125.1 Anaerolineaceae bacterium
CTTGCCAGCGAAGAAGTGCTCCAATATCTCGCGTGTACCAGCGGCGTACCGCGCCTGAGCGGATAACGTCGTGCCCGAGACGTGGGGCGTCATGCCGTGATGAGGCATCGTTCGCCAGGGGTGCTCTCGCGGAGCTGGCTGCGGAAACCAGACGTCACCGGCGTAGCCTGCCAGCTGTCCACTCTCGAGAGCACGTACGACGGCATCGCGGTCTGCGATTTTGCCCCGTGCGGTGTTCACGAGATAGCTGCCGCGCTTCATCCTACTGATAAGCTCGTCGTTGAACATGTGCTCCGTACCAGGATGGAGCGGGGCATTGACGGTGACCACGTCACACACCTTGACGAGCGATTCAGCGTCAGGGTGGTAGGTCAGGCCAAGTTCCTTCTCCACCTTTGTCGGCAGCCGGTGCTTGTCCGTGTAATGCAGCTTCACATCGAACGGCTTCAACCGTTTGAGCACCGCAAGGCCAATACGGCCCGCGCCGACCGTGCCGATGTGCATCCCCTCGACGTCATAGGCGCGTTCCACGCAATCGGCGATATTCCATCCACCTTTGACGACCCATTGATAAGACGGGATGTAGTTGCGTACGAGCGCGAGGATCATCATGGCCACGTGCTCAGCCACGCTGATCGAATTGCAGAAGGTCACCTCTGCTACAGTAATGTCATTGTCGATCGCTGCTTGGAGATCAACGTGGTCCGAACCGATACCCGCGGTGATGGCGAGCTTCAGCTTCTTGGCCTTGGCAATCCGTTCCTCGGTCAAATAGGCCGGCCAGAATGGCTGGGAAATGACCACATCAGCGTCAACCAACTGCTTCTCGAACTCAGAGTTTGGCCCATCTTTGTCGGACGTCACCACAAGCTCATGGCCGGCATCCTCGAGGAATTTTCGAAGGCCGAGCTCACCGGAAACAGAGCCAAGCAGTGCGCCCGGCTTGAAGTCTATCCCGCTCGGGGTCGGCGTCGTCATTCCATCTGGGTAATGTTCAATCTCGGGGATGCTGTCCCGCGCATATTGCGGCGGATAGCCATCGACCGGATCGTCATAGAGAACACAGAGAATCTTTGCCATATCAGCACTCCTTTCGAGGCGACATGAACCTACAGCACTAAGGACGCCCGCCCGCGTCCAGAAGCGGAAATCAGTGAGCTGCGGTCAGAAGCCGCCGCTTGAGGATCGAGGTGCAAACTTGTCGCTGTTCACCTCATCCATTGATCAATGCCGGTCAGCGCTTACTCGCCATTGGGCGGTAAGGCGAAGCCTCGTCATCGGACGTGGCTTCGGTTGATCATGCCGGCACACCCCATCAACAGGGTTGCTCTATCGATATAGGTCCGGTCGGCGTCCATAACAAAGGCCCCAGCAAAAATGTGATCCGCATGGCTTGGCGAGAACGGCCGTGCGAAGCGCAAACTGGTCAAAAAACTCAAGATCCAAGCGATTCTTGGGTCGCCATCACGTTTTCACGCCTGCCCTTGACGTGTGTACTAGAATACATAGCTCCAGGGTGAACGCTAAGACTGAGCCAATGATGGACGTGCAGGGCTCACAGCTCGCCTTAACTAAACACGTTCAAGCGGTGTCGTGGCGTATGATTCACGACGAGGCGTGGCGGCGTGCGGCCGAAGCACCCGATTTGATCGGACTGACCTGACACGCCGCCCAGCAAGCGCCGTAGCGTTCAGCTCGACATCATTCGCAGACAGAACATTGCCTGCGGCATGTGATGTCGGCGCGGCTCCTAATCGAAGATTCGAGACGAAAGGAGCGCTTTTCATGAGACTTGCAATCTTGGCGATAACAGCGTTGCTCGCGACGACGAGCTACGCCCTTGGCGGCGGCGGAGCACCCGTTCCTGAGAAGCCAGAAGGTGTTCCTCCTTCCGGGAGGCCAACGGCTGTGCTTGACCAAGCAGATTGCGAACGCATCTGGAGGAATTCCAAGGACACCTTAAGTGGGCACATCGTGAACTTCGAAGTGGTGGACAAGAGTGGAGACGGAAAAGTCTCCGAGTCCGAGTTCAAGATGGGCTGTGACAAAGGCTGGGTGCAGAAGCACGCTTCCCTGCCGTCAAACTCTGGCGGTGGTCAGACGCCACGAGATCCAACTCAATAGCGTCTGACGGTAATGGATGCTGCAATCGACAGTGAGTAGCCGGTGTCCACACATATCCCGCGGCGGGCCGCTAGTAACGAGGGGTGCCCACCCCGCTCATGTCGAGCAAGCGGCGGTGCCGCCGCGGGACCAGACAGGGCAAACGAGAAGCACAATGGTCAGCAAAGCAGATGCTCCGACCTTGAGCGCGTGGTTCCCAAATTCACGCACCTCACTGATCTAAGTCAAAAAGAGTCCCGTGTGCCCTTTGGAACACCGCGGCATCAATAGTGTTGGCGTAGTAAGGGAATCATCTCGGAGGTTGGAATGCCAGCAACATCCAAGGCGCAGCAGAAAGCCGCCGGTGCGGCGCTGGCTGCCAAACGTGGAGAGCAGAAGGTAAGCGCGCTGAAGGGTGCATCGAAAGACATGTACCAGTCGATGACGGAAGTGCAGCTGGAAGAGATGGCCTCCACACCGCGGCATGGAAAGCCCGAACACAAGAACGACGGTTAGTACGCGTCGTCGATCGCCGCGCTCTAACGCTCTTCCACACGGGCTGGAGCCGTTGACACTTGAATCAACATGGTAGGACGAACCCAATGACCCCTACAAACGAGCTGTCGACGCGAAGTCGTATCGCACTTGTGATCTACGGCATGACGAATGCCGTCCTTTTCGGCATCGGAATGGCGCTCGTGCTTTCGATAGAGAGCCTGTCTCAACATCTTTGGATGGGCATTCCGATCGTCGTCATCGCGAGCGCCATCCTCGCTTGGCCTATTTCGCTGCTGGTTGTGCCGCGACTGCGGAAACCTCTGTGGCGCAGGCGGCAGTTGGCTAAAGCAGGCGCACCGGTCGGTACGCCTGAGGAGCGCCGCGAACTTACCGTTAAAGAGTAGTGGATCGTGACCGCAGCCGCTACGCGGAGCATTCGCGGTCAGTGACGTTCGATTGCTGGCTCAGTGCCGTGGCCTCATTGCCCTTCTCGACAGGAGAAAGCATGACAACCAAGATCTCAAATAGAAGCCGATACTTCGTCGCGTGGCACCGAAGGACCGTAATTGCGCTGGCTGCTGCGGCCACCGCACTCATGTGTTTCTCTCAGACCGGTAACGCCGAAGTGCGCTCGGCAAAGGCGCGCTACGATAACGGTCTCCTCATCGTTCGCGGAAAGACCGTGGCGCCAATGCAGTTCGTTTCGTTGAGCCGAACGCTCGTGCTGCGTAGCAACGCAGTCGGCCGTTTCGTGTTTCGCCAGGCGCGTATTCCGACGAAGTGTTCGGTCGTGCTGTACTCCGAGGGCCTGAAATATATAGTTCCGATCAAGAACTGTCCGCTTAGCCACTAGGAAAGACAAGGCTCCCACGTGCTGCTCGATATCGATACAACGCGCGGGAGCCTTGCTGCGGGCGCCTGAGAAACCATCACTCGGCAGACTATCGAGTGGTCGTCTTGCCTTCGATTTCAGTGCGCTTGTCATCGTGCTCGTCCAGCCACAAGAACTCGGGAGCGTTCTTCAGCTGGCTGCGCGTCGCATCCAGCACGACCTGGGTGTCGTCATGCTCGCGCTCGAACCGCTCCAACGCCGTTCCGTAGCTGGGCGAATGAGTGGTCTGGTCCTGAGCGGTGCGCGCCTCGTCAGTCGACTTGCCGCTGTCGTCTGCCTCCTTAGTCGCTGCTGCAGCTTCAAACTCCAAGTCGTCAAACGGTACGCCGACGTCCTTTTCGCCGAGGCCCAGGAAGCCGCCGACGCCGATCGTCACAGCGACGACGCTGCCGCTTTCATTGATGATCACATTGTTGACCTCACCGAGCTCTTCGCCTTTCTTGTTGACTACATCTCGGCCAATCAGTGCCTGAGCCGACCACTCCGAAGGCCGCTGCTGCGTGACGTAATCGATGTCGCTTGCCGTCTTCATGTCAGAGTCGTCGGCGTCAGCCTTGTCCATGGAGGTGTCCTTGTTTTTGGCTTCATCCATGGTCTTGTCCGAGTCCTTCATGGACTTCGCACTGTCGTCCGAACGGTTTGTCTCCCCTTGAGCTTCAGCCTGCGTCGCCGTCTCGCTCGATGCGGCGAGCGCTGCCGGAGAAGCGGTGGCGAGCAAGGGGAGAGTCAGCGTCAGAGCTGTCAGAATCTTGGGATGCATATTGACCTCCTAGTTATGTCGGCCACACGGAGCGGCCTCTTCATCCATGTCGGGTAAACAAGGTCTGCTCGCGATTGTTCCGTCGACATCCGGTTGCGCGTCGGCAGGTGACATCCTCCGTGTGGAACAACTGCCGTGTCGGAGTGTTGCCAATTCAGTGAATCAGTCACGGAGGCGATAATGACAAATAGGTTCTTATTGACCGCGGCTCTCGCCGCCGGTGTCCTGGCCGCGGGCTACGCCACACCTGTTGAAGCCGCATCGGTGGGACCGGTAGCTTCGGGCAGCCCAGTTCAAGCCAATGTTGTCCAAAAAGCTGCGTGGGACTGTCGTGGACGCCGCTGCACTTGGCTTCCCGGCTATCGTGGTCCTATCCCGGGCTATGCGCGGACCTGGGGTCCGCCCCGTTTCCCGCATTGCTACTGGAAGAAGGGTTTGCTCGGTCGTTGGAAGTACAAATGCGATGACGATTGGGACTAGCAGCGTGCATGCGATCGCACCGGAAGGAGGGTGCGGTCGCTTCACACTAGATCGCTATTGCATCCCTGCGAGGTGGCATGAGCAATGACGAACACAATATTGAGAATCGTGTGTGGGAGGTTGTCGGCAACGCAAACATCTGCATGCTGGTAACGAATGCCATTGACGGGCCTCGATCCCGGCCGATGGAGGCACGGCCTGATACCAAAGACGCGGCGATCTGGTTCCTCACGGATCGCCGTGGCCTCAAGGACGATGAGGTGAAGGCGCATCCTCACGTTTGCCTGTGCTTTATCCATTCGGCGGAAAAGGCCTATCTGAGCCTGACGGGCAAGGCGACTGTCGAACATGACCCGGAGCGTGCGCGAAGCCTGTGGAACAAGAAGCAGGAAGCCTGGTGGAACGGTCCCGATGATCCGAACCTTTTGGTGATGCGCGTGGATCTTGATCGCGCCGAAATGTGGGACGGGCCAGCCAGTTCGGCCCAGGCGGCGTTTGAGTTTGCCAAGGCGCGTGTCACCGGCGAGAAGCCGGATCTCGGGGAGAATCGCAAGACAACTGCTGAGTTCGACTGACGGGCAACGGGGCGTGGACCTGTGTCGGACGAATTCAGTGAGATCCGCCGTCGCAGCACCGCGACGGGGCGATCACGAAAGAATGGAGGTTCGCATGACTAGTAATTCGATCGAGTCGAGACAGCACATAGCAAAAATGCAGGATCGCCTCGAGCAAACAGTCGATCACCTTCGACACGACATCGAGAAGATCGATGAGCCTCAGTTGAAGGCGATGTTCGAGACGACCGCCGAAGTGCTGATAGGATTGAATTCAGCCTTCAAACACTACGAACAGAAAAACGAGGCCGCGTGGAACTGAGTGCGTTCCTCGACCGAGGCTACCAATCGCAGAATGGCCGCTTGGCCAAATTGGCGTTGTAATAGCGCGGATCCTCGGTGACTTCCTTGCCGACCCAGGCCGGCTCGTCGAACGCTTGGTCTTCGGACTCAAGTTCTATCTCGACGACGATCAAGCCAGCATTCGCGCCATGGAACTCGTCAACCTCCCAGGTAAATCCGCCGAAGGCAATACGGTAGCGCGTCTTCTCGATGATCGGCTTGTCGCACAGTCGATCGAGCATCTCGTTCGCTTCGTCATTCGGAATCTCATACTCGAACTCCAACCGGGTTGCGCCCAACGTCGCTCCCTTGATCGTGAGATATGCCTTATCGCCGGCGGCGCGAACTCGCACACTCCGCGATGTGCTCGTCGCCAGGTAGCCTTGGCGGTATGAGGTGCCGGGCGCTAGTCCCCGCCAGGCATCTCCTTTAACGATGAACTTGCGCTCAATTTCCTGGGCCAAGCTTTCCGCCCTCCTCAAAGCCGTCCTCCAGCGGGTTCATCCCGATGACATGCTGAACGAGGCGAGGGTAGCTGACATTGTGGAAGCCAGCGAGACCAAGCCTGCGGCGGAGTTCGGTGACAGTCTCCGGATCCAGCGACTCGATCGCGATACTTTCCAGACTCGCGCCGTTGATCGTGGCTTGGACCCGCTCGACCATGCAGCCGTGTATTGAGAATGAGAAGCGTCGCTTGAAGAGTAGCGCCGTCGCAATACTCGGGTGCGGGCGCAATACGTCGTGCATGGTCTGCTCCTCAGTATACGTAGCTCGCTCGAAGTCCGGCGCCTCCGCGCAGAACGGCGCGAACACATGCTGTGCCAGCTCACGAGCGGAAAGCGGAAATGGGCTATTCCATTCAGGCTGCCACTGTTCGAGGCCGTCCCGTCTGTGAATCAACGTTTTGGTATCCAAGGCGCTGTCTCGGATCTTGACATTGCAGTCTGACACTTTGGGTGCGACGACATATGTCTCCATGCTCTCGCGGATATCCTCGCAGGATGCCAAACGCCGGATGCGATCCTCGACAGTAGCGAAATTGCGGGCCCACGCACGGAACTCGAAGCGGGTCGAACTGGGCATCAAGCGGCCAGCGCGTGCTGTTGCGCAGCCACTTGGCGCATGGCCGTGCGCCAAAATGCACGCCAGCGCTTGACGAGGGCGCAGGGTTTCTCCGCCAACAGTCGAGCGCCCAAGAGAAACGCATCCTCTACCAGGACGGACTGGTGGGCGACGATAAGCCCGATAAGAGCTTCAATCTCGTCCGCATCGCCATACGCGGCTGGATCGGAAAGCACGATCTCTCGATAAACCGCAAGGTCGTGGTGGTCGCCGAGCAGGTCCGCGAGTTCATCTGCGACGTTGATATGGGCACGCATCATGCGAGGCCAGATCTCTCGCAGCAGGCGTGCATGGTACCAGTGGTACTTCACGCGCTTGCGCCATTCGTGAAGCTTCTCCGGCGTCGGCTCTTCCCGTGCTTCCGCCATTGCGTTGCGGGCGCGCCGATATGTCTTGGCCAAGCCGCCCTCGATGGCTGCGAAGCTCTTTTCACTCAGACGCCACTTCTGGACCCTGTCGCGGGCCTCGACCATGTCGGCACGGAGCTGGGCCATCTTCTGATCGATATCTTTTTCGGCAAGGATATCCTCTTGCCGAGCCTCCAGTCGGTCGCCAACGGACGAGAAAGCCATTTTGTCTATTTGGTCGTCAAAGAGTTCGATCAAATCATCATGGGTCTCAATGACGGCCTCCGCGTCGCGGATCTGCGACAGCTGTGCCGCGGCATCGCGGAACCGCCTGTTCTCCGATTTGTAGTCCGAGAAGGTACCGCGAACGAGGCGAACAAGGCCGCGAAGCTTCTTACAGCGCTTCCGTACCTGGTGAACCTTGTCCTGCACGCTCATCTCGGCGTCGTCGAGTTCCGCCAGAGCCATGTCGATCTGACCGTACGCGACGGCGCGCAGGTTCTCCTCGACGGTCTTTGTCGTGTGCTCGTAGCGATAGGTCACTGGATTCTTCAATATTGCTCGGTCTTCCTTACGATACTAACCCCCGCGATGCTGGAATGTTCAGAACCTTTTGGAGCGGTGGGTGTTGTCGTTCCAAATGGAAACCTTCGGAATCCTGTTGCTCTGCGCGCTTCTCCCGGCCGGCGGGAACTTCATCGGCAGCGTTTTGGCTGACAACGTTCAAACGCCGAAATGGATCGTAGGCGCTGCACTCCACGGCGCCGCAGGGGTTGCCATCGCCGTTGTCGGTATCGATCTGATGCCGCGGATCCTGCCCACCACGCCGACATGGGTTTTGGCCGGTACGTTCGTACTCGGCGCGGCGGCCGCGTTGGGCATGGCGCTTCTGGCACGAAGGATTGGCGGCGGGCGCGCCTGGATGGTTTGCGTCGCCGTTGCCGCAGACCTTACGAGTGACGGACTTATGGCCGGCGTCGGCGCGGCGGTGTCGAGCGGGCTCGGCCTTCTGATCGCCATCAGTCAATCGGTAGCGAATATTCCCGGGGGGTTCGCAGCAACGGCAAGCCTCGAGCATGATGGCGTCTCCAGACGCGCGCGCCTCTGGGTGGCGGTGCTGCTCGCTACTCCCGCGGTCATCAGCTGTGGCCTTGGTTTTTGGCTGCTCAGAGATGCAAGTCCTGCGGTGCAGAACGCAGCGCTCATGGTCGTTGCCGGGCTCCTTCTGGTGGCAACAATTGAAGACGTTGTACCGGAAGGAGACGCTTCGCCAAGGCTGCCGCGCTGGGTTTCAACGGCAGCCTTTGCCGCGGGGTTCGTTGGGCTCGCTGTCCTGTCGATGTATTTCCGCTGATACGTGCTCGTATACCTGCCGGTCCCAATACGCGAAATACTCGATGAGTATGACGTGCCGTGCCTTGACGACGCGAAGTAGACACCCGATCCAGCGTCATTCGGCGCGCGACCGAGCTTGTGGACCTGGAACAATCACGTCGATCCAGGGTTTTCATCCGACGCAGTAAATTGGGCCGGCGCCAATTGGCGCTAAGCGTCGTCGGGCTGCATTGCGACGCGCCTGAGTATCCTAGCCGGACTGGCTCTAAGCCCGGAGCATCTCGACTGCGGCGCTCGGCCCGCAGCAGAGCCGGTCAACCAGAACACCAAGGGAGAGCAATCGTGGACAAGGACGATGAACATATTGTTCGGAGCAAGACCGAAGCACGCCAAGGGCTGAGCACAGGAGTCATCTGGGTATTGGTGGGCTCACTGACCTTGGCGGTCATCGCAGCCGTCGTGCTCGGCAATTACTTCTAAGAGCCAGAACGCCAGTCAGGAGGAGTTATGACCGACAAGACCTACCCAAAGGAAACTGACGAGAAGTCCGAAGGCACGGAGGGTCATCTTGGACAAGTGAGGGCGCGCGAAGAAAAACAAAGCGAGGAAATGCTTAAGGAGCTGGGAGGCGCCGAGACCAAGAAGACTGGGAGAGACGAGACGCCAAAGCTCGGTGACGACAAAGCCGAGCGCGAGAAGAGGAGCGACAAGAAGCTCAAGAACATGTGACGCGAGGTCTTCCCTAGGAGCGGGTGCAATCAGAGCAGGCGGTCGCCTGGCGCCAACGAATGGAGCAGGGCTATATGGAGTCAGTTAGCGAAGCAATTGCTGGTATAGACCAGCCAGGATTCGATCTCATCGACGTTGTGGCACGGCTCCTCGCGGCGGTCGGCGTCGGGATGGCGGTCGGACTCAACCGTGATTATGCCAACAAACCGATTGGCATGCGCACGCTTGGCCTCGTTTCGCTCGGCGCCGCGCTTGTAGCCATCACGACCGTTCACTTCAACAACTTGGTCGACCATCCTGATGCGTTGAGCCGTGTTGTTCATGGCGTAATTCAGGGTGTCATGACCGGAATCGGCTTCATCGGCGCGGGTGTGATCATGAGGGATCCGAGCTCGCGCACGGTCGAGGGACTCACGACGGCGGCGACTGTCTGGGTTACGGCCGCGCTCGGTATCGCCTGCGGGCTTGCCTCCTGGCAGATCGTCGTTGTCTCCGTCGTGCTCGCCCTGCTTCTGCTCGTCGTCGTGGCTTGGCTCGAGGCGATTGTAGAGAAGATTCGGTGAGAAACGCTCGCGTGGTTATTGCGCGCGCGAACAGCTGAAAGGAAATCGACAATGGGCATTTGTGAACAATGCGGCAACGATTACGACAAGGTGTTTGCGGTCATTATGGGCGGCAAGACGCATCTCTTTGACAGTTTCGAATGTGCCATCGCGGCATTGGCGCCTGTTTGCGCTCAGTGCGGCGTGCGTGTGGTCGGTCATGGCGTGGAGCAAGAGGGTACGATCTTCTGCTGCGCTCATTGCGCAGAACGAGAAGGCGTTCACGGTCTTGTCGACCGTGGCTGAGCCGTGGAGCGGCCGAGAGTCGTCGGAGCCGAGGCACTGCTATGAAGAAATATAGCGGCATTCTTTCTGAGCCTTTGAAACCGGATGATGGTCCGGAGGCATACTGGGAGCGAATCGAGGCGCTTGCCCGACACTATGAGATCGACTTGGACGACGATGCCGCATGGCTGCGGCTGACGTTTGAACTTTGTGCCGCGCACGTGCCTGGCTTCAAGATGAAGGAAGCAGACCTGCCGAGAGAAGGTACCGACGACCGCGATGCTGAAGTTTTGAGGGAGATGCTCTCGCGGATCAAAGAATACGGCTCGGTCCAGGAGGCGGCAACTGCCGTAGTACAGGCACGGCCGGATCTAGGATACGGCGATGCGAAGAGCTTGCGAGAGTGGTTCGGGGACTTCACAAACCCTGCAAACCGGCATTACGACAAGCGACGGGCTTTGGCGTTCATCATGGCGCGCTATGGGACTTAGTGCCGCAACGACACTCTGTTCGGCTCGCGTGGCGTATTTTCCGCTGGACCCTTGAGCATGGTCTCAGTCCCTATCCGGGGAGCCGTTAACGAGGCCAAAGACATTCCAAGAGAGAACTGCGCGCCAAGTTCTTACGGCTCGCGCGGCTTCTTCTTATCCAGCACCTGCTGAATCGTATCGGGAAGCGGCTCTTGTAGGACGTGTTGGCCCAGACCGCGCACGACGTCGTTGATGAGGACCATCCTCATGACTTTGTGCATGAGGTCCGGATCAGCTAGCAGGATCGCTGCAACAGCGGCACGGTCCTTCTGTGAGAGCCTCCCGTCAATGTAGGCGTTGATCTGTGCGTCCGTCAGACTCACGTCGGGTACCTTTGTCACTTCGAAACTGAGTATCGCAGCCGTCCATGATCTGGTGCAACCGCGTTCGGGCGCGAGACAACCGGGATTTTACCGTGCCGACGTTGACGCCCAGCCGCTCAGCCGTCTGCTCATATGTCATGCCTTGAATAGTAATCAGAGTCAGGACCTCTCGTTGTTCGGTCGATAGGGACATATAGGCAGCTTCAACAGTCTTAAGAATCATGCGCGACTCTTGTGGAGCATCTACCTGCTGCGAAGTTTGCAGCTTAAGAGCGCTGAACGACAAGCGTTCGCGCTTTTCACGACGACGATCATTGTAGAAAACATTCCGTAGAATGACGATCAGCCAAGCTTGAAGATTTGTACCCGGTTGCCAGGAATCGATCTTTGCTATTGCGCGCGTCAGGCACTCCTGAACGAGATCCTCAGCTTCGGTGATGTTATGCGATAGCGAATGTGCATATCGTTTCAGCATAGGGATTTCCGACTCCAGGCCGGCTACGATCTTTTGTTGTGAAGGATCTAACATTGAACCTCTTCGTTGTCTGGTTGATGCATTGCGAGACGGCGATCGCGGTCTGTGCTAGGTCGCGTCTGTTTCCAGGCAATGCTTGATAGAGCCGGCACCTAAGAACTGTCGGAGCAGCTCGCCTAGTCCGGTACGCGTGCTCGACATGATTACGTTCCGTATCTTGGCACGCGCCCCTCGGGCCAGTTCTGTGGTGGCTCTCGCGTGACGGCTTCTTGACGTTGCCGGCGGCGAGCTTGGTGCGGACGCGCATTCTGGAGCATTCTGTCGACAGCTCCATTGAGGCAGACTGCGATATCCGCAGTCGGGCAAGCTACAATCTCTGCGGTAGCCTCGCGGGAAAAACCGATCGTTCTCACGAGAATAAGAATCTGCCGGAGCCTGACTGGCAGGGACAGTATTTCGCCGTGAAGCCCGTCTTCGACGGTCCACGAATTTCGTTTGGCGGCGTTCCGGCAGGCGGTGTTTACACTTCGATCAGTGTTGAACGCCTTGAACAGACAGACCGAGCATGAGCTGCCGGTCAGCTGGACGCCGTCAGACAGAATGTTGTGCAATACCCGTTCGACAAGTGCGTCGCCCTCGTCTTGTCGGCCCACGATGCAAAACGCGTAGCGCCTAAGATTCGGGACCGCGTCTAACAGGTCGTCGCGATGATCGGTGACATACATGAGCAAGTTCCGTGTCTCGTAGCATTGCAGGGCCGCGCACTACTCAGCGCAGAAACCTGTATGGCTTTGTGCCGTTTCCCGCGTGGCGGATTCGCTCGATCAGTCTTGCGACACGCAAATGGCGTGGGCCATCGTCCGATTCCCTGGCCTGCTCCCTATGCGTTTCCGCAGCATCGCTTAGGAGACCGTGGATCTCTTCCCTCCCTAGAACGCGCCGCTCTTCGAGGGAGATGAGCAGCGATTCCAGGATGGCGAACCCTGCGAGTGCGACGTCACGATCCAGCGTCACCAAGTGATCATTGTGGCCAAGGCCATCCTTGTTGGGCGTCTTCATGTTTGACCTCCGTCGCAAATGCTCGGTAACGCTCGTTCTTGGCTCTCATGCGCTCCACGCTAGAAGCCGGAACATTCCCGGAAGAAAATTGTTTCACTGCTTCCGATCAGTCTGATCTGCGCATGAGTCGTAGCGGCCACAGCCGCAGATCGCCCTGATCGAGGTTAGGATTGCCGTTGTTATTCTTCACCGAGTAGTGTCGGACCTGGCGAATTATCGCGCAGGATCAGCGCCGTACCGTTGGGTATTCACGGGAGGGATCGCATTGCGAAAATTGCCGCCGCTGGCAAAAATTATCCAGCGGCCCTCAAACAAGTTGGAACTATCAGTCGATCTGCATGAACTCTCGGACCGCTTGCTGCGAGGTGAGGGAACCGAAGCCCTTGCCGAAAGAATGCTCGATGCCCTCATGGAGTATCACGATGCCGACTTCGGCGACGTTCAGCTCCTGGCACCAGATGGAAGTGGTCTCGAAATCGTCGCGCAGCGCGGTTTTGAGCGTGCCGCCTTATCGAAAACGCAGAACAGCGCGGGGAGGTCCCATAGTCAGGCCTTGAAGAACAAGTGTCCGGTCGTCAGCGAGGACATACAGAGCGATACCGATCTTGCGCCAAATGCGAATTCGCTAGCCAAGGCCGGCGTTCGCGCCTTGCAGTCCACGCCATTGGTCAAGTCCGACGGGCACGTCATTGGCGTCATATCGACGTACTTTCGAAAGCCCCATCGGCTTCCGGTTGGCACGATGCAGGTCACGGCCCTGTTCGCGCAGCAAGGCGCCAACCGTCTGGCCAATGAGCCGCCACATCATGGGGGATCCGGAGCAGCACGCGTGCCGGGACGACGGGACGGAGCCGACGAGCACCACCATTCCTACGACGGAGAGTATGCGCCGTTCTTTCGTAAGGTCGCTCAGTTCTGTCAGCTGCGAGCCGATGAGATCCCCGTGCTGAGCGGGATGATCCGGGAGACCCGTGCTTTTGATGCAGATACGGAGTTTGTCAGGGAAGGCGATTCGCAAGACGACTGTCTGATCGTGCTTGACGGATGGGGATGCAAGTACAAGACCCTGGAGGACGGCACACGGCAGATTATCCACTTTCCCATTCTCGGCGATTTTGTCGGCGTGCATGCGCGGCTTTTCAAAGCCGCAGATCATTCATTTGCGACCATTACGCCCAGCAAGCTCGGCGTCTTTTCGGCGGAGCGGCTGCAAGAAGTGATTCAGAGCCACCCCCGGCTCGGTCAGGCAATTTTGTGGAGTGCCGCACGCGACGAGGCAATCATGGTCGAGCACTTGGTCAACGTGGGGCGGCGCAATGCAATCCAGCGCTTGTCGCATTTTCTGCTCGAGATATGCAAAAGAATGGACTTCGCGGGGCTGGGTGCGGGTGGGGACTATAGGTGCCCTCTCACGCAGGAGCATCTTGCCGACGCGCTTGGTCTCACGAGCATCCATGTGAACCGGGTTCTCCGGCAACTGCGTGAAAGGAACTTGGTGTCGCTAGAAAAGGGCACGCTTCATATCAAGGATCTATCGAAGCTTTCAGAACTTGCAGCGTTCGACCCCGACTATCTCGACCAATCGAATTGACCAAGTGCTGCAAAGTCTGGGTGGACGTCGCGATTCCGTGCCCCCATTGACTAGGCACCTGAAAATGCGGCGAGGGTCTACGCGCTTTGCACTAGAGTTGCGTCACCGCTAGGTCGGCGATCACCGGCAGGTGATCGGAGAGACGGCGGGCGTTCCGGTCCGTGTACATGCCGTGGACGGCCTCGCGGGGCCGGCAGTAAATGCGGTCAAGGCGCAGCAACGGAAGGAAGCTGGGAAAAGTGCGAAACCGGCTGCGTCCTGGCAAGACTCTCGCGAGCGCCGACCGCACAGAACCGACAAAAAGCCAGTCATTAAAGTCGCCGAGTATTACCGTGGTCATGTCGGCCGCACCGATGAGTGTCAGCAACAACTGCGCCTGCTGGCGACGTTCGCCGATGCTGAGTCCAAGATGAGTGGCGACCACGCGCACTGGGCCGGCAGCAGTCTCCAACTCGGCTTGGATAGCGCGGCGGGGTTCGCGCTCAGGCGCGGAGATATCGTGAATCTCGCTCCTTATGACCGGGTAGGAGCTGATCAGAATCTGCCCGTAATGACCGTCGGCAGTGACAATCGAATGCGCGGGAATACCATGTTGGCCCAGCGCACTCTGAAGGAGTGCAAAAGCGTCTTCGCCCTTTGGCGGACGGCGTGAATCGACTTCCTGCAGTGCGACAATATCTGGCTTCCAGCGGCCGATCAGGGCAATCACGCCGGCCAGGTCGAAGCCGGGATTGAACCCGAGTGTGCCGTTGATATTCCAGGTCATGAACCGGATGGTCTGCGACTTCCTGCTCACGAAGATTCACTTGAATATTTGGAGACAAGAGCCTGCAGACCAACGGGCAGTGCTATCCACGCCGCCAATGCCAGTGTCAGCCACAAAAGCGATTTCAGGCTGGGCTCCATCAGAACCTCAAAAATCTGGTGGCCGACCGCAGCCAGTACGGCGATGCCGGGCAGCATGCCGACCGCTGTGCCAAGCACAAAGTCCAGAGCACGAATCTGGCTGGCGCCGGCGACCAGGTTTACGACGCCGAACGGGGCGATGGGCACTAGGCGGATCACCGCTACGGCTAGCACCCCTTTCTTACGCACACCGCGGCGAATGCGGTTGAGCCGCGGACCCAGCACGTCCGTCAGTGTCCGACTACCTATCAGGGCACCGATGCCGAACGAGATGAGTGCGCTGAGTAGCGATCCGGCCGCCGCATAGGCGAAGCCGAGCCAGGGGCCGAAGGCAGCGGCTGTAGCTGCGATCAGCACAGTGACTGGAAAAAGCAGCACGCTGGCCACAACGAATACGGCGAGCACCACCAGCGGGCCCCAGGGCGTTGTGGCAATCCACTCCAGCGCATTGCGCACCGTCTCGGGCTGGGCAAGATCGGATAGCGGAGTGAGATGCCAGGCCATCACCAGGGCGAGCACTACGAGGCCAGCGAGGCAAACCTTGACAGTGCTCGACAGCCCGCGCTGCTGGACGCCTGTGTCTATAGCGCTGCCGGTGAATTCTTCGGCCCCAATCGGACGCTCGGGATCGGCGATGCGTTCCACATAGACGGCCCATTCGTTGCCGTCTGCTCGTCCATCATCGATCGGCCGAAGTCGGTGTCCGTTCGCGGCCAGTTGGTCGGTGAGGGCGACAAGTGAGGGGTTCTCGGCCAGCGCCGCCGCCACGGCCTCGGCTCGAGTGCCGCAGTGGTGGCCGATCAACTGGTTGCGGATCGCGGAGATCGCCTCGCGCTCATCGGCGTGCCGCGCCTCGAATACTATGTCGCATTCCGTATCCGTGCCCATCGAGCGGTTGTTGAGATTGGCAGAGCCAACGCGAAGCAGGCGATCATCGACTACCATTACTTTGGAATGGACCATGATGCGCATGGTGCGATTGCCGTCGCGCACCTCCGGGGCGACGACCCGTACGCGTTCCGCAATGTCATGCTGCATCAGTTCCCGCATGAAGCGGATGCGGCCGTTACGCATGCTGCTTGCCTCGAGCCAGGAGGCGTGGCTTGCCGGCGTGACAATGACCACCTCCAGCCGCGGCCGTTTGCGTAGCCTTTTGGCCAGCGCAGCGGCGAGCGGAATCGAACTGAGAAATTGGTTCTCGATGTAGATCGTGTTCTCCGCGGCGCCAATCGAGTCATAAAATAGCTGCTGCACTTCGTGCACTGCCTCCAGCTTTTCGAACGGTGGCTGTGTGCGTGCGATGCCGGCTTCGGCGTCGAAGAAGTC
>PABI01000026.1 GCA_002699125.1 Anaerolineaceae bacterium
TCCTACGGTGGCACGCTGGCTGAAGCCGCCGACGCCAAAGGTGGTCAAGAAAATGCACTGGCTCGTCACGCAGTGGCTGCTTTGCTCAACGCCTCCAGCAGCGTAGATTACCTCTACAGCACAGCAGATGTTATTAGCATGGTGCAGGCTGCCTTTGCCAGTGGTGATTTTAACGGCACAAAAGATTTGTTTGAAGCACAAAACGAACTGGGCTGCCCGCTGAACTAGCCAAAGGCAATTTAACTGAATCGAAGAAAGGGTGCTCCTGGTGGGCGCCCTTTTTTATTTACTTCGTTCAATGAGGGTGGAAGGTTCTGTATCCTGCGTTGTGGGCAAGCGCACAATGAACTGGCTGCCTTCACCCTCTTTGCTGCGGGCCAGAATACGGCCATTATGCAGCAGCACCAACTCTTGCACAATCGACAGCCCCAGGCCCGTGCCACCTTTTCCCCCTTCACGCACACGGGATTTCTCTACCTGGTAAAACCGCTCAAAAATACGGTCCAACTGCTCCGGCGGCATTCCTTTGCCGGTATCTTGTATCGCCAGCTCCACGGCCTTGTCGCCGTACGGCCGTACCGCCAGATGCACCCGTCCCCTCGCCGGCGTGTGGTTCAAGCCGTTCTCCACCAGGTTAGACACCACCTGAATCAATCGGTCGTAATCACCCCAAATGGATGGCGCTGGGTCCGCCTCAAACGTCAGGTGAATATCATGGGCCTGAGCGCGGGGCAGCATGTTTTGGCGCACGGCCGTACACACTTCGGCTAAATCCACATGTGTGCGATTCAACTTGAGCTGCCCTGACTCAATCTTGGCCAAATCCAACAGTTGGGCCACCATGCGCCCCATCCGTTCAGCTTCGCCGTAAATGATGTTGGCTGCCTGGGTTTGATCTTCGGGGGAAACGGCCGTGCCGTCCAACAACGCCTGGCTCCAGCCCTGAATCGAAGTCACCGGCGTCTTCAAATCGTGGGAGACGTTAGCCACAAAGTCGCGCTGTGCCTGCCGTGTGGCCGCTACCTGTGCCGACATACTGTTAAAGCTCTCGGCCACCCTTTCTACTTCTTCTGGTCCTTCCAGGGGCAGCTGCTGCTCGTACTCTCCCTGGGCGATGGCTTCAGCAGCTCCGGCCATACGCTGCAACGGCCGTGCCACCGAGCGAGCAATGAGCCAAGCCAACAACGCAGAAACAAGCAGTCCGGCCAGGCCAGCCCGAACAAAAGCAGAGCCAAAGCCCAATTCACGCAATAGCGCCAAGGGACCTGGTTCCGGCACGGCATAAACCACCACCCAACGTCCAAAACCGGTGTTGGAAATCGCTCGGGTATAAACCAGCCAGCGGTTTCCATCCGGGTCTTCAAACCGGGCCGCCAGCGTGTTGGGATCGGTCGTCGGCAAAATGTCGCGCGGCAGATCGGCCCCTTCAATGGTTACGCCAACCAGGCTTTGGGATGGGTCCGTATCGAAAATGATTTGCGAATTGTTTGCCGTAGCAATGAAAGCACGGACATTGTTGGATTCGGCCGTATCTTCTAACGTTTGCAAAAGGGCCTGCAAAAAACTTTCCTGATCGGCACTGGTCACCTGTAAGCGGAGGATATCGTTACGGCTGGCTCGGCTGATGATGTCCAGCCGCTGCAAAGCAGGCTGGAAACGCTGGCGAGGCTGGGCCCCCAAGGCCACCAACGCCAGAGAGACCACAAACAGGGTCACCACAATGATGAGTGAATAAGAAAGCAGCAAGCGGCTGCGTAAGGATCGGAACATAATTAAAGAAACCTCCCGCAGGTTCCCTCCAATACGATCTTTCTGGCTGAGCCCTGCGGGAGGTTACCAATTTGTGATTTGGGTTAGTGTAAACGGCCGTTATAAACCCATCATTAAAAAAGTGTAACCACCCTGTAAAAACCGGTAATCGATTACCGACTACCGATTACTGATCACCGACCAACTTATACCCCATCCCCCACACCGTCTCAATTGTCAGGCTGTCGCCCAGTTTTTCTCGGAGATGAGCGATGTGAACGTCTACCGTGCGGGTCTGGCCGTAGAATTCGTAACCCCAGACCAAATCCAGCAGTTGGTCCCGCGACAGGACGATGTTTTGATGGTCCGCCAGCGTCAGCAGCAGATCAAATTCCTTGGTGCGTAAGGGAATTCGCGTTTCTCCCGCCATCACCTCGCGGCTTTTGGGGTCAATCGTGACCGCGCCAATCTGCCGCACCTCGTCGCTGGCGCTGGTGGTGCCGGCGGTGCGGCGCAAAATGGCGCGCACCCGGGCCACCAGCTCGCGCGGATTAAACGGCTTGGTCAGGTAATCATCCGCGCCCATCTCCAACCCGACTATTTTATCGATGTCATCGTCACGGGCAGTAAGCATGAGAATGGGCACGTTGCTGTTGGCGCGCACGCGGCGGCACACTTCCCAGCCATCTATCTCAGGTAGCATCAAATCCAGCACAATCAGGGCCGGTTCGCTTTCCTGAACTAGCCGCAATGCCTGGGCACCATCCTGGGCCAAAATGACCTTGTAGCAATCTTTCTCCAGGTAAAGCCGGGCCAGATCGCGGATGTTGGCCTCATCATCTACGACGAGGATCGTTTCGCTGGGCATCAGCCAGCCTCGGGAATTTCGACTATCATCTCGATTTCCACTTTGGCCCCCAAAGGCAGGTCGCGCACGGCAAAAGCAGATCGGGCAGGGAAATCGGTGGTGATGTAACGGCCGTACACCTCATTCATCCCCACGTAATCGGCAATATCGGCTAAATAGACAGTCGTTTTAACAACATGCTCAAAACTTGTGCCCGCTGCCGCCAGCACCGCCTGCAAATTTTTCATCGCCTGCTCCGCCTGGGCCTTGATGTCCCCCTCAACCAGTTTGCCCGTGGCCGGGTCCAGCGGCACCTGTCCGGCCGTAAACAGCAAATTGCCAGTGCGCACCGCCTGCGAATAAGGACCTACTGCTTTGGGTGCGTCATCGCTGTGAATAATTTTCTTCATTTTTTACTCCTTTTGTTTGTGAATGAATGTGAAAGGAGTGAAAAGTGATTAGTGAAAAGTAAAAAGAATGCTCCCACTTTTCACTTTTTACTTTTCACTTTCTACTCAACAAGCGGCTGCAACCGCCAGCCACTGCCCGCTTTCTGGGCCGGAATGGCCCACAACTGCGGCGTGGCGGCTTCAATCGTGAAACGCAAATCTTTGAGCCAATCTTTGCGCGCCGCTTCCACGTTGAACACGACAAATTCCAGCAGTTTGAGCGCATCTTCGGGCGTAAGGACGGCTTCAATGAGAGTGGCTTTGGCCGATGGTGAATCAATCGTCTGGAAGGCAGGCTGGCGCTGCACCAGATCGCCGCCAATCTGGCACGCTTCTTCAGTAGGCAGCTCCCAGGCGGGCACGTACAGACGGCGGGGATAGCCCCACAGCTGCTGCGAATCTTGCTGGGCCTGCGAATTGCTCCCTTGAGTCTGTCGGCTGTGGATGTTGACACGGCCGTTAAAAATCCACAGCGGTACCCAGGCGTCAATTTGCTCAGGTTTTATGGCCGGGGCGGCAAACTGGATGGGGATAATGTCTAGCCCGGTGTCGCTGATGGAAACGGCCGTTTCACAATTAGCACAGCGCAGCACTACCACCTCCGGGTTTTGCGGCTTGAGAGCTTGGGCACAGGTGGGACAGCGCAAAGCCAGCAGCTTCATCGTTTGCCCTCCGACAGCTCTTCCAGCACGCTCATGCCGGAGCGCATCATCTCCTGGACGTCGCTGTTGCCGCCCATCAGGCCGCCCGTCAACGCCGACATCAGACCGCTGCCATCTGACTCCCCGGCCAGCGCTGCCTTGCGCGCCCCTTTTTGAATCTCCTCCACCTCTTCGCCATAGCGAAAGGCACGGTATCCGGCAACGATCAGACCAATCCCCAGAGCAATGGGCACAAGAAGCAATGGTAGGCCGTCGCCGTCATCGCTGTTGCCAATGATTGTTCCCGCCAGCAAAGTGCCATTCACTAAAATGAAGTTACCCACTGACAGTCCACCAACCAGCGCCGCTGCCCGGTAAAGGATGTTGCCGGGTGCCTTGCCGTAGAGGATACGGCCGTCTACCCCATCCACCACCACCTGATAATTGCGCTTGTGGTATTCATAGCGCGACACCCACAGCGGATAGTAAACAATCGATAATCGCTGCCGCAAAAAGTGAAACTTCTCAAAAAACTTGGTACGCAGGCTGCGCGCCTTGCGGCCCCGGTAGGTAAAATGCCGCCCCGCCTCGTCCAGTGCATCGCTGTGCGATTCCGACGGCTCAAACACCATCGCCTCGGCGTGCAGCCGGTCGCTGTTGTACGGTTGCAGCTGATCTTTGGAGATGGCGACTTGATGCACGCCATACTCGGCCACGTCAACGGCCGCATCGTTCCAATGCATCAGTTCGCTGATCTGCACTTCCACCGGGCGGGTGCTGTCCTTGCCGGACTTCACCCGACCAAACATCCAGCCGGCTACAAATGACTCAACACGCCAGTAGGGCAGATAAACCAGAAAGGTATCTTTAATCTGCGCCGCTTTGGCCAGATCGCGCGCTTTTTTCATGCCGTGGAAGAAGTTGCCCACCGTTTGCAGGGCACGTTCTCGCTCTACCGTTTGCGGCACCTGCCAGCGGCAAACGCCACGCTCACCCTGCACCAGTGAATGCGTGTGGCAAAACGGGCATTCAACAATGCGGTCCCCTTCAGCAATGGGCACCACACCGCTGCATTCGGGGCAGGTAAGTCCTTGAGTTTTGTTGGTTGATTGTGTCATATCTGATTTATGTTAAGTAAAGGCATTTCGCGAAACGCCCCTAGCGATGTTTGTTTAAACACGGGCAGAAACATAGGCAGCCACGCCAAAAATGGGAATGGCCAGGACAATGGCGGCTGCGACGTAACCTAAAATCCCCCAAAGCAACCCTGTGCCATCCGTGGTGAAGAAACTGATTGAAGGAATGAGCGCGGCGCAAAAGTACAGCGCGCAGCCCACAGAACCGATAGCCACATAAGGCACTTCGCGCTTGGATGGATAAATGCTGGCAAACACCTGGCTGCTGGCAGCATCGACAACGGCCGTATACTCTCTCCCCTCAAATTGATATTTAAACAAAAACAGCGGCAAATGCACCAGCGAACTCTCTTTGATTTGCCCGGCGGCAATTTTTTGATTCTCCGCCAACCATTTGCGCACCGTTTCCAAGGGCACGGTCGGAGCGATGGCGTCCCCGTCCATCGTGTGGTCATACGGTTCCAGATCAGAGGCGGGGATGCTCAACTCAGTCAAATCAAAAATAGAGAGGGCAGCGGCCGGTTCCAAAACCACCTTTTCCTTCCCGCTCTGGTCTACACGAACAAACCACATAGGGAACATCTGGAAAGACGGCCGTGCCAAAACCGCCTTCTTGTCCAAATCCTTCACCGTGTCATTGCCCCCCATCCAGCGACGCAGCGCAGCGGCAGCGGCCGTTTCATCCACGGTGGCCCGCACGGCATAATGCAGCACCGCGCCGCTCTTATCAACAAAGTTGGTTGCACCACAAAATTCACAGGTTACGAATTGTGAACCTTGCTCGACGGGAAGAACGGCCGTACATTGGTAGCATAAAATTTGGGTTTCGGGGGAAGCGGTGGCAAATTCGTCCATATGTGTCGCATTGTACTCAAAAGATAAAAAAAGACGCAAGCCAAATTACACAGCTAACTTTGTTTATGATAAACTTCGCAGTCGAGAAGTTTATCTCAACATTACATTGCATTCACCTACACAACAAAAATCCGGCAGCCGGAGGCCAAACTCTAGGCCCCCGCGTCTCTGCGTTTAAAAATCAAGGAGCAACCAACCATGATCGATGTCAATCAGCTACGTCGCGGGGTAAGCTTTACCCAGGACGGCAACCTTTACAAAGTAACAGAATACAGCCACAGTAAGCCGGGACGCGGCAAGGCAACCATTCGCGTCAGCGTGCGCGATTTGCGCTCCGGCTCCAACTTCCAGATCACCTTCACCTCCGGTGACCGCGTGGAAGATATTCGGCTGGAAAAACAAAATTTTCAATATCTGTATGACGACGGCACCTTTTATGTTTTCATGAACACCGACACTTACGACCAAAAGCAAGTAAACCACCACGTTCTGGAAGAGGACAAAGAATTCCTCATCGACAACATGGAGCTAGAACTGCTCATGTATGAAGGGGAAGTGCTCGACTACATCCTGCCCAAAACGATGGATTTTGAAATAGTGGAAGCAGAAAATGCGGTGGCCGGGGATACGGCCACCGGCGCTACCAAAGAAGTTATCACCAGCACGGGTCTTAAGGTAAAAACACCGCTGTTTGTCAACATTGGCGATAAAATTCGGGTCAACACGGAATCTCGCGAATACATCACCCGCGTCTGATCTGATATTGTTCCCAACAATAACCGTGCCTTTTAGCACGGCCGATTTCTAAAAGCGCTTTGAGACTTTTCTGCTCAAAGCGCTTTTGATTTATGGTAAGAAAATATTGCTATTTCCCCGTGGATTGTGCTATAGTGCCAGCAAGGTTTTATGTTAATACACGGCAGGTAACGATAACCGCAAAAAGCTTCCAAAAAAACAGGAAGACAACTGTAGTTTTCGACAAAACGGCGGGCGACACGGCCGTTTCCCTATCTGCCACTGGCTACTTCTAGGAGGTCTCCCCCATGAGAACAGGTGTGTTTTCTTCGTTCCGCAGGATAGCCATCCTGCTATTATTGTTTGGGCTGCTGCTTGGTGCCACGGCGACTGTCTCCACGGCCCATGCAGCCCCAGCCGAAAGTTACGGTGTCTACCATACGGTGCGTTATGGTGAGACGCTTTCGGTTATCGCTGTCAACTACGGCGTCACCGTCCACGATTTGCTGGTGGCCAATCCACACATCGTGAACCCTAACCTGATTTATTACGGCACGGTCATATTTATTCCATATGGGTACAGCCCGCCGCCAGCACCGCCACCGCAGCGGTATTGTCGCTACTATCATACGGTGCGTTATGGCGATAACTTGATTAACCTCGGCCTTTGGTACGGACTCAGTCCCTACACCATTGCCGAAGCCAACCATATCTATAACCTTAACTTCATCTACGCCGGGCAAACGCTCTGCATCCCCTAAACCATTTGCAGATTGGTCCAATCTCGGGAGATTGGACCAATCTAATTTTGTTTACACCACGATATTCACCAGCTTTTGCGGCACCACAATGATCTTGCGGATTGACCGGCCATTGATGTGCGCCTGAACGTTGGGGCAAGTAACGGCCGTTTCCCGTACCACCGCCACCGGCGCATCCGCCGCCACCGTCATCCGGTCACGCACCTTGCCATTCACCTGCACAACCACCGTGATCGATTCATCCTGCGTCAGCGCCTCATCGTAGCCGGGCCACGGCTGCACATGCACCGATTCGCCATATCCCAGCACTGACTGCCACACCTCCTCGGCCACAAACGGAGCAAACGGGGCCAGCAGCCGGGCCATCGTGCCAATAGCATCACGCCACGCTTCGTCGCCAATTACCTGCTCGCGTGCTTCATACAGGCTGTTCAGATATTCCATCAGGCCAGCAACGGCCGTATTAAAACGAAAATCCTCCATATCCTGCGTGATCCGCTTCACAACCTTATGCCGCGCCCGTTCAAACGCGATCTCAGCCTTTTCCTCTCTGCGCCTACTTCGGCCAGGCTCAGCACAAGTCTGCGCCTTTGCGTTAATCTGCTCATTGGCCAGATGCCAGAAACGCTCCACAAACCGCACCGGTCCGCGAATCCCCACATCGTCCCAGGTGACATCCGCGTCAAACGGCCCCAGGAACACGACGTACAGCCGCAGCGCGTCGGTGCCGTGTTGGGCAATGACCACGTCGGGTGTCACCACGTTGCCGCGTGATTTGGACATGCGACGGCCGTCCAGCGGCGACGACAGTACACCCTGGTTACGCAGTTCACTAAACGGTTCCGCAAAGTCGATCAGCCCGGCATCGGCCATCACCTTGGTCCAAAAGCGGGCGTACAGCAGATGCAGCACGGCATGTTCCGCTCCGCCAACGTAGATGTCCACCGGCAGCCAGCGCTGCACCGCTGCTGGATCAAACGGCCCCTCGTCGTAATGCGGGTTGGCAAAGCGCAGGAAGTACCAGGAGGAGCAGGCAAAGCCGTCCATCGTGTCGGTTTCACGCTGCGCCAGACCGCCGCACCGGGGACAGGTGGTGTTGACCCATTCTTCAATGTGCGCCAGGGGAGAACGGCCGTCGCCAGCTGGGGCAAAATTGTCAGTCTCCGGCAGCAGCACCGGCAGGTCTTCTTCCGGCACAGACAGTGGCCCACATTCTGGGCAATGCACGATGGGAATGGGCGCGCCCCAGTAGCGCTGGCGCGAGATCAGCCAGTCGCGCAGTTTGTAGGTTACCTGTGGCTGGCCTTTGCCCTGTGCTTGCAGAACGGCCGTAATCGCCGCCATCGCCTCTTGTGAAGTTTGTCCAGAGAATTGGCCAGAGTTGATCAGACGGCCGTAACCTTTAAAGCAACCATCCACCTCATCGCCATCTTCCGGGTCGCCATTCGTCGGCTCGATGACGGGCACAATGGGCAGCTTGTACGTTTGGGCAAAAGCAAAATCACGGCTGTCGTGGGCGGGCACGCCCATCACCGCGCCGCCGCCGTAGCCAGGCAGCACGTAATCGGCCACCCAAATCGGCACCGGCTCGCCCGTGATTGGATGAGTAGCATACACGCCGGTAAAGACACCGGTTTGTACTTTGTCTGTGGACGTGCGGTCAATTTCGGATTTACGCTTAGCTTGCTCGATGTATTGGGAAACGGCCGTTTTCTGCGCATCCGTCGTTACCTTTTCCACCAGCGGATGCTCCGGCGCAATGGCAATAAACGTCACGCCAAACAGCGTATCTACCCGCGTTGTAAAAGTCTTAATTTCATAAGCTTCATCCACAGATTTCGCAGATTGCACAGATTTTTGTTTTTTAATCTGCGAAATCTGTGTAATCTGCGGATTCTTAACCTTAAAAACGACTTCTGCACCCTCAGAGCGGCCGATCCAGTTGCGCTGCATTGTCCTGATATTTTCTGGCCAGTTCACTGTGTCCAGATCGGCCAGCAGCCGGTCGGCGTACGCTGTGATTTTGAAATACCATTGGGCCAGCTCCTTTTTGGTTACTTCGCTGCCACAGCGCCAGCATCGGCCCTGCTCCACCTGCTCGTTGGCCAGGATAGTCTGGCAAGAGGGGCACCACCACTGGCTGCCCGGTGCCCGGTAAGCCAAGCCGCGCTTGTGCAGCAGCAGGAAAAACCACTGCGTCCAGCGATAATAATCGGGAAAGGTGGAGTTAATCTCGCGCGACCAGTCGTAGGAGCATTCCATCTCCTGCATTTGGCGCCGGTAGGTGTCGGTGAACAGTTTGGTGCTTTCGCGGGGGTGAATGTGGTGCTTGATGGCGTAATTTTCGGCGGGCAGGCCAAAGGCGTCCCAGCCCATCGGGTGCAGCACGTTGTACCCCTGCATCCGCTTGTAGCGGCTGGTGATACAGGTGGGCACGTAGTTGCGCGCATGTCCCACCGACAGCCCGGCCCCGGATGGATAGGGAAAGAAATCCAAAATGTAGATGTCTGGCTTGTCGGGATCGTTACCCGTTTGGTACAGGTTTTGGGCTTGCCAGACGGGTCGCCACTTTTTCTCGACGGCCTGGGGGTTGTAACGGCCGTTGGTCTCATTCGTTTGTTTTGTCATTTTAATCCTCTTATTTATCGTAATTCATCAATTGTGCATTGGGTTAAACTAAAAAACCTGAGTCACCTTAAAACTGCCCGGCAGCAGCAGGATGCTCAGGCACACCCTGCTATTCGGCAAGCGCCGACGCTGCTGCCGGGCTGAATAACAATAAGAGGCTCCAATTTTGGGTAATGACAAAATCTGTTTTCATGACAATTCTTCTCGTTTTTCAGGACTGGCAGTCCTGTTTGCGCTGTGGCAATCTCTTTCAGAACCTCCCGCAGGTTCCTTTAATGAACATCATCTGGGGGTAAACCTGCGGGAGGTTACCCAATTTGAAGGCCGGTCTGTGCAGTTGATGAAACAAAAAAACCACAGGGTTACCTGTGGCTCGCAAGAAAAAAGCCACAGGGCTGAAGCACCTGTGGCCTGAGAAGTTTAGAAAAGGTTATGTCCCTAATTCATTCAACCCGCGAGGTTTGCCCCAGCAACGCAACAAACACGGCTACCAAGTAAGTGCCGTTGTGCATTTCGTAATCGTTGGGCAAACACGTAATCTGTCATCATAAGGTTTCCTGAATCAAGTGCAAAAAGGGTAACATACTCCCTTTGGTACGTCAACATACCTGATAATCCAATTTTGCAGCCCACCCACAAGATTCCACGCCTTCAAGAGTGGGCTTGTTCCGGTTCATTTGGCTGGAGGAGGATAAACGACTCGGCTTTTAACTGAAGCAAGTTTTCGGTCATTTTAAACGGGGCAAACATTTTCTCCTTGGTAAGTGTGGTGATGATACGGCCGTTTGCCACCACCAACAATCTATTCCCACGACTGGCATCAAGCTTGTGCAGCGCCTGCAACATTGAGGTGGTAGGGTAAACAACCCATGGCTCCAGCGTACGAAACGGCAATTGTTTCTGTAAAACGTCTGGTCTGGCAGGCACAGCGGTCATAATGGGAAATTGCCGGGCTGGGTATGCAAAATCATGGTTCAACTTTACGGTTGGTTCCGATTGTGACGAAGAGATTATTTGAGCCACTGTCGTTTGTGCCAGCCACCGTTGCTGTTCTGGCGTACACACATGCACCGTTTGCGCGGGTGCCTCAATAACCAGCCAGCCGGTTGTCAGCAGCAGCATACCGCCAAAGGTTGAAGCCGCATCTGAAAGCAGCAGCCCAATGAGAACGGCCGTGCCGCCCGGCAGCACCATGCCCAGCAGCAGCATGGAGATGGCCAAAAAGGCAATAGGAGAACCCCCTTGAGGCGAGGCAGCATGCTCCGGCAGCAGCCAGAGCAAATGCCCGCCGTCCAACGGTGGGGTCGGCATTAGATTAATGACAACCAGCAGCAAATTAAACTGGGCCAACCAAAGAACGTGGGCCTCGGCCCAAATCGACCAAATGCCTAGCCAAAAAACGGCCAACAGCAAGCTAACCAACGGGCCAACCAGCGCCATCTGTACCAGCTTCTTTGCAGAGATGGGCGTGCTGCCCAAACGATACACACCGCCAAATGGATAAAGCACGATTTGGTGAACAGGCAGTTTTCGGGCGCCGGCCACAACCAGGTGACCAACATCGTGCAAGAATACAGAAAGCGCCATAAGGCCGGTAGTAGCGGCCGCCAGCAGCCACCGCTCAAGCGGTGACCACTCGGCAGACATGACCAGGGGTGCCAACGCCATCACCACAATCCCCAGAGGGACAAAGAACAGGCAGCCCACATGCAGGTCGATGGGAATATTTGCAACTGTTCCTAAACGAATGTGTTTTCTGGAAACCAAAAAACACCTCCTTTATTTTTAGATGCGCGTCAAAGCAAGTACCTGATCGCCCCGATCCAGTTCGTCTACAGTAGCAAACGGCAGCCGCACGCCATTGCGGGCAACAACCAGAGGCAGAGCCGATTTGACATTTGGACTACCTACCATCAGCTTTTCGGCCAATGTCGTCGTTTCAACTTGAATTTTGGCTTCTTCCGTTTGCTGGTGAGAGAGCCAATGATCCCATTCTGGCAAATTGTGCCAGGCGACCGATAATGGCTCTATCGGCGTTTCACCAATGATATTATTGAGCGATTGTTCTCCGTTCATGAGCAAAACCCGCACTTTGGGCACCTGGAACACTTCATACGCCAGTTGCGCGGCCAAGACATTGACTTCCTCATTGGGGGTTAAGGCCAGAAACGCCTGGGCTTCGGCCGTATTTGCCTGCGCCAACACCTCAACGTCCAGAGCAGTGCCGTAAACAACCGACAATCCTTCCGCCTCGGCTTGTTGGCAGTGCTGCAAGTTTTTGTCAATCAGCCAGACGGGCTGCGCTTCGGACAGGGCTTTGGCTAACGCTCGCGCCGTTGGTCCCGCACCAATAATCACGGTGCCCTGCCGCTCATCGGCGGAGCGCACCAGTTCGCCGCGCCCTTTCAGCCATTCGCTGCCCCATTTGAGGAAAAGCGGTACGGCCGCTGTGGTAGCAATGGCCATGAAGACCAGAATCGAGAAAATCTCGGCCGAAATGATCCCCATGCTCAAGCCAATTTGGGCCAGGATGATCTCTACCGCGCCACGGCCGTTCATGCCGGCACCTACAACCACGCCTTCACGCCAGCCGTTGCGGCTGGGCAGGTAAAAAAGCGCCGTCCCCACAATTTTGCCCACCGTGGCCAGCACCACCACCCCAATCAACAACAAAAGATCTGTCTGGAAGATGTTGAGCGAAACCTGAAAACCGGCCGTGACAAAGAAAATTGGTGCCAAAAAACCAATGGAGATGTCATGCACCACCGGGTTGAGCTGCCGCGATAGCTTTGGCTCCAAAACAGTACCTTCACGCAGGAACAACCCTGCCAAAAAGCCACCCAAAATGGCATGCAAGCCCGCCAACTCGGCAAACTCAGCAAACAGCAGGGCTATGAGCAAAATAAGCGTGGCATTGAAGGTCCGGTTTGTCCAGCCCATTTTGCGCAGGCGCTGCCACAACGGGGGAAAGAGCTTCAACCCCATGAAGCTAACCACCGCAAAGAAAAGCGCGGCCTTGCCTGCCACCAGAGACAAATTAGCAATGCTAAAGCCATCGGCTTCAAAAACGCCAATGATGGCCGCAAAAACAATCAGGGCCAGCGTGTCAGACACCAGCGCCCCGGCCATCAAAACGTGGGCAATCCGGGTATCCAGCAGCTTTAAATCGACCAAGATGCGGGATTTTGTGGCCAGAGAAGTGACACCGGCGGCAATGCCCACAAACAGGCCGGCAGCCACGGTGCCGCCCATCGCCACGATCAACCAATAACAGAAGAGGAAAGGGGTAATGAATCCGCCCAACGCTGCCAGGGTCCCAGCCCACGATGCCTTGAACAAATCTTTGGGATCGATCTCCATGCCGATGTACAGCATCATGACCAAAACACCAATTTCAGCCAGGACTTCTAACCCTTCGCTGCTTTGCAGCAAACCCAGCAGTGGCGGGCCTAAAATGATGCCGGCCATCAACTCACCGAAGATTGAGGGATAGCCCAACCGGGTGGCCAGATTGCCGGCCAGCCAGGCCGCTAGTAAAACAAGTAATAAATTAAGGATGCTTAATTCCATAAATGCACGTTCTCCTTCTTTATTCTGGCGAGCCTTAAAGGTTTACCAGGTGGTTTTTTTGAACCGTTTCAGAAATAACAGGTTTGGCGATCAGGATGGATTGCTTGGTCCATTGCAGCAAGGGGTTGAGCAGGCTGTCTAATCGCCAATAAAAGAGGCGGCACTCCGGTTCGCTGCCTAAAACAATAAGGTCGTAAGCAGCGCCAGCTACTTCTTGCCGAACAATCTCCTCAGGTAAGCCGTGGCTTACCTTTAGCACACCATTAATCTGGCGAGCGGCCAACCGTCGCAATGCAGCACGAAGGTGGCGACCGGAAATAGTGTTGGCCTTTAACAAGCCAAACTGATCTTTGGGGGCTAAAGTGGGAGGGCGGACAACCAGCAGGGTTACGGTGCAGTTGCTGTGTTTGCTGAGTATGAGACCCCACTTAATTGTGGCTTCGTCAGTGGCTTCTCCCCGCATGATGAGGAGCAGGCGACGTAGCGGCCAGCGGGATTCACGGACGATCAGGACGGATGGTTTGATGCGAGAAGGGGAAGCGGCCGTCTGGGGAAACGGCCGTGTTAGCGCATGCCACTTGGGTTCATTCAACAGCAGTAAATCGTGGCGCTGCGGTACGCAGTTAATAACCTCTGCCAGCGAATTGCGTTCGCTCACCTGCCATTCTAGCTTTCCTTGTAAAAAGAATGCTACCTGCTGCGTATAGGTGAGCAGTTCACCTGAGCCATGCTCCTGCCCCGACAAACAGGCAAGCAAACGCAAATTTTGGTTGTAACCATTTTGAGTATCTCTTGCCATACACTGATTCCAAAGTCCATTGTCGATGGGCATAATCCCATCACCTTATCAGTGTGGCACAAGCAGATCACAAACTGCGTTCTAAAGTTGTTACAAAGCTGATCCAATTGGGAAGTTAGCGTGGAGCTCGCAAATTTAAGGGTGCAAGTTAATCATCTGGCAGCTTAACAAAACCATAGCCCAGGCCAGAAACTGTTTCAATATAGCGCGGTTCTGCTGGATCTGGCTCAATTTTGTGGCGCAGGCGATGCACCAACTGGCGCAACATGTTCCGGCTACCCCCCTGTGGCCCCCATACCTGGTCAATTAAAATATCGGTCGTCAGCACGTGCCCCGGATTGAGCATTAAATAATCCAGCAAATCGGTTTCTAGCGGGGTGAGTAAAATTGGCTCACCGCCCGCCCTGGTAACCTCGCGCCGCTGGACATCCAGCCTAAGGTCACCAATCTGCCGGGTAACGGAGGGCAATGGTTTTTCCGACTGGCTGCCTATGCGACGCAGCAAAGCCTGCACCCGGGCGACCAATTGACGCGGGCTATATGGTTTTGTGATGTAATCATCGGCCCCAATTTCCAGGCCGTGAACAATGTCGTCTTCCTGGTCGCGTACAGTGAGGAGAATAATGGGGGTGTCTGTCTGTCTGCGAATTTTTTGGCACAAATCAAAGCCGCTTATGTCGGGCAGGTTCACATCCAGCATGATCAGGTCTGGCGTTTCTTCTTGCCAACGTTGCAGGGCAGAACGGCCGTCATAAGCCTGAATCACTGAGAGGCCCATACGTTGCAATGTAAACGACAAAATTTCGGCCAAAACGCGATCATCATCTACCACAAGAACTTTCATGTAGCCTCCTGCAACGGCAGCGTAAACCAGAAAACCGAACCGCCTCCCTCACGATCGGTCACGCCTACCTCGCCACCATGTTCCTCCACGATGGCCTTCACAACCCACAATCCCAGCCCTACACCAGAACGCTTGCGATCACTTTCTACATCAATGTGCAAAAATCGATGAAACAGGCTTGTTTTGTTGCCAGACGGCACACCGGGGCCACGATCCAGCACCCCAATTTTGATCTGGTCATCTTGCAAGGTCGCTCGGATAGTAATTTCAGAATCTGATGGGCCATACTTGTTAGCATTAGAGAGCAAATTAACAAGAACCTGCACAATACGCCGCGAATCGGCATAAACAACAGGCATGGTGCTGGCAGGCAGCTCTACCGTCAGGTGCTGTTGATATTTCTTAAGCAGCGGCTGCATCAGCCGGGCCGCTTCAGCAATGATCTCGCCCAAATCGGTGGGATGCGGTGAAATTTGGAAACGTCCCGCCTCCAGGCTGGCGGTTTCCAACAGGTTGTCAACCAGCGTATGCAGGCCCAGTATGCCCAGGTGCAGCCAGGTGAGCATCTGCTCAAGTTCTTCCTGAGTCAGCCTGTTGGCCTCATCCAGCAGCAGCTCTACAGAAGCCGCCAGGGCCGTTAGCGGCGTGCGGAACTCATGGGTAATGTTGGCAAGAAAATTGCGCAGCAGGCGCTGAACCGCTTCCTCTTCGCTGACATCCCGAAACACAATGGCCATTTGGGCTGATTTTGCATCTGGCGGCACGAGTTGTGCTCTGGTGATGCTCAGGGCGGCGGGCTGTTCCTCGGCCAGTCTCACCCACACGGTACGACGGCGACCCGAGTCAGGAATGAGATGGCTAAATAGTGTATCTTTGCCAATAGTGAGAAAGATATCGTCGGCCAGACGGTTTATGACCTGTGTTTCTGGCCAACCGGTGATGCGAGTGGCTCCCTCGCTAAAATAAGTAATACGGCCGTCTTCATCCAATATCATAATTCCTTCGACAATTGCTTCCAGCAGATGGTCTACCCACGCTTTTTCCTGTTGCAGGGTGGCCAGCGTTTGCTGCAAATCAATCCGGGTTCGTTCCAGCGTCGCGGCAACCCGTTCGACCTCCCGCACCTCTGTTTGTACCTCAATGCTCCGGGCCAAATCGCCACTGCTGAGGCGGGCAGCAGCTTCATCAAGCTGCAACAGTGGCCGACTAATTTGTCGCGAAATGATCAGCGCTGCACCGGTGCCCAGCAGCACAACGAGAAGAATGCTCAGAATACCGGTACGGATCAGGCTGCGCTGCGTATCCATTATTTCAGTGGCCGAGAGGGCAACTTCGTCGGCAATGCGTGGATTTTCCAGCACCAGGCGCGTGGCGTAAAAGGAACGGCCGTCCGTTGTTGAAAATGTGATTTGCTCCCCGTCACTATCTGCCTGGCGCGTCTCATTTTGGATGGCATCTGTACGCGCCGGCAGGCCAGCAGAAAAACTGGTAGCCACCGGTCTACCATCTACTAGCAGCGTGTGTTGCAGCTGCGTCTCGCCTCGCATTCGTCGGGCAAATGCGTCATTCAAGCGAATTCCCACTAATACCTGGCCTGCTGGCTCGCCCTCAATCAGAACCGGCTGGCTGGCCAGCAGCCAGGCAGGACTGCCCACTGGTTCATCAACAATGTAAAAACCAACGGACCGCTGCAACAGGCACGGATTCTCCAGGGCAATCATGCCGACCTGGGCAACAACATGGTCGGCGGCATCGCAGGCCAAAACCAGGTCCAAATCCAGGCTTGTTTCCACCGTTCTCAGGTAATTGGCCAGCTCATTGGCGCTTCCAGATTGAAGCAGCGTTCTAAGGGTGGGTAATTGGGCGGCGAGGATGGCGGCATTAACCACCTCGCTTTGCCACGCGTTGTAAAGTGTACGGGCTGCGCGGCGACCCTGTTCTACCCTGGCCCATGTTTGGCGTTCGAACTCATTACGGATAAGCCAGCTTTCTGGAAACCAGGCAGCAACGGCCGTTAAAATAATAACGGCAATAAAGCTAATCAAAATTTGCGTGCGCAGCCCGCGCGGTCTTGTCATTTTTTATTTCCTTTCAGAAAGATATTACTATTCTCAAGGCAATTCTGCCATACAGCCCAAAACTGCCCTGTCTAAAAATATCAAAACCTGCCTTTATTTCAGGCCACAAATTTATTGATAAATTAGAACAATTGTGCTATAATTACCTGCATATTTTGATGGGCGCAATGGCTTGCATTTGTCTATTTTTGAAATGGCTAAAACGTGATATGATTCAGGGTACCAGTCGTTTAATTTAGGCAAATTCGTGCCAAAATGATATTTCTTAAGGAGAGTGTTGAATGTATCAAAAGATTATTATTGTTGGGAATTTGGGTGGCGACCCCGAAATGCGATACATGCCGGACGGTACGGCCGTAACCAACTTTAGCATCGCCTCTAACCGGCGCTGGACGGATGGGGCAACAGGCCAACCCCGTGACGAAACAACCTGGTTCCGCGTTTCTGTTTGGCGCAAGCAGGCCGAAACCGTGAATCAATATTTGTCTAAAGGGAGCAAGGTGCTTGTTGAAGGGCGGCTGCGCCCAGACCCGGCATCTGGCGGACCGCGTACCTACACCCGTCAGGATGGCACGGTGGGGGCCTCTTATGAGATTACCGCCGACACGGTGCGTTTCCTCAGTAGTCGGGAGGAAGATGGCAGCTATTCTGACGATGATGGCGACTACCAGAGCGCGCCGGCAGCAGAAGAAGACGATATTCCGTTCTAGACTTACTAAAGCTGGAAAGAGAAAATTTGAAACGGCCGTATCCCTACAAAGACACGGCCGTTTTTTTATTTTACAGCGACATCACAGCGGCATTCATGATGTGGTTTGGGGTTTAACGGCCGTAATCCGCGCGCTAAAAATTTGGGCCGGGCCTACATGCGGCGCCACATTTGCCAGTTCTGCATCCGCCTCATCTTTCTTCTGAATAGAAACTTGTTCAAAACCGGCCGCGCGCATCCAGGTGGCCATATCAGCCACATCCTCGGCCCCGGTGATGCAGCCCGCCCAGGCCGACATATCGGCCCGCTCTTGCGCGGTGAATTTGCCCCGCGTCACCATGTCAGACACCGCCACTCTGCCGCCCGGTTTGAGCACGCGGAACGCCTCCTGAAAGACGGCCGCTTTGTCCGGACTCAAATTAATCACACAGTTAGAAATGATTACATCTACGCTGTTGTCATCCACCGGCAGCGCTTCGATTTGGCCCTGGCGAAATTCCACCTGCTCTACACCCAGCTTGGCTTTATTCCGATTCGCTTTTTCCAGCATGGCCGGCGTCATATCCACGCCGATGACGTATCCAGTTTGCCCCACGCGATCGGCCGCCAAAAAGCAGTCAATGCCGCCGCCGGAACCCAAATCCAGCACCGTTTGGCCCGGTTCCAGGCTGGCTATGGCAATGGGATCACCGCAGCCCAGCGACAGTCCGGTGACGTCGGCAGGCAGCTGGCTGACGTCCACATCATATAGCTCAGCGCCACAGCCGCATTCTTCTACGTAGTCGGCCCCGGCATCGCTGGCACAGCAGCCCGTTTGGAAATCGGTGGCGATACGGCCGTACCGCTCCTGCACCGCCAGATGAATCTGTTCATTTGAAGCTGTTTTTGTTGTCATTTCTCACCTCACATTGATAACTGCCTATATGTCTGGGCAAAAAAATTTGCCTTACTTCACAACAACGGAATCGATGCTGACTTCGGGCGCAAATTTTTGCATAAGGACGCCGCAGCAAAGAGCCACAGCAGCCTGATTTAAGGAGTAAAAGATTTGCTTGCCTTCACGCCGGGTGTGCACCAGCCCGGCCTCACGCAAGATGGACAAATGATGCGAGACGGTCGGCTGTGAGACGCCACCCAACAGCGCAACCACGTCACTCACACAAAGCCAAGTGCAGCAAAGGTGGTTCATAATTTTTTGTCGGGTTTCGTCGGCAATCGCTTTGCCAAAGGTAATTGGGTCTGTCATCATCTTTATCATATCGAAGATCGTCAATATGATGGCATTATAAACGATGAAAGGTTTTTGTCAAACGGCCGTTTCCCCGGTTTGACTTAACCATTTGCCACCGATAGAATCCGCCAACACCCTCAAGGAAGCGAGAAGACAGACATGAAAATTGTTGTTGATGCGATGGGAAGTGATGATCATCCGGGGCCAGACGTAGCCGGAGCCGTACAGGCCGCCCGCGAATTTGGCGACACCATCATTTTGGTGGGCGACAAAGCCAAAATCGAGGCGGCGTTGGCCAACCAACCCACAACCGGGCTGCCCCTGGAAATTGTTCACGCGGATGATGCCATCACGATGGAAGACAAACCATCCCAGGTCGTAAAAAACAAGCCAAATTCCTCCATGCATATTGGGCTTTCGCTGGTAAAAAATGGCGAGGCTGATGCTTTTGTGTCGGCGGGCAACACCGGGGCCATTTTGGCCGTGGCCATGCTGCGCCAGTCGGGCCTGGGGCGCATTCCGGGCATTAAGCGCCCGGCGCTGGGGGTCATCTTCCCCACCAAACACCGTCCTATGCTCATCGACAACGGGGCCAACGCCGACTGCCGCCCGGAATATCTGCTGCAATTTGGACTCATGGGCAATCTTTACGTGGAGCGGGTGCTCAAGATCGAAAGTCCCCGCGTGGCGCTTATCTCCAACGGCGAGGAAGAGGGCAAGGGTAACGATCTCATCAAGGAAACGATTCCCCTGCTGGCGGCCAGCGGCTTAAACTATATTGGCAACATTGAACCCAAAGAATTTATGAATGGCGCCGCCGACGTGGGGGTGACGGATGGCTTTACCGGCAATCTCATCATGAAAACGGCCGAATCCGTCGCCAGTTACATGTCCAATCTCATCCGCGACGAGCTAATGGCCAATCCCATTTCTATTGTGGGCGGCCTGCTGACGCGCTCGGCGTTTAAGCGGGTGCGGGGCCATTTGGACCCGGATGAGGTAGGTGGTGCGCCACTGTTGGGCGTAAACGGGGTTGTAATTGTTGCCCACGGCCGTTCCAATGCATATGCCGTCAAACAAGCCATTGGTCAGGCAAGACGCGTGGTAGAAAACCAGGTCGTCGAGGCAATTACATCCGGCATTGCCAGTGAGCGGTAATCGGTAAGGGGTAAGCGGTGAAAAGTAAATCAGTCACTTTTCACTTATTACTTTTCACCTTTACTCCCCACTGCCAACCTTAAACCAAGCAGGTAAAGATGAACAACCATTTTCTGGACGCCAAAGGAAGACCCCGCATTGTCATTACGGGCATGGGCGTGATGAGTCCATTGGGCCACACCACCGAAGAGAGTTGGGATAGTTTGTTAAACGGCCGTTCCGGCATCGGTCCCATCACCAACTTTGATGCCAGCGACTTTCCCTGTCGCGTGGCTGGTGAGGTCAAGAATTTTGTCGCTAAAAAATATATGGATTTCAAAGAGGCGCGGCGCATGTCTCGCGCCTCACAGTTGGCCGTGGCCGCGGCGCGCATGGCCCTGGAGGATGCCGGGCTGCCCGAACCAGTGCCTAACGCCGAACGTGTGGGCACGCTCGTGGGCACCGGCGTCGGTGGCTTTGAAGTGGCCGATGAAAACCTGAAAATTTTGCGCAGCCAGGGGTTTAACCGGGTCAGCCCCTTTGCCATGACCGGTTTTTTGCCCAACATGCCCAGCCATCACGTCAGCCTGCTGGCCAAGGCGTTGGGACCGATCAGTACGGTAACGGCCGCTTGCGCCACTGGCACCCAGGCAATTGGGGAGGCCATGGAACACATTCGCAGCGGTCGGGCCGACATGATGATTACCGGCGGGGTTGAGGGACTCATTCACGAAGCAGCGATTGCTGGTTTTGGTGCCATGCGTGCCCTTTCTACCAATTTCAACAACACGCCAGAAAGGGCAAGTCGGCCGTTTGACAAGGACCGGGACGGCTTTGTGTTGAGTGAGGGGGCGGGTGTGCTCATCATTGAGCGACTGGACCATGCCCTGGCCCGCAAAGCCCGCATTTACGCTGAGCTGAAGGGGTACGCCGTTTCGGCCGATGCCTACCACGTCGCCCAGCCAGATCCTCAAGCGGCCGGTGCGGTACGCGCCATGCAGTGGACGTTGCAAGATGCCTGCTTGCAGCCGGATGAGATAAACTATATCAATGCGCATGGGACCTCTACGCCGGTCAACGACTCAGCGGAAACGTTTGCCGTGAAATCCCTGTTTGGCGAACGAGCCTATGAGTTGCCCATCAGCAGCAGCAAATCGGTGCTGGGGCATGCAATGGGTGGCGCTGGCGCGATTGAGGCGATCTTTTGCGCCCTGGCACTGAACCAGGGCGTTATTCCACCCACCTGGAATTACGAAACGCCGGACCCCGATTGTGATCTGGATTACGTGACTGACGGACCACGCCGGGCCCCGCTGCAAATGGTTATGTCTAACTCATTTGGATTGGGTGGCCAAAATGCATGTCTGATTTTAGGAAAATATGATACAAATTAAATTATTATGATTATTTTAAGAGACGATCAACGTATTGCTCGCCTGAAGCGCATCAGCCAGATCACCAGTTTTGTGGGGATGGGCGTGCTGCTGATTGGCTTATTTTTAGTTTTTCTGCCGAACACGGCAAATCTGTTTTTCTACCAGCTAGTGGCCTTGTTTGTGGGCTGGATGCTGTCGCAAATTGGCATTTATCTAGGGCACCGCTACCTGCGTGACCCGCGCCCGGATGAGGTGTTGGATGATGTGTTAAAGAAGGTGGCACGAGACGGCCGTATCTACCATTACCTTCTCCCAGCCCCCCACGTTTTGCTCATTCCCACCGGCATCATCGTTTTCATCCCCAAATACCAAGCAGGGAACATTTCTGTAGATGGTGACAAATGGAAACAGAGCGGTCTGGGGCTGCGCCGCTTTTTTGGCCAGGAGCGGTTAGGGGATCCCACGCGTGAAGCAATGCTCAACGTGGAAGCAATTGCCAACTACCTGAACAAAAATGCCCCTTCCGTGGAAGAAGTGCCGATTGGTGCTCTGGTTGTGTTTACCAACAAGGGCAACAAAAATCTGGACCTGAAAAAGTCATCCATTCCAGCTATGCACTTTACCAAAGTCAAGGGGTATTTGCGGCAGCAAAAAGGGGAACAGCCCATGTCTGATGAGGATTTTGCCGCTATTCAGGCTGCCTTCGACAAAAAAGCAGCACACTTGCTGGACGATGAAGAGATGGAAATGAGCAGCGCTGAAACCGGGTAAATTTATGGAAATCGCACCCCATGTCCACTGGCTGGATACAGGCGGCAGCAATGTGTACCTCATTGTGGAGCCGCCCCACATTGTGCTAGTGGACACCGGAATGCCCAGACAGCAAGAAAAGATTTTTCAACTGCTGCACGACCTGGGCCACCAGCCGGCTGATCTGACGCACATTTTGGTCACCCATGCCGATATGGACCATGTAGGCAGTTTGGCAGCCCTACACAACGCTTCCGGGGCGCAAATACAGGCTGGCGCCGCTGCGGCACAATTGATTGATCGGGGGAAGTCTCCCAAGCACATGCCGGTCATCGTGCAGTGGCTGCTTGATACATTTGTAAGATATGGCGCTGTCGCCAAAGAGAAAATCGCAATTTTTGAAGATGGGGATACCTTGCCTTTTTTGAATGGCTTGCAAGTATTGGCCACGCCGGGACACACACTGGACCATTTTTCGTTTTTTAGTCCCATGGCAGGGGTTTTGTTTGCCGGAGATGCCTTGAACACGCGCGACGGCCGTATCAACCTCACCCCGCCCCGCATTACCGCCGACAAAACGGCCGCGCGCCAATCTGGCATTCGCTTGCTAGCGCTTTCCCCAGCCGTCATCGCCTGCGGACACGGCACCCCCTCCACCAACCACACCGCAGATGAGTTGATGCACGTCTTCAACACGCTCCGACAAGAATGAGGTGAAATATGTCATTAACCAGTCGCACTATCCTGGATCAGGAACTAAACCAGCTTAAAGACAATATCATTCGCCTGGCCAGTGCCGCTATTGAAAGCATTAACAAGGCGATGGACGCTTTGCAAACCCGCAACGTTGTCCAGGCCAACCAGGTTGTCACCAACGATGAAGCCATCAATCAACTGCGTTATGATATTGAAGAAAAAGCACTGCTCATCCTGGCAACCCAGGCGCCTACCGCCTCAGACTTACGGGCTGTTATTGCCGCCATTCATCTGGCAGTAGAGCTAGAGCGTATTGGCGATCATGCCTCAGGCATTGCCCGGCTGGTAGAGCGCATGGAAGATGAAGATGAAATAGACACCCTCTATAAGCTGCCCAAAATGGCCAGACGCGCCAGCGAAATGCTCCAACAAGGGATTGATGCCTACATCCAACGCGATCCGCAACTTGCTCTAGATATGATCAAACGGGATGATAAGATAGACAAACAGTACAATAAATTATTCCGTGAAGCGATTAAAGAGATGAGCGACGATGACTACATTCGCCGGGCCACCTTTCTCCTGTGGGTAGGCCACAATTTAGAGCGAATCGGCGACCGGGCCACCAACATTGCTGAACGGGTTATCTTTATGTGTACGGGTGAATTTGTCGAAACACCCACAACGCTAGATTAGCAACTTTTTTTAGCACGCATAAACCCACAAAAAACCCAGACAGAAATAGCAAAGTTGACAACAACTCACAATGCCAATAGAATTTTGAACCACTGAACTCGTTTGTGTGCATATCACCACACCTATTAATTGGAAGAGGAGGTGATAGTTGCCCAATAATCAACCAAAATTTGAGCTGAAATTGGTTCAATCTACTTCTGTCAACGCAATATTTGTTTAAAACACAGGCAAGTTAGTGTTGCTTGTGTTCGATGTATTTGTTGTTCATGTAGCTGTTTGCCCATAAAACCCGATTCAAGGTGACGGGGCAGTTGACTATAACCTGATGAAGGCAAGAGGCGCGCAGGTACGAAACCCATAATTTTCCGTAAGGAGGAGAATTACATGAAACGAATGAGTTGGTTAACCTTATTGATGTTGTTGTTGGCCCTGGCCTTGGTTGCCTGTGGCGGCAGTGGCGACACCGAACCCGAAGCCGATGCTGGTGATACCACCGCCGACACCGAAGAAGAAGCCATGGACGAAGAAGAGACCATGGATGAGGAAGAGGCCATGGACGAGATGACCTGTGATGACGCCATTGGTTGTGTTGAGATTGCCCCTGGCGATCCTATCCGTGTTGCTTCTGCGTTGGTTATCACTGGTCCCAATGAATCCTTGGGTCTGGATTCCCAATATGGTGTAGAAATTGCCATCAGCGACCGTGGCGAAATTGAGGGTCATCCCATTGAGCTGCAAGCTGAAGATGAAGGCTGTAACGCTGAGGGTGGCCAGGCTGCCGGGCAGAAGATTGCCTCTGATCCGTCCATCGTCGGTGTTATCGGCACGAGCTGTTCCGGTGCCGGTGTCCCCATGTCTCAGATCGTCTGTGCTGAAGGCATCGCCATGATCTCCCCGTCCAACACAGCACCAGTGCTCACGGCCCCTGATTCCCGTCAATCTTGCTACTTCCGCACCGCCCACAATGACACGGTTCAAGGACGCGCAATGGCTGAGTATGTTTTCAATGAGCTGGGCCTGACAAGAGCGGCTGCCGTTCATGATGGCGATCCCTATACCGAGGGTTTGGCTTCCGTCTTTAGAGATTCTTTCATTGAGTTGGGCGGCGAAATTGTAGCCTTTGAGGCAGAAGCAGCTGATGCAACCAATGTTGAACCCCTGCTGACCTCCATTGCAGCAGCTGATCCGGAGATCATTTATTACCCTGTGTTTATCCCGCTGGGTTCCTTGATCACCAAGACGGCTAAAGAGATTGATGGTTTGGAAGGCGTTGTTCTGGCTGCCGCCGATGGCGTGCAATCGCCCGACTTCATTGATGCTTCTGGTGATGCGGCGGAAGGCATGTACGTTTCCGGGCCAGATCTGGGCTTCGGTAACGAAATTTACACCACGTTCCTGGAAACCTACCAGGCAGAGTACGGTAGTGAGCCGACCGCTCCCTTCCATGCTCACGCTTACGATGCCACCAATATGTTGCTGAACGCAATTGAAGAGGTAGCTCAGGTAGGCGCGGATGGTTCTATGCTAATCGGCCGTCAGGCGCTGCTAGACGCAATTTCTGCCACCGATGGCATGGCTGGTATCACTGGCACCATCTCTTGTGATGAAAATGGTGACTGCGCCGATCCCAAGATCGCTGTAAGCCAAGTTCAAGATGGTTCCTTTGTTGCCGTTTGGACATACGAACCTGAATAATTAGTTAGCATCGAGGCCTGGCTTAGACAAACTAGCCAGGTCTCGATCAAGACATTATCTAACGGACATGATGAATAACACGTCGGTCACCGTTTATAAATTGTAACTTGTGAAGTTCTAGACAGCCTGTGAAGCGATTCACAGGCTGTTTGCTACTTGAGGAAGAAGGGGACACAATCTTGCGACGATTTAACTATATCGATCTCGTTCTTTGGCTTATTCGGATTGGCATTATAGGCATTGTGCTCTGGGGCATGACAGGTAAGTTTATCCTTGGTGTCGGCAATGATTACACCATTTCCGATTGGTTGGATTTCTTTGTTTCCGGATTGTCGCAAGGCAGTTTATATGCCCTGATTGCCCTTGGCTACACCATGGTTTATGGTGTCCTGTTCATGATTAACTTTGCTCATGGTGAGTTTTTCATGGCTGGAGCTATGTCCTCAACAATCTTGGTAGCCCTGCCGTTAGAAAACGCCGGACTTACGGCTCAATACCCCCTCCTTAGCTTATTGGCAATTTTTGTGAGTTCTATCTTGATATCTGTTGGGGTGGCGGTTTTAACGGAGCGCGTGGCTTATCGGCCGTTACGGGGTGCTCCTCGCCTGGTTCCACTCATTACAGCCATTGGTGCCTCGTTTTTCTGGCAATATTATTTTCGCGGATTATACGGCTCATCTCTAATTCCTTTCCCCGAATTTGCCTTATTTGACGGCAAAGTAGAGTTTTTTGGGCTGGACTTTCAAAAAGCAGATATTGCCGTTATTTTGACCTCGCTGGTTGTCATGTTTGGCTTGCAGCAATTTGTGCAACGTACCAAGACGGGCCGGGCTATTCGGGCTGTGGCAGAAGACAAAGATGCCGCAACACTGATGGGCATTGACGTGAATCGCACGATTACCATAACATTTGTGGTTGGGGCGGCAATGGCCGGGGTAGCCGGGGTTCTATATTCAATTGTTTTCCGGCAGTTGAACTTTATTATGGGATTTATTCCGGGTATTAAGGCATTTACGGCCGCTGTTTTGGGTGGCATCGGCAGTATTCCCGGCGCGGCGCTGGGCGGGTTGTTCCTTGGTGTCATTGAAGCGATTGGGCCGCCGCTGTTCCTGGAGGGGTTGGGTGTAGCCGGATCGCACCAATTAAAAGATGTGATTGCTTTTACCATGTTGGTGCTGGTGCTTATTTTCCGTCCGCAGGGCATTATTGGTGAACGGTTAACGGAGAAGAAGGCGTAATGAGTGAAGAACTGCGTAGAACCATAAAAATTGGCCTGATTTCTGGAGCTATTACCTTAAGCCTCGGTATGATCGGCATTATTGATGCTTTTAACCAACGCTTTGTCATTACGGATGTAATGACTTTGGGGGAGTTGTTGCTGTTTATCATGCCTTTGGTAGCCGGCTATTTGGTTTCATCCCGACTGCAAAAAAGTTCTTTGGCTAATAAGTTTTTACACGGTGGCGCTGCCGGAATTTTGTCTGGTGTGCCCACCTTTCTGCTTATTTTACTGACGCTGGTTTGGGAAAGTATACGGAATTCGTTTATCAATGTGAAACCAGATTTGATCAGTATTTTGACGCTGAACAATGAAAATGTTGTGGTGGGCGGCATTTTGTTGATGGTAACGTTTGGGATTTTAGGGTTTGTTGGCGTCGGCTTTGCCTTGCTGCCGGAACGTTTCCGACGGCCAATTAGCCTGAGCCTGGCCTGGACGATTGGCAGTGGGGTGATGTCTGATATCTTAATTGGCGTTTTGCGTCCCCGACTAAGCACAGATGCGCTGCGCAGTTTGTTTGGCAGCACCGGATTGCAGCCAGTCCCTTTTGCAGTGTTGTTTGTGGTGTTAACGGCCGTTTTCTTCTGGTGGCGGCAAGGGGGAGAAAAACGCTACCATTCCCTGCGTCAAAATTTAACACCCAGCCAACAGAAAAGCTCGCGGCGGATCAGCATCTCGCTGCTCATTATCTTTTTACTTATTTTGCCCTCGCTCCTGGGGGTCTACCTCAGCGAAATCTTCAATGAAATCGGCCGGTTCATTCTGATGGGGCTGGGCCTTAACATTGCCATTGGCCTGGCTGGGCTGCTGGACCTGGGCTACGTGACCAACTTCGCCGTGGGTGCCTACATTATGGCCCTGCTTACCTCTAACAGCGGCTTTGGCCTTAGTGAACCCATCTCCTTTTGGCTGGCCGTGCCTGTTTGTATTGTGGCGGCCATGTTCACCGGCTTTTTCCTGGCGCTGCCCGTTTTAAAAATGCGCGGCGATTATCTGGCCATCGCCACACTGGGCTTTGGCGAAATTATTCGCGTGCTGGCGCGTTCTGATGCCTTAAAACCGTTTATTGGCGGCGCGCAGGGCATCTTACAAATTCCTTCGGCCAAAATCGAGGGCTTTATTGCCCAGATCTTAGGCTACGTACTGGACCCTATCAACAACTTTTTACAGCAGTTTGAACTGGGTATTCTGGCCACCAACAACAATGGTGAGATTGTCTTTGGCAATCCGCCACAACTGTATTACCTGTTCATTTTAGCCTCCCTGCTGATGCTGTTTGTATCCCGGCGGCTGAACAACTCGCGTACGGGGCGGCGCTGGATGGCCATCCGTGAAGATGAGGATGTGGCCGCGGCCATGGGCATAAACACCACCAATGCCAAGGTGCTGGCCTTTACGCTAAGCGCTGCGTCCGGCGGACTGGCGGGGGCAATTTTTGCCGCCAAGCTGGGCTCCATCTTCCCTTCCAGCTTTGAGTTGCTCATCTCGATTAACGTATTGAGCCTCATCATTGTGGGTGGGCTGGGCAGCATTCCCGGCGTCATTGTGGGGGCATTTGCCCTGGTAGGCATTCCCCAGCTGCTGAGCGAATTTGCCGAGTTCCGGCTGCTGCTGTACGGCATTGCCCTGATCGTGATGATGTTGGTCCGGCCGGAGGGATTGTGGCCTTCTGAGGTGCATCGTCGAGAAATTTATAGGGACGGAGATGATGAAACGAACCCGCCCGTTAATGAAACGGCCGTTCCCGTAACCGCCAAATCATAGGTGAACCATATGAAAGATAACATCCTCGAAGCCGATCAGGTTGTCAAACGATTTGGCGGTCTGCTGGCCACCGACCATTTTGATTATGTGCTGCCCCGCGGCATGATTGCCAGCATCATCGGCCCCAATGGCGCCGGCAAAACCACCTTTTTTAACTGCCTCACCGGTTTTTACCAGATTGATGAGGGCCGGCTCGACTTCAACGGCGAATCAGTCATCGGCCGTGAATCTTATGAGATTACCCAGATGGGCATCTCGCGCACCTTCCAAAACATCCGCCTGTTCAACAACATGACGGTGCTGGAAAACATCATGGTGGGGCAAGAGCCTCATCTAAAATCTACCTGGATTGGCGCGCTGCTTGGTTTGCCCAGCGTGCGCCGCGAAGAGGAAGAGACGGAAAGTCGCGCCCAGGAACTGCTTGAATTTGTCGGCCTGAAGGGCATGGGAGATTCACTGGCCAAAAATTTGCCTTATGGCGACCAGCGCCGGTTAGAGATTGCCCGTGCCCTGGGGGCAAAACCCAAACTGCTGTTGCTGGACGAGCCAACCGCCGGGATGAACCCGCGCGAAACGGCCGAAACCACCCGGTTTATTCGCCGGCTGCGGGATGAACTGAATATTACCATTCTGCTGATTGAACATGATATGCGGGTGGTGATGGGCATCTCAGAAAAGGTGACGGTGCTGGATTACGGCCGTAAAATTGCCGAAGGTCTCCCTCACGAAATTCAAAACGATCCCATCGTCATTGAAGCATATCTAGGCAAAGGGGCCACGGCCAACATGGCGGCCAAAGAAACACAGGTTTAATTTCGGTGATAGTCATTTCTCTCAACATGAAATGACTGCCACCGCTAACATAGAGAAAAATCATGCCATTACTCGAAGTAAACGACGTTCATGCTTATTACGGCAACATCCATGCGCTTAAAGGCGTCAGCCTCACCGTAGAAAAGGGTGAGATTGTGACCCTCATCGGCGGGAATGGCGCAGGCAAAACCACCACCTTGCGTACCATCAGCGGGCTGATGCCCCCGCGCGGTGGTCATGTCGTGTTCGACGGCGAAGACGTGTCCCAACATCCGGCGCACGCCTGGGTTTCCAAAGGCATCGCCATGGTGCCAGAAGGGCGTGGCGTTTTTGCCAAGCTCACCGTGGAGGAAAATTTAGAGATGGGCGCTTTTCATCGTAATGACAAAGCTAACATCAAGGCCGATCTCGAAAAATCGTATGAGATGTTCCCCCGGTTGGGCGAACGGCGTACCCAGTTGGCCGGCACGATGTCTGGGGGCGAGCAGCAAATGTTGGCCGTCACCCGGGCGCTTATGTCCAAACCCCGCCTGCTGTTGATGGATGAACCGTCCATGGGGCTGGCTCCCGTTTTGGTGGATGTGATTTTTGAAGCAATTCAAACGATTAATCAGGAAGGCATGACCATCTTGCTGGTGGAGCAAAATGCCCACATGGCGTTGCAGGTGGCTAACCGGGGCTATGTGCTGCAAACTGGCGAAATTGTGCTGACAGACAAGGCAGATGTCCTGCAAAAAGACCCCACGGTGCAAAAAGCGTATCTGGGCATTGAGTAATCGGCGTTTAAGCGTTCGCCGGGTAATTTTCTATCTGGGTATCGTTTTGCTGGCTGCGGCTTGCCGCCCAGACACGCTTAACTGTGATGACCCCCTGGGCTGTGTGGTGATACGGCCGAATTCTCCCATACGTTTTGCCACCTTGCTGCCCACCTCGGGGGATACGGCCGTTTGGGGCCAGGAATTATCGCGAGCCATCAACCTGGCCATCACCGAACGAGGAGACGAGCTGCTCGATCACGACATTGAGCTGATTGCCCTGGATTCTGCCTGCGATGCCGAAACCGGGCGACAAGCGGTGCAAACCCTCAGCGGTGATGCTGCCCTGGTGGGCATTCTTGGTCCGGCTTGTTCTGATGTGGCGACGGCCGTTCTCCCCTCCGTGCGGCTTAACGATTGGCTCCTGATTTCCCCCGCCAGTTCCTTGCCCAGCCTCACTGTAGACCAGCGGGAACTTGCCTTTTTCCGCACCGTTCCCAACCACTTGCAACAGGCCGTTTCCGCCGCCCATTTTGCTTATGAAGCGATGGGGGCACGGCAAGCGGCTGTTTTTCAGGACGAAACCAGCTACAACAGCCTGCTGGCCCAGCAGTTCAGCGACACGTTTACCGAGCTGGGTGGCATTGTCAGCTATCAGGGTATTTTTCAAGTCAATCAAACCGAGCTAACCGACGTGTTAGATGAAATTTCTGTCAGCCCGCCTGATATTGTTTATCTGGCGCTGTTTGAACCTGAGGCGAATTTGCTTATCAATCGCCTGGCGGAAACCAGCCGACTGAACCGGGCAGCGTTGGTGGGCGGGGACACCTTGCTAACAGATCATTTTGCCAGCCGTGTTGGCGGAGCAGCCACCGGCATGGCGGTCACCGGTCCGATTCTTAGCGGCAGCGCGTATGATGCCTTTCTGGCGGAATGGACCAACCGCTACGAAACGCTGCCCACCTCGCCCACGGTGGTCTATGCTTATGACGCGGTCCAATTGTTGTTTACGGCCGTTGAAAATAGCGCAATCGTCGGGCAAAATAGTTCCCTGGTGATCGGCCGCTCGGCGCTGCGCGAGAGTCTGGCCGCCACTCAAGGCATCGCCGGGCTGGCTGGCCCGCTCAACTGCGATGATACCGGCGAGTGTGGCGCGGCGGTGTACGGGGTGTATGAATTGGATACGGCCGTTCTCACCAACAACACCTGGCCGCCACCACTCATCTGGCAATTTGAGTAACCAACCTCCCGCAGGTTTTTGCCCTAGTGATGGTCATTTACGAAACCTGCGGGAGGTTTAGACACAGGTGACAGTATGAAAATGCGTATTCTTTCTGCCAACGACGTTCGCCAATCGCTGCCAATGGCCGACGCCATTGCCGGCATGAAGCAGGCGTTTGCCCAACTTTCTACAGACAAGGCAGTGGTGCCGCTGCGCGGGCGGGTCGATGTGGCTCCGCAGCAAGGCACAACGTTAGTGATGCCCGCTTACCTGAGCCAGAGCAATGACCTGGCGGTGAAAGTCGTCTCCGTTTTCCCTAAAAACAGCGAGCGGCACGAACCCACGATTTATGCGGCCGTTCTCGTTTTGGATGCGGAAACAGGCCGTCCCCTGGCGTTGATGGAAGGCGGGACGCTCACCGCCATCCGCACCGGTGCGGGGGCCGGGGCTGCCACCGACCTGCTGGCCAGGCAAGACGCCAGCATCGTGGCAATTTTAGGCAGCGGCGTGCAGGCGCGCACGCAGCTAGAAGCGGTCTGCACCGTGCGCCAAATTCGCGAGGTGCGCGTGTTCAGCCCCACGCATGAACACGCCGTCGATTTTGCCCGCGAGATGCGTGGTCAGGGCCCCATTCCTGGTCTGATTCGCATTATGAGCAATGCGGAAACGGCCGTGCGCGGTGCCGACATCATTTGTGCTGCCACCACCAGCAGCAAGCCCGTCTTCAAAAGCAAAGACGTGTCTCCCGGCGCCCACATCAACGGTGTCGGTTCCTTCACCCCCACCATGCAGGAAATTGATGCCGAAACGGTTAAACGTGCCCTCGTGGTCGTGGATTCCCGCGAAGCCGCCTGGGAAGAAGCCGGCGACCTGATCATCCCGCGGCAAGCCGGGCTTATCAGCGAAGCCCACATTCACGCCGAGCTTGGCGAAATTGCCGCCGGGCTCAAGGCGGGCCGCACCAGCCCGGAGCAAATCACCTTCTTCAAATCCGTCGGCGTGGCCGTGCAGGATGCCATTTCCGGCCGTATTGCCCTGGAAAACGCCGTGGCACACAACCTGGGCACAGAAGTGAATTTGTAGATGAAGAGATGAGCAGGAGTGCGTGACAAAGCTGTGCCAAAGCGTTTGTGGCGTGAATGTTTATACACATTTGCATTGTTTGCTGCTGTTTTTACGGCTCTTTGGATGGTGTTTGGGTGGATGTGATGGCAGTAAAGTGGATCGCCTGGCGTACCTGATCCAGCAATTTCGGTTTGGCTGCCACGAGAAACCCCTGTTGAAAAACGCGCCAAAAGATTTTATACTGCTTTGCATTCTATCGGTGGCCGGAAACACAAGTAAACTTGTTGCCTATGTTGCATAACACCCCAAAGTTCATCTTATGCCGAAGATTTTGTTGTAATTGATCCGACTACGCTATGTTATGCAACATATACCGCTCTTCTCGGTTGCATAAGACGAAAATCAGGGATTTATACACACAGGGCAGTTGTTGAATAATTGTTAGGGTGGCTTATGTAAAGTTAAGATATGCTAAACAGCAAAATCTTGGTAATTGAAGGCCGTACTACAAACCAAAACACCGCCCTAACAACAGCTTAAAGCTGACACGCCAAAGGAAACGAGCGCGCAGCTTAAGCAACTATACAATAGCACCTAGTTGAGAAGGCAAACCAACAAATATAATCTATCATGGAAAACCATCACTTTGAATATGAAATTATGATAACGCAGGTAAATGGCCTGATGGAACGCCGCCAGAATGTTACAACAATTTATCTGTCCGTGAACGCTGCCATAATTACTGTTATTGCATTTTTGTTGCAAGACGTTCAACAGATAACACTCAATCAGCAAGTGCCTATATTACTACTATTGTTATCCGGATTGGCTGCCTGTGATTTGTGGCGGCGTTTAATTCGTGATTACCGTAAGTTATTAAACTGGTGGTATGAACAAATACGCAAATTAGAAACCAAGTTGGAAAATGACAAACAAATTATTACACGTGAATATAACGACTTGTATAAATATGGTAGCGTTGGACTAACTAAATATGAAACACGATTGGCTTGGTTGTTTACGATTGTTTACTTAGTGTTTCTTATTGGAACGGCTTTTACAGCACTATCAGTGATTTTTTGAGGTTAATTGTGTCCAGAGAAATTACTTGGTTACATCTTTCTGATTTGCACCTTTGTGAACCAAAAACCGGATATGATTCCGGTTGGGTCCTTGACAAATTGCAAACGGACCTTCTCCATTTGCATAAAAACGAAGGCATATTGCCTAATTTTATATTTTTTACTGGTGATGCTGCCTTCGGTCACCTTGGAAACAATAGGGGATGGAGAATCCAAGATCAATTTAGCGAAGCTTGGTATTTGCTTGAGCAAATTCGGCAGATATTCAATCCAGTAGTTGAGGTTCAAAATGTCTTTCTAGTTCCCGGAAATCATGATGTCAATCGAACAAGAATTTATAAGCCTACAACAGATTGGTTAGATAATTTACGGGAAGAAGGTTGGTCAAGTGATGCAGTAGGACGTGTGACCAAAATGATCCAGTACAAAGATGATGAATGGCATGATTGCTTGAATCGTCTTTCAGACTACCGGGATTTTTTGGAGATGGGGTTTGAGCATTTACTTCAGGATCCAGATCGATTGATTTATAGTTTTGTGCATGAAGTTGGTTCCGTCAAAGTAGGAATTGCTGGACTTAATTCAGCATGGTCTTGTACTGACGATGATAAAGCAAAACTTTGGTTAGGTGGGCATTGGCAAATACAGACCCTTGGGCAAAAAATCGGAGACGCAGATATTCGCATTGCCTTAATTCATCATCCCATAAACTGGCTCACTGAGTTTGAAGACCCGACCCTTGGGCCAGAAATTGAGCGCACTTTTGATTTTTTATTACATGGTCATGAACATCAGGGTTGGATAAATCGACAAAATGACAACATTCGTATTGCTGGTGGAGCCGCTTATGATCGGTCCGATAAAGAAAATGGTTACAATATAGTACGATTGAACCTCGACCAAAACACGTGTGAAGTTTGGCTTAGGAGATATGAAAATCAGGGAGGAGGATGGGTAGCCAAAAATATTTATGAAAAAACAAATAGTCAAGGTGTTTGGTTAATTGAAAATGCTTTGCGGAGAATTGCTTCATCTAAAAAAACATCATCAACTGAGGATTTTCAAAATGAACTCAATGAAGAATTTTCTACTGATGAGGTGAAGAAAATAGCGGATTCTTCGAAAGAAGTAGAACCGAACAGCCCTGAGTCTCGTGGGGTATTTGGACGAAGACAAACTCTTGGGAAATTAAGTAAACAGCTTCAGAAAAATGCCATTCTGGTTGTTTACGGGTTAGGGGGTATTGGGAAAACAGATTTAATTAGGGAAAGCCAGCACCTGCCAGAATATCAAACCTATCGTTACATTGAAGTATATGCCTATCCTGACACAAATTTAAGAGATCTTTATCGGCCAATAGCCATTGCAATGGGTAATAGAGAAGAAGATCCCACGATTCCCACAAATGATTTTGGTTTTTTTGATTTCTCAAAACTTGGCGATTCTCTTAAATTACCAACCTTAGTTCATGTCCATCGTGCTCACCATCTTTTTGCACCACGTCTTGACCGCGATACAGAAAATTTCTTCCAAGCGCTGCTAAAACATGTACCAAATATAAAATTAATTCTTGAAAGTCGAAACACTCCTCCTCAGCATGAAATGTTCACTACATTGCGTGTAACAGGATTAGACAGCGACAGTGTACAACAATATTTTGAGACAAAGCCATTGAGGACAAAGCCTGAGGTCAAATGGTCATTATTACAAGAGGAGGCAGAGTATATTTATAGTCGCCTGGGGGGAAACTATAAACGTAATAATGCACACCCTTTAAGCTTATTGCTATTAGCAACAGTTGCTGATGGTCAACAGACAACACCTATGGACGTTTTGAGAAACATGGAAGGCTTGTTATGGGAAGAGTTAGAAGAGCATTTATTCCATGAACTTTACGACACAATTCTGTCTGATGCAGAGAAGCATTTGCTAAGAGTTTGCGCTTTGTACCGTGAACCAATTCCTGATTTACACGTTGAATCGCTTAATGCACATGTTGGAACCGCTGCTTTTGATAATCTGGTAAACCGATGCCTTTTATCGCCTGATGAAAGAGGTGAAAATTACTCTCTTCATCAGATTATTGCAGAATTAACAACGAAAAGAATTGATCTAGATAGTGTAGAATTTTTCGAGAGCCATGAAACAATTGCTGAAGCTTGGCTTAGCAGGGTAAAGCATAAGAGTAGAATCAGCCTTCCTAATTTATTGGCTGCGGGTGAATCGGCTTACCATTTCACTCAAGCTGGACGTTTTGACAAACTTGACAATCTTTCCTTAACCTTGTTAGGTCAACGTAAATTATTGCCTGTTTTAGACGGTTGGTCTAATTGGTTATTCGAGCAGAAAGACTCACGTAATAATAGGCGCATTCTAGAACTCATCATATCAATTGACCCTCAAAATGCAAAAGCTCATAATTTTCTTGGCCTTCGTATTGAAGAATTAACATATAGGGGAAACCTTGAAGCTCTCGATCATTTCGAAATTGCTTGTGCTTTAGTTCCAGATCATCCAGTTAACGTTGCTAATTTAGGACGTTGCTACCTAGCAAGAAATGAGCCTCATAAGTTCCTTAGCTATATGGAAAACATGATTGAGTTCAATCGCCGTCGTGTAATGAAAGATAATGTGGTTATTGCTATTTATGCCAACACATTACAACAAGTTGGTAGGGAAGAGGATGCGTCGAAAGTTCGACAAACACTGATTGAAAAAAAGTCCACACATCCAGCTTTTTACGCAGATGAAGCACTTTACCAACGGGAATTAAAGAGATATTCAAAAGCACTCGAAATCTTGAAGAACGCGGTAAGACTTGGAATAGAAAATGATTATCTTAGATCGATCCGCGCAGATATTCTAGATACAATGGGTGACTATGCTGCAGCCTCGGATTTACGGTTAACTCAAATCAAAGCAGGATCTACTGACGCAGCATTCTATAATGATCAAGCTATTCAATACAGAAACCAGAAGCAAATTGATAAGGCATATTCAATAATTGACCTTACGTATAAACGTGGTGTAGATGATGCTCATACAGAGTCGGTATTGTATTCAATTATGAAAGCAGAAGGTGATATTGAAAAGCTTTCGCATTTCCGTCAAATGAAAATAGACGAGTTTTCTAAAAGGACTAATTACTATAATGAAGAGTCCCTCTATCAATTTCAAATAGGCAATGCTTCAGAAGGTAAGAGGATTTTAGCTCTTGCTGAAAAACGTGAGGTTTCTGACAAAATGACTGAATCATTGCGTAACACGTGGTTAAATGAAAAAATGGAAGATTAAAGATGTGCGCACCCTAACATTGCCTGCAGCCAACGCGAGGCGCGGCAAAAGCGAGCGTTGTCAATTTTCTATCTTAAATCGAAATGACCGAGGATGGACTTGCTTAAGCTCTATTTAGCTATTGCTCATTAATCATTCACCATTCATAATTCTCTCCCCTCGCTTGTCAGGCAACGGCCAATTGCTATACTCCCCCGTTATGAAACGGATTTTTGTATTGCTTACCGTCCTTTTGCTGCTGGTGGCCTGTATGCGTGATGGGGAAGAAACGGCCGTAACCCCCCTTCCCCCCACGCCGACCACCGCCCCCACCCAGGAAACCCTCTTCCCGCCCAGCCAGGAAGATTTCATCGTCATTGCCACCGATGCACCGCTGCCTCCCTTTACCCGGTTTGACCAGTTTGGCGATCTCGATGGCTTTGACAGCCGCCTGATGGAAAATATCGCCGCCGAAGCTGACCTCGATTACGAGTTTGTCGTGACGCCAGCCGAGGGCGTGCTGGAAAATCTGGCCGCCAATCCGGGCCGCGACTTCGACGCCGCCATGTCCCGCCTGGTCATCCCCGAGGAACCAATGCCCGGAATCGCCTACACCCAGCCCTACCTGGAAGTGGGCCAGGTGCTGGTCGTCCTGGCCGATGAGGATCGCTTCAACGGCTACCAGGATTTACAGCCGGGTATGGCCGTTGGCGTGGTGGAAAACAGCGAATCGGAACAAGTGGCCCGCTCCGTTGTGGGCGTAGGTGAACCCGATCTGCTTGACAACTTCAGCAACAGCGTGGAAGCATTGCAGGCGCTGATTGATGAGTCGTTAACGGCCGTTATCATCGACAGCTACGTGGCCAACTACTTCAGCCAAACCTACAGTGACCAGATCAAGATTGTGGGCGGCAGCGGCCGGGCGGCCTGGATCAGCCAAAAAGCGTACGGCATCGCCGTTTCAGCGGCCAATACCGAGCTGTTGGAAAAACTGAACGCGGCGATTACGGCCGTACAAAACGCCGGCAACATCGAGCGGCTCACCGTCGCCTGGCTGCTACCTTCTGACACGCTCACCCCCGGCGAACCACGCGTCGTTGCCTCGCCCAACGAGATGGTCATTGGCGTGGTGGGCAATCCCAGCGATATGGACCCGGCGGCACGCGCCTCCAACTTCACCAGCTGGGAGCTTAAAATCAACACGATGAGCGGCCTGTACACCTTTAACAGCGACAACGTGCTGGAGCCGCTGCTGGCCAGCAGTCCGCCCATCCTCTCAGAAAACAAACTGGAATACACCATCAGCCTGCGGCGCGGCCTTAGTTTCCCTGACGGCAGCGAGTTCACCGCTGAGGATGTGAAATGGTCCATTGACCGGGCGCGCAGCCTGGGCAATTTTTTAATCAATGGCTACCTGAAAGACAGCAACGGGGACAGCTTTGCCGATGACGATGCCGTGCAGGTCATCGACCAATTTACCGTGAAGTTTGTGCTGCAAGAGCCAGATGCCACGTTTTACAGCCTGCTGGCCACGCCACCTTACTTCCCCATCAGCAATGAATGCTACAGCGAAACGCAAGACGATTTAAGCAGCTGCGGTGGCTTAGGCCCTTATACCATTGTCAACTGGTCCCCTGGCGAGCAGATGCGCCTGCGGGCCAATCCAGAATGGCCGGGCCGGCCCACACCGGCATTTGAAAACATTTTGATTCGCTTTCAGGATGATACGGCCGTTATGCGCCGTTCCCTCGAAGAGTTCCAATCCATCGACATAGCGTGGACCGGCCTACCCTACAGCGACTTCGCCGCCCTGCAAACCAGTGACGGCAACGGCGACGGCGTGCCCGATTACAAAGCGTGGACCGGACCAGCGGCCTTCAAAAGCCACATTATCTTCAATCAGGAGCAGGAGCCGTGGGACAACGTGAAGGTGCGCCAGGCGTTTGCCCTGTCGGTAGACCGCAATGCCCTGGCTGAAACGGTCTTTAACGGCAGCCGCACGCCCCTGTTCAGCCCCATCCCCGACACGGTGCCGGGGCATTTACCCATCTTCCCCCAGCGAAACTTGCCGCTGGCCCGCTCGCTGCTGCTGGAAGTGGGCTACAGCCAGACCACGCCGCTGGAAATTGAGCTGTGGTATGTGGATAACGGCCGTTACAGCGATGTAGAAGCCGCCTACGCTACCGCTTTGCAAAGCCAATTAGAAGAAACCGGCGTCTTTCAGGTCACGCTGACCGGTGCACCCTTTGAACAATTTATTGGGCAGGTTAGTGAATGCAATTTATCGGCCTACCTGATGGGCTGGCCCAGCCCCGGCCGCCCCGCTGATTATCTGGGACCAGGTGCCTGGACCGATGTCATTCTCACCAGCAGCAGCTTCTGCCCCAACTACGACAGCCCGGCTATGGAAAACTTCCTGCAAGCTGCCGATGAAGCAGATGATCTGGCGGGGAGAACGGCCGTTTACGGCGATATTCAGCAGCTGTGGGCGCAAGATTTCCCTACGGTGGATTTGCTGCAAGAGCCGCGCATCGCCATCTCGCTCAATAACGTCAACAACGTACAAATCGATGCGATGGGGCTATTGCACTACGAATTTCTAACTAAGGGGGGTGGATAAACAAGCAAGTAAATGGGTCATTGAGCAATTTGGCCAAATTGCTCAATGACCCATTTACTCAATGACTGTCTTGGGCTTCTCGCCTGCGCTTCAGGCGGGCACGGGGGCCAACGACTCGCTCTGTTCCGTCGAGCAGCCGGCGGATATTGGGCCGTAAGGCCCAGGCCACAATGATGAACGCTACCAATCCGCCAACTGTGTAAGCCAGCGTCGTGTCAAAAGGGTGAACCCCGGCTACATACAGCACAAAAAACACGATGGCAATGAGCGCGCCCATCGTCAGGGAAGCTACGGAAGCCATGCCAATCCCCAACAACATGCCAGACATGACAACAACTGCGATGGGCAGCATGGGCCACCATACGGCCGTTCCCCAGCCCACATTAGGCCCCGTGCCAGCGCCACCACGCCAGCCCATAAATACAGACCAGTTGTGCCCAATCACAGACATGACGCCGGCCAAAGCCAACGCCCAGGGCAGCAGCTCCGGGCTAAGCTGATTGACCAAAATCCAGCGGCTTAAAATAATGCCCAAAGCCCCTTTGCCCACGTCGCTAAATGAGGTTGCCAGGCCGACACCTAATCCGGCCGCCCGCAAGGAGTTGGTGCCGCCGGTACGGCCGCTGCCAACCGTGCGAATGTCAACGCCCTTAACCAGACGAACGTAGAGGTAGCCAAAAGGAATGGCCCCGCATAGGTACCCAATCAATGCTGCCACTAAAAAATAGAAAACTGAAATCATCGGTTTTGTTCTTCTCCCTTATCCCTTTGCCAATGTGCGGCGCTTCTCGTGGAAAACTGGTTTACTACGCTCTATTAAACACATATTTCGCCAGATGGTTGCATTTACGGAGTAACTTTTATTTTTTGTTCAACAACTTCCTGTTCCATAATCTGAAAAGCCCGCACCTTAGGCGCATTTTGTTCCCGCAAAGACACTACGACATGCAGGGCTTCTGGATAATAGGCCAGAGCGATGTCTGTGGCTGATGGTTGTGGCGGCCCCTGTGGATGGGAATGGTAAATGGCTAACATCTGCCACCCTGCTGCCTCCAGCGCCAGCATCGCCTCAACCTGCTGCTGCGGGTCCATTTCATAGGCGGTGGGGCTTTGCAAGATGTTATCGATGGGGTAAACGGCCGTTACCAAGCCATCCAAATCCCCGGCCAGCAGGCCACACCCTTCCAATGGATAACACGCCTGCAAATGATCAAGCATCTCGTCTAGAAACGGCCGGGCAATCGTCAGCATTTGCGGCTCACAGAGAGAAAAAAGGGCCGCCAGTTCTTGCACGACCCTTTATTGTTTAGGATTGAAACGGCCGTTATTTTTGAATACCACCGTCCGTTAGCGAACGTACATTCAGCAGCCGGTCGGCCTCTGCTTCGTCAAGGTACCCCTTCTCAATTACCACTTCGCGCACGGTGCGGTTGGTTGCCATCGCCTCCTTAGCTACCTCAGCTCCCTTCTGGTAGCCAATGACTGGATTCAGCGCCGTAACCAAAATAGCATTCTTGGCCAGCCAGCCACTTGCTTTTTCCGCGTTAGCTTTCAACCCCACAACACATTTTTCCGTGAACGCATTCACCGAATTGATGATCACATCCATACTTTGGAACAGATTGTAGGCGATGATGGGCATCATCACGTTTAGTTCCATCTGGCCCGCCTGGCCGCTCATCATCACGGTGAGATCGTTGCCCATTACCTGGAACATGGCCATGTTCAGCATTTCGGCCAGCACCGGATTCACCTTACCGGGCATGATGGAAGATCCAGGCTGCACGGCAGGCAGGCGAATCTCATCCAGGCCCGTGCTGGGACCCGAAGAAAGCAGGCGGAAATCGTTGGCAATGCGAGTGAGGTCCTGCGCCAGCGTGCGCAGCGCGCCGCTAAAGTGAACCGCATCACCCATACTCTGCATCGATTCAAACAAATTGTCCGATTCATGCAGCTCCAGCCCGGTCAGACGGCCCAGCGTGGCCACCATGCGCCGATGGTATTCGGTGTGGGCATTTAAACCAGTGCCGGTAGCGGTGCCGCCAATGCCCAACCGGCGCAGCCCGTCAGCGGCCTGGGCAATTTTTTCCCGGTCGCGCTCTACGGCGCGCGCATAGGCGCTGAACTCTTGTCCCAAGCGCACCGGCACGGCATCTTGCAAATGGGTACGGCCGCTTTTCACCACATCATCAAACTCTGACGCTTTGCCATTCAGCGCATCGGCCAACGTTTTAAGGGATGCCAGCAGTTCATCCAAGCGCCACAGGCAGCCCAGCCGGATGGCGGTGGGGATGGTGTCATTGGTTGATTGGGCCATATTGACGTGATCGTTGGGATGCACCGGCTTTTGGGCCACATCCAGCCCGTAGCCTAAATGCTCATTGGCCAGGTTGGCGATCACTTCGTTGATGTTCATGTTGTGGCTGGTGCCTGCTCCCGCCTGGATCGGGTCTACCACAAACTGGTCAGCATAACGGCCGTCTATCACTTCATCAGCCGCCATCATAATTGCCTGGGCCATTGCGTCCCCAGAAACAACCTTGCCCTCTACTTCCTTGTCCTGAAACAGCCCTAAATCGGAATTCACTTCAGCGGCGGCCCGCTTGATGATAGCCATTGACCAGACAAATGCGGGATACGGCCGTAAACCCGTGATGGGAAAATTGTGGATGGCGCGTTGGGTCTGTGCTCCCCAGTACGCTCCGGCTGGAACGCGTACCTCACCTAATGAATCTTTTTCTACACGATAATCACTCATTGTTGCCTCTTATCCCCTTTTCGGCGAATCAACTCTTTTGTCGGTAAATTCTGCACAACCACACGATTGACGCAAGGACAAAAAAACCGAATCAGCCACTTTTGCAGTTACGCGCCAGAGCTAATTCGGCTTTTTTAAATGAAGACCGGCTGCCGTGGCAACAGGCCCATAATCATTGATGTTAATCCAGGGCGTCGTAACCAGGCCCTTCTGAGAAGAAATCGTAGTTCGGTGGAATATCCTCAGTGAGGTCCAAAATTTCACCACCGGAAAGCTGCTTGGCATTGAGCAGTTTAACTTCGTGCCCATCTACCTCGCCTTCAAACGGCGCGCCATCGGGCAGCAGCTCTTTGGTGTTGGCAATCCAAACACCGGCGGGGGCTTCGTAATCAAAGGGAACTTCTTCTTCTGGGAAAATTGCTTCGTAGGGACATTCGGGAACACAGGCACCACAGTCGATGCAGGTGTCAGGATCAATGTAGAGCCAGGGCCATTCCTCTTCCGGTTTCCCCAGGATCATACATTCTACCGGGCATACATCTACGCAAGCGGTGTCGCGTAAACATAAACGGGTCACAATATGGGTCATAAATCCTCTCCTTGCTTTAGATCAGAAGGTTATTTGATTTGCGTAACCGGCTTCAGTTGTAGAAATCACCCCAATGCAGCTTGTGCCGATTACGATTGCCCGCGCTGGTTTTTTTTGACCATTTTTTACCAATTTGGGCAAGTGTGGAGTTAATTTCCGATTGTTAATTGACAGGTGGGTCAATGGGTTCATTCTAGCCACACTAAACTGCTTTGTCAATTCTTTTCATCGTTGGCTGAAACGGCCGTTTCCACAGCAGCATTTTACGGTAAAAATCCCGATTTGCCGCTAAAAACGATGGGTAATTTTGCCTAAAATCTGGTCTGCCCGCACGGTCCCAAAGCTTCGACTGTCTGAAGTTTCGGTGGCGTCTGGATTATCTCCCTGCAAAAAGTAACGGCCGTCTTCCGTAACGGCCGTCACCCGCTTGATCATCTTATTGCCGGGCTGGAAGGGATGCTGGGCCAGAACGATGTCACCAACTTGGGGTGGGGTGTAGTGGTAAGCGGCCGCATCCAATAACACGGTTGTGCCGTCGGGGAGAGTGGGCTGCATGGAACGGCCGTTCACCCGGCGGCGCTGCCAACGCGGCAGCAGCAGCAGCAGGTAAGCAAATAGATTGGCAGCAGGCAGCGGCTCATGCATTGTCAGGGCTGATCGAAAAAACGCCGACCAAAACTATGGTCGGCGTTTCAAACGTCAAAACAACAGAGGGTTAACTGGCAGTGTAATAAGCCACGTCACGGCCCTTGGTGGCCCAGAAAATTTTGTGAATCTTCTCTACAGTGGCCATCAACTCTTCTGCATGTTCCTGATTTACTTCCACTTTGCAAGCGGAGCAAAGCTTGGCAGCCTGCCAAAATGTATCATGCAGGTCTGGATATTTTTCCAGGTGAACCGGCTTAAAGTAATCGGTCCATAAAATCAGCAGTTCATCTTTTGCCTTTTGCGCTTGTTCTTCCTTAATAGCAATATAGCGGGACATCGTGTTCAGGTAGGCAGCCCAGGCATTGGCATCACCGCCGCTAGGCGGAGACAGTGCCAGAATCTTCTTTGTCATAGAAAGTACAGCTTCAGCCTTAATGCGTGCATCTGCCGGGTCGTAAACACCGCAAGGACCATCGCAGTGGGCATTTGCTTCTTCCGCCGGAAACCAGTCATTAAACATAGCCGTCAGATTTTTCATCGATTTCGCTCCTTCTTAAATGAAATGTAACTAACTGTCTGTTTAATTATAGTTGTACCAATAATTGCGGCACCTGTCCATTGGACCAGGGCATATATTCCAGTTTAGCCACTGCATACCGCCTTCTTTTGGGTAAACAGTTTGAAAAATCGTTACCCAAACCTTCACTACTTATTTACGTCGCTGCCAAACACTCTCCCCATGATCTCCTATGTCCAACGCCAGCAGAATGTTTTAAAGTACTACGAAATGAGCGCTGCAATTGATGAAAGAGACAAAAAAGAAGTACCCGGTTGGAAATCGCGCCTGCGTAATTTGCGTCAGGTCTATTCGGCCGTCTTGTCATTAGCCGGGCTTGTTATTGTCCTTCTTGGTCTTCTTTCCTTCCCCGAATACGAAAACCCCTCGATTTTGCTGCTGCTGCTTTTCTTCGCTATTGCCACGCAGAGCACCATGACCTATCTGGTAGGCGGCAATGTAAGCGTTTCTGTGAGTGGCGCAATTAGCTTTGCCATTGTTGGTTTATATGGTCCGGTGGCTGCCGGTATGGCCGCTGCTATTGCCGAGTTGGGTCTTTGGTTACTAAGTTTGCGGCCTAACAATCGAGATTGGAACCATGAAGTGGAGCGCCTGGGCGTGAATGGCGGCATTCATGGCGTCTCCATTTTTTTGGCTGGCCTTGTATTTGTCTGGCTGCGCAACAGACTGGGCACCGACAGCTTTGTCATTGAGGGCGTTCCCTGGGTTATCGGGGCCATTGTGGGCGATCAGGTTAATTTCTGGCTGCTCTCCATTATCATCTACCTGGCCAACGGCGTGCGCCCCAAGGAAGTCTGGCGTGAAAATCGCTGGGCCATCCCCATGAACGTTTTGGTGATGAGCATCGGCGGTGGCATGATTACGTTGGCTGTCTCGCAATTTGGCCTGCTGGGTCTGGCTATCTTTGTGCTGCCCATCATCTTATCGGCATACTCGTTTCGGGTAACCGTAAATAATGCCAAACAGCAGATGGAAAAGCTGGAAGATATGGTAACGCTGCGTACGCAGGCTTTGGCTGATGCCAATCACAAGCTGGAAGAGCTGCACAAAGAAAAAGATTCCTTCCTGGCGGTGCTTACCCACGACATGCGTACCCCGCTCACCAGCATTCGCGGCTACGGCAGCATCATGAAAGATCGTGAACTAACGCGCGATCAACAAGTAAAGATCGCCAAGGTGATTTTAAACAGTCAGGACACACTGCTGGAGATCGTGAACAATATTTTGGAACTGGAAAAACTGCAATCTGGCGTGCCCATCCTGCTGGAATCGTCTAATTTCGATCTGGCGCTGCTGGTGAAAAACACGGCCGAATCCCTGGAGACGCAGGCGCTGGAAAAACAAATCACTTTGAGCTACGACCAAATCCCCTCGCCCATCATGGTAACGGCCGATATGAGCAAGATACGTCGGGTCATTTTGAACCTGATCTCCAATGCGCTGAAGTACACGCCAGAAAGCGGTTTGGTCTCGGTACGCACGGATGTAAGCGGCCGTTTTGCCGTTTTCCAGGTAGAAGACAACGGCTACGGCATCCCCGCCGACGAACTGCCCTACATCTTCGACCGCTACAGCCGTGTGAAAGGGCACCGCCATCTGGCCATCGGCACCGGCTTGGGATTGGCCATCGTCAAAAGCCTCATCGAAGCGCACGGTGGTGAAATCACTGTGCAAAGCGAAGAAAACGTGGGCAGCACCTTCACCTTCAAACTGCCCATTACCCAAACACACCAAAAATCTGAATAGCAGCTAAGCTTCTACTACATCACAAATCAGCTGCTCTAGAGGCTATTTTCTCCTGGACCAACGCCGCAAGCGCTGCCAGCGAGAGTCCGTTTTGCCGGGACCCATCCCGCTTGCGCAGCGAGACCGTACCAGCTTCCGCTTCACGCTCGCCCACGATGAGCATGTAAGGCACCTTCATCTCCTGGGCCTGCCGGATTTTGGCCTGCATCCGGTCGCTCTCCAGCATAGCTTGCGCACGCACGCCGCTGGCTTTTAGCTGGTCAACAATCTGGCCCGCGTATTCATTTTGTTCATCCGTGATGGGAATCACCCGCACCTGCTCTGGCGCCAGCCAAATCGGAAAATTACCGGCATAATGCTCAATCAAAAAGCCAATAAAACGCTCATGGGCACCCAGCGGCGCGCGGTGAATGCACCACGGCGTTTCCAATTCGCCCTGCGGGTTCGTAAACGTCAAGTCAAAGCGCGGCGGCACGCCAAAGTCTAGCTGATTCGTCGCCAGCGAGAATTCTCGCCCAATAGCACTCCAAATCTGCACATCAATTTTAGGGCCGTAGAAAGCGGCTTCGTCCTCGGCTTCCACAAAAGGAACATCGTGCTTCAACATGACCTCACGCACAATCCTTTCCGCCTTGAGCCACATCGGTTCATTGTCCACATACTTCACACCTAATTTTTCCTTGCTGTGCTTGCTGAGGCGCATCACGTATTTTTCAATCCCAAACAGAGAAAAATAGTGACGATACAGGTCAATAACCGCCATGAATTCCTCTTCAAGCTGCGCTTCTGAACAGTAGATGTGAGCGTCGTTTTGCTGGGCAGCGCGCACCCGCAGCAAACCCATCAGCGTGCCACTCTGCTCGTAACGGTAGACCATGCCGTATTCGCTCAGGCGCAGGGGTAGGTCGCGGTAGCTGCGCGGCTTGCTGGCAAAGATTTTGTGGTGGAAAGGGCAGTTCATGGGCTTGAGGTAATAACGGCTGCCTTCGCTATCCATCGGTGGATACATATCGTCTGCGTAGTAAGGCAAATGGCCACTTTGCAGGTAAAGCGCCTCTTTGGCGATGTGAGGCGTGGAGACGCGCAGATAGTTGGCTTTGTCTTCCATTTCATGAGCCAACTTCTCCATCTCTTCCCGCAGAATATTGCCGTTGGGCAGCCACAGCGGCAGCCCCGGGCCAACGTCCTCATCCAAAATGAAGATTTCCAGTTCGCGTCCCAGCACGCGATGGTCCCGCTTTTTGGCTTCTTCCAGCATGGCCAGGTGAGCTTTAAGCTCTTTTTTGCTGGGCCAGGCCGTGCCGTAAATGCGTTGCAGCTGCGGCCGTTTTTCATCCCCACGCCAGTAAGCTCCGGCAACAGTCATCAGCTTCAGCCCATCGGCAGGGATTTTGCCCGTGTGGGCCACATGTGGCCCCCGGCACAAATCAACAAAGCTGTCGTGTTGATATAGGCTGATTTTCTCGCCTTTTTCGGCCAACTCATTAATCAGTTCCAGCTTGTAGGACTGGTCGGCCAAGCGACGTCGCACCTCATCCAGGGACACTTCCTCATAAACCAGCGAATGCTTCTCGGCGATGATCTGCCGCATGCGCTTTTCCAGCTTGGGCAAGTCATCAGGATGGAACGTTTGGGAACGGCCGTTCGCATCCACGCCCAAATCAAAGTCATAATAAAACCCATCGGCAATAGGCGGGCCAATGCCCAGCTTGGCCTGTGGGTACAGTTCCAACACTGCCTGGGCTAAAATGTGTGCGGCCGTATGCCGCAGCTTGTACAAATCAGATTGTTCATATGGTTGTTCAGACATCAGATTCTCCTAAATTTATTGATCGCACACTAAGTACATCACGAAAAGTTCTTTAAAAACATAAAACGAGAATCGGACTGAATATCATTCTGTTGAGCCAGATTAGCTTCCACAGAAGCA
>PABI01000027.1 GCA_002699125.1 Anaerolineaceae bacterium
AAGATAAATAAAGTTGGCACAACTTCGAAAAAGAGCAAAGCTCTGATTGAAGGCAAACGCCAATAATAGGAATGCGCCACATCTAAATAGTTTCTCTATAAGAACACTGTAATGGGGAAAATAAGTCTAATTTTTCGCATGATGCTTTGCTCCTTGAATTGGGTATTTGTGTGAAATACAAGCACTCATTAGCTGAACGGAACTAGATTAGCAGTTCAAGCGAAACGATTATCTTACGAAAACCCACAAGAACACCCGCCAAATAGCCTATTACCTCATAAGGCCATTTGACGCTAGGCATAGCAGCACTGACGCTCTATAAATAAGATATGGTGGATTGCCAACCAGGCTAAATTTAGGAGAACTTTTATGGAACAAACGCAAACAACGCCCATTCCCACCCTGACAAAACGCTATACCACCATGCTACACGCCTCTCTCTTTGTGTTGGGCTTTTCCCTTATCTTTGTCATCGGTTGGGGTGGAGCGGCCACACTGCTGGGTCAACTCTTTGGGGAACTCAAGACGATTATCGCGCGCGTTGGCGGTGTCGTGATTATTGCCTTTGGCTTGTTCAACCTGGGTATTCTCAATATCCGCTGGCTTTACTATGATACGCGCCCCCAGTGGCAGACAAACAGCAGCAACCGCATGGCTTCTTCCTTATTAATGGGCGTCGTTTTCGCCGCTGGTTGGACGCCCTGCATCGGCACCACATTGGGAGCTATTCTTACACTCGGCTTTGCTCTGGAAACTTCCGGCCAGGCAATGCTGCTTTCCAGCGGCTATGCCTTGGGGCTGGGCATTCCGTTTTTGCTCATTGGTTTAGGCATGAATCGAGCGGTACAGGCGGTGCGCAAGTTACGGCCGTATCTGCGCCACATTCAGATGGCTAGCGGCATTTTTCTCATTGCCATTGGTTTACTCCTTGTCACCAACCGCATGACAGCGATTGCCATTTGGGCCCAACAAAACGGCTTCTATCTAGATTTGCCCCTTGGCGGCTCAGCCCCCACCTACCTCATCGCTGTCCTAGCTGGTTTACTTTCATTCCTCTCTCCGTGTGTTTTGCCGCTGGTACCAGCCTACATTAGCTACCTCAGCGGACAGGCGTTTGGGATAACGGCCGTATCTGATGCCTCTGCCTGATAGCTATCGCCTTGTGGACTGCCTGGTGTCCCCCATGCCAGGCAGAAATGCCGACGCTTAATGAAGTGCACCAGACATATAGAAATGATGGATTGGTTGTGCTGGCCGTTAACAGCACCATCCAGGATAGTGAATCAGCCGCCAGGGCATTTGCTGCTGAGCATCAGCTCGACTTCCCTATTTTGTTAGACCATGATGGTGTGGTTTCAAATCAGTACCAGTTGCAATCATTGCCCACCACGTTCTTTATTGATCGCAATGGCATCATTACATCCATTATTCCCGGTGGCCCTATGAGTCTTTCCCTCATCAAATCGAAAATAATCCCTCTGCTCTCGAAAAACTCTAATCCATAAGCCAAATGGCGTATCCAAATATAGGTGAAACTACGGATTTACACCTAATCCCCTTGCCCGTACAATAGCCACATGCCCCCTCCCCCAGGGGGGTGGATAAAATTATGGACGAGAACACGCGAAAAGCAGTTACGCAACGGCTGGCCAGCGCAGCCGGTCATATCAAAGGGATTGAGCGAATGGCTCAGGAAGATGCTTACTGCATCGACATGATCCGCCAGATTCAGGCCGTGCAGGCAGCATTGAACAAGGTTACGGCCATGATGCTTGATACACACCTGCACACCTGCATGATGACGGCCGTTCGCGGCCCAGATATGGCAGAACGAGAGCGTATGTTGGCCGAGGTAACGGCCGTGTTTCAAATGTCCAATAAATATTAATCACACAAAGGATGAGGTGAAATCCATGACAAGCAAAACTTTTACTGTGCCCAATATTAGCTGCGGTCACTGCACCCACACCATTGAAGCAGAATTGAGCGATTTGGTTGGGGTGATGAACGTTACGGCCGTTCAAGACAGCAAACAAGTTACCGTCGAGTGGCAGGAGCCTGCCACCTGGGAAAGGATTCAAGCCACCTTACAGGAGATTAACTACCCGCCTGAGGGGCTAATCCAAATCAGCTAGAGCGTGAAGCGTGGTAGGTGAGATCGGGTAAATTCACCGGTCACATAATCACGCATCACGGAGGACAATATGTCAAAATTACAGCAAATTACGTTCCCCGTTATTGGCATGACCTGTGCCAACTGTGTCGCTTCGGTGGAGCGCAACAGCAAAAAGGCCGCGGGCGTTACCGATTCCGTGGTCAATTTTGCCAGTGAAAAAGTAACCGTTACTTACGATCCGGCCGTTACCAACGTCCAGGATATTACAGTAGATGTGATCAACCGCGTCAAAAAAGCGGGCTATCAGATTCCGACGGCTACAGTCGAACTGCCCTTAATTGGCATGACCTGTGCCAACTGCGCCAACATCATTGAACGCAGCCTGAAAAAAGTGGACGGCGTCATCGACGCCTCGGTTAACTTTGCCAGCGAACGGGCCACCGTCTCCTACGCGCCTGGCGCTACCGACAAAGAAAGTCTCGTCGCCGCCGTGCGTAATGCCGGCTACGATGTGGTTCAAACCGAAAGCGAAGAAGAGCAAGAAGATGCCGAAGCAGCGGCGCGTGCCGCCGAGATTCGGCACCAATGGCAGCGCCTGATTATCGGGGCTGTCTTTACCGTTCCGCTGGTTATCTGGACCATGCTGCGTGACTTTGGACTGCTGGGCATGTGGTCCCACGAACCGTGGGTTAACTGGGCTTTCCTGGTTCTGGCCACACCGGTGCAGTTCTGGGTTGGCTGGGACTATTACACCGGCGCTTACAAGGCACTGCGCAACGGCAGCGCCAACATGGATGTGTTGGTGGCCATGGGCACAACCGTCGCCTACGGTTACAGTACGCTGGTGCTGATTGCCACTACGCTGGGCAATGAGCTATTTGGCACGCACGTTTATTATGAAACGGCCGCAGCCATCATCACCCTCATTGTGCTGGGCAAGCTGCTGGAAGTACGCGCCAAGGGGCAGACTAGCGAAGCGATTAAGAAATTGATGGGCCTACGGGCAAAAACGGCCCGCGTGGTGCGTAACGGGCAGGAAATCGACATTCCCATTGCCGAAGTTCTGTCCGGCGATGTTGTTCTTGTCCGCCCCGGCGAAAAGGTACCGGTGGATGGGGTGATCATTGAAGGACATTCGGCCGTTGATGAAAGCATGATCACCGGTGAAAGTTTGCCTGTGGACAAGAGTGTGGGCGACGAGGTTATCGGGGCCACTATTAACAAACAGGGTTTGCTGAAGTTTGAGGCCACCAAAGTCGGCAAGGAAACGGCGCTGGCTCAAATTATCCGCCTGGTTGAGCAGGCACAGGGCAGCAAGGCACCGATTCAAAAGGTGGTAGACCGGGTTTCCGCCTACTTTGTCCCGGCCGTCATCGTGCTGGCGTTTGCCACGTTTGCCGTTTGGTACCTGGCAACCGGTGACCTGGTTGCCGCAATGCTGCGGCTGACGGCCGTTCTCGTCATCGCCTGTCCTTGCGCCATGGGCCTGGCAACACCAACGTCCATTATGGTGGGTGTGGGCAAAGGAGCCGAAGCGGGTGTGCTGTTCAAAAACAGCACCGCCTTGGAGCAGGCCCACAAGCTCACCGCCATCGTCCTGGACAAAACAGGCACGATTACCCGTGGCGAACCGGCGGTAACGGACGTGATCGTGAGCGAGCAGTTGGCAGTGATCAGTAATCAGCATTCAGTAAACGGTGGTCAAACGGCCGTTGCCGAGCACCTCCTTACCGACCACCGATCACCGAACACCGATTACTGGCTGGCTCTGGCCGCCAGCGCCGAGCGGGGATCAGAACATCCGCTGGGCGAAGCCATCGTGCGCGCCGCACAGGAGCGCGAACTGCTTTTGGATGAACCACAAGACTTTGAAGGCATCGCCGGGCATGGGATTGCCGCTACGGTAAACGGCCGTCGCATCCTGATTGGCAACCGGCGCTTGATGGAGCGCGAAGAGGTCATGCTGAATGGTCTGGGAGCCAAAGCGGAACAACTGCAAAACGAAGCCAAGACTGCGATGTGGCTGGCGGTGGATGGGCAGGCAGCAGCCATTATCGGTGTTGCCGACACTATCAAAGAGGGTTCTAAGACGGCCGTGCAGCAGATGCACGACCAGGGGCTGACGGTGATAATGATGACCGGCGACAACGAAGCCACGGCGCAGGCCATCGCTCGTGAAGTAGGCATTGACCGCGTCTTTGCCGAGGTGCTCCCCGGCGACAAGGCCAGCTATGTGGCCCAGCTCCAGGAAGAAGGCTACTTTGTTGGCATGGTTGGCGACGGCATTAACGACGCGCCGGCCCTGGCACAGGCCAATGTCGGTCTGGCGATTGGCACCGGCACGGATGTAGCCATGGAAGCAGCCGACGTGACGCTAATGCGCGGCGACCTGCGCAGTGTCCCACAGGCGATTCATCTGTCGAAAGCGACCATGCGCAACATCAAGGAAAACCTGTTCTGGGCCTTTGCCTACAATACAGCCCTGATACCTATCGCTGCCGGGGTGTTAGCTCCCTTTGCCTGGGCCCCTGACTTCCTGCGCCAGCTCAGTCCGATTCTGGCCGCGGGGGCGATGGCTTTCTCCAGCATCAGCGTGGTGAGCAATTCGCTGCGGTTGAAACGGGTGAAGCTGAACTAAAGCGGCAGCAAGTTTTTTTTCTTCCTCTTTTTCAGAACGGCCGTATTGTGTGCACACTGTGCACACAATACGGCCGTTTCGCTTGAAACCCATTCAAAATTAGCCAGTAATTTGGCCTAACATGGTCAGGAATTCGTCTGCTCTGGTGTTACCTAAAACTGAACGCAGTTCGGACAGATTGCCCCTGGCAATCTGTCCCGGACGAATGGTTTGCAGTTGTCCTGCATCATCTCGCCGAACATGACAAATTTGCTGCAAGCACCGGGCTAACCGTTGAGTGTCAATTTCATGGCGGTGCAAGAATTCCACCACACCTTGATCCTTCAAGAGACAGTTGATTAGCTCGCAGAGCCGCTCATTCTGCGTAGACGGATCCGTTGCCGTTGTAGGAGGCGGATTATCGCCGCCGCGCCAGACGGCCGCAGTGCGCAGTTCTTCGCGGGTGAAGGGACGGCCGTACCACGTTTCCCCATCAGCCCGGAAAGTCAGTTGGTGGATGCCGGGCAGCGCTGCCGTAAATGCCGCCTCAAAAACACCTGGCTCAATTTTAGCCAAAACGAGAGTGGTTGCCGTCCCGTCCGGCCGTTTAACCGCCACTTTCACCCTGGCCCTGTTCGGCACCGGCTGATCATACTCCCGCAGCAGCGCCCGCAAGGTAACTACCGCTCCCGGTTCATAGCCAGACTGAATGACCTGCACCTGCATGGTCAGGTTGGACCGCGACTGTACATTGAGGCTGTACGGTACACCATGGGCTATTGCCCGCCGCAGCGCCGTGGAATCTTCCCGCTGCCGGAATGTACTCAGATATTCCTTGAACTGGCCTTCATCTACTTGTAGAATGGCGTGCCAGATTCCGGCGTGTTCACCGTCAGCTACCGGAACAGGCAGCGTCATCCGGTAATAGTGCACCTGATTGCCATTGACAAAAGTCATATTGGGAATGCTGGCGCTGTCTATGGCGTTAATCACCTTGCCAGACGGCGTTTCCAGCACAAACTCAATGGCCCAGGGAGCCGGGGACAGCAGAATCACGTCTGCCCCAATGTCTGCTTCGCTCAGGTAGAAGGGAATGCGATGTTCCTGGCCGGGTTTGATACTGCCTTCGGGGTCAACGACAACGGCCGTATTTGTCACGCCGGCCAATATCTGCAAGAAATATTTATGCAGCCGCAGCAAATCATCGTTGCTTACAGCACCGGTCATCATCAAAAAGCCGCCGGTACTGTTGGCGATGGCGTCCAGCGCCGCTGGATTCAGGTTAGCGGCCGTACCCAGGCCGATGGCAAACACACGGTCATTAATCACTGCCTGCACATCCGGGTCCGAAAGATAGCGAGAGCTGTTTTCGTGCCCATCGGTAAAGACGACAATCGCCTTGTGATCAAAACCGCCAACCGGGGCCAGCGTATTGCTGGCCAGAAAAACGCCATCGCCAATTGATGTGGCACCGGCCGGATTAGGCTCCAGGTTGCCGATTTCGGTGTTGGCCGTCGAGCGTCCCATGCCGATCACCGGCGGTCCCGCCGTCGTAACGCCCATCACCGGATAAGCATTGTGATCAAAACTGACAATACCTAACGCATCGTTATTCGGCATCAGTTCAACAAAAATGGGAGCAGCATCGTGCAGCACGTCCATGCGCCGCTTGCCAGAAATGCCGGAAGCCCAATCCATACTGCCCGATTTGTCCAACACCAACAGCGAAGCGACCGTGGGCCAGGGAACGGTGTTGGCCGTGATGGGAATGGTCCACTCCTGCTCTGTCTCTTCGCAGCGAATGGTAACGCTGCTGTCGGCAACGTCGCCGGCGCTGCTGCCGGTGTAAGCGAACCAGACGCGGGTTTCGGCCTCCAGCTGGTTGGATGGCGTTGTCGGCGGCAGCGGCAGCGTGCTGAAGACACTAAAAGGCGCGGCCGGTCCACTGGTGACAGTAAAGGTCATGGAGCGGCATCCTTTGACCAGAAAGACAGCGGCGCGAACGGCCGTTGCCCCTTCGGGGATATCATTGAAGGTAATTGGCGCGCCAAGGGTGGCTGGTGTCGTCAGCTCAACCGAAAAGGGCAGCGTATCATAACAGGGCGGTTTCACAACAGTGAGATGGCGGGAGTTTTTAATAACTTGCTGGTTTTCCGGGGGTGCCCAGGGGCGTAAACCAGACCCACCCGCCCACGGCTCCAGGTTTTCCAGAATGACCGGATCGCTGGTCTCGTCACCATAGGTTTGCGCCGGGTCTAGCCGCCATTCATTACCAGGAACAGTCTGCCACATGGCCCATAAGCGATCGGCATTGGCATGAAGCAAAAACACAAAAGGGTCTTCAAAGGCAGAGTGGGCACTGCCGATGGTTCCACCAATGTAGGGATGTATGGAATTGTGATTCGGGGATTGCTCTATTGTCTCACGAAGTTGCGTCCACTGCTGCGCCTGTGGCAGCATATCGGCCGAAGTAATGATGGCATTGTCAGATTGTGCCGGGGGACTTCCGGGAGAAATATTGCGCGTAATTTCCTGGGGCGGATCGGCCGGATCGCCCGTTTGATCCCGGCTGCCGTCAAATACCCCAGCGTTGTCCAAAGAGTCAAATGGGACGTCAGCCCGTCCTGAACTGCTGCCAAAATTGGAGCCGGTAAACAGATCGACAAAACCACCCTGGCCGTCCGGACTGTTGCGCGGATCTGTTGTCCAGTCCCAATAATGGAGGGCTACGGTGGGATCTACTTCTTGCAGCAGTGCTTCGAACCGGTTGACTAACTCCCGGTGCCAGGGCAAAAAAGAAGGTCCGCCGTGAACATGTGTGGCCTGATGAATTTGATCTTGTTTATCCCAATAAGAAACGCCGTCCGGGAACAGTTTAGTCATATCTGCCTGGACAATAGCGTTGATTAATTTGTCGCGTTCAGCCTGAGAGACGTGGGCGACATTTCTACGGATTAGGGTTGACATGGCAACTGCCTCCTTCCAACCAAGATCACACTGTGAACACTTGTTGGTTAGCTATTGAATGAATAACACTATGACCGCCACCCCTTTAGATAATAATGAACGTTAGTCGAGGCAGTTTTCCGCCATTCAATTGGCAATGTGATAGCCAGATAACCGTATAGTTGGTAAACGCCAACGGCCGTTACCAACCCCGCCTGCTTTAGCTTCTGTAAATGCCGCGAGATATTGTTTGTTTCTGTTTTCAGAATGGCCGTCCGTATCCGGTAAAGAGGCGCTTGACCTTCCAGCTACTGGAAGGTGTATGATAGTTAGCCATGAGGTACAACCATGCAAATTAAAGAGCTTGCCCAACAGACAAATCTGTCTGCCAAGACCATTCGTTATTATGAGGAGATTGGCCTGCTGCCACTGCCCAAACGTCAGCCCAATGGCTACCGGGACTATGAGGAATCGGCCGTTGATCGCGTCAAATTTGTCATTGAGGCGCGGTCACTTGGCCTGTCCCTGGACGACATCGGCGAACTCCTGGCGCTGCGCGACCGGCGTGAAGCCCCCTGCCGGGTCCTGCTGCAAATGCTCGATGAAAAAGCGGCCGAAATCCGCCAGCGCATCGCCGATTTGCAGCGGTTAGAGGTAGAACTGCGGGAATTACACGCCCTGGGCCTTACTTTCCCAACCGATGATGTGGAGGGTAAAAACTGCGTTTGCCATCTTGTGACTGAACGAGCTGAATCGTAACCGGCAATATCGCCAGGCGACCGCTTCGCGAACGGTTATCAGTAATTAGTGTACCGTCCAACAGGAGATGAATGATGGAAATTGTGACTCGAACGAATTTGACATGTCCAGAATGTGGCTTTGTCGAAGCACTGGTCATTCCACCGGATTATTGACTGATTTCTCATAAGTGTGCCAGTTGTGGTATGAAATTACGGCCGTTACCCGGTGACTGCTGCGTTTTTTGTTCATATGGTGATCATCACTGCATCAGTAAGCAGCGAGAGGAACAATAATCGATATGAGTGGTTTAAGGTTGATGAAGCGGTACATCTGGTTGGCAGCGGCCGTTTTTCTACTCTCCCTTTTCGGCTATATTGGCTACATCATGTACCCTCGCTTTGCTTTGAATTCTGTGACAGCCAGTGGTTTACTTCCTCTAGCGATAATGGCTGGAGTTGCCTCCCTCTTTTCCCCCTGCTCATTTCCACTGCTGCTTACCCTGCTGGCGCGAGAATCTTCAGCAGACGGCCGTTTGCTGCGTTCCGCCGGGGCGTTTGCCATTGGAGCGGCGCTGTTCTTGCTGCTCACAGGTTTGGCACTGGTACTCGGTGCAGGCAGTTGGATAGCCGGGGTGACGTTCACCAGCAATGCCGGACGAGCCCTGCGCCTGCTGGTCGGGTTGGTATTGGTTTGCTTTGGTCTTTGGCAACTGCAAGGGCGTTCGCTCAATATTGGCTGGCTCAACCAGGCGTTACAACCTTTGTGGCACAAACAGTCCCAACTGCGTCACCAACGAACCACACTGAGTTATGGTTTATACGGTTTTGGTTATATTTTGGCCGGCTTTGGCTGAACAGGGCCAATCCTGGCCGGTCTGGCCTTACATACTTTAACAGTGGGGACGGGAACGGCCGTCCTGCTTGCCTTTTCGATGGCGGCAGTCACCATCATTATAATAATGGCTTTCCTGATGCTTCTGGTTGGCACTGCCCAAAACCTACTTCTCCAGCCGCTACGGGCCGGCGTGCAGTCAATCCAACGAGGTGGCGGCCTCGTGTTGATTGTTGTGGGCATCTGGCTTATGATCTTGGCGATTTGGGTGGGCATATTCGCCCAGCTATTCGCCGTTTAGCATAATCGTCAGCTTTGAACGTCACAATAGCCATTCTGCTTGATACGTGTTAAGCCAAATAGCCTAAGCAACGTTGGCCCAGTTTCTTGTACAATAGAGTTTCTCGACAGCAGGGATAACTATCAGGAGTGGATGTTTATGACAAAACTTCAAGAAGGCAATTTTTTCAAAAAGCACAGACAAGTGGTTGGATGGACATTGTTGATCGGGAGTATCATTTTGCTATTGAGTTGGTGGCTGCGGCCCTGGGGAATCAATCGCACGTTGACATTTGTGAGCACAAACTTCACCCATATCCTGGCACATATTTTTATCTACATCTTGCTGGGAAGCCTGATTCTGTTGATTGCCCCTTACCTGCTTTCTCGACCAATGATTTATACTGCTGCCGCCATCCCCCTTCTCTTTCTGCCAAGGCTATTGCAACTCCTCACGACAGATATCCCTCTGTGGCAAATTTTCGATGTGGTTAGTTTGCTCATTGATTTTCTAGGCATCTTGTTCGCCTATATTATATTTCAACGATTGATGCTTAAATTAGTAGCACCTTTGTTTGAATCGGTTAGTGATATGACCGATCTAGCCATGTTCCAGTTCAAGACGAAGTCATTTGAACAGCATCATCCTGAGGTAACTTCTCTTTTTGCCTACGAGATCACCAATGTATCTGACATTATGGAGACGTTGGCCTTATTGGCCACCGGCACCGGTCTACAAAGCATCTCCCAGGTAAAAGGATTTGAAAAAGATGCTGTTCTTGAATGGCTCAAAACAGCGAATGAATATCGTTTAATCATAGAGACCTATTTGACTTCCAAGTACAAACTTTCGCGGCAGCAATTGGAAAAGATGTGGTCTATTCTGGAACCTCAGTGATATTTTAAGGCGACGAGACGATAGCATCCAAAGCCCACTGCGCGGGATAGAAGTTTTCATTTAGCCGCAAAGCTTGTTCGTAAGCATCAACAGCGCCAGGCCCATCCCCCAAAAGCGCCAGGGCATGCCCCTGATATAAATAGGTTTCCTCGACATTTCTCCCCCCCTGTGTTTCCAATACAGCACCGGCCAAATCGATCATTTCCTGGTAACGGCCGACTTTCATATAAGCAACTTGACTCTGGCGAAAATTTTTCAGAGCCTCTTTAACAATTGAATGGATCGCAAAGCCAGAAGTGTGCGAGAAGGATTGGGCACAGGACACCGCCTGAGTGGGATAATTGCCGAACAACTAGCCCACCGGTTCCAACAGGAAGTGTCCCATGCTTACCCGTATTTTACACAATTCCGACCAACTGCATTCCTTTTTTAACGAATTAGGTCTTGACCTGTCTGTGCCCCAGCGGCAGCACATGCTCAATATGGCTGACGCGCTGCTGGTTTGTGAAGATAGCAAGACCCTGGCTGCCCTACAGCGGCAATTTGTGCAAGCACCTGACGCTTCCAACATGGCCGATTTTCTACGAATCAGCCCCTGGCAAGCGCCTGATGTGCGCGCGGCACTGCGAAGCTATCAAGTGAACCGTTTGCTGGCGGGTGTGGCACAAAGCGATACACCACCAGTCATTTACCTTAACATTGACGATTCGCTGGGTGAAAAAGACAAGGCCACACGCCATATTCAGGCGGTGGATTGGCATCATGACCATAGCGAAAGTACGAAGAGCAAACCGCGCTACAAAAATGCTTTCTGCTATCTTGTCTGTACGCTGCGTGTTGGCCAACAGACAGCTACGGTTGATTTACGTCTGTACTTGCGTCAAAAAACGGTGCGCCGCCTGAATCGAAAACGGGAGAAGTCGCAGCGACTTCGTTTTCGCAGCAAGTACCGTCTGGCGCGGACCATTCTAGAGCAGTTGCGTCCGCTGTTACCCACAGGCTGGAAAGTGGTGGTGCAATTTGACAGTTGGTACGCTTCAGCGAATCTCATTAAATACTGTCGCCGCCAACGTTGGCAGGTCACTTGCGGTTTGAAATGCAACCGCCGCCTGAGTGACAAGCGCCTTGACCAACATGCCCAAGAGTTAAGGCACAAGTGGTACACCAAAGTTTGTGTCACCACGACGGACGGGGATAAATCCACCTATTTTGTGCGGCGGCAAAACGGCCGTTTAGCCAATGTTCCCCACGATGTCCGTGTATTCTTTTCCAAAAGGCACCCGAGAGCCAAAGCTCTCTCGTACTTCATGAGTACGGACTTTAGTTGCTCGACCAGGCAGGTCTTGCAAGGGTACTCTTGGCGGTGGTCATGCGAAGTCGTCAACTTTTATGCCAAGACGCAATTAGGGCTGGCTGATTTTCGGGTACGCGCTTACCAGGCGGTCGACAGGTATATGGTCGTCGTTCATCTGGCCTGGGCTTATGTGGAACAGCGGTTTGACCGTGACCGTTCGAGCCAAATACAGACTTACGGCGACATTATTCGGCAGCATCGAGACGAACATGCGGTGGACTGGTTAACTGGCGCAGTGGAAATGGCAATTGAAACGGGAGATGTTGACCTTGTTTTGCAACGTTTCCTACGCTTAGATAGCCAGCCCGCCTAAACTTGATTGGCTGCCGCCTGGTGCGCTAACGGGGTTCAAAAGCGCTCTTTGAAGCCCGATTCTTGGTGCACGCCATTTGCAAGATTACAGAGCGTCTATTTTTTTGTTAAAAGTGCGATTTTCGCCAATGTCGAGTAAGCAATATAAGGCCGGAACTGATACCAGACAAAGCGCGGCGGTACGCCAACCAGGCGCGCATTGTCAAATGCGGCAGCGCCATTTTCGTAAAAGGCAGCCTCTCCGGTCATTTCACCCAGGCGGGTAAGATTGGTGCCCAAATTAAACCAAGCAAAGCCGTTTTGGGGATCGGCCTCTATTTCAGCCTGCGCCCGTTCGGCGGCTTTGCGCCACATTGCCTCCCGTTCAAACATATCCGGGCCTAGCAGTGACTGCACTAATGTCTCTTTTTCTGGCGGATAAACAACGAAGAAGGTGTAGTTAAACTGCTGCCAGTAATAATTGACCGTTTCATACGAATCTAGTCGACCGCTGCCGTCCCAAGGGCCAAGGTTGGTGTCTAAACTCAGGAATTCCTGCTTGTCGTCGTCATAGGCAAACATGGTGAGGTAATGGCCCAGCCAGCCCTCAGTGGGCAGTTCATATCCTTTTTCAATGACGATGGGCAGCCCATTGGCTAAAAAGCGTTTGATCAGCTCTAAATCACCGCCGCTGCCAACGAATGCGCGCAAATTGGTTTGCTCATTCACGTAATCGACCATTTGCCAGGGACTGACGTTGCGATCCTCCCGATTGGGCTTCAGGAATGCGGCCGCTTCTGCCTGGATGGTCGGGTTGCCGTAAAAGTTCAGATTGATAGTCAGGTTGGCGGGCCCGCAGTTGTTAAAACCCTGTGGCATTATCTTTAAACCCTCGATGCGGGTCTGACGGGGCAAGGGAACGGCCGTTGGCACAGGCGTTGGCGTGTCGGTGGGGACGGTGGGAGATTGTGAAGTAACGGCCGAATCCGCATCCGGGGTAGAAACGGCCGTAGGGACAGCAGTTGCCGTTGTGGTTGGCAAGCCCACTGTTGGAATCACAATTTGGGATCGCGCCACGACATTTGTCGGTGCTGCCAGTGCCGTAGGTAAAGGGGTCACACCAATATCCAGCAGCGCTTCACCCAGCGGAATTCGGGCCAGACGTATCCGCACTTCACCGGGCAGGGCTCGAACGAGTGGCGGCGCGATGAGCAAAAAAAGAATAGCGGCAATTTGTAGCAGGGCGACAGCCAGAATAATATGTTTGGTTCGTTTACTCATGGGTTGATTTCGCAAAATAAGCAGCACCTACTGGCTGTCGCGCCAACGGTGGATTTGCTGCCGCAGTGCGTCCGGCTGGAAATTATCTACCGGTCGCTCTCGCACCACGCCAGCCCTGTAGGCCAGCCCGGCTCCGGCCTGCTCAAAATCCACCTCTTGACGGCCGTTCAACACATCTGGCAGGGCGTGGAGCGCTACCACTTCGGCCACAAACAGGCTGTGAGAGGGCAGGCGCAGCCTGTGGCGCACCTGGCATTCCAGGTTTACCGGGCAGGCATCAAGCATTGGTGCTGCGACAACGACCGCAGGTTGAGTGGTAAGCCCTGTTTCTTGCCACTTATCAACTTCGCGGCAGGTGGTGGTTCCTACAAAATCTGCTACAAGTTCCAGATTGGGCCAGGGGATATTGACCACAAACTCGCCGGTTTGGTCAATGAGATCGTGGCTGGCGCGGGACGGCCGTACCGAAATAGAGAGCATCGGTGGTTCGGCGTTACAGCTGGCAATGCGGTTCAGCGTAAAGATGTTTACCTGATCTCCGGCACCACAAGTTACCAATACAACGGGCACGGGGTACAGCGTCGTGTTCGGTGTCAGTTGCAGTTTATTCATTCTGCTCCAAATGGACGTAGGGATCAGATGTATGCACCCAAACCCACAAATCGTTGGGGGCGTCGGCCGACCAGTTAAACGTCCATTCAGCATCTTTAATGGGCATGTTAACGCAGCCGTGACTGTGCTTGAAGCCAAAGCGATCGTGCCAGTATGTGCCGTGTAAGGCCGCACCAATTTTTTCATCAAAATACATGATGTAGGGAATATCTTCCAGGAAGTAATAATCGACCTGCCCTTCAGCCCCAGACATTTTGTACTCGTAGAAGCGATCCCACACCTGAAACAGTCCTTCCCGTGTTGGCCAGCGGTTCAGTCCAGAGGAAATAAGCGTAGCATAAACCATACGATCACCTTCGTACGCGGCGAAGGTTTGCTCGTACAGGTCTACTTCTGTCCAGAATTCGTTTTTGCCCACGCCTTCAGGCCGGGGATTGACATCTACGATGCTGAAAAAGGTTTGGCGCACCCAACGGCCGTCGCCAATGTCATACCACAGCCAATCCTCATTACCCACTTTGACGTCGTAAATTTGCACAAAAGTATAGCGAGGCAGTTCGGCAAACAGTTCGTCTGGTTCGCCATCTGGTTCGTGGCTGGGCGTTACCGCCTGCACCACCCAGCCAAACGGCCGTTGCGGCTGCTGCAGCACTTCTACGCCCTGGAACGTGGCCGGCTCCACCAGCGTGAGATCATCTTCATGAACATACTCATTGTGGTTGATTTCATACCATTTTTCACCTGCGTCGTTGTCAAACCAGCGTTTAACGGTGGCAAAGAGATAGCCATCGCCTACGTTGCGCACCACAGCCGAAGTGCGAATTGGTTCGCTGTAAACGTTGGTATAGTCGGCTAAACGGCCGTACCAACGGTGGCCAAACAACGTGTCTTCCGGTGTCACCGGCGTGACAAAAGGAGAAGCAGCGGCCGGTTTTGCCTCGCTGTCACAAACATACTCACCTATCCCCTCCCAAAAGTAGCAGTTGGCCGCCAGTACAGGCGACACCCCTGCTAGAAAAAGCGCAAGAATGCTAGCTGCAAAAAGTAAACGCAGATATCGATGCATGCAAACGACCTCCAAAAATCGTTGTGATTTGTGAATTCTAAAAGGAATCCTGATTATTTGCCATCAGGGAACAATTTTTCCGCCTGCTACCAGCCGGGCACTGTAGCGTTCAATTTGTTCATCCGTTAGCTGCCCCACCTGCACATGGGCAATTTCTCCATTGGCTGAAACAAACACACTGGTGGGCAAACCCATAATCCCATACAACGAGCTAGATACTTCATCCTCGTCATCACGGGCATTGGGAAAAGTAAGGCCCAGGTCTGCAACAAAAGCGCGGGCTGTTTCCAGGTCATCCACAAACGTCTGGTTGATTCCCAGCACTACCAAGCCATCCGGACTGTGCTGCTCATAGATTCGCTGGAGGGCAGGCATCTCTTCACGACAGGGAACACACCAGCTGGCCCAAAAGTTTAATATTACAGGCTTGCCTGCGTAACCAGAAAGCGTATGCATTTGTGTGCTGTCGTTCAGGTCTGGCAGGGTAAAATCTGGGGCCTGGGCTGCCGCACTTAATGATGAAGGGGACACTTTTGTAGGTCGGATGGGGACGGCCGTTGCCGCGCCCTTCTCCTCTGCCAAAATATCCTGCTCAACAACTTCTGCCGCTGGTTCTTTCTGAAGACTATTGGCGGAATCTACAATTTGCCACCAGCCATTTATCTCCCCGGCCAGGAGAAAGCTGGTGAGCAGAATGAGCAAAATGCCAATGCCTCGCCAGCACGTATTTTTCTTTTTGCGCGGTGTGTAATCCGGCCAATACATATCTTTGCGGAATTGACGCCAATAGTAAACGGCCGTTCTCAGTTGCAAACGGCCGTTTCCTTTGGGTTCAATCGCAAATAACTTTTGAATTTGCTGTGGCCGGTCTCCTGACCGTGCCACCCAAGTTGATTTTGAGTGAACCCTTTGATCTTTCTACTTTAAGGTTTAAGGCGCTTGAACCACCAACGTCCCTTTCATGCCCGCTTCTTTGTGCCCGGCGGTCGTACAGAAGAATTCATATTCTCCCGGTGTAGATGGCGTAAATTCCACACTGCTGCGGCCACCAATCGGGGCAGCAACATGAACTTCTGGATCCATATCCATTTCACTCATGTCATGCACACCATGCTCCGCCCCTTCTTCCATTTCTTCGGCCATAACCTCCCCCAGGTGGGGTATTTCCATGATGCTAAAATCGTGTTCCAGTGCCCCTTCATTACTTAACATTATTTTAACCGGTTGTCCCGCCATCACCTCAAGTTGCTCTTGATCATAGGCAATGTCAGTAGCCAACAGGGAAAGGGACAAGGTAGGCGGCGGCGTTGGTTCAGCGGAACCACAGGCAACGAGGATTAATGAGATCAATATCACCAAAAAACCAGCCAATCTTTTCACAATTTTTCTCCTTACATCGAGGGTTGAGGGTTGTTGTCCCTCACAGTAGATACCGATTTTAATCCGGTTTGGCTGGCAAAACACTCCGCCATTCGGCCTGTAGTCCATACGCCAAATGGCCTACGGCTCAGATGGCGACAGGATGTTGGCCTCAAACTCCACAACGATTTCCGGCTGTTCCGGATCATTGCTGGCAACAAACACTTGCCGAATGAGCTGCCCCGTCAGGTCAGGTCCGTGAGCGCCGGAATCAAAGCGAATTGTCAGGGTGCCGCTGCCGTCGCTGGGAATACGCATGGGGGTGACGGCCGCTTCCGTACAGCCGCAAGAAGTTGTAACCGCTTCAATGATCAGGTCAGATTCGCCGACGTTTTGCACCGTCACTTCGCGGGTAATAATCTCTCCGTTCACCACATCACCTAAAGCCAAACTGGCTTCGGGGAGTGAAATTTGGGGTGGACCGCCACAAGCAGCCAATCCCACAGCCAAAACAATGAAGGCCATCATGCTCAACCATTTTTTCATTTATGATTCTCCGTTTTCAAGCTTCTCTGTCGGCGGACCAAACCGAGCGTAATCCGTTTCGATTTGGGCAAAGATTTCTGAGGTGCTTTTGCCCTCATCCACCATTTGCATCGTGTCCAGGGTAATATCATTGCAAATCGAGCAGTATTCGGCATGATTATCAAATTGAGTCTGGCCTGTTTCATCGACGCCAGACACATAACAATCGTAAAGGGAGGTATGCCCCAGACCGATGCAGCCACAGTAACAGGGGATAGCGTCGGCTAGCTCCAGGTTGGCCGTAGCAAATTGATAGCTTTCACGAATTTCTCGGCCTGAATCCTGCACCTGATCCGGCATCTCTTCCAACGGGGCCATGGGATGGGCATGGTTAACGGCCGTATCCTCATTCCCACAGCCAGCCAGCCCAGGCCCCACCAGAAACAATAAAACAATCATTATAGAAATTGCACGTTTACTTTTCATCTTATTCATCCAAAATTTTTGTCGGCAAACCGTTAAAGGCTCGTCATTATGTGCCACAGGAACTGCTGCCACCTTGAGGTTGCCCTAACAAATTGTTTGCCGCCAGCCATTGGCGTACCTGCCCATAGCCGCTGCCGGAAAATACCTCAGGGCCGGTGGCCATACGCGGTTCAACGTCGGCATAATCAAGATTCATGGTGGCTTTGAAGAAAGCGGCCGTTTCCACCACCTGCTGCGGGAACCAGAACCCATTTACGGCTTTGGCCGCAGCAAACATCTCTTCTACCGTGGTGTTCTGACTGGCCAGCAGCTCCAGCAAGCCCAGCATGGCCATGCCGTGATTACAGTCGGCGAAGGCGGTATGGTTGTTGCAGCAGGGCCGGTAGACGTTATACGCCACTTCCTCCAGGCGTGACTGCTGCTCTGGCGTGAGCGAGATCAGTGGGACGCTGGCATAAAGGTCTGGGGCGGGATGATGGCCCAGCGTCCAGCCGCCGGTTGAAGCAAAACGGCCGATGTCCCCCTCGCTTTGCTGCATCATTGGCCCCTCCGTGAGAATTGGGTTCTGATTAACCAGCCCCAATGCCCAGAAGAAGTTGAGCACAAATCGAGCATTGTGGTAGTCGATGACAATAGGCTCGTCGCTGGCAGTGTAGAGTAGTTCCTGTTGGGCGGCGGTTAACGGCCGTCCGCCATCGACATAAAGTTGAATGAAGCGGGCAGCGTCAATGGCTCCAGCAGCCACCAGCTGCGGACCCAAATCCCCCCAGCTAACCGGCAGTTGATGCTGCTGCGGCAGGTTGATTTCCAGCGGCGCACTTGCCGCCGGGGCGGGTTGGACCGGGCCGACACCCTCATTGGACAATAACTGGGTTTTGGCCGGTCTCCAGGCCAGAATGAGAACCAGAGTTAAGCCAAATGTACCGGCCAGCAAAAGAAAATGCCGCCAGCCACCTTGCAGAGGAACGGCCGTGTTTTCCAGGTTTTCGTCGTTCATAAAGTCTCCTAACCAGCCTCCGCTTGGGCCAAAATGGCCTGGGCCTGCTGGCGCAGGTTATCGCGCTGCTGCCAATACATCGTTTCATCCAGGTTGCCCTGTTCACGGGCAGCATCCAGCTGAGCGATTTGCAGTACCAACTCATCAAAGCTGCTGTCAGGTTCCATCAATGCCTCTTCTTCATCTTCAGTTCCCGAACGCAGGTACCACCAAACGGCCGTACCAATCAGAAGCAAACCGGCAATCATGCCACCTATCGCCCAATTTTTGCTGATTGGAGCCGATTCAGGTGCCTCGATTATTTCTACCGTAGGACTCGCAGCGGTCACTGCCAGTTCACCTTTTAGCGTAAGGCTAAGTGTTTCACCAGGCTGGATGCCGCCATAGTTATAAACAGCCACCAGACGGCCGTCGCCCATGTCGCGGGTTTCTTCTGCCGTCAGGCCGTCACCCGTCAGGGTAATGCCAACACCTTCCGGCACCAGGAAATTGACGCCGTTGTTTGGCCAATTGGGTGCCAGCGTGTAGTTCATACCATCCTCATAAGGCAGCACGTAGCGGACAACCACCTGCCCGGTGCCTTCGCCGGGACGCAGCGGTGCTGTGTCCACAAAGCCGCCGGGGGTAAGCAGATAACGGCCGTCCTCATCGCCTTCAAACGTAACGTTTTGCGCCGCTTCCGGCAGGTTAAACTGCAAGGGAGAGAGCAGCGTGTCTTCCCCGTTATTGCCGGCAACGGTCCGATCACCCAGGTTAGAAAGGATATAAATTTCCCCCACCAGCAGACCATCTTGCGCCGCATCAAAAAATACGTGCTGGCGCGCCACCTGCACGGCGGCGGTGCTGCTCGTCTTGTCGTAAATGGGAACGTCCAGGTTTAGGGTGGGGGCTCCGGCTGGCAATGACGTCGGTTCGGAAAAATAAAGCACGTCATCAACCGTCAGCATGACGGCGTAAAGCCAGTCCGAATTCAACAGTACATCATCAAACTGAAAGGTGCCTGTCGCCGTTGCTTGGCCTTCAATCATCAGCTTCTCGTTAAAATCCCGGTCCCAGGCGTGCAGCATCAGCTCCAGGCCCGCCGGAATCGTTCCCCCCGGCGTCAGATTGGTGATTTGGCCGGAAACAGGTCCGGTAGGCTGGGGCTCTTCCTGGGCAAAAAGCGGGACGGCCGTACTCCACAGCAACAGCAAAGTTAGCAAAACAATACAAAAACGTTTCATCATCATTCACCTGCCTGCAACATGCAGAACATCTTTTAATGAGGTGCCGCAGCCGGTGCAAAAGTTGTCACCCGGCGTCCCGGCCTGCTGGCAGACCGGACAGTTCACCTGGGCAATTCGGCCACACTGCGGGCAAAAATTATCATCCGGTGCCAGCTGCTCCTGGCAGTGTTGGCAGGTAAGCGGCTGGTTTGTGCCGCCGCGTTTGGCGCGCACGGCCGTTTCAATAAGCTCATCCAGCTCACCCCGTACTTCTACCTGCTGCTCCAAAGCTTGTGCCGCTTGCGTCATCAACTGCCCTTTTGTGCGGGCGTAATCTTCATCGCTCACCACGTCGAGCTGATGGTCAAATTCCAGATCGCGCAGGGACAGCAAGGCTGCATCATAATTACTGCTACAGTCGCTGCCAGAACCTTCCGGCAACACAACTTTGTGCCGCAGCGGCTGGGCCACCACGATGCCGGCCAGCACCAACATGCCTATGCCAATCAATGCAGCTCCAATTGTCATTACAGCCTCCTTACACCAATTCCTTCAGCTCGCGTTCTATTTTGGCACGAGTTTCAGGGGAAATGGCGGGTGCGGTAGGAACGGCCGTTTCCACCGAACCAACATCACTGCGCCGCCAACTGCGCAGCACCTGGAAAGCCACAAACAGCCCCAGGGCCACGGCCACTACCGGCAAAATCCAGACCAGCGAGTTAAATCCGCTGCGCTCCGGTTCGGCCAAGACCCGCTCGCCATACTGCTCAACAAAATAGGCCATCACCTGCTCTTCCGGCCAGCCGTCGGCTAACTGATCCCGAATTTGGGCGCGCCAGTCGGCACAGGCCTGCGTCTCGCACACGTCCAGCGGCGTGTTAGGGCAAACCGGACAGTACAGCTTGCGGGCAATGGCGTTTACCTCGTCATCCGTCGGAACCGTTTGCGCCTGCACCAGCGAAACAGCGTAGAAACTGGCAGCAATCGTCAGGAGCGCCAGCAGTAATCTTCGTCTAAACATCTCTAGTCACCTCCCAGCAGTCCAGGCTGTACCCGCTCCGGCTTGAGCACGTAAGATCGTTTTGCCTGGCGCTGACGTTCCGGCCAGGCAGCAACCAATGTGCCCAGAATCAGCACAAAACCTCCGGCCCAGGTCCAGCTAATGAGCGGATTCAGATACATTCTGAAGGTGGATGCGCCAAAGCCAATTTCCTCCCAGGCTACCAGCAGCACATACACATCTTGCGCCGATGTTGGATAGACGGCCGGAATGGTCATTGGCTGGCGCTGCACCACAAAAAAGTCGCGGCGCGGCTTGAGCGTCTGTACAAACTCGCCGTTCTTAAACAGGCTTGTGGTGGCTTCCAGCACCTCACGGCCGTCACTGCCGGGATACGATTCCAGATTGTCAAAACGCAGCGTGTACTCGCCCAGCGTCAGGGATTCACCCTGCGCCAGGGCCATCTGCGTTTCCTGCTGGAAGTAGGCATCACCGATGAAGCCCAGGCCAATCATCACCACGCCCAGGTGGATGATGTAGCCGCCATAGCGGCGACGGTTGCGGCCCATCAGGTGGTAAAGTGCCGCCGCCGGGTTTTCGCCCCGTTTCATGCGCGCCTGCATACCCTTCACAAACTCAAAAATGATGAGCAGCACCACAAAAGCGACCAGCCACAGGGCAAAATAAGACGCTGGATGCAGCCGGTGAGCATAGCCCCAAACGGCCGCCCACAGCACAGAACCAACCAGCGGCAGCAGCGCAGCCCGTCCCAGCCGGCCGGCTGCCTGCTTGCGCCAGGCAAACAGCGGCGCTAACCCCATCAACAAAACGAGTACGGCAAACAGCGGCCCGGTGGCTTTTTGGAAATAAGGCGGTCCCACCGTGATTTTGGTCCCGGTAACCAGCTCAGACAGCAGGGGAAACACCGTGCCCAAAAACACCACAAACGTGATGGCCAGAAAGAGTACGTTTTGCAGCACAAAGGCAGATTCACGGGAAAGAAAACTTTCCAGTTCATGTTCTGACTTCAGCGTATCCAGCCGCCTGAGCAGCAGCCACAGCGAACCGACAAAAGTCAGGCCAATAAAGACAAAGAAGACAGGCCCCAGCGCCGTTTTGCTGAAAGAGTGAACCGAACTAATAACACCGGTGCGGGTAATGAAGGTGCCAAACAGCGAAAGCGAGTAAGTGAGGATAATCAGGGAAACGCTCCACACTTTGAGCATCCCTCGTTTTTCGGTCATCATCACCGAGTGCAGGAAGGCAGTGCCGGTGAGCCAGGGCATGAGCATGGCGTTTTCTACCGGGTCCCAGGCCCAAAAGCCACCCCAGCCCAACACGTCGTAGGCCCAACGGCCGCCTAAAATGAGGCCGATGGAGAGAAATATCCAGGCGACCAATGTCCAGCGGCGGCTGGTGCGAATCCATTCATCGTCGCGGGAACGGCCGCTCAGCAGCGCCGAGATGGCAAACGCATAGGGAATAACAAAGCCGGTGAAGCCCAGATAGGTGGTGGGCGGATGCCCAATCATGCCAAAGTGGCGCAGCAGCGGATTGAGCCCGCTGCCGTCTCGCGGCACGTACGCCACAGCACCGGCCGGTTGGAAGACGGCCGTTAATAACTCCGTCGTTCCCGGCACGTGCCACAGACGGGCAAACGGATTGGTAATAAAAACCACAATGCCAATGAAGAAAGCGGTTGTGAGCATGGCCACGGTGATAAAGTAGGGCATCAAATCATGGTCGCGTTCCCATTTGCGCCACAGTACAGCAGCCACAAACCCATTCATCAGCCAGGCCCAAAACAGCACCGAACCAGATTGCCCGCCCCACAGTGCCGTCAGCCGTAAAAAAGGGGACATTGCCTGGCTGGAAACATCGACGACGTAAGCCAGGGAAAAATCCATCGTGTACAGTGAATACGTCACGACAAATACAGAAATCGTCATAAAAGGCACAGCCAGGAGCGTAGCGCTGCGAGCACTTTCTACCCAGCGCCATTCATTGCGCCAGCCGCCCCAGGCAGAAACGGCCGTGGCATACACCGCCAGCAAAAAGCCCGTCACCAGGGCCATTAATCCAATATCAGCAAGCATAAACTCCTCCGTGGTCGTGAAACACGAATCTTCACTTCACCATTCACAATTTCTCATGGGTACTGCTCTGCCAGCAGTTCTTCAATCTTTTCGTCCAGCTCCGGCGGTACCAGTGGGCCAATTTTTACGCCGCGCAGTTCACCATTTTTGGCCACGTAATACGTCTCCGGCACGCCGTCGATGCGGTAATCGTGGGAAATGCGCGTGCCGACGTCTGCCCCGTTAAAATAGGTGATGTCAAACTCTTCCAGGTAAGCCAGGGCCTCTTTCTCCGTATCGACGTAATCGACGCCGATGAAAATCACATCCCTGTTCTGGTACTTGCGCCAGGTGGCTTCCAGGTAAGCGGCCTCTTCACGGCACGGTGGGCACCAGGAGGCCCAGAAGTTGATAATCACCACCTGGCCCCGTAGTTCGCTCAGGTTGATGGTTTCGCCGTCAAAGCTGGTGATGGTGAAATCAGGAGCCATGCCGGAATCCACCTGGCCGTTGTTTACCTGAACCAACCCCCAGCCCAGCAGGGCCAGAAAGCCCAAGATCAGGCCAAAGGAAATAACCGTTCCCAATGAAAACCGGCGGGGCGATTCTTTTTCTGCCAGGGTTTCCCCGTCAATAAGCGGTTCGGAAACGATGTCAGCCATCATGCACCCCAGGATTTGACTGGTCATGCCCAGCGTGATCGCGCAACATTAATATCCAATGTTTCCGCTGCATAGCTAACCCCCCTTAATTCGACCGTACCGACGCTTGCACCCAGATTTCTGCCTTTGACTGCTGCGGATCGTTGTTCTCGATAATCAAGCCCCGGCGCACGGTCTGGCCAGACGTATCGTGAAAACCGGCGTCAAAGATGAGCTTAATGGTGGCTACTTTGCCCGGTGGAATGACGGTAGCCGAAAATTCGGCCGTGGTGCAGCCGCAGGTGGTATAGGCCCGGCTAATCGTTAGCGGCGCATCGCCTACGTTACGAATGATAAATTCCTGTTCCACCACATCCTGCGGACCGATCATGCCAAAGTTAAAGTTCTTTTCCGGGATCTGGATTTTTGGCTGGGGCTGACTGGCCGGGAGGAAAGGAATGGGCGGCCCCTCTTCCATTTCATGGATAGCCAGAACGGGTTGGTCAGTCACCACATCCTCAGGATCATAGTCTGATGAAGCATTGGCCGATGGCGGAGCGGTAACATAAGAGACCAAGCCCACACCGAGCAGCACAACGCCAACCACCAACAAAGTAAGCATTAACCAGCTATTATTTTGGCTTTTTTGCCCAACGGACTTTTTATGGCGAATTCTTGCTTTCATAATAATTTAACTCCTTCAAGTTGAGATGTACAGCAGCATGGCCGCGCCGAGCGCCACCATAACAACGCCATACCACAAACGAATTTTCAAGCTGTGTTCCCGTTCCCAACGAGCCCATGTCTTGGCTGCCATGCGGTTGCCCACCAGCAGCAGAATAATAATCAGCGGCAGCACAAACAAAATGTTGTACAGGGCCAGGTAGCTTACGCCCCAGGCCAGTGTTGTTTTAGCGTTTAGCAGGGTAATGATGGAAACATAAATTCCGCCAGAACAAGGGAATGTGCATAACCCGACCACTAAACCGGCCATCATCGTCGTGGGCAGCGTAGCTTGTTTAATCAGAGTCTGGGTACGCGCTCCGGCGATTTTGGGCATGTGCAGCTTGATGGGGAATTTGGGAAAGAAATACTCAATAAGGTTAACAATCCCTAGACCAATCAGCAGCCAGGCACCGGCCCGGGCCACAAAGTGAGGATCATCAGAGAAGCGCACCGCCTGCAATAGGCCCAGCCCAATGGCAAAGTAAACCAGGAAAATCATGCCTACGTAAACAAAACCAAGCTTCAGAATATGGCCCCGTGATTTGCGCAGCGTAAACAGAAAAGCCAGCAGCAGCAAAATCACGGCAAAAGCACAGGGATTTACTGAATCTAATAAACCAGTGACAATTACCGCAGGCAACAGTTGACCCAGGTTGGCCAAACCAATGGGCAACGGCCCAGCGGCCGTTACTGCCTGGGTTAGTGCCTCGGCAAAGGGTTTATCAATGGCATATACTTGAACCTCACCGGCCCAAGCCCACAGGCGATACTCTGTCGGTTCACCGTGCATCTCTGGCTGCCAGAGGACCAATCTAGAAGGTAAGTCTGGTGTATTAAGCGCCGCATCAATTAGTCTTGGCGGGACATGCCCGAGAACAACCAACGTGCCATTTTGGGTAGGCACAAAGGCGTAAAGCGAATCGGCAATGGACCGGGGCAGCCCGATTTCATCGGCCAGTTGCAGCAGTTGGGTGCGTTCCTCCGGGCGCGTGTAGTCGTGGATTTCTGGATTGGTGGCGGCTCCCTGGGCCTGCAGCGCGGGGATGAGGACGTCTTCGGTGTAGGGCCAGCAGTCGGCACAGCCTGCACTAAAGAAAATATGGGTGCGGGTGGGATCAGCAGCCTGCTGGGCTGCGGCCGTTTGCACCACAGCCAGCAGTGCTGCTGTAAAAAGGAGGAAGATAACAAATAAGCGTTTTGTCATGATGCTTTGTTATTGCGAAAGAGACCAGGTAAACGTGCGGCTTGGCGCATCGACGTTAGTAATGGTCAGGGTCAACTCAGCGGCACCTTCAAGCACGGCCGTTCCCTCAACAATCGCGGGAAACGTAAGTACGCCAGACACATGATGTCCGCCAGGGACTGCGTCCCACAACGTGGCCGACACGGTACGGCCGTTATCTGTCGTCAGGGTAGCCAGTTCGGCCAGGTCCATGCTCAAGTCCACCGAATGGGTATTCATGGCCACCTCAAAGGCTAATTCTGAACCTTCCTGATCCAGATCAACCGGCGTGACGGAGATGGTGACGGCACCTTGCTCGTCTACAGCCGTATCCAACACGGCCGTTTCTTCTTGAGCAGTCGATTCACCAACCGCCTGTTCAGCCGCCGCGACAACTGGCAGCTGCGTGGCCGGTTCGCTGCCACACGCTGCTAAAAATCCAGCAAAAAACAATCCTGCAATCAGTAAAATGTTGCGTTTCATACAGCCTCCACCGCCGCCGCTATGAATTGCAGCGCCTGCCGTCTTTCCTTTATTAAAATGACCACCATATAAATGATGCCTAAAATCGTTGTGCCCAAACCCACCAACATGAAAGCAAGGCGGTACTCGGCCAAAAACGTAGCCGCCGCCGTCAAGCCAAGTATGGGCAGCACGTCCGTAACATGATGGGCGCAGCAGGCTACCATGGCTGCTGTGGACATGCCGCCGCCGGCCCCGGTTAAAGCACCGCTAGGGCCGGTATGGGTTACGGGCACAAAAAGCCCCTTTTTCAGGATAGTGTAGAGCGCCACCTGCACGCCAAACCCGAGAATGATGGGCACCACAATCCAGCGATCTTCCCAAAACAGGTTGAGCGCGTGCTGCGGACTTTCCGCCCAGGAAACAAGACCAAAGTAGAGCAGCGCCAGCAGGCTGGAACCTGCCAATCCTGCACCCAGCGGCCACAAAAATCGTTTACTCAGCCTCATAAAACCATCTCCAATAGTTGCATACAGTAAGGATAGAAAAACAAAGCGCCAGCCACGAGCGCTAAATGGCGCATCATAGAAAATTGATGACAAATGTCATTTTGGCATACGCCAAATGGCCTATAGCCTGGTGACCGTTTGGCGCTGGTTGGGGGTCCAGTTTTGCGGAATAATGAAAAGGGTTAGAAAGTATATAAGTGAGGAATAAGATGGCAGACGTCGTTTTGAACGTGGATTCGCCGCAAAAACCAGTAAACCCAAACCATCTGGCGCAGATTCTAAAGCGGCTTATGGGTGTCACGGCCGTTCACATCGATCCTATTACTTTGCAGACAGCACTTTCTTATGACCGGCAAAAAGCCGATACGTTTACTTTGGTAACAGCGGTTCAAGATAGTGGTTACAAAGTCCTCACTGAATCTGTAACTCTATTTGTAGGCGGTATGAGCTGCGCCAGCTGCGCTTTTCACATTGAAACAGCCCTGACGGACGTTCCTGGCGTTGTGGCAGCCGATGTACATTTACAAACTGGGGAAACGGCCGTTACAATAGCAGACAGCAGGCTTGACTTAAACGTACTCTATGAAACAATTCAAGAGGCTGGCTATTACCCTGGTGGACTGGTAATTGGTGATTGTGTAATCGGCAAAAAGTTTTTGTAGAAAAACCCAGGCAACTGGGCCGATTACTTGAGTAAAAGCGGGCGGATCAGGCATTCGTATTTTCAAAGACTTTCCCGCTTTTACAATAAAGGAGAAAAATCATGGCAATCGATCCGGTATGTGGTATGGAAGTAGACGAGAAAACAGCTACGATCACGTCAGAATATGATGGTAAAACCTATTACTTTTGCGCCCCTGGCTGCAAAACTGCTTTTGATAAAGAGCCAGAGAAATATCTGAAAGGTGATGCATCAGGCGGGCATCAACACAGCCATCAACACTAGACGGGCGTCGAACACTGATATGGCAGCATCTTCCTTGAGTAAAAACGGCCGTAACGCCGCCATCATTCTCAACAGAGTCCTTTACCACTTTAGTCGTCACTGGCTGCTTGCCATTTCTCTTCTCTTAATCATTTTCAACGGCCTTCCCTGGCTGGCCCCTGTTTTTATGGAACAGGGTTGGCAAAAGGCTGGTGAGGCTGTCTATCTCATCTACAGCCTTCTGTGCCACCAAATGCCCCAGCGCTCCTTTTTTCTGTTTGGCAGTAGCCCCATGGTTCCCCTGGATACGGTCCAGGCCATCTGGCAGGATACCGCCAATCCATTGGTATTGCGCCAGTTTGTGGGCAATGCTGATGTAGGCTGGAAAGTCGCCTGGTCCGATCGCATGGTGTACATGTACACCAGCCCGCTGCTGTTTGGGCTTGCCTTCTGGCCACTGCGTCGCCATCTCAAGCCGCTGTCATTATGGGCCTTTCTCCTCTTTCTCTTGCCAATGGCTGTTGATGGCACGACGCACATCATAAGTGAATTATTCGGTGGCATTGGTGGCGGTTTTCGCTATACAAACGGCTGGCTGGCTGCCTTGACGAACCATGCCTTTCCCGCTACCTTTTACGTGGGCGACAGCTTCGGCTCCTTTAACGCCTGGATGAGGCTCCTGTCTGGACTATTCTTTGGTCTGGGCACCGTCTGGTTTGCTTATCCACGATTCCATCTAGCCTTCAACGAAACCGCAAACAAGATTTCCTTGAAATTCCAGAATGCAAAGATAAGATTGGAGTTTAGAGAGTAGATCTTCCCTAATTTCCATTCTCTAAAGGTGATTATGAGTGACCCGATTCGCGTTTTATTAGCAGATGATCATGCCGTTGTTCGGGCCGGTATTCGCCAATTTTTGGAACAGGCCGATGACATCATTGTGGTAGCCGAAGCTGACGATGGTGAAATGGCGCGTGAACTGGTCACCCAACACAAACCAGACGTGGCCGTACTAGACATCCAAATGCCCAAGGCCACCGGCATCGAGGTTACCCGTTGGGTACGGGCCAATCATCGCGACGTAGGTGTCCTGATATTAACTGCCTATGATGATGATCCTTACGTGATGGCGGTGCTGCAAGCAGGGGCCAACGGCTATATCCTCAAAACGGCTTCGCCGGCAAACATCTTGCAGGCTGTCCGCGATGTTCATGAAGGTAAATCTGCCCTTGACCCAGCTGTGACGGCTCGCCTAATGAACCAGATAGCTGGCCGCACAACTCCTGACCAAATGTCATTTGAAAGTTTAACCGAACGGGAACTTGAGGTACTGGCACTGGCAGGCAAAGGGTATACAAATAAAGCCATTGGTATGCAATTGGGTATCAGTGACCGTACCGTTCAAGGTCATCTGGCCAAAACTTACCACAAGCTGGATGCCAATAGCCGAACCGAAGCTGTTATGAAAGCCGTCTCGTTAGGACTCATTTCAGCGGAGATTTCAGATTGAGCTCGCGTCGCTGGCTTCGCATTCCCAGTCTTCCCTTGCAACTTTTTATTATCATCGTCCTGCCTCTAACTTTACTGCTGCTGGTCATTGCTTTTGGCAGTCTCGGTTTACACCAACGCGCTATGCGCACCATGGTTGGCGAACGGGATGAGCGTGCCACGCGGGCTGCATCGGCCGCCATTACAGAACAAATTCATTATCGTCAATCTGCTATTCGCAGCGTTGCCCTTCAGGCGGCCAACGTTTCTGAACCAGAACATGCCCTGGCTGATGCTTCATTCCTTCTACCAGAATTTGAGGGCGGTGTTGCCCTTTACACTGTCGCCGGTGAGTTGCTAGTGGCCTCTAACGGAATTGAAGTGTGGCAAACCCGCGCCGTCCCTGAGCGTTTACCCTCATTTAGCGCTGCCGCAGCCACTAACAATGCTTCTATTTTGCCTTCATTGATGGATCCGATTCGCGGTGAAGAATTGATGTTAATCGCAGCCGCATCTGATGATTTCATCGCTGTAGGCGCATTTTCTCCAACTTCCCTTGTACGGCAAGCGTTGGCCGATATCTTCAGTAGTAATGATCAGGCGGCTACTTACGTGGTTACAGCCGACGGCAATATTTTATTCCAGGGCGGTACGACCCATTGGACAGATTCCCAATTACAAGAACACCCTGGGGTCGCTGCTGCTTTGCGTGGTGAAACGGGCACAACTTATCTTAATGTTGCCGGTGAAGAGCATGTCATCGCCTTCAGCCCGATTACGCCTGTTGGTTGGGCCTTGGTGATAGAAGAGCCGTGGCGAGCGGTAACCGATCCATTGCTTCGCGCCACAGAAATGGCTCCGCTTATCCTGATTCCCGTCCTGGTCATCGCCCTGGTTGCTTTGGGGTTCGGCATACGCCAGGTTGTCCAACCGCTTCAATCGCTGGAGAAAAAAGCAACGGAACTGGGTTGGGGCGATTTTGCCGCCATTGAAGAACCCGTCGGGGGGATCAATGAAATTCAGCGCTTGCAGACGGAGCTGATCCACATGGCCCGGAAAGTTCAGCTGGCCCAACAAAGTTTGCGTGGCTATTTGAGCGCCGTTACTACCGGACAGGAAGAGGAACGTCGCCGCCTGGCCCGCGAACTGCACGATGATACTATCCAGTCCTTGATTGCCCTGAACCAGCAAATCCAACTGGCACAATTGTCGGCGCAGGATGAGACAAACAAGGACAGGCTAACAATGATGCAGCAAATGGCCGAGCAAACGGTGGCCGACTTGCGCCGTCTGACGCGGGATTTACGGCCGATTTATCTGGAAGATTTAGGGCTTATTCCGGCGCTGGAGATGCTGGGGCGCGATATGAGGCAGGCCACTGGATTGTCCATTGTGTTTGACAAAAGGGGCAAGGAGCGCAGACTCCCGCCTAACGTGGAGTTGGCCTTGTACCGGATCGCCCAAGAGGGTTTAAGTAACGTCGTGCGCCATGCAAAAGCCAATCAGGCCAATGTTTCCCTGCAATTTACTGAACAAGAAGTTGCACTCACCGTAAAGGATGATGGTGTAGGTTTTGTTGTCCCAGAAAGCCCGGCCGAAATGGCCCCAGCCGGACATTTTGGCTTGCTGGGTGTGCAGGAACGAGCAGAATCTATTGGGGCGCGGCTGGAAATTGAGTCGGCTCCAGGTCAGGGAACGCGCCTCCAAGTATTTTTAGGTAATTGAGCTTCAATCCTTTCATTAGGAAAACAGGAGCATGCAAACACCATCACATTTTTTGCTAACGGCCGTTCTCGCCAAAAAGACATCCTCGCTCACCCACACTAATTCCAAAGTGTTGCTTCTGGTGGGTTCTATTTTGCCAGATCTGCCACTTATTCTACTTACAGTGGGCTACGAACTTTACTATCGTTGGTTTGCCACCCCGCCCACTCAGGGCAGCATTATGGAATATCTGCACTTTGATTTGTTTTTCAATGATCCTATCTGGATAACAAGCCATAACTTCTTTCATTCGTTAGTTATCAATTTTGTATTGCTTGCCGTAGGGTATTGGGGAATGCAGCTAGAGCAGCGCTGGGCACGTCTGTTGTTTTGGCTAACGGTTGGTACCCTATTTCACACCGTGATCGACATTCTTACCCACCACAGTGATGGGCCCTTGCTTTTCTTTCCTCTAAACTGGGAATATCGTTTTCCCAGCCCCATCAGCTACTGGGAATCCGCCTATTACGGCCGTCTCTTTAGAATCTTTGAATATAGCCTGGATGCCCTTATCATCGTCTACCTGTTAGGGACTTGGCGCAGGCAAAAGTCAGTCCGGTCAGGCTAAAGAGGTTCAATGACATCTTCCCCAACAGCCATAAAAGTGATAATAATGGCAGACGCCACGCTGCCCCGCCTGGCTTGGGAAGCCCTGCTTGGCCCGCAGCCTGGCCTGGAAGTTTGGGGCACAGCCGCACACCGGGAAGATCTCCTCGCCCTCTCACTTGACGATGGGCAAATGGCCGTCCTACTTGACTTGAAAGAACCCCTTCCGCCCCAAGTAGAACAAATTGCCAAAGCCATACCCGTTGCGGGTCAACTGTGTTTAGTTGATGAATATGATCTCAACCAAATTGTCGCTCTCTTGCAAGCCGGCGCTGCCGGCATCCTGAGCCGAAACGCTGCCTTGCCAGAATTAACCCGTGCCCTCATTGCCGCCAGCCGGGGCGAAATTGTTCTACCGCCGGAACTGGCTGCCCAGGCATTAGCAGCCCTGGCGCGCGGGTGGCTGAGCAAAAAATCAAACATTGAAACGCTCACCGATAGAGAGCGCGATGTGTTAACGCTTTTAGCCAAAGGGATGACCAATAAAGACATTGCCCAAACCCTGTTTCTCAGCGTCCGCACCGTGGAAGCTCACTTGCGCAACATCTACGGCAAGCTGGATGTTGCTTCCCGCACTGAAGCCGTTTTGTGGGCCGTGCAGCATGGCTTTGAACCATGAGTATTAGCCACAGAGAGCACAGAGATTTTTGAGATTCATCTACAGTTCTCTATCCTCCCCTTTTCTCTGTGGCCATTCAATTAGTTTTAGGTGAAATCACCTAGATGAATACCCGTGCTTTTGCTGTATCGGTCACGGCAAGAGCCGCCTATCATAGACTTATGGAACGTGTTGACAAAAACGAAGCAGAAAATCCAACCCAGATTGCGGTTCTGGGCACCCTG
>PABI01000028.1 GCA_002699125.1 Anaerolineaceae bacterium
CGTCTTTTTGCGCCAGAAATTGTGGAACAGCAACCGGGAAACGTTTCGTGGGCAGTTTTTATCCAAAGATTCCTTATTTGTCTGGATTCACCGGACACACGGCCGTCGACGAAAAAAGTACACCACCCTCATGCAAGAAAACCCCTATCCTCATCTGACGTGGATTCACCACCAAACGCCCCGTAAAACAAGGCAGTGGCTAAAGCAAATTTGTCAGAGACCTGGCTGAACCTTCCATCACATAAAGGCAAGAAAAATGGATGAAGCAAAATATTTCAAACACGCAAGTGCCTTTAAATATAACAAGCATTTTGTTATCACCAGCAACGCTAAAACAGAAAAAGCCATTTGGTATTTAAGCAAACCGATCAGACTTTTTACGGTTCATTCAAGTCCAGCAGAAGTAGGAAATGTAGTCCTGACGAGTTTGGAAAGCAGCCAAACCCGCTTGCCAAACTCTCCTTCTCCAACAGATTTGAATCAGCTAATGAACGATCTCTACCAGATAGCTGGAGCGCCATCGCTTAACACGTTTTTGAAAGATGCGTTGCATTGTGGAATCGGCCGTTCGAATGAAGGAATTGAAATCTCACCAACACACAACTACGGTGTTGATCATGAGCCTGGTGGATTTGTGTTTAAATTTGAGAATCGAATATTAGTGGCAAATCCGACACCGGAGACATTAGGTCATGCTTTTTTACAGGGATTCGCCGCGTGTACGTCAGTTTACCTGTGAAATGCGCATCACCTCAATATTTCAGGATAGTGGTAGTTACTGGAGCAGCAACTTTTGGATGTGGTTGCGGCACCAGTCGCGCCAATCATAATCGTTTTTGCTGTAGGCAACGGCCGTTAACGCCTTGATCATCTCAAACATTTCCAGTCGCTGCTTATCAACCACCCTGACATAACCCTCACAGAACGCCTCCCATCCCCCAGGCAATACCCGCAAATACCATGACAACAAGGCCAGATCATCTTCCGGCAGCCAGCCGCGGGCCAGCTCAAAGTCGAAGATGGCCAGGAATTGGATACGGCCGTCTCGCACACAAAAACGCACATTCCCGGCATGTAGATCAAAATGGGTTAATGTGGCTGGCTCCGTCTCGCCAATCAGCGGCAGGCGCTCTTCCAACCAGACAGTGATGTGCTTTGCCTCTACATCTGAGACATAGCCCAACGCCCCAACACGACTCAACATATGCCGCGCTTCTTGCTGTGTGTACAAACGGGCATTATGCAGATGCGGGTTCGGGTGAGCACCGTCTAGAAGACAAAAACGAGGCAAGTCGATCTCATGCAAACGTCGCACGGCTTTCCCGGCATTCACCAATGACCCCAACAAACCGGCTTCGGTCTCCGGCTGACTTCGTTGGTAGGCAAGCGGCATCGTAGGAATGTCTGCCCCAACAGGAATAAAATCCGCCAAATTTAGCCCTGGCAAATAGCTCACGACGAGCAAGCCATCACCAACCTCCGGCAGCGACAGCAACAACTGGGGAACTGGTGCTGTGCCCAACTTTTGATGGATCAACCTCAGTGCCGCTTCTTCATTAGCAAAGCGAGACGGTTTACGCGCAAATCGCAAATACGCTTGTTGGGGTTCTCCCTCTTGAGGAAATAGTGTCACCAGACTGGGTTCCGAAGGGTCACGCACCAGGTCTCGATAACCCTGCGCACAAACAAGCGCCTTTAACTCAGCTTCATCAACCACATCACATTTTCCTCACGAATCCGGTCTATAAATTGCCCTAACTATTGAACCGTGCCCATCTCATCGAGCTGAAGCGTTTCCTCGCCGTCCGTTGTTTGCAGGGTGAGCCGCCACGTTTTGAGTTCAAAGCGAAATTCTTGGAGCTCTTCCTGTTCGGTTTTAGCATTGTAGACAAGGTGACCCCAAACGGCCGTTTCATCTCGCCCTCTCAATCGCAAACTCGCCTCATGCCAGCGACAATAATAAACCAGTGGCTTCATGCTTCGATCGCCTCGTACTGCTCAAAGATGCGTCGATAGGCCAACGAACGGGTCATCAGCTCCTCATGCGTGCCGACGGCTTCCATCTGCCCCTTGCGCATTACCACCACCTTATCTGCCCAGCGAATCTGGGACAGCCGGTGGGTGATCAAAATGGTGGTCTGGTTGGCGGCGGCGCGTACAATCGCCTGCTGAATCTGGTCTTCCGTGGCGCTGTCTACCGCGCTGGTGGAATCATCCAAAATGAGGATGCGTGGTCGGGTGAGAAAAGCACGCGCCAGCGCCAGCCGCTGCCGCTGCCCGCCGGAAAGCGTCACGCCGCGCTCGCCAATCACCGTTTCATAGCCGTCCTTAAAGTTCAGGATGAAGTCGTGAGCCTGGGCTGCTTTGGCCGCCTCTTCGATCATCTCCTGCGTCGCGCCGGGGCAGCCAAAAGCAATGTTCTCCCCGACAGTGCGCGAAAAGAGGAAGACGTCTTGCTCAATAATAGAGATTTGCTGCCGCAAGGCCGCCAGGTTCCAGTCACGCACGTCGATGCCATCTAGGAGGAGACGGCCGTTTGTCACATCGTACGTCCGGTTAATCAGCTTGGCCAAGGTGCTTTTGCCCGATCCCGTCTGGCCCACAATGGCCACCGTCTGCCCTGGCTCAATGCTAAAATCAATGTCTTGCAGCACCGGCGACTCGGCTACATAGCCAAACGTCACGTTGTCAAATCGTACGGCGCCCTTAATTTGTGCCTGATGGCCCGCCACGTTTTCATCAAGCAGCGTTTCCCTATTCATCAATTCCAAAATGCGGCGCGCTCCGGCCAGGCCCAGCGAAACGCGCGAATAGGCCAGCAAGGAAATAAACGTGGGAAAACCAAACAGGGCCATCAGCCCCATGTAGCCCACCACGTCCCCCACGGCAATTTCGCCCAACTGGAACAGATAGAGCGCGTGCATAAAGCCAATTCCCTGGGTAATGCCCAGCAGCAGCAGGGGCAAAAAGCGGGCTTCAATCTTGCCCTGCTCTACGGCCGCATCCCGGTAATCAGCGGCATTGTTGTTAAACAGGCCAATTTCCTGCACTTCCTGGGCCGTGCTTTTAACCAGCTCAATGCCGTCGATGGCTTCAGCGAGACGGCCGTTCATACTGCCAAACGCCTGCCTTACCCGGTCGGCCACCCCTTGCAGCACCTTCAAATAGCGGATCACCGCCAACACATACGTCACAATAAAAAACAATGGGGCTACTGCCAACTGTGGATGATAACTCGGGGCAACCAGCAGCGGCATAATCATAAAATTGGCCGAGCCAGCCACCAGATTCACCCCAGGATTCATGAGCAAATTGACCTCATGGACATCATTTGTGGCGCGGGCCATCGTGTCACCCACAGGCTGCGAATCGTGGAAAGCCGTACTTTTGCCCAACAAACTCACGTACAGTTCGTCCCGCATATCCCGCTCCAGCCGCTCGCCCATCACCGCGCTGGAAAAATTGCGCCCCAGCTGCAACACGGCCCGCACCGATTGGCTGATCACAACGCCAATGGCCATCCAGCCGATGGTGCCCAAATTGGCTGGCGTTTCTAAAGCCGCATCAAATGCCCTGCCGATGAGCACCGGCACCACCGCTGCCAGCGCGGCATTACCAAATGCCCCGATGAACATGCTTGCAATTAATAATTTATGATGAGAAAGATGGGATAAAACCCAGCGAGTAGTGGTACTTTTGTCAGTGTGGTGTGATCTATTAACGTCAAATTCACTCAAAATTTCATCTCTTTGCTTTAGGATGAAACCAACAAAATTTGTCTGATCTGTTGTCTAAAAGAACAATTTTTATTGGGTTCCAGGCAACAATCAAATTGTTCATATACTGGTAGTTTCTATGAGCATTCAAAACTCTTTATTAAATGAAAGTAGCTGGCCATCATCCTTGATTTCCATTCCAACGGAAATCCATTATCGCACACAGCAAACTTTTAAGCATCCAGATAAATTGATTCGCCCTTGGGAGGGCACAATCAACATGAAACGTGTACTTATCATTGGCTCAAGTGGTTCTGGTAAATCCACACTTGCCCGTCAACTCGGAGCCAGATTAGAACTACCAGTAATCCACTTAGATCGCCACTATTGGCATCCTGGTTGGGTTGGCACCCCCAATGTCGAATGGCAAAAAACCGTGGCCCAACTGGTTCAGCGGGAAAGCTGGATCATGGACGGCAATTACCGCAATACTTTGCAAATGCGTTTAAACGCTGCCGATACGGTTGTGTTTTTGGATTTACCCCCATGGATTTGCGCCGTGCGCGCCATTAAGCGCCGCATTCAGTACCGCAACCGGCCACGCCCCGATATTGCCGATGGCTGCAAAGAACCGCTCTTCGATCCCCAACTTTTCCAGTTTATTCGCCACGTTTTGAATTATCCCGACAGAGCGAAACCGTATGTGATGAATCAGTTGGCCGGGATTGCCAATGAGAAGCACGTTGTGCTTTTGCAATCGACAAAAGATGTCAATAATTTTCTGAGTGCTCCCCTGGATTTCCCTTCTCTGAACTTGATCCGCAGCAGCAACCTGGCCCAGATGCCCCAAATAGCCCGTATCCCCCTGGACTAATGCGGAACACTAAATAAGCTGAGCCGAGTAACGCACAGTGTAAACAGCCCCAGACGGCCGTAACTCGCTCTGCACCAACTGAACGGCCGTTACCCCAAAATCCAGCTCCGCCAATACAACATCCCAATTGAGCGCCTGAACCTGCCGCGAATCCTTTACCCGCCCTAGCGTGACATGTGGACTAAACGGCCGTTTCTCCCGCGCCCAACCCAACTCAACGATACGATCTTCCAGCTCCACCTGCATCGCCTGCAACACGGCTAAATCCCCGTCCAGTCCGGCCCACACCACACGCGGCCGTTTGCGGCTGGGGAACGCCCCCACACCGTTCAAATGCAAACGAAAGGCTGAATGCTGGCTCGTAAGCTGGGCTAGTTGGTCTTGTAGGTCGGGGAGTTGGGCAACGGCCGTATCCCCCAAAAAGCGCAGCGTCAGGTGCAATTGTTCCGGTTTCACCCAGCGCACCGCTTTATGGGGCAGCCGCTGCCCCATTTTTGCTGCCGTCTCCAGCAGCACTTTCTTCACCGCTTCCGGTAAATCGATGGCAATGAACAAACGAATCTTTTCGTTCATGGTCCCATTTTACCTGATTCATTTAGGACGGGCAGTCCTGTCTCTGGTTATGATTTGCTCGGCTTGCTGGCGGACTGCCACTCCTGTTCAGCAAGCGAGTCAGCGGTGAAGAGCGGAAGCGCAAAGGCAAGAAGGATAGTCCAGCGACTGAGGGGATCGATTTGGGGGAGAACGGCCGTAAACAGCAACAACAGCATTAAAATATTGTGCGCCATCAACCACGGCGTCATTTGCGCCAGGGGAATTTTAAACCGGGTCACTTGCCACAGATAGACAAAACAGACAATCGACAATAGTTGCAGCACAATATTTAAAACGACCGGATCTTCACCCGGACCAAGCGGAAACTTGTCAATCACAGGCAAAATCAACGCCAAAGCGTTTAGGACAAGCTGCCAGAAGAGGGCGTATATTTGCAGGCGGGCAGGAATGTAGAAACGGCCGTCTGGCAACGGCCGGGCCCTCAGCCAAATCGCCGTCGTTTGCGCCCCAAACGCGTAATCATTGGCCAAATCACGCAGGCTGCCGTTGATGCCGTTCACCAGCAAAATGTAGACAATGATAAATCCGGCCGCCACCCAGGTCTGCTCAGTTGGCTGCCCCACCACAGCAGCGCCAAACAGCAGCAGAGCCGCCCAGCTGGAACCCTGTACCAAATCGGTGAGCGGCGGCAGCGGGCTGCGCTTTCCCCCAAAATTGTAAATGGCCATTGCCACCACCGCCCAGCACAACCAGAGCAGGGAACGGCCGTTTCCACCCAATGCCCACCACAAAAGCAGCAAAATGGGCAGCTGCCCCACCACCCAGAACCTCACCTGCCGCACCGTCACCAGCTCTCGCACCAACGGATAATCGGCCCGCGATGGCTGAGTTTGGTCCAGCGGCAAATCAATGAGATCGTTGAGCAGATAAGCAAACAGGTGGAAGGAAACGGCCGTTGCCAGCAGCCCCCAAATTTGCCACCCTGTCACCACCCCGGCTGCTATTCCGGCACCAATGAGAGGCAGAACGGCCGTGTAGCCAAAAATCGCCGTATGCCCCAACCGAAACCAATCCCGCGCTTTCATCCGGCAAATTATAGCAACAAAAAAGCCCGCACCGGTTACCCAATGCGGACTTTCCAATTTTCACTGATTACCGGGCGAGGCAGGTGGAGATAAGGTGTTTTGTTGAGCAAAAGCTCTATCCACCTGCCTTGCCCCTACTGCTCATCACGATCAGGCCGACTGTACTCTGGGGAACAATTCCGGTCGCATGGCCGCCATGCGCAGCATCTGCCGAATGTGCCGGTTTGAGATGACGCCAACGATACGGCCGTATTCCACCACTGGCAGCGCGCTCAAGCCTTCATGGCTCATCCGCTGCTGCACGTCATATAAATCGGCCGTGGGCGAAACTGGCTCCACATCCTGAGCCATCGTCGCCGCCACCGTCTGGTTTGAACTGCCCTGCTGCAACGCCGCCATTAAGCGCTCGTTATCTAAAAAGCCCACGTAGCTATCAAACTGGGCAACCGGAAAGTCCGTTACGCCCCGCGCCATCCAGTTGGCCACATCGTGCAAGCTGTCATCCGGTCGCAAAATTGGTACCCGGTTGGAATAAGCTTGCTGCACCGTGTAGCCGCGCAGGCGCTGGCGAAACTTCACCATCTGCCCTTCCTGGGTCGCCCCGGAGAAGATAAAAATGGCGATGAGTACGCTAAAGAATTGGCCATTAAATAAACCATACAGACCAAACAACACCGCCAAACCTCGCCCCAACGACACGGCGATGCTGGTCGCCCTACCATAATCCAGCTTCATAGCCAACGCCGAGCGCAAGACACGCCCCCCGTCCATGGGAAAAGCCGGAATCATATTAAAGACGGCCAAAATGACGTTGTAGAAAAAGATATAAGAGAAAAGTGCGCCAAGCGTCAGCGAAATGCCGCTGGTGAGTGGATTGGTGAGGGATAGGCCAAACAGTACGGCCGTTCCGCCCATCAAAATAGCCAGGGCCACGTTCACTGCCGGTCCTGCCAGAGCAATGACAAATTCCTGTATCGGCTTGTCCGGCATGTTGCGCAGCTGAGCTACGCCACCAATCGGCAGCAAGACAATGCGCTCAACCGGCACGCCATAGTGCAGGGCGGCAAAGCTATGCCCTAGTTCATGCAGCGTTACCAGCACAAAAAGCAGCGAAATGGCAATGACACCAAACAGCGCCCCGGCCAGACCCCCACCGCCCAATACGCCAAACTGAAACGCTGCCCAAACCAAAATCAAAGGGAATGTCAGGTGCAAACGAATATCAATTCCGCGTACAGAAAACAGTTTCAACGAGCTGTTCATGTTCTACTTCCTTTAAGTTTGCGAGAAACCCAATCCTTTTCCAGTGATGTCAATGAGTTTCTCAAAAACAGAGAGGTTTCTCTCTGGTAATTTTTGTCAAGTTATTGTCTAGTTTAGTAAGAAATTGTTTAAATGGTGTTAACAACGGATTAAGGCAACATGAATGCGCTGTCTGTTGCTGCTCGTCAGGCCGTTCAGACCACCTTCACTCCTGTGCACCCCAAATCCATCGCCGTGTGAAATATCTCACAGCGGGTCAATGAATCATCTTGTATTGTGTTAGTAGATGCCAAAACAGACCAGTGTCAGCACAAAAAAAGCTGCTTGGCAAATGCTTTATTGACCATCGTATCGGGAGGTAGCACATGATTATCGCCATGTTTTTAGCACACTTAGTCGGGGATTATATTCTGCAATGGAACAGCCTGGCGGCCTGGAAAAGCCGGGATATGAAAGGAGTGATCGTGCATTGCCTGGTTGTTTTAGTTGTCACCTGGCTTTTTATTTTGCCCTTCAATGCCAGTTGGTGGCCCTGGGTCGTTTTCATCGGCATCATGCACTTCTTGATCGATGCCGTCCAGCTGCGCATTAAGCTGCCTATTCCAGAGTTGGCCCGCTTCGGGCTGGATCAGTTGGCCCACTTCATTGTAATTACTATAGCATTGGCTGGCGGTGGTTACTTAGACCTGGCTGCCCTGCTGCAAAGCAGCCAGACCATACTGCAAAGCGACCTGCTGCTGATTTACCTGCTGGGTTACGCTTTTGTCACCATGCCGGCCTGGGTGCTGGTTAAATTCACCGCGTACGGGCTGGTGCAAGGCGCTGCCCCTCAGTTTGGGGACTCCAGCAAATATCTGGGCATCATGGAACGCTTGCTGATGACGACATTCGTCGCTCTGGGGGAATATCTCCTGGTTCCCATCGTCATTTTGCCCAGGCTGCTCATGGAGTGGCCCCAGGTAGCCGACGATGAGCGTGCCCCCGTTTACCTGGCGGAGCTGCTAACCAGCGTAATCCTGGCCGTTGTTGTGGGCGTTTTGTTCAGACTTGTTTAAAGACAAATGGCGGGCCATCAGCTGATGGCTCGTCTAATCATTGAGAAAATCTGTAATTGGAAATGAAACCGGTTTGTCTTAAGCTTAACTGCCTGACAAGCTGCTCAAACTCTTTTCGGAAGGTATAAAATGAGCTATCAACCAATTTATCAGCCAGTTGTATCGACCCGAAGGGAGGCCAAAACCATGAATATGATCCGTTTTTTACAGGATATCCCGCTCTTTCAAGACCTCTCTGACCAGCAGCTGGCATCAATTTCCCGGGATGTGCAGCCGCGCAAATTTGGCCAGGGAGAAATTATTTTCCGCGAAGGCGATCCGGGGCAGGTTGTGTACCTGGTGCAGTCTGGCCAGGTGCGGATTTACGTGAATGGATTGGATGGCAGCGAAACATCAGTGATTTTGTTTGGGCGGCCAGGCGATATGTTTGGCGAACTGGCGGTGATTGATGGCTTGCCCCGGTCGGCAACGGCCGTTGCCCTGGACGAAACCTTACTCTACACCATCAGCCGGGAAAGCTTCCGCCAGCACATGCAGCGCTTCCCCCAACTGGCGCTCAACTTTATGAAGGAGCTAACGCACCGGGTACGCTATAACACGCGGCAAATGGACAGTCTGGCTTCGCTGCCTGTGTCGCAGCGACTGGCACGCAAACTGCTGGAGCTGGCTCAGGATTACGGCCGTATCGAAGCCGACAACGTCATCATCGACATGACGCTCACCCAGACCAATCTGGCCAGCCTCATCGGCGCCACGAGAGAAAGCACCAATAAGATTTTACGCGACTTCCGTGAACGAACGTTGATTTGGTTTGAAAACGGCCGTATCACTATCCTGGATGCCGATGCCTTGCGTGCCGAAGTAACAGCATAAAAAAGCCGCTGACTTGTAAACATTCAAGTCAGCGGCAATTTCATTTAGATTTAGTTCCCTAACCCATACCGCTCGGCGGCTTCATCCAAAATCTGGTTGACCAGCTCTTCATATGTCCACCCACCAGCTTTGGCTTCAATGCACAAATCAGAATAGTCTGGGTTCAGGCCCGGCAACGGGTTGATCTCCAAAATGTATGGCTTATTATTGTCATGTGCATCCAGGCGAAAATCTACCCGGGCCACATCTAAACAACCGGTCACGCGGAATGTAGCGGCCGTAAGCCAGTTAAGCTCCTCCAACATTTCCTCACTGATTGGAGCCGGACATAAATAATGGAATTCATGCGCCAGTTCCGTTTTGATACGGCTGGTGTAAACTCCCGCTTCTTCTTCTGGATAACGGCTCATGTCCACTTCTAGCGGCGGCAAAAAGTGCAATCCGCGGGAAAGCCGGGGGGCTTCCTCATCATCAGGCAAACGCCAGGCCACAGGAGAGGTTAGGTTTCCCACTACCCCCACTGTAATTTCCCGGCCATCAATAAACTGTTCGGCCAGCACCGGCTGGTCGTAGCGGTCAAACAAGCGGCGCAGCTGTGTGCGAAGCTGAGACTCATCCTGCACGATCGACTCACTGCTAACACCCATCCCGGTGCCTTCGCGGCTAGGCTTCACAAAAATTGGGAAACGCATCTGCGGATCCAGCAGCTCATTGACCCGTTCAAACACCTGAAAAGCGGGGGTGGGTAAATCATGGTAAGTGAGCACCCGTTTGGTCATCGGCTTATCCAACGTGAGGGCCAACGTAAGCACCTGGGAACCGGTGTAAGGCAAACGCAACATCTCCAGAATGGCGGGGACATGCGACTCACGTGAATCGCCAACGTGCCCCTCACAAATGTTAAAACAGATGTCTGGTTTTAATCTGGTCAGTTCGCTAACCAACCGGGTATCCCCTTCAATAAAGCTAACCTCATGACCCTTTGTGCGCAAAGCAGCCATGATCCCTTCGATCGTGGCTTCGCTGTCGAGATCGTCCCAATGGTCGGGTGAAATGCCGGGCCAGTGGGGTGCATTCTTTTTTAAATTGGCTAATAACGCAACACGCATTTGTTTTCTTTCCTCGTTCAAAATAATTTGTTTCACCCATTATTGTAAAAGCGGGACAGTTCTTAAACACGAATGCTTGATTCGCCCGCTTTTACGTAGGTAATCGGCCCAATCGCCTTTTGGGTTTTACAAGAAGCTTTTTGCCGATTACGATAAAACCCCATTTTCGGCATGAAGCTGAAAATGGGGTTGAGACAGTCCATTTGTCAATTTTGGGCAAGTATAAAATAAAAAAATCGCGCTGTCTATACAATGGAGGACGAATCTTTGATGATTTTATTGGAGAAACGGCCGTTTCTTCCCCACACATTCCAGCTTGAATGCGCCAGCCAAACTGCCTAAAATAACCTTCCAGCTTTTGCAAAAAGGAAACATACCTGAATGAAAGATAAAACTTTAGTTGGCGGTATTGTTGTAATGGTGGTGGGCGCTGTACTCATAGGCGTCGTGTGGGTTTTCTTCCTCCAACCTGCCCAAACACCAACCACGCCTCTTACATCAATCCCTATTGCCGTTGAGGATGACGGCCGTAACTTGATTATCTTTGAAATCGTTTCGGCGGAATCTGAAGTGACGTTTACGCTAAGCGAAACGCTGCGTGGTCTACCAACAACAGTGATTGGCAGCAGTCGGCAAGTTGCCGGACAAATTGCTGTTGACTTTGCCAATCCGGCCAACAGCCAAATTGGCCCTATTCTCATCAATGCCCGAACATTGCTAACAGACAATGAGTTTCGCAACAATGCCATCCAAAATTTTATCCTGGGTACCGAACAGTATGAATTCATCACATTTACCCCCAACAAAATTAGCGGCCTGCCCGATGAGTTTGTGCCAGATGAAACCATTTCGATCCAAATTGAGGGGGATTTGAAAATTCGGGAAATTATGCGGCCTGTTACTTTTGTGGGGACCATTGCGCCAAACGGCCGTACCCAGCTAACCGGTTCCGCAACCACACAGATAATGCGAGAAAACTTTGACCTGCAAATTCCTAACGCACCTGGCGTTGCCAATGTAAGTGAAAACGTAACGTTAACCATCGATTTTGTAGCAAGAGAGAAAGAAAATAGTACTAATTAGATACATTTGAGGATATATTTTCTCTGGAGACCGCTTAAATTAACCTTAAATATATTAAATAGGCAATGAGTAAGGCGTGACAGATGGCAAAAAATCGTGTAGACTACTAGTAGGTTCGGTCAGTTTAGGCCTAAGGAAAGAACTCCTCCCCCAAACTGGCACGAGAGAAACGCGACTGGAACAAGCTGATCGAGCTTACAGTTATGCCGTCGGCGAAAGCCACCCTCCTCCTTAGGTCTTTGGCACAAACTGGACTGCTCGATGCACACCCCTCCTGGTGCATGAGCAAACAATGAGAACCGCTCTCTTCTCACGAAGGGGGCGGTTTTTTCTTTGCCCTGATTATTCAGATTAACGAACTCTCTTCCCCATCTTCCGGCAATTTTTTGCCCCACAAAATTCATTTTAATTTTGCATTAATTCAGCTAGGTTGACTTTTTATCATAATGTTGATAAAAACTAATTTATCGCACAAACTGCTGTGCAAGTCCTGTAATTATCAATTTGTTTTTTAGCTGTTTTCATTTAAGGTAAGCTGATATTCATTCCCGAAATCTGCCGGGAATGCATGTCAGTTTTTTATTGCAGCCAACTTTACGGTCATTTCATGTATGATAACTCAGTTTTTATTCCTTTTGTGGCAATATTGGCAGCTGCTTTAGCCGCTGCTCTCATTGGTCAAACGAACTGGCTGCAAAAACAAAACGGCTGTATCAACCTCACCACCCTTGCCTGGCTTCTCGCCAGTGCCCCGCTTTTCTCCTTCTTTCTGCTGTTACAAAAAGTACCCCTCATCAACAGTGACGCTACTGTTCAGGCCAGCATCAGCTGGCTGCCCAGCGCCGGCCTCAATTTTAGTTTTTATCTGGATGGGTTGAGCCTGCTTTTTGCCCTGCTCATTACCGGCATCGGCACATTGATCATCATTTACAGTGGCTACTATTTCCAAATAGAACCCTCGGCCTGGCGTTTTTTGAGCTACCTCTTTTTATTCATGGCTGCCATGTTAGGGCTGGTGTTGGCAGACGACATCCTCACCCTCTTTATCCTTTGGGAAGGCACCAGCATTACCTCTTTTTTGCTGGTAGCCTATAAATATAATTATCCCGAGGCCCGGCAGGGTGCGTTTAAAGCCTTGTTCATAACCGGCGGTGGCGGCATTGCGCTACTTGTCGGCTTACTACTCGTAGCCAACATCACTGGTGAAACTAGCCTGTCCGCTATTTTGCAAAGTGGGGAACTGCTGCGCGACAGTGCACTGTACCCGTTTGCCTTGGGCCTTCTTGCCCTGGCGAGTTTGACCAAAAGCGCCCAGTTTCCATTCCATATTTGGCTGCCGCGTGCCATGAGTGCCCCCACCCCGGCCAGCGCCTACCTGCATTCCGCCACAATGGTAAAAGCTGGCATTTACTTGATGGCTCGCTTCAACCCGGTTTTGGGAGAAACAGAGTTGTGGTTTTGGCTGTTCAGTGTTGTTGGGCTGATCACGATGGTTTTGGGGGCCTACCTGGGGCTAAAACAGAACGACCTTAAGGCATTGCTGGCTTATTCTACAATTAGCCAACTCGGCGTGATGATGATGCTTATTGGGCAAGACACAGACATCGCTTTTAAGGCGCTGGTAGTAGGGATATTGGCACACGCTCTGTATAAGAGCTCACTGTTCCTGGTAGCGGGCACCGTGGACCATAAAAGCGGCACGCGGGACCTACGGTTGCTGGGTGGCTTGCGCCAGACGATGCCGATTACGGCCGTTCTCGCCATCGTCGCCGGGTTATCTATGGCCGGCCTCCCGCCCATGTTTGGCTTTTTGGCTAAAGAGACCTTACTGGCAACGGCCGTTCACCCCACCCTACCCCAAATAATCAGTTGGATACTGGCAGGGGCATCGGTAATTGCAGGCGCGCTCTTGCTGGCCCAGTCCGGCCTGCTGGTGGCCGGCACGTTTTGGGGCCAGCCAAAACAAGCTGCGGAGAGGGCATCTGAAGCGCCCAAGTTGATGCTGCTGGCTCCGGCAGTTCCAGCACTGCTCTCCCTGGCCATCGGCCTTCTGCCGGAGCCGGAACTGTTAGCCAAGCTGCTGGCCAAAGCTGCCGCAGCTGCCTTTGGCGGTGAGGTGAAAGTGTCGCTGGCCTTGTGGACAGGACTGAATGTGCCGCTGCTGTTATCAATTGTGGCCATCAGCCTGGGGGGCATACTGTTTTACTTCCGGCACCCTGTTCGGCAGTGGCAAAATCAGTTCATGCCCACCCTTGATTTAAACCGTGGTTTTGCCGCCACACTGAACGGAATTGATTGGCTGGCTGACAAGGTAACGCGGCTGCAAAACGGCCGTCTCCGTTTTTATCTCTCAGTGATCATCGTCAGCATGGTGGGCCTGGTAATTTTGTTCACCCGGGGCCAGTTCAACCAGCTGCTGCTCACTATGCAAAACAACGTCAATTTTACCTGGACAGGCAGCCAGGATTTCTTGCGGCTGGTGGCTATCTTGGTAGCCGTGGGGGCCGCCCTCGCCAGCGTGCTGCTGAAGCGGGATTTTGCGGCCATTGTGGCGTTGGGAGCTTCCGGGCTTAGCATCGCCGTACTGATGGTGCTGGAACCGGCACCCGACGTTGCCCTGGTGCAAATTGTGGTCGATATTTTGTCTGTGGTCATTCTGGTTTTGGCGCTGCGGCTGCTGCCGCGCAAGGAACGGCAAAAGGCGCTGGCATTGAATGTGGAAGTCGATCGCCTCAACAGAGTCCGTAACTTTATCGTGGCGGTCATGAGTGGGCTGGTCGTGACAACAATTACGCTGTTTGCCCTGACCAGCAGGGAACGAGACAGCGTCGTGACACCCTTTTTTGCCGAGAACGCCAAACCGCTGACGGCCGCCAAGGACATTGTTGGGGCTATCATTGTGGATTTCCGGGCGTTGGACACAATGATTGAGATCGCCGTCTTCAGCATGGCAGGGTTAGGAATGTTTACCTTGCTCCGGGTAGCCGCCAAAGCTTTGGGCGATTCAGTGGGTGAAGACGAGATACGGCCGTATCCCATCGATCTGCCCTCTTTTAACATTTTCGGCCAGCGCACCTCCGCTTTCATTCAGGCCCTGGCATACCTTTCCCTGCCGCTGGCAATCATTATAGGTGCCACCCACATGATGTACGGTCATGATCAGCCCGGCGATGGCTTTACCGCGGGTGTTATCATTGGCCTGGCCGTTGCCTTTGTTTACGTTGTGTTTGGCTATACAGAAACACGCCAACGCTACAAATGGCTGAGCGCCCCCCTGATTGCTTCTGGAATTTTTCTACTGCTGTTTGTGGGAATATCTGGCTGGCTGATTAACGGCATCTTTTTATCCACTGTGGATTACGGGGCAATGCTCAATTTACCCCTGCCCACCGGCTTCAATTTGAGCAGCTCCTTTTTATTCGAGGTCGGCATCTGTCTGAGTGTTTTGGGCAGCGTTATTTTCATGCTCGGCACGCTGGGCCATCCCGAAATAGGGCTGGCCACAGGACAAAAAGAGGGAGAAGTTTAATGGAACTTTTAACCGCAATTGCCATTGGCACGCTCTTCGCCGTGGGCATTTACCAGATGCTGCGGCGCAACGTCATTCGCTCGGCCATTGGCCTGATTATTTTGTCGAGTGCCATCAACCTGTTTTTGCTCAGCACCGGTGCTTTTCTGGGCACAGAACCAGCTTATGACGGCGCAGCTAATCCCAGCGACGCTCTGCCCCAGGCACTGATTTTGACCGCCATTGTTATTAGCATGGGTGGTTTGGCCTTTGTGCTGTCGCTGCTGGCTGTCATTTCGGCCCGCTACCAAACCAGCAACATAGATGAAATTGACAGGCTAAAGCAATGAACCATCTTGTATTGTTACCGATTCTGATTCCGTTTTTCGGGGCAGTCATTGCCCTGTTTTTGATGCGCGCGCCGCGCTGGCAAGGGTATTGGACGCTGGCGGTGCTGGGCACGGCCGTTTTCAGCAGCAGCTACCTCTTGTGGACGGTCCACAACGCAGGCGAAGCAATCGTCTTTGATGGTGGCGGCTGGCCCGCACCATTTGGCATTGCCATCGTGGGGGATTTGCTCGGCGCGCTCATGGCCCTGATGAGCCAGGTAGTGCTCCTGCTCGGCACCGTCTACACGCTGGGCGCAAAAGATAAAAACGTGCGTTATCCCGGCTTCTACCCCCTCTTTCTCATGCTCACCACCGGCCTGACGGGCACGTTCCTGACCGGTGACCTGTTTAATCTGTTCGTTTTTACCGAACTGCTGGTCATCTCTGGTACGGTGCTCACCGCCATTTCTGATGACAAATTGGGGGCCGAAGCGGCCTACAAATATTTCTACATCAGCCTGCTGGCCGCGACCTTTTTGCTGCTGGCCAACGGCACGCTGTACGTCTCTTACGGCACGCTGAACCTGGCCGACCTGGCCGAGCGCATCGCCCAAAATCCAGACGCTCCGCTGCTAACCACCAGCATTGCCTTGTTGATGGCCACGTTCATGATCAAGAGTGCCGTCTTTCCTTTCCACTTCTGGCAGCCAGATTTTCATACGGCCGCACCAACGGCCGTTTCTGCCATGCTCTCTTCAGTGGTAGTGAAGCTGGGCGTGTATGGCTTTTTGCGCATGACCACGCTGCTGTTTGTTGAACAGGCAGCGCTCATCCAGACGCTGCTGATTGTCTTCGGCGTGATTGGTATCTTTTTTGGCGGCCTGTCGGCCATCGGTACACATAACGTTAAGCGAATGCTGGCCTATTCCACCCTGGCCCAGATTGGTTTTATTTTGGTGGGCATCGGCTGGGGCACGCCGCTTTCCATTGCCGCAGCGTTGGTGTTCACCGTCAACCACAGCCTCATCAAGGCCGCCATGCTGATGCTGGCCGGGTTTGTTGCCAGCCGCGCTTCAGTAAAGTCGGCGGCCTTTGCTGTAGTAACCGGACTGGGCCAGCAGCTGCCGCTGGCAGGGATTCTCTTTTTTGTCGGCGCGCTGGCGCTGGCCGGGATTCCCCCAACCAACGGCTTTGTCAGCAAGCTGCTGCTGTTTAGCAGCGGCGTGGCAGACGCCCAGCTGCTTGTGCTCAGCCTGATGGCGCTGGGCAGCCTGGCCACACTCATCTACACGATGCGCGCCTTTCAGCGAATTTGGTGGGAGCCGCAATTGGATACGGCCGTCACCCTCAAACCTGCCGGGGATAAATTAATCGCCCCGGCGCTGCTCATTGGGTTGGTGATTGTGTTGGGCTTGTGGGCCGAACCGCTGATTCAGTTAACAAATGCCACGACGCTTTGGCTGGCACAACCGGAACTTTATATTACGGCCGTTTTAGGTAATTAACGGACGGGAGAAGAAAATGCACTACCTCACATTCATCATACCGGTATGGTTGCTCTACCTACTGTTGACGGGCAACTGGGCAGTTAACAATTTAGTGACGGGATTGATCCTGGCGGGGTTGGTGGTCTTGTTGGTGCGTCCGGCAAAACGGCCGTTCACCTGGAAACGCCTACCCGATGCCCTGCTGGCCAGCGGCATCTATCTCCTGCGGCTTCTGTGGGACTTATTGGTGAGCGGCATTCAAGTTGCCCGCATCGTCCTGAACCCGTCGCTGCCCATTAACCCAGGCATTGTAGCCATTCCGTCACAATGTGTAACTGATCTGGGCGTCGCGCTGAGTGCCCACGCCATCACCCTGACGCCAGGGGAACTGGTTGTTGAGATCGACGAGGCCGGCATCATGTACACCCACATGCTGGACGCCAGCAATCCAGATGAAATGGTGGCCGAAGCCCAGCAGATGCGCCGCGACTTGCTTAGCCGGATTTTTGCTTAAACCAACCTGGAGAGTGAGCTAATCATGGAACAAATTCTAAACACTATTTTACAGGCAGCCCTGATTATCCATACCGTGCTGCTGGCCTTTGTCGTCTACAAAGTTTGGCGGGGCAAAGAAATCATGGAGCGCCTGGTGGGGGCAGATATTGTGGCCACCCTCACCATTGGCATCCTTGTGCTCACGGCACTAATTCAGTCCAATGGCATTTATATTGATGTGGCCCTTGGATTGGCGGCCTTGGGCTTTGTTAGCACCATTGCTCTGGCCAAATATGCAGCCGACGAGCAGATGTTTTAAGGAAATTCGATGTCTACTATTATTGAAATTAGCGTCATCATTACCGTTCTCATCGGCACCTTTTTTTCCATCGTCGGTGTGCTAGGCTACTTCAGGTTGCCTGATGTCTATACCAAGCTCCACGCCTCTGGCAAGGTGGGCGTTTTTGGCGTTGTGCTCCTGCTCATCGCCACTATCATCTGGTCACCCAACAACTTTAGTACCGGACGCGTGCTTGTTCTCATCGCACTTCTATTAATCACAGGGCCAGTTACGTCTCACGCCATTAGCTCCGCCGCATATCGGCTGGGCATTCGCCTGGAGAAATCTATCAGGGACGATCTGGCCAACAAAACACCATAACTGGAGGACTATCTTCGTGGCCATTTTGCTTGACATTTTCATCATCGTTGCCTGTATTGTTGGTTTGTGGCGTGGCGCGGAACTAGTGGTTAATTCCGCCACCCATATCGCTCGCAAAATTGGCATGTCTGATCTGGTCATTGGCCTGACTGTTGTGGCTATCGGCACATCGGCACCTGAATTTGCCGTCACTGTTGTGGCTGCGCTGGAGGGACAGTCAGACATCTCTGTGGGCAATGTCGTGGGGTCCAACATCTTCAACCTCGGCTTCATTTTGGGTGGGCTGGCGCTGCTGCGCGGGATTGCTACCACCAAAACCATGGTGTATCGTGATGGCGGCATGCTCATCGGCACGACCATCCTGCTCATCATCTTCCTTTGGGATCTCACCCTGAGCCGTTTTGAAGGTGCGGTCCTGTTGATTATTTTGGTTACTTACCTCGGGTTATTGATCTATCGCCGTTCAGAAAGTGATGAACATATTCCTGAAGGAAATTTTAGCTGGCTAGACGTTCCGAAGTTTATTGTGGGAATCGCCATTATTGTCGTCAGCGGGCATTTTTTCGTGGAAGCCGCTTCTGATCTGGCGCGCCTGATTGGCATTTCTGAATGGGTCATTGGCGTCACGATTGTGGCTGTTGGTACCTCCGCCCCGGAAATTGCCACGTCGCTGGTGGCTTTGCTGCGCGGCCAATCCGGCATGTCGGCCGGAAACTTGGTAGGGAGTGACTTGTTTAACTTGCTTGGGGTTTTGGGACTGGCCGGTTTGCTTGTTCCGTTGACAGTCAATCCGGCAGCCCAGAGCAGCATCTTTTTGCTGGGTGGCATGGTCATTCTGGTTGTGGTTATGATGCGCACCGGCTGGCGTTTGTCCCGTTGGGAGGGTGGCTTGCTCATCACCATAAACCTGGCGCGCTGGGCGATGGATTTCACGCGCTAATGCGGTAACTCAAATACAAATAGCTTTTTATGACTTTTGACCACATTCTGGTATTGGGCATCCTGACGGCCGCAATCGCACTATTTGTTAGTGACCGGCTGCGTGTTGATCTGGTTGCCCTGCTCGTTCTCATTGCGCTTATCCTTACTGGCTTACTCACCCCTGAGGAAGCTTTTGCCGGTTTTGCCAGCCCGGCGGTGATTACGGTTTGGGCTGTCTTTATCATCAGTGGAGCCATGTTTCATAGCGGCGTGGCCGACATGCTGGCCCGGCAGATGCTGCGGCTGGCAGGCAATAATCCCACACGCCTGCTTATTGTGATCATGATTACCGCCGGCATCATGTCTGCTTTTATGAACAACATCGGTGCAGTGGCCATTTTGCTGCCGGCGGTAGTCGCCATTGGGCGCAGCCAGCAGATTGCGCCGTCTAAATTGCTGATGCCGCTGGCTTTTGCGGCGCTGTTAGGGGGTAACATGACCCTCATCGGCACGCCACCTAACATTTTGGCTACCACTATTTTGCAGGATTACGGTGGCGTGGAACCGTTTGAATTTTTTGACTTTTTACCCATGGGCATCATCGTGCTGGCGGCGGGCATTTTGTATATGGTGCTGTTTGGGCGGCACCTTTTGCCAGAAAGGCAAAGCGGTGATGAGCTGGTGGATGCCTATCCAGTGCGGGAATATGTGACCGAAGTGCGGGTGAGTGAAAAGTCGCCCCTGGTGGGGCAAACCGTGAAGCAATCTCGCTTTGGTGAGCAGTTTGGCTTGAATATTTTGCGCGTGCGGCATGAAGTGGATGAGATGGAGTCGCCGATGGTGGAACGGCCGTTACAAGCCGGCGACGTGTTGCTGGTCGAAGGACCGGTGCCGCAAATCTTAACAGTCTGTCGCACGCATGAACTGCAACTGGTCAAAGAGTGGCAGTCACAGGCGTGGCATCCCAGTCTGGAGACAGAGGGGATGCAGCTCATTGAACTGACCCTTTCGCCCCAGTCGAATCTCACCGGACAAACGTTAAAAGAGATGGGCTTCCGGGCCCGCTTTGGCCTATCTGTGCTAGCGATCCGGCACAGCGGCAAGTCGATTATCGATCATTTAGGGGATGTGCCGATTGAGTTTGGCGATGCGCTGCTGGTTCAAGGCATTCCCAGTAAATTTGGCCTGCTGCGCACCAATCCCAATTTCCTCGTTTTGGACGCACCGCCGGTGGAATTGAGACGCACGGAAAAAGCGGCCGTGGCCCTCATCATCCTCTTTGCAGTCTTGCTGACCGCCACCGTTGGCTGGCTCGATATCGCCACCACGATGGTGCTGGGTGCCGTGATAATGATCATCACCGGCGTCTTAACCATGGAAGAAGCGTACCTGGCCATCGACTGGCAGTCGGTCTTTTTGATTGCCGGCATGCTGCCGCTGGGGATTGCCATGGAGGAAACGGGGACGGCACGCCTGCTGGCCGATCAGTTGGTCAATCTTGTGGGCAGTTTGGGACCGGTAGTGGTGCTGGCCGGGGTCTTCTTGCTTACGGCGCTGCTCACTGAAGTCATTTCCAATGCAGCAGCAACGGTGCTCATGGTGCCCATTGCCATCGATGCTGCCCTTGGCCTGGGGGCAGCCCCAGAACCGTTTGTGATGGCCACGGTTTTGGCAGCGTCTACCTCCTTTCTTATGCCCGTGGGGCACCAGGTAAACGTGATTATTTACGGACCCGGCGGCTACCGTTTTTCTGATTACGCCCGCGTGGGCATCTGGCTCAATTTGATTATTCTAGGGCTGGTGGTAACGGTTTTGCCGCTAATCTGGCCGTTTTAGAAGAGTGACCTTTTTAATATGGTCACTAATAAACACAGGTCTACACAGATGAAATGATCAAATCAGTGTGTATCTGTGATAATCAGTGTCCCATTTTTTCTGCTACTGGAATAGCTGGCCAATCCAGTCAAAAATTCCCAACAAATTAGCTGCCGATACCGCCACCACGGCAATAAGCAGCCAACGAACAAAATTAGCGCCTCTTTCCACCGCCATCCGAGCCGCAGCCCATGCGCCCAATGAGTTACCCACGGCCAGCAGCAGCCCTATCCCCCAGTTCACCTGATCGTTTAGCATAAAGACCACAAGTGCTGAAATAGTAAAGGCTAAAATGATAAGCACCTTAACAGCATTGGCACGTACTAGATCATAGCCGATGCCCAATACCAGTCCGGCCAGCAGGAAGATGCCGACGCCTGCCTGCAAAAAGCCACCGTACATGCCGATAAAGAAGAAGATGACAAGTTGGAGGATGGACGGCCGTTCCCCCATCTTCTCCAATTCGCCCTGTAACCACCGCTTAGGCCGCAGCAAAATAACCACCAGCATGATCACCATCAGCACGCCAATCGCCTGCCTCATGCGTGCCTCATCCAGGTCCACGGCAATCTGGGCACCAATGATGGAACCGATGATGGCCGGTGCAGATAAAATCAGCCCGCCGCGGAAGTCCATCACCTTCTGGCGGCGAAAACTTTCAACCGAAACAATGTTTTGAAACAACACACCAACCCGGTTGGTACCGTTGGCCACGTTAGCCGGAATGCCCAAAAAGATGAGCAGCGGCAGCGTGATAAGTGAGCCGCTGCCCGCTAATGTATTAATAAATCCTGCACCAAAACCGGCGGCCAGTACCGCCAGATAAATGTACCATGCCATAAGCTAACTCCTGCGTTGCTAGATTCGTCCATCTCAGAGATTAGACCAATCTTGAGGTCTGCTGATTATAAACAGTCTACCGAATGTGGCGATGAATTGGGCCGGTTGGATTCGTTAATTTGGGATGTTCATGATAAAAATCACGCTGAATTGAGCATAATGTCAGGAGGATAGGCATGTACGATTTAGTGATTAAGGGAGGGACGGTGGTAACGGCCGTTTCCACGTTTACAGCAGACATCGGCATCAACGGAGAGACAATTGCCGCCATCGGGCAAAATCTGGAGGGGAGACAAATGCTCGACGCCACCGGCAAGCTTGTCACCCCCGGCGCGGTAGACATGCACGTCCATCTGCAAATGCCCATCGGCAGCTTTACCTCCACCGACAGCTTCTACAGCGGCACCCGCGCCGCCGCTTTTGGCGGCACCACCACGGTCATCGATTTTGTAGAAACCCAACCAGACGAAACGATGGTCGAAGCGATTGCCGCCCGCCGCGCCCTGGCTGATCCCAACGTGGTGATTGATTACGGCCTGCACATGACCATCGGCCCCGGCGACATGGCCAAGCTGGACCAGGTGCCCGACGCGTTTGCCGCCGGCTGCACCAGCTTCAAGCTGTACATGGCCTACGGGCTGCGTTTGCGGGATGATGAGTTGTTAAGGGCGTTAACGGCCGTGCGCAACATCAGCGGCATTCCGGTAGTCCATGCCGAAAACTGGGACGTCATCACTGAGCTGATCAAGCAAAACCTGGCCGCAGGGCGCACCAGCCCGCACTGGCACCCGCGCAGCCGCCCCGCCCTGCTGGAAGCCGAAGCCACGGGCCGGGTCATCGACATTGCAAGCTTTGTCGGCGTGCCGCTGCACATTTTCCACGTCTCGTGCGGCGAGACGGTAACCCGCATCGCCAACGCCCGGCGGCAGGGGCTGCCCGTCACCGGCGAAACGTGCCCGCAATATTTGTTCCTCACCTGGGACGTGTACGATGCGCCCGGCGTGGACGGCACACTGCCCGTCTGCTCACCGCCCATCCGCGACAGCGCCGCCCAAACCGCGCTGTGGCAGGCGCTCAGCCGCAACGATCTGCAAATTGTCACCACCGACCACTGCCCGTTCACCTACGAAGAAAAAGCAGCCGGGCTGGAAAATTACAGCCAGATTCCCGGCGGCGTGCCCTCGATTGAAATGCGCTTTGCCGCGCTCTATTCGCAAGGGGTGCGCAAAGGCTGGCTCAGCCTGCCGCAGTGGGTGGCGCAGTGCTGCACCAATCCGGCCAAGTTGATGGGCCTAGCCAAAAAAGGGGAAATCACCGTGGGCTACGATGCCGACGTGGTGATTTTTGATCCGGAAGCGACCCAAACGCTCACGCCGGAGACGCTGCACGAAACAGCGGGCTGGACGCCATATGCCGGGCTCACGCTGCAAGGCTGGCCGCAAACGACGCTCAGCCGGGGCAAAGTTGTGGTGCAGAATGGGGAGTTTTTAGGGGAGGCGGGAAACGGCCGTTTCCTCCACCGTACCCAAGCTAATTTATAATTCCTTCTTTTCAATTTTCATTAAGTCCATATGGTTTACGTGTGTGTAATCGTTGCTTCCAGGAGTTTTCAAGTTTAATAATCTCTGTTTGGTCCATATCCGGTGAAACACGTTGAAGAATTGTGAATCGAAAATAACGCGGATCACGCTGCCGGAGTAATCTATTTCCTCCATGTCCGGTTGTTGCATAATCTAACCACCGGCCAAAAATATTTTCCTTCCCGTACGCGGAACCAACATAACCTTTTTGACATGATGTATCAAAAATATAGTAAATTCCTCGCCATTCCGAGAGTTTGCTTTTCCACTTTCCAGGTATCAGTTGAAGTTCCTTCCAAGTAAGTACAATTTCATTCCATGGAGGCATCGCATTATCCAATGCACTTTCTTCAAGAATTGCTCTAATTGAAAATGTATTACGATGGGCTCGTCGAAACCAACTACGTTCCGACGATGGCCAATCAACTATTAATTTTCCCTTCCATTTCTTATAAAGATCGCTCAATAAAAGATTAAACCAAAGCACAGTTTTTCTATCAGTGTCTTTAGAAAAACCTCTCAAACCAAATTTTTTCAGTTCACGATGCGCTGGAATTTGCCAGAAATCTTCATATGTTAAAGGAGTCGAATCTAAAATTGAGTACAATCCAATGAACAAGGCTTTACGAGGTTCATGTCCAATAAACGACGCAATATAACCTTTCTGCAAGAGTTTTTGCATAGAACTCTCTAATCTTTTGCTTTGGGTTTGTTGGTAAGCGTTAAATAAATCTGGTTTTTCAGCAGCTATCCATCGAATAACTTTATTGAGTTCTGGTTCATGGGGTCGATGCCGGAGGACAATCACATTCTGAGGGTTGATATCTTGTTGAAGTAACAAATCATTCAAATTCATTTCTATGCTTCCTATACTTTCTAAATCGGCCACTGCCATGTCTGCAACTGCCACTCCCGCCCCTCGGCGATGACGGCCCCAGCGTAGCCTGTGGCCGGTTCCAGGTTTTCCAACTTCCAGCGGGCGGCGGCCTCCCGGCTGCCCTTCACTTGCAGCAGTTCGGCCGGCTCGCCCGGCTTCAGCGTCACATCAAATGAGTCCAGCGGGCAGGAAAGCCCTTCGCCAATCACCTTGATGAACGCCTCTTTGCGCGTCCAGCAGTTGAAAAACGCCTGGGGTTTTTGCACGGCGGGAACGGCCGTAAACACCGCCACCTCATTCGCTGAGAAAAACCGCTCGGCAATTTGCTCACCGTCGTCTAACGGCCGTACCTGCTCAATATCCACCCCCACTTCGCGCTGCCGGGCAAAGGCCAGAAGCGCTACCCCCTGCGCGTGCGAGATGTTGAAGCGCACGCCGGACTGCGCCTGTTCAGCCGCCAGTTCCGGCTTGCCGTGGTCGCCGTAGACAAAAGCGATTTGGTGGGCAGGCAAATTCAAATAACTGCCTAACAACTGGCGCAGCAAGCCCCGCGCGACGATGTAATGGTTCCGGTCGCGATCAAAATAAAAGCGCTTGGCCCGTGCCTGTTCATCCGGGGCCAGGTGCTGCCAGAATTGGTTAAGCTGTGTTTGCGGCCGGTTGAGGGAGGCAACCCAAACATGGAGTTCAGCCTGGGGTAAGGTTGGTTTGGCTGGCGGCAAGGGCCAGGTGGAACGAAACGAGGTCATGCAAAGGGTTCCAGATGTTGTTTGAGCTCGGCGGCAACCTGATCGATGTACGGCCGTTTCAAAATGCCCAGATGGGTCGATTCTACCGCGTACATTTTTAGCCCTTCTTCAGGCAGATCAGACCAGCCCAACGATTTGTCACCACCGTTTTCTAGAGTGGAATAAAACAGCACAGCCGCACCCGGATAGTGCTGCGGCCAGTAGCTTTGGGTCGCCTGTGTGGAAACAACGTGCATAAAATAAAAGTCGTGGAAGCGGGACGGCACCACCTGCCGCCAGTTGATATATTGTTGAACTAGGCTGGCGCGACTTCTGCGCCAGATACGTACCCAGGCACGATAAAAACTGTACCAGTAGGCAGTCAATCGATTCTTGCTGCTGTTCAAAATGTACCCCAGCCGGGCCCATCGGCCAAGTTGGGCCATATTGTTTTTGTGGCGGGCCAACCGGGCCGCGATTTCTTCGGGAGAATCATCCTGCACTGCGTTTGGCTTGTTCTGTGGTGTCGAGGGATCGATAAACACCAGCAAGCCGACCTCATCCCCGGCCCGCTGCAGCTGTTGGGCCATCTCATACACCACAATGCCGCCAAAACAGAAGCCGCTCAACAAATACGGCCCCTCTGGCTGCACCATCTTGATCTCCTGAATGTAATGAGCGGCCATCTCTTCAACATCGGTGAAAACCGATTGGTGCGTTGTTTCATCTAACACCGGCTGCAAACCGTAAAACGGCCGTTCTGTCCCCAACACGCGCGCCAGATCATGATAATGAAAGACGTGCCCCGCCCCGCCATGCACACAAAAGAACGGCGTTTTACTCCCCAGCGGCTGAATGGGCACTAATGAGGACCATTGGGCAGCCTGCCCGCGCTGACGAATAGCATCAGCCAGTTGAGCAACGGTAGGCGCTTCAAACAGCAGCGAGACGGGCAGGCGCACCTTGAGCCGCTTTTCAATGGCCGCAAACAGCGTCACTGCCTGCAGCGAATGGCCGCCGATCTCAAAATAGTTGGCGTCGGTGCTGATGGCGGACAGCTTGAGAACGTCCTGCCAGACCTGAAGCAGTTGAGATTCCAGCGCGTCCTGCGGTGCCACAAACGCTTCATCCATAGCGGCAGATGCACCGTCCGGCACGGGCAGCGCCTTGCGGTCGATTTTGCCATTGGGTGTCTGCGGGAACTTTGCCAACACCACAAACGCAGCGGGCACCATGTAAGGCGGAAGGGTTTGGCGGAGGAACGGCCGTAAATCTCCCATTTCTTCACTATCCCCCACCACGTAAGCCACCAACTGCATGCCGCTGTCAGCCATACGCGCCAGCACCAATGCATCCTGCACGGCCGTATGCTGCCGCAGCGCCGCCTCGATCTCCCCAAGCTCTATGCGAAAACCGCGGATTTTCACCTGGTGATCGATACGGCCCAGGAACTCGATACGGCCGTCGGGCAAATACCGCGCTAAATCCCCGGTTTTATACAATCGCTCCCCAGCGACCGCGCCAAACGGATTGGGGATAAATTTTTCGGCCGTCAGATCGGGCCGGTTCAGGTAACCGCGGGCCAGACCGCGCCCGGCAATGTGAATCTCGCCCGCCACGCCCACCGGCACCGACTGAAGCTGCGGATTGAGCAAATAAATCTGCGTATTGGGCAGAGGCTGGCCAATAACAGGTGTGGGATCGTCGGCGCAGAGAACGGCCGTGATCGCCCCCACCGTCCCTTCTGTTGGCCCATAGCCATTGACAAATTGCCGCCCCGGTGCCCATTTAGCCACGATCTCCGCCGAACATGCTTCGCCCGCCGAAATAATGGTGCGCAAAGTAGGAAAATCGGCCGGGTTGAGCAGCGCCAAGGCCGAGGGAGGCAGCGTCACCACGCTGACCGCCTGCTGCTGCATCAACCGCACGAAGTCTGCGCCCATCAGCAAATCTTCTTTGTCGGCCAACACCAGTGCGGCACCGTTGAGCAGCGCCAGCAAAAAATCGGCCACGGAGGCATCAAAGCTGAACGAAGCAAATTGCAAGATACGGCTCTGGGCATCGATTTGGCAGCGCTGCCCCATCGCCAAACCAAAGTTCACCAGCCCGCGATGCGTCACCCCCACCCCTTTGGGACGCCCGGTGGAGCCAGATGTGTAAATGACGTAAGCGAGGTTGTCCAAGGTGACGCCTCTGGTGGGATTGTGGGTTGGTTGATGGGCAATCTGATCATTCCAATCTCGGTCGAGGCAAACGGCCGTCACCAGCCCATCATCCAGGTTGTCGTGCAGCGCCGCCGTTGTCAAAACCAGGGTCAGGTCGGCGTCATCTATCATGTAGCGCAGCCGGTCAGTGGGATAAGCCGGGTCCAGCGGCACGTAAGCCGCGCCCGCCTTCCACACCGCCAGGACGGCAATCACCATCTCAAACGAACGATTGGCAAAAATGCCCACTTTGCTTTCCGGGCCGATGCCGCGTGCTTGCAGGGCGTGGGCCAACTGGTTGGCTCTGGCGTTCAGCGCCGCGTAGCTCATCTGCTGTCGGCCGTAAATCAGCGCTGGTGCGTCTGGGGTTTGTTCAGCCAGGTGGATGAACAGTTCATGGGCGAAGGGGATTTCTGGGAGGGAAACGGCCGTATCATTCCAATCCACCAACAGTTGCCGCCGCTCTACCGGCGTGAGCATATTTAGCTGGCCAATCGGGCTGTCAGGCTGTTGCAGCAGGCCGGTGAGCAGCGTTTGCCAATGGACCAACATGCGCTGGATGGTTTCTGGCGAAAACAAATCGGTATTGTAATTGAGGCTGCATCGGAACTGCTCCCCTTCCCTGCCTACGGAAAGCGTCAGATCAAATTGGGCTATGCCGTTGTCCAGGTCGATGGGCGTGATGGTGAGGTTGGGTAACGGCCGTTCCGTTAATCCCCCTTCCCGATAGGTAAACATCACCTGGAACAGCGGATCGGTGCTCAGGTTGCGCTCCGGCTGGAGCAGCTCCACCAGCTTTTCAAAAGGCACGTCAGGATGGTCGTAGGCGGTGGTGGCGGTGTGACGCACCTGGGCCAGAAGCTGCCGGAACGTCTGCCAACCATTCACCTGGCTGCGCAGCACCAGCGTGTTGACAAAAAAGCCAACCAGACCTTCCAACTCCGCCTGCTGCCGGTTGGCTATGGGCGTGCCCACCAAAATGTCTTCCTGTGCCGTGTAGCGATGCAGCAGCACCTTAAACGCCGCCAACAGCAGCATAAACGGCGTGCTGCCGGTTTGCTGGCATAAAGCCATTACCCGGCTGGTGAGCGAGGACGGAAGCAGCATGGCAGCAAACGCACCGTCGTGGGTTTTTACGGCCGGGCGCGGCTTGTCGGTAGGCAGCTGCAAAATGGGCAGCTCGCCCGCCAACTGCGTTTGCCAATAATCAAGCTGAGCTTGCAGCGTCTCGCCCGCCAGCCAGTTGCGCTGCCATAAAGCATAGTCGGCGTACTGGATAGGCAATTCAGGCAGGTGCGGCTGCTGCTTACGGCTGATGGCCCCGTACAGCGCCACCAGCTCATCCACCACAATGCCCGCCGACCAACCATCAAACACAATGTGGTGAAAGACAAGCAGCAAAATGTGTTCGTTTTCACCTGACTGCAACAGATGGAAGCGCAGGAGCGGACCTTTTTCTAAATCGAAAGGGTGTTGCACGGCCGTTCGCAAAACAGCATCCAGTTCATCGGTCGATACACTTATTTTGTCCAGCGTCACCGGCCAGTTTTCGTGGATGATTTGCTGGGGAGTGCCGGAAACGGCCGTAAACGTGGTGCGCAAACTTTCGTGCCGCTGTACCAATGCCTGGCACGCCTGAGCCAAGGCCGCTTCATCCAATGTACCCGTGAGTCGCAAAGCCAGCGGCGTATTAAACAGCGAGCTGTCCGGCGTGAGCGCCTGCAAAAACCAGAGGCGCTGTTGCGCAAATGAAAGCGGCAGCGGCTCGTCTGCCTGGGGGCGTGGCGGGATTGCAGGCGTGACGGCCGTTTCCGCCAGACCTTCATCGGCCAATAAAAGATCGAGGAGATCTAACTTGTCCCCGGAAAAGTTGAAAGTGCTGTTGGGCAAGTCAGTCATGGTGATGTTAACGCTTTTGGCTCAACAATTGCGCGGCTTCCTCATCAGACAGCTGCGACAATTTGATGAGAAGCTGGGCTACCTTCATAACCTGCGCCTGATTATTGGGTGGCTGCTGTATCACCTCGGCCAACTCAGCCACGGTAGGCGCATCAAACAAAGCCCGCAGCGGCAGCGCAATGCGCAGCATTTGCCGCAGGCGCGTCACCAGCTGGGTGGCCAGCAGGGAGTGTCCGCCCAGCTCAAAAAAGTTGTCGTTGATGCCAACACGATCCAGCTTGAGTATTTCGGCCCACACGTTGGCGATAACCGTTTCCACATCATCACGCGGCGGGACGTATTCGGTAGCGGCCGTTACCGTGGGCGCGGGCAAGGCCTTACGGTCAATTTTCCCATTGGGCGTCAGCGGAAAGGCATCTAGCAACACAAACGTTGCCGGGACCATGTAAGTCGGCAGCCGCTGGCCCAACGTGGCGCGCAAGTCAGCGACGTCCAGAGTGTGCCCCACTACGTAAGCCACCAACTGCGGCCCGGTTCCAGCATCATCTCTGGCCAGTACAAGCGCATCGCGAACGGCCGCTTGCCGCCGCAGCACCGTCTCAATTTCGCCCAGCTCAATACGATAACCGCGAATCTTCACCTGGTGGTCCAACCGGCCTAGAAACTCGATGTTGCCATCGGGTAGGTAGCGGACGAGATCGCCGGTTCGGTAAACAGTAGTCGGTGGTCGGTAATCGGTAATCCGTGAACCGTTAACCGATAACGGATTACCGATTACGGATAACGGGATAAAGCGTTCCGCCGTCAGCTCCGGCCGGTTCAAGTAGCCGCGGGCCACGCCAATACCGCCGATGTACAGTTCGCCCGGCGTGCCAACGGGAACGGGCTGTTGGGCCTCGTTGAGGATGAACAGCTGCACATTGTCGATGGGGCGGCCAATGTGGGGTTTAGCGTCGTCTGGGGTGAGAACGGCTGTTGTGGCACAAACAGTCGCTTCGGTGGGGCCATACCCGTTGACAAACCGTCGTCCCGCCGACCAGCGGGCCATCACAGCGACGGAACACGCCTCACCAGCAGCCACGACGGTTTGCAAAGTGGGGAAATCGTCCGGGTTAAGAATAGCTAAAGCGGAGGGTGGCAGGGTAACGGCCGTAATCTCCTGTTCTTTCACCAAAGCTACCAAATCCGGGCCAGGCAGCATTGCTTCGGCGTCAGCCAAAACCAGCGTTGCGCCCGCCGTCAGCGTGACAAACATTTCCGAGACCGACGCATCAAAGCCAAAGGCAGCAAATTGCAGCATGCGGCTCTCGGGCACAATGGCAAACGCTTTATGCTGCGCCTGTGCCAGGTTGGGCAGGCCACGATGGGGTACCACCACACCTTTCGGCTGGCCCGTCGAACCAGACGTGTAGATGATGTAGGCGGCGTTTTCGGCCGTTGCTCCACTGGCAGGATTTTCATCGCTGCAAGAATCGATTTTGGGCCAGTCGGAATCCAATCTAATTGTGAATTCTGAATGATTAATTATGAATTGTGAATAAGCATCATCTGCTACCAATTTTTCTTGTGTCAGCAGCACTTTTGGCTTTGCGTCAGTCAGCATGAATTGAATGCGCTCTGCCGGATAGCTGGGATCGAGCGGCAGGTAGGCGCCACCAGCTTTGAGCACAGCCAGGGCAGCAATGACCATCTCTGGCGAGCGATGAAGGTACACGGCCACGATGGTTTCCGGGCCAACGCCTCGTGCCTGCAAGAAGTGAGCCAGCTGGTTGGCTTTGGCATTGAGCTGGGCGTAGGTAAGCTGCTGATTCTGGTAGGAGACGGCCGTTTGCCCGCCCATCTCTACCACAATCTGTGCCACCCACTCATGGATCAGAGAATGGGGAACGGCCGTTTGCGTTGCGTTCCAATCGCTCAGCAATTGCTGCAACTCAGCCTTGCTTAGCGGCGAGAACGTTTGGTGCGAGGCATCTGGCTGTGCGGCCAAGGCGGCCAGCGCACGCTCAAAATAATCGGCCAGCCGCTCAATTTGGGGCAGGCCAAACTCAGCCGGATTGTATTCCAGCCGCAGCTCCAGCGTGCCATCAACCGAATTCAGCTCTGCCTCGACTGCCAGATCAAAGTTGGCATGGCCATAAAATCGCTCATCCATAATTTTGATCTGGTCATCGTTGGCCAATTCATCAAAAACGTGAAAATGAAGATAGTTAAACGGCACTTCAAACAGCGGCTGCCCGCCCAGCATCTGCTGCATTTCCGCCAGCGGAAAGCGGCGATGGGGCAGCAGCACCTTCTCTGTGGCAAAGGTTTGCCGAATGAGATCAAGCCAGCTGCCATCGGTCAATTTTTGGCGGAAGGGCACGGTGTTGAGGAACAGTCCCAGGGCCCGCTCACTGCCGCTTTGTTCAGGACGGCCGTTCATCACCAGACCACTCAGCACCTCATCCTGCCCGCAGACAAAACCCAAAATCTTTAGATGCACCGCCAGCAAGACGCTCTTGAGCGGCACACCTGCCTGCTGGGCTGCCTGATGCAGCTGGTTCACCTGTTTAGCCGGAATGATGGTGCGGTGCACGGCCGTTTCCGGCATTTCATCTTTCACTTCCGGCAGCGGCAGGCGCGGCATCGTACTGACACTGCTGTCGGCTAAATGCTCCTGCCAAAACGTCCGCGACACGTCTGAAGTGAGAATCGCTTGCTCCGCCGCCACAAATTTACGGTAGGGCACACCTGGCCCTGAGGCGATGAAGTTCCCCGCGAGCAAAGCCTGGTACGCCTGGAACAGCTCGGTTACCAGCGAAGCCACGCTCCAACCATCCATAATGGCATGATGTTCGGCCATGATCATCTGGAAACGGGTGGCGCTGCGCTGGAAGAAATGAAAGCGCAGCAGCGGTGGCTGCGTCCAATCAAACTTTTCAGCAACCGTCTGCTGCACCCAGCAGCTAATTTCTGCTGCCTGTGCGTCAGGCTCAAGCGGGCGCAAATCGTGCAGCGTTACCGGGATTGTCACCTGAGGCCAGACCAGCTGCAATGGCTCGCTGTAAGTGACCAGGTCAAAGCTGGTGCGCAGGATGGTGTGTTTCTGTGCCAGCTGCTGCACGGCCGTTTGCAGTAATCTGCCATCAAACACCCCTTCAATCTGCCAGCTGGTGACGTTGTGGTAGACGGCCGTTTCCGCCGCCAACTCCGAGTGGAACAACATGCCCGCCTGTAATTTGCTCAGCGGATACGCATCTTCAACCTCAGGCGGCAGCTGGCTGCGGTCCGTCTGGCTGATGAGGTCAAATGGCGCGGTTTCTATCGCCGCCACGCCGGCTTCCACCAGCTCAATGCGAGCAATCTGCTCCGACAGGCGGCCAATGGTTTGCAGGTTAAACAAATCGGCCAGGGAAAAGTTCAGCCCGGCCTGCCGGGCCTGGGCCAGCACCTGAATGCTGCGGATGGAGTCACCGCCCAGCTCAAAATAGTTATCGTCAATGCCCACGCGAGGTACCTTGAGCACCCGGCGCCAAATGTCGGCCAGGATTTCTTCGGCGCGGGTGCGCGGGGGCGTGTACGGCCGTTCCAAATCCAGGCGCGCTTCATCTGGGCGAGGCAGCGCACGCCGGTCAATTTTGCCATTGGTGGTCAGCGGGAAGGCATCTAGCAGCACAAACGCGGCGGGAATCATGTAAGCTGGCAGCCGCGTCTGCAAGAAGCTGCGCAAATCGGCTACACTTACCGAATGGCCTTCCTCGGTGTTCGGCACCAGGTAAGCCACCAGCTGCTTGTCGGCACCGTCGCCTACAGCCAACACCAACACCTGGCGAACGGCCGTGTGGCTGCCCAATGCAGCCTCAATCTCCCCCAGCTCAATACGAAAACCGCGAATCTTCACCTGATGATCAATGCGGCCCAGATACTCGATATCACCATCGGGCAGCCAGCGGGCAAGATCGCCGGTTCGGTAGACAGTGTTCAGTCGGTCAATATCCAGTGACTGATTACTGAATACTGGTAACTGGACGAATCGCTCTGCTGTGAGCTCCGGCCGGTTCAAATACCCCGCCGCTACACCCGCGCCGCCGACGTAAATTTCGCCGGGCACGCCAATGGGCACGGGCTGCCGCTGCGGGTCCAGGATGAAAAGCTGCAAATCGGGGATGGGCTGGCCGATGACGCTGCCAGGAGCTTGAACCACGTCGTTGCTGTAAATGGGACGATAAGTGACGTGCACGGTGGTTTCGGTGATGCCGTACATGTTGATCAGCTGCGGCTTTTGGTCACCGTGGCGGTCGAACCAGGGCTGCAGCGTGTTTAGCTCCAGCGCCTCACCGCCAAAGATGACGTACCGCAAGGCCAGATTTTCATCTGGCCCAACTTCAGCCTCCGCCTGAATAAGTTGGCGGAAAGCAGAGGGCGTCTGATTCAAAACAGTCACCCCTTCTTGCGCCAGTAGACGATAAAAGTCATGGGGTGAGCGGCTGGTGAGGTAAGGAACCACCACCAAACGGCCTCCGTACAGCAGCGCACCCCAAATCTCCCACACAGAAAAATCAAAAGCGTAGGAATGGAACAGCGTCCAGACATCATTTTGTTCAAAATGGTACCAATCGTCGGTGGCCTGCATTAAACGCATGACGTTGTAATGGGTCACCAACACGCCCTTGGGCTTGCCCGTCGAGCCAGAAGTGTAAATGACATAGGCGCGGTTATGCGGCCGTACGGCGCTGGTGGGGTTTGTGGTGGGATGCGTGGCAATTTGAGGCCAGTCGGTATCAAGTTTAATTGTGAATTGTGAATCGTGAATTGTGAATTGTGAATTATCACCAGCAACCAGGCTTTCCTGCGTCAGCAGCGCGACTGGCTTTGCATCCTCCAGCATAAAGGCAAGGCGATCCTCGGGATAGGCCGTGTCCATTGGCAGGTAAGCCCCACCCGCTTTGAGGACGCCCAAAATGGCGATGACCATTTCTAATGAGCGTTCCAGATAGAGCGCCACCAGATCGTCAGGCTGTACACCTTGCTGCTGCAAGAAGTGAGCCAGCTGATTGGCCCGCTCGTTTAGCTGTTGATAGGTGAGCGTCTGCTCTTCAAAGGTAAGCGCCGGGGCATGAGGCGTTTGCGCCGCCTGCCGCGCCACCTGTTCATGAATGCACTCCTGTGGCTCGAAATTCAGATCAGACCGGTTCCAGGCGACCAACAGTTGTTCCCGTTCGGTGGGGGTGAGCATGGGTAGTTGAGCAACGGCCGTATCCGGCTGCGCCACCATTCCCGTTAGCAAGGTTTGCCAGTGGCCAAACAGTCGCTCAATGGCAGCCGCGTCAAACCGCTCATCGTCGTAAATAAAGAAGAAGTGAACCGTGGCCGCTTCGGGCAAAATGCGGATTGTCAGCGGATAGTTGGTGCGCTCTACGGTAGGATGTCGCTGCACCCGCAAGCCGGTTCCCTGCCCCAGCCCATCGCTCTGCGGATAGTTTTCAAAAGCAAGCAGCGCAGCAAAGAGAGATTGATCCTTGGGAAGTTCGCTCCACCCCTGGATTTTGACCAACGGCGTGTGCTCATGCTGCTGCACGCGAAGCTGATTTTGTTGGAACGTTTGCAGCCAGTCCAGTGCGCTCTGGTTGGCGGCTACCTGGGCACGCACCGGCAGGGAGTTGATAAACACGCCGGCCATGTGTTCAACGCCCGGCAGCGGAACCGAACGGCCGGAAACGGTGGTGCCGTAGAGCACGTCTGGTTCGCCACTGTAACGGCTGAGCAGCAAGGCCCAGGCTGCCTGGATAACGTTGCTCAGCGTCAGGCGATGCTCGCGGGCAAAGGCTTGCAAGTTGGTTACCAACTCCGGTGGCAGTGCCAGGCGCAGTTCATCATACCGGGCGGATTGGTGGGGCAACCGCTCAGTTTTGCGGTCGATGTTGAGCGGTGTAGGGGCGGCAAAACCGCGCAGATAATCGCGCCAGAACGGCTCATCAGTTGGCTGCTTGTTTAACCAGGTGATGAAGGTTTGAAACGGCCGTACCGGTGGCAAGTCGACTGTCTCACCGCGCACCAGCCCATCATACAGCTGAAACAGCTCTTTGAAGAGCAAGTTCGTCGTCCAGCCATCCTGCAAAATGTGGTGATAGCTCCAGACAAAACGGTAACTTTCCTGGTCCAGACGCACCAGCGTCACACGCGCAATCGGTGTTTTGTTAAGATGAAAGCCTTCAGCCCGGTCGGTCGCCAGCAGCGATTGCCATCGGGCCGACTGTTCCGCTTCAGGTACGTCGCGCCAATCCAGGCAGGTTACGGGAATTTGCGCCTGGCGGCGCACCACCTGAATGGGCTGCTTTTGCTTTTCCCACAAAAACAATGTGCGCAGGATGGCATGTCGCTGCGCCAGAAGCTGCCATGCTTGCTGAAACGCGTCTTCATTTAACGGACCCTGTAAATCGGCTATTTGCTGCTGAAAATACAGTTCCGAGTCCGGCGCATATAGCGCATGGAACAGCATCCCTTCCTGCATGGAAGAAAGCGGGTAAATGGCTTCGATTTCTTGTCTAACGTTGGCTTCTTTTGTCTGATTACTCATAAGCATTTGCTTGGGCTACGGAAAAAGTTGCTGCCACCTCTACAGTTACACTGTTTGCTTTCTTGCCATCTTAATTTTTTACTCGAATAACAAATCCCCCAGATCATCCAGTAAATTGTCCAGCTCATCTTGATCCAGATCGAGTTCAGGAAAGTCAGAAGGGGTAAAACCTCCGGCTTCCGGATTTTGGCAATGGGTGATGATGGTGCGCAGGGCGGCAGCAAAATTGTCGGCCAACGCTTGAATAGTGGCGGCGGTGTGTAGTGCGCGGCTGTAAGTCCAATCAAACCGCATCTGTCCCTGGCTCACGATGCCGCTGATTTCCAGCAGGTACCGTCGCCTGCCGGCCGGACTGCGGCGGGGTTCGGCCGTTTCCGGGGCAGGGCGGAACAGGGCAGTGTCGCTCAAAAGTTGGTCAAACTGACCCAGGTAGTTGAAGTTAATGGGTGGATTAACAGTCTGGAGCTGTTGGGCAACAGCTCGCGCTGAGCGGTTCAACGAAGTTGAACGAGTCGAAGCGGCCGTTTCTCCAGACAGGTAACGCAACAGGCCAAAGCCAATGCCTTTATGCGGAATCCGGCGCAGCTGCTCCTTCACGCTCATCAGGCGCGTACGGACATCTGTGGCTGCCTGAAGATTGAGCAAAACGGGCGATACGGCCGTAAACCAACCCACCGTCCGCGAAATATCCACTTCGTCCAAAATGGGTTCCCGGCCATGCCCTTCCAAATCCAGCAGCAGGCAAGACGAACCCGTCCAATCTGTAAAGGTTTGCGCCAGTGCTGCCAGCAGGGCATCATTGATTTGCGTGTTGTAAACGGGCGGTACAGCCCGGAGCAGTGCCTGAGTTTCGCCGGCGGTTAGCGCCACCGAGACGGTGTCCGTGCTGCCTACCGTATTGCGGCTCATGCCGTCGGGGAAATCGAGCGGCAAAGAATGAACCGTGTTGGCCTCTGCGGCCAGCTCCAGCCAAAACGGATGCTCATCGGCCACGCCGCCATCTTGCACATACTGTTCCAGCCGCGCCGCCCACGCCTGGAACGAGGTGGTTTTGGGCGGCAGCGCAATGGGATCGCCTTGCGCCAGCTGGTTGTATGCCGTCTGCCAATCTTCCAGCAAAATGCGCCAGGAAATACCGTCGATGGCGATATGGTGAATGGAAATAAAGAGGCGATCCGGCTGGATACCGCCGCAGGTAAAATAAGCCACCTGGACGATAGGTCCGTCTGTTAAATTGTGCTGGGCATGCAGGGAAACGGCCGTTGCTTGCACCATTTTTTGCTGTTCGGCCACGGATTTACCGGCAAGGTCAAATCGTTGAATCCGGACGGGGTCGCCAGGTGCAGTTTGGTATTGGTGGAAACGGCCGTCATCTTCTTGGGTAAGCCGCAAGCGCAGCGCGTCGTGATGCGCCAGCAGCGCCGCCAACGCCTCTGCCAGCAGCGCTACGTCCAGCACGTGGGGCAACGCCAGCAGTTGGTACATATTCCAATAATGCAGCTCATCCGGATTAAGCTCCAGCAGCCAGCGATGAACCGGCGTCAGCGTGACTGACCCGGTTACCGGCCCCTGTTCGGCCGCAATTGCCGGCGCGTCACTGACCACCTGCGCCAGTTCCGCCACTGTTTGATGCTGGAAAAGCTGCTGCGGTGTCAGGAACAGCCCCGCCTGCCCGGCTCGGGCCACAATCTGAATGTTCAAAATAGAATCGCCACCCAGCTCAAAAAAATTGTCGTGGCGTCCCACCCGGTCCAGCCGCAGGACATCGGCAAAGATGTTGGCCAGACGGTTCTCGATGTCTGTGGTGGGTGGAGCAAAGGGCGCAGCCAATTCGGGCCGGGTGTTCTCCGGTGGCGGCAGCGCCTGCCGGTCAATTTTACCGTTGGCATTAAGGGGCAGCGCCGCCAAAAAGACGAAGGCTGCGGGAACCATGTAATCAGGCAGGCCAGCCAGCACGTGGCGGCGCAGCGCGGCAGTGGTAAGCCCGGCGCCGGATTGGGCCACCACATAGGCTACCAACCGTTTGACACCTGGTGTATCTTCCCGCGCCAGCACCACGGCCTCGCGTACCTGGGGGTGTGCCGACAGGCAAGCCTGCACCTCGCCCAGCTCCACGCGAAAGCCGCGAATCTTTACCTGGTCGTCAATGCGCCCCAAAAATTCAATGTCGCCAGAGGGCAGCCGCCGCGCCAGATCACCGGTGCGATAGATCCGCGCCCCCGGCGCATTGCTGAAGAGATCGGGCAGATATTTTTCGGCCGTCAGACCGGGACGGTTCAGGTAGCCGCGCGTTACATTGCACCCGCCAATAAGCAGTTCGCCCACTTCACCATCGGTTACCGGCTGCAACTGGTCATCAACGATGATCGCCTGAGTGTGATCGATAGGCCGTCCCAGGGGCAGGGCCGCTGCCGTGCCCAGCCGCTTTTGCGGCACAGGGTACGTTAAGACGCCCACCGTAGTTTCGGTGGGGCCGTAGTGGTTATAAAGCTGGCAGTCCTCGGCTTTGAGCATTTGCAGCGTTTCGATCAGCTCCCAGCTGGAGGCTTCACCACCGAGCACAAGCCGCTGCCGGGGCAGCACGTCAGCGGGATTGCGGGCAGTGAGCAAGGCGTGCAGATGGGAGGGCACAATTTTGAGAAAATCGATCTGGTGCTGCCGAAAGTAATCGGCAAAGGCATCGGGATTGGCAATGCGAGACTCAGAAATGACGTGCAGTTCGCCACCAAAACAGAGCGGAGGGAAAACGGCCGTATTTCCCAAATCTGCTGCAAAGGTAGAAACCGTAGCAAAGCGAATGCCCACCGGTATTTGCAGCCGCTGCTGAATGCTAAACAGATAGTTAAGCAGCTGCCGGTGCTCTACCACCACCCCTTTCGGCATGCCCGTAGAACCAGAGGTGAACAGCACGTAGACGGCGTTTTCCGGTTCGGCCAACCGGGTAGGGTTCTCGGTGGATTCGGCGGCAATGGTGGGCCAGTCGGTGTCCAGGGAAACGGCCGTTGCCGTCTCATCCGGCAATTTCCCCGCCAGTGATGCCTGGGTCAGCACAACCTGCATATTGGTGTCGGCGATCATAAACGCCAGGCGTTCTGAGGGCGCGTGGGGATCCAGAGAAACGTAGGCCCCACCTGCCTTGAGGATGCCCAGCAGCGCCCCCACCATCTCCCAGGAGCGTTCCAGGTAGATACCGACAAACGTTTCTGGCCCCACGCCGTGGCGGCGCAAAAAGTGGGCCAGCTGGTTGGCACGGTCGTTTAGTTCGGTAAAGGTTAGCACTACGTCTTCAAATACCAGCGCGGTAGCCTGAGGCGTTTTAGCTGCTTGATCAGCAAATAAATCGTGCAGGCAGGAAGACGGCCGTTTCAAGCCGCTTCTCCTTTTTGCCTCTGCCGCAGGCTCAACGGTCTCATGTCTGTCCATGCCTGATTGATAAAGGCCAGACATGATGCCTTGGACCCCACCTGACCCACAGTGCGCCACCCGTTTGGGACTGACTGCCCCGCCGGCCAGATTGAATATTGTTCTTCATGGTTAACGACCACGGTATATTGATGCTCAGCCTGATTTTCCATTTGTAGCCTTATCAATACTCATTTTCAATAATTGGGCCAATTCTGCCACATATGGCTCCTTCACAATATTGTGCGTGCCGTGAATGACGTGAATTTCCAGTCCGCCCTGGGCCAATGGTGCCCAACCAATGCCTTCACCACTTGGATTACCCGCTTCTGTCTCGCTGGCGCGGAACAGCGTGACGCGGCCAGAATAAGGTTTTGGCTGATGCTTGTTCACCAAATCAATGTGCGATTTCCACAGGAAAGGTGAAATGAGTGACTGCGGCAATGTTTCTCCCGCACGCAACAGGCGGCGCACGCGCCAGAACAGCTTATATTTTTGCAAATCCATGCGGGCCAGCTTGTAGCGCAAAATTGCCCATCGTTTTAACAAACGCAGCTTGTTCAGCAAGCCTTCACTAAATTCAGGTGCTTCCTCGCTGGAAACGGCCGTTTCATCTTCCTGACCTTCTGCCATAGCCAACACATTGTTACGCCGACGGGCAAACTCGGGATTGTGCGTATCCAGCAGCGCCACCAGGGCCACTTCTTGTCCCTGAGCATGCAGCTGCTGAGCAATCTCAAAGGCCACCTCACCACCCATGGAAAAGCCGCCAACCATGAAAGGGCCTTCCGGCTGCACGGCACGCATTTGCTTCACGTATTCGGCGGCCATCTCGGTTAAAGAGGCAAAAGGCGGCTGCTTGCCATCCACACCACGCGCCTGCAAACCGTAAAATGGCTGATCCTTACCCAAATAGCGGGTGAGATCGTAGAAGTTCAGCACGTTGCCAAAGCCGCCATGCACACAGAAGAACGGTATCTTGTTACCCTTGGGCTGAATGGGCACCAGCGGCGTCCATTCGCCAGATTTGCGGCGGCGTTTTTCAGTTTTGGGTTGTGCAGCTTCCTGCGCTGCTTCCACCGGGACGTCATACTCCGTTTGCAGCAGCTCGGCGCATTGGGCGATGGTCGGCGCTTCGAACAGCGTTGCCAGGGAGAGATCCACCGCGTACGCTTTCTTGATTCTGGCAAAAAGCCGCACGGCAATCAGTGAATGACCGCCCAGCTCGAAGAAATCGTCGTGAATGCCAATGTCGGTGATGCCCAGCAGCTCTTCCCAGAATTTGACCAGGGTTTTCTCCAGCTCGTTGCGCGGCGCTTCGTAGCTGCTTTGCAACTCTGGCCGGGAAAGCTTGAGGCCGCCGTCATCACCATCGTCGTGTTCGCTGCCGGCCTGGTCTACCAGCGCCTGCAAATCGAGCGAGCTCACAATCATTTGCGGCGGCACCGGGTTGCTGAGAATGCGGCGCAGCGCCTCCATGCCTTCAGCCGGCGCAATGCCGTCAGTCAGAGCCAATTGCAGCAGCGTGGGTTCGGCGTCAGCGGCCACGGCCGTTCCGCCATTCCCACCATTTTGCTTCTTGCCATTCACCATCGATTCGTAGCTGACCCGCTTGAGCATAAATTCATTGATTTCCACCAAGGAACGGCCGTTTTCATCCATGATCGTCACGTCGAACGCGGGCACTTCCTGGTGATTACGGCCGTCTTTGTTGTGGCGCACGTGGCTGTAAATGCGGCGCGGCAAACGACCGTGTACCTGCACCTTCTTGTAAGACAGCGGCACGTAAAAATCGTCGCTCGTCTCATAGCCATCGACCAGGGGCAAACCGGCACTCGTGGCCAGGTCCATTAGCGCAGGATGCAGCGTAAAGCTGTCCAGATCACTGTTGAACTCTTCCGGCAGCTCCAGCATGGCCAGCACTTCATTTTCCCCGTAGCACACCTGTCGTAGATTTTTCCAACGCGGGCCAAAGTTGAGGAACGTTTCCTGCTTGGTCTCCTGCTCCATGGGGCCAAAACGGACTTCGCGCAGGGTGCAGCGGGCGGCAATTTCCTGGATGTTTTGCGTAATTTGCTGCGGGGAACGGCCGTTGCCCACCTTGCCCCGTACGTGTTCCTGCCAGGTATGCTCCGGCGTGCGGCTGGTAATGGTGAAACCATAACCGCTGCCGTTCTTTTCTAAAGAAACGCGCACTTCGCGGGTTTCATCTTCGGGCACTTCCAGCGGCGCGAGGAAGAACAAATCTTGAATCTCTATCGGGCCATTAGGCGTGCCTTTTTCCAGGGCGGCCTTGGCAATTTCCAGGTAGCCGGTGCCGGGAATCAACGCCTCGCCGCTTTTCAGGCGATGCTGGTCCAAAATCCAGTGGGTACTGGTGCGGTAGTTGGTGGCATAGACAATCTCATCTTCGGTTTCCACGATGATTTTGTCCAGCAGCGGATGGGGTACGTCAGTGCCGACCGATTGAATTTCATCGGCCAGTCCCAGGCGAACGGCCGCATCCACCGCCATACCCACTTCTTGCCACACACCCCAGTTCACGGCCACGGTAAAAATGTTGGAAGCGGCCCCTTCGGCTGGCGACCCCGGTCGCCGCTCAGGGCTGGCTATTTTGCTCTCGGCAAAGGCGTTGAGGAAGGCATTGGCCGCCACGTAATCTACCTGCCCCGCTGCACCAATTTCCGTACTGGTTGAGGAAAACAGCACAAAAAAGTCAAGTGGCTCGTTGGCCAGATATTCATCCAGCAGCAGCGTACCGCGCGCTTTGGGTGCCAGCACCCGGCCTGCTTCCTGCGCTGTCTTGAGTTGGATCAGATTGTCATCCAGTACGCCAGCCGCGTGAATGACGCCGTTGATCGCGCCAAAGCGCTGTTTGGCCTGGGCGACAGCCCGCTTCACCTGCTCGCGATTGGTCACATCGGCGTCTACCACCAGCACTTCGGCCCCGGCAGCTTCCAGCGCCTGGATTTTTTGGATGCGGCGGCTGGTCTTGTCGCTGACGCTGTGGCTTTTAATCCAGTCGGCCCACATTTCCGGCTTGGGCAAGCCGGAGCGGCTCAGCAGCACCAGCTTGGCCTGAGCCGTCTCGGCCAGATGTTCGGCCATGACCAGGCCAATACCGCCCATACCGCCGGTAATAAGGTAGACGCCACCCTGCTTGATGCGGGAATCGGCCAGACTGCCTTCCGCCTGGGGAGCCGCCTCAAACTGCTGCTGCCAACGACGGCCGTTGCGATAAGCAAACAAGCCATTCTGTGGCTCGGCCAACAAATCCGCTTTGATCAGCGTGGCCAATCCTTCGATTTGGTCGGCCATCAGGCTGGCAGGTAAAGCCAGATCCACCAGTCGCGCCGTCACGCCAGGGAATTCACGGGGCATCACTTTAACCGGACCGAGCAAGGTGGCTTTGTCCGGGTAGGGCACCTGTTCATCATCGACGCGCTGGCTGCCGTTGGTAACGGCCGTTACATCCAGCGTCCCCGGCAAGCCTTCTTCACCCAACGCCTGCGCCAGGAAAAAGAGGCTGTAAAAACCCAAATCCTGATTCTGGTAATAAACGCGCATCCGATCTGGATTGTTTGGCTGGTTGAGCGTCCAAAAATGAGCCACGCGCTGGGGCAGCAGGGAACGCCCCGCCAGTTCCTCTACCAGCGTGTCGTAATCGATCCGGGCACGAGGATTGACCTCGTAAGCAAATTCACTCAATTGGCGGAACTGCTCACCCACCGACACGGTGACGACACTGTGCCCGGCACTTTGCAGCTGCGTCTGCACCTGCTCGCCCACGCCTAGCTTATCCTTGAACAGCAGCCAGGTGAGCGGCTCAACAACGGCCGTTGCCGGCTTGTCGGTAAGCTGCCAGGTGCGCTTGTAGAACCAATCTTCCAGCTCCGGCATCTTGGCCAGAACGGTTTTAGTCACCTCCGCGCCGCTAAACAGCGTTGTGCCCGGCTCGATCCAGTGGCGCTGCCGCTCAAAGGGATAAGTAGGCAGCGGCACGCGGTAGCGCAGTTCATCGGCATAAAAAGCAGTCCAGTCGGGCATCACTCCTACCAGCCAGAGGCGGCCCAGGCTGGTGAGGGCAAATTGCAGGTCAGCCAGCTCTTCTTTGCGGTGGCGCAAGGAAGAAACGGCCGTATGCGACTTATCCTTTTCCGGATGCATGCGCACCAGCGAGCTGAGCGTCTGGCCCGGACCCACTTCCAAAAAGACCCGGTTGGGCTCTTGTAGCAGCGTCGACAGGCCATCGGCAAAGCGCACCGTGTGTCGCAGGTGGCGCACCCAATATTGCGGGTCCGTTGCTTCTTCCGGTTTAATCCAGGCCCCGGTCAGGTTAGAAATAAAGGGCATCGTTGGCGGATTGAACTGGATTTTAGCCAGTTCACGGCCAAATTCATCCAGGATCGGTTCCAACATGGGCGAATGGGCAGCCACGTTGATGCGCACCCGGCGGCACTCCACCTCTTTTTCGGCCAGCGCTGCTTCCAATTTTTCCAATGCGGCTACGTCACCGGACACCACACACAGTTCCGGGTTGTTGATGACGGCGATGGAGAGGCCTTCACTGAGGTAAGGCTGCAACGCCTCCTCAGTCAACGGCACGCTGACCATGCCACCTTCGGGCAGCGTCTCAAACAGCTTGCCGCGCAGGGTGACGATGAAGAGCGCATCCTTCAGCGACAGCACGCCAGCCAGGCAGGCGGCGGTATATTCGCCCATGCTGTGCCCGGTCATGGCCGCCGGTTCTATGCCCCAGGAACGCCACAGTTGGGCCAGGGCGTATTCGGTCATGAAAATGGCGGGCAGGTTGCGCGACGGCCGTTTCAATTCCTCGGCCGCATTCTCCAAAGTTTCGTCTGTAGGGAACATGAGTTGGCGCAGATCGGTATTGAGATACGGCCGTACCAAATCCAGGCACTCATCAATTACCTCGCGGTAAACGGGTTCCGCTTCGTACAGCCCCAGCCCCATGTTGGGGTACTGCGCCCCTCCGCCGGGGAACATAAACACAACCGACGGCTCAGCATCACTCGCCTGCTGGCTGATGACCCGCTGGCGATTGCCGCTGGTCAAGGCTTCGGCGGCATCGGCGGCATCTTGCACCGCCACGATGCGGCGGTAGGGCATCGGCTGGCGGCCGACTTGCAGCGTGTAAGCAACGTCAGCCAGCGACACGTCCGGATTTTCTTGCAGGAAGGTAGCCAAATTTTGGCTGGCCGCATCCAGCGCCGAACTGGTCTTGGCTGAAAGCTGCAACAACTGCCAGTCGCGGGAGTCGCTCGATGGCTCCAGCTCTGGCGCTTCTTCGACAACAACGTGAGCGTTCGTACCCCCCACCCCTAGCGAGCTAATGCCCGCCCGGCGCGGCGACTCATCCTGCGGCCACTCCCGCAGTTCGTGGTTGACAAAAAACGGGCTGTCCTCCAGGTTGAGCATCGGGTTGGGCGCTTTGTAATTCAAACTCGCTGGAATTTGCTTGTGCTTTAGGGATTGGACTACTTTGATGAAGGCAGCGACGCCTGCGGCCGTATCCAAATGGCCAATGTTTGTTTTCACCGACCCCAGGCCACTAAACTGCTTCTTGTCCGTCGTTTGGCGAAACGCCTGCGTCAGCGCCGTCACTTCGATGGGGTCGCCGATGCGGGTGCCGGTGCCGTGGGCTTCTACGTAATCAATCGTGTCGGCGTCGATATTTGCCAGGGCGATTGCCTCGGCAATGGCGCTGGCCTGACCATCCACGCTGGGCGCCAGATAGTTGACCTTGCCGGAGCCGTCGTTGTTAACGGCCGAACCGCGAATGATGGCATGAATGGTGTCGCCATCCTCAATCGCATCCGCCAGGCGGCGCAGCGTCACGACGCCCACGCCGCTGCCAAAAATGGTGCCGTCAGAATCAGCATCAAAACTGCGGCAGTGGCCATCGGAGGAGAGAATTTCGCCATCCTGGAACAAGTAACCCTGCCGGTGCGGCATTTCAATCGTAACACCACCGGCCAGCGCCATGTCACATTCGCCGCTGAGCAAGCTTTGTGAAGCCATGTGGATGGCCACCAAGGAAGTAGAACACGCCGTTTGCACATTCACGCTGGGGCCGCGCAGGTTCATCAAGTAAGAGACGCGGGTGGTAAGGAAATCTTTGTCGTTGCCTGTGTGGCGCAGGAGGAAAAAGCCAACCGAGGCTACCAATTCTGGATTGGTAAGCAAGTTGTACGGCATGTAGGCATTGTGACCGGAGCCACCAAACACGCCAATTGCCCCATCAAACCGTTCGGGGTCGTATCCGGCGTGTTCCAGGGCGGTCCAAGCCACTTCCAGAAAATTGCGGTGCTGCGGGTCCATGATGGCCGCATCTCGCGGGCCGAAGCCAAAGAAGCTGGCGTCGAATTTGTCCATGTCGTCCAGCGGCGCGCCGGACTTTACGTAGTTGGGATGGCGCAGTAGTGCTTCGGGGACGCCCGCTTCACGCAGTTCCTCATCGGTATAGAATGTGATAGATTCAACGCCATCGCGCAGGTTGCGCCAATACGTTTCAATATCTTGCGCTCCGGGAAAACGACCTGCCATCCCCACGACGGCAATCTCCGTGCCTTCCAGAGCGTCCAAAATGTCCTGATTACTCATATCGGTTATTGGTCCTGACTTTATTTATTTAACAGCTCGCCCTCTAGAATGCATGGCATATCTAACAGCGATGATTACGCTGGGTAAACGGTTAGCCAACTTTCACAAAACGATTTACCAGCAGCGGTTTGGGAATCATTTATCAGCCATACATATAAAATTGGTGACGAACTGTTCTGTTTTTAGTTTGGTGCAGCGATGTCCCCGGAAGCCAGAGGGGACAGTTTGGCTTCCGGGGAAGATTGTCAATGTTGGTATTTTTGTGCGTTAACGAACCCGCTGCCGTCTTTGGCGACGCTGCATCATCGCTTCACGTCGATTTGCGGCGCGGTCTACGCTTTGTTCTACGGCCGTTTGCGTTCCGTTTTCGCTGTCTTCGTTCAGGTAATCAGCCAGCGAGCGAATGGTGGGGAAACGGAACATGTCGGTAATCGAGATTTCCTTGTCCACCACCTCTTTAAGCTGGCGATGGGCCTGCACCGTCAGCAGCGAATGGCCGCCCAGGTCGAAGAAGTTATCGTTGAGGCCAACCTGGGGTATGTTGAGCAGCCGCTGCCAGATTTCAGCAATGGTTTGTTCCAGATCGTTGGTCGGGGCCACGTAAGCGGTTTGCGACTCGACGAGGACCTGGTCCGGTGCGGGCAGCGCCTTGCGGTCGGTCTTTTTGTTGGGCGTCAGCGGGAAGCTGGTCATGGGCACGTAGGTAGCGGGCACCATGAATTCTGGCAGGTCGGCGCGCAGGGCTTCCTTGAGTGCCGCCGCATCCAGCTTCTGCCCCGACTGCGTGATGACGTAAGCCACCAGCCGCTTGTCACCGGGTGTGTCTTCGCGGGCCACAACCACGGCTTCGCGTACAGATTCTTGCGCGTTGAGCAGCGCTTCAATCTCACCCAGCTCGATACGGTAGCCGCGCAGCTTCACCTGGAAGTCAGCCCGACCCAGGAAGTCAATGTTGCCATCGGCACGATAGCGGGCCAGATCGCCCGTAGCGTACATGCGCGCTTTTGGCTCGTTACGGAATGGGTCCCGCACAAAGCGCTCAGCAGTCAATTCTGGGCGGTTGTGGTAACCACGCACCACGCCATCGCCACCGATGTAGAGATCACCAGCCACGCCAACGGGAACGGGCTGCATTTGGGCATCCAAGATGTAGATTTGGGTGTTGGCGATGGGTGTGCCGATGGGTACGGCCGTTTCCGCTCCCGTCACCGCATAAGTGGAAGACCAGATGGTGGTTTCCGTGGGACCATACATGTTGATCACCCGGCCCGGCACAATTTGCTTGAGCTGCTGCGCCAGGGCAGCGGGCAGCGCCTCACCACCGACCATCACGGTTGGCACCTGGCCCAGGGCGGCGGCATTACGCTCGTCCATGAGCAGCATGCTGGCCATGGAAGGTGTGCATTGGAAATGGGTTACGCTGTGCCGCTCGATCTGGGCCGGAATCGAGAAATCTTCGGTGGCCAGCTTCGGTTCAGCCAGCCGCTTTAACTCGCTCAGGTGCTCCAGATGGGTCAGTGCCAGCGCCGACGGGACGCCAAAGTCAATCAGACAGGCGATGTCGTCTACGTCAGTTTCTTTCAGCTTGTTAACCATGTGCAGCGCCGAGCGCGGCGTACCGAACAGACCACTGGTCTCGAAGTAGCGTTCGAAGGCAAAGTTGAGCAGTGCATCTACGTCTTCTGGCGTCAAATCCTCTTCATCGAAGATTTCAAACGGGCTTTTACCGGTTTCTTCAGCCTTTTGTTTGAACGTGGGGAAGTGCCAGGCAGCGGCACGCACCAGACTCATAGAGCTGCTGAGGTATTGCTTCATTGGTTCGCGGACAATTTCGCGTACTTCGTCCACATCGTCGCCGATGAAGGTGTGCAGCATGAGCGAGACAATTCCCTTGCCGGGGTGGCCGGCCGCTTCGTATGCTTCGCGATAAACACGGATTTTTTCCGACAGCTCTTCAACGCTTTGGCCCAGCAGATGGGTGAGGATGTTGTAGCCATTGGCCCCGGCTTCGCGGAACGTTTCCGGGTTACCGGCGGCCGTTACCCAAATGGGCAACTCTTTTTGCACCGGATGGGGCAATGTTTTGACCTCTACATCCTTGCCCAAATCATTTTTCATGGTGATGGAACCACCGCGCCATAGTTCTTTCACAACCTCAATGTCGCGGAACATGATTTCTTTGCGGTCGGCGTAGACGCCGGGGCGCAGGACAAAGTCGTTGGGCTGCCAGCCGGAGGCAATAGAAAGGCCAACACGGCCGTTGGAAATATTGTCCACCACCGACCATTCTTCGGCCACGCGGATGGGGCTGTGCAGGGGCAGCACGCAGCTGCCGGAGCGAATCTGCACGTTTTCGGTGATGGCCGCGATGGCCGCACCGGTTACGGATGGATTGGGGTACAGGCCGCCAAAGGCGTGGAAGTGGCGCTCGGGCGTCCACACGGCCGAAAAGCCATGCTTGTCGCCAAATTTGGCCCCTTCCAGCAGCAGGTGATATTTGTTGGTCACTCCCTCTTCGCTTTCATCACTGGAGAAATAGAAGAGGCTGAAGTCGATCTGTTTGTCATTTTTGGGCGGTTCGGGAACGGCCGTTACATCCTCGCGCGTCTTGTCATCAAAAATCACGACCTTGAAGCCCCGCGCCAGCGTCCAGAACAGTTCCAAAACGGAAATATCAAAGGAAGTGCTGGTAACGGCCAGCCAGGTGCCAGGTGGATCGTGTGAAATTCTTTCGTCCATACCCACGAAGAAGTTGACCACGTTGCCGTGCTGCACCATGACGCCCTTGGGCTTGCCGGTGGAGCCGGACGTGTAAATGACGTAGGCCAGATTGTGCGGTTCAACGCCGCTGAAGACGTTCTCGCCGCTCTGCTCGGCAATCTGCTCCCAATCGGCATCGACGCGGACCACCTGCGCCTGGTGCGGCGGCAGGCTGGCAACGAGATGCTTTTGCGTCAGCAGCACCGGCGTGGCGGTATCTTCCACCATAAAAGCCAGACGGTCTTTGGGATAGGTCGGGTCCAGCGGCAGATACGCTCCGCCCGCTTTGTGGATGCCTACCAGGGCGACCATCATCTCGATGGAGCGATCCATAAAAACGCCCACGATCGTTTCCGGGCCGACGCCCAAATGGCGCAGATGGCGGGCCATCTGGTTGGCGCGGTGGTTAAGCTGGCGGTAGGTGAGCTGTTGGTCTTCGTAAACCACAGCCACCTCATGCGGCCGTTCATCGGCCTGGGCTTCGATGAGCTGGTGGATGCAAACGGCCGTATCGTAAGCAACGGCCGTATCGTTCCAATCAACCAGCAGTTTCTGAATCTCTGTTTCGCTGAGGAAGGCAGTTTCTGCCAGGGCACGCTCGCCATTTTGGGCAGCGTTTTGCAGGAAGGTGGCAAACTGGGTTTGCATGGCGGCGATGATGTCTGGGGTGTAAACGGCCGTGTCGTACACCCAGGTCACGCGCGATTGATCCGGCGTGAGCAGCAGCGCCAACTCCGTTCCGGCTAGCGGCGTAAAGTTGCTGGCGGAAGCAGCCGACTGCACCAGGACCGGCAGCAAAGCGCCATCCAGTTTGGGGCGTAAGGCTTCCAAATCGGGCTGGCGCAGGAAGATGTCGCGGTTGAACGTTTGGCGCTTGCTTTGCAGCGTTTCTAAATCGGCTTGCAGCGCGGCGAGCGTGTCGGCTACGCTGGCGCTGCCGTCGGTGTTGACCTGGAAGGGCACCTGGGTGGCAAAGTAGTTGGTGAAACGGCCAACCTCATCGGCCAGGGAAGGCAGGCTGAGAGCGATGTCGAAGCTGCTGCTGCCGCTGAGGCGGGCCAGGTAAGCAGTGAAAGCGGCCGTCAGCGCGTGGGCCTCGCCAGAAACGCCGGCGGGCAGCGGCATGGTGGCCGTTTCATAATTTTGGCCAATGGTGGTGCTGCTGTGGTCAGCGTAGGGCAGCTCCACGGCGCGCATCTGGCTCAGGCGGCGCAGCCAGTAGCCTTCCTGCCGCACGATGGTGTCGTTGAGGGCAGTAAGGTCGGCAATGGTGGCGGCGTCCAGGCTGGGCAGCTGCTGGTTGACGCTGAATTCTGTGGGGGAAACGGCCGTGCCGTCCAGCGTTTGCAAGCCAGAAAGCACAATCGAGCCGTTGGCGGTGGCGACGGTGAGTGATTCTTCGTCTACTGAAATGATTGTGCCGGGAGCAGCCTGCCCTGAGCTTGCCGAAGGGGCTGTCGTGGCGTCGCCTTGCTTTGCTGCGTTGATGGTGAGGAGACGGCCGTTTACGTTCAATTTGGGCAGCGCCAGTGGATTGGCATAGCCACCAAATTGCAGGGCATTCACAAGAGCGACCAACTTGTCTGCCGGCTGCGTCCAATCCAGCGTGGCGGCAGCGGCGGGACGGTCATATTTGCCAAAGTAGGTTTGCTCCGCCAAATTTTGCGAACGGGGCTGCAAGCTGTTGTTCTCAATGCCTGCCACCAGCTCGGTGAAGGTGGCGATGCCTGCTTCGTACGCTTTCACATTCAGCGTGAAGGCAGTTTCACCCTCAGCAATGTCGAACAGCTGCTGCACAAGGATATCGCCTTTATCGACACCGCTGCGCATCTCATGCCAGGTCACACCGTGCTGGGCTGCCTGGTGCAGCAGCGCCCAAGAAGTAGCGTACAGGCCGGCAAATTTGGGCAGCGGGCCATCATGGAAATTGATCGCGCCACGCTGCGGCAACGCTAAAATGGCATCGGGGATAATTCTGAGATTGGTGATGCTCAGGAAATAGTCGAAGGGTGGCTGCTGGGCCAGCGTTTCAGACAAGCTTTTGCCCGGGGCCAAAATGGACAGTTCTTTCTGGGCCGCCCAGTTGGTGATGGCCGGTGATTGGGTAATCACACCACGCACATCGTGTCCTCGTTCAAGCAATATTTCGGTGCATTGAATGAGTAAAGATTCTTCTCCCATCACATAACAACTAAACAAAGTGCCGCTCATAAAAAATACCTACCTACGTTAATTGGTTTGTGTCAATAAACACAGCCTGACACCTTTTTGCTTGGTTACAAAAAGCTCGTGCAGGCCACAAATCTTTTTTCTAAACTAGTTGGCGAGGTTCACAATCATCAGGGGAATAGTGGCAAGAATGGTCATCTGGCTGAGTTTGAATGATCTCTTGCCAGTTGGCAACGATGTGTTTTTAAGGGTGCGTCTTCCTGATGTTAACCATTGCATTACCTGGGCAAAAAATCTTTGAATTCTACCCACTTTTTTAGCTGAGCATTCTTACGATTAGCCTTTCACGAGGACAGGGGATGGGGGTTGCCTTACGCTGGATTTTTTTTGGGGGGAGTGGGGCACGGCCGTTTACAATAACATAAAGAAACGGCCGTCTCACATATTTTTGGTGGACGGCCGTTTTCCCACAATTGTCATGCGAACCGGTGAAAAACAGTCAAAGGGCCTGACACATTAGCACTTTACTTTGGTCGATGCCGCCATACCTGGATGATAATGTAGGTCAAAGACAAATAAAACCAGCCCAAAAGGACTCCCATAAGCATGTTACGAAAGCCATTCCCAAGAAAACTGGCGATGATATTTCCTACTAAAACACCAAGAGGTGGTCCCCAGACCCAAGAAATACTTTTCTTTGAGCCATCTTCCTTTTTTTTCATAGCTAATAATTTTGGATCCCAAGCACTGGCAAGGTATATGCAAGTCCCTACTCCAAACAACATACCAGCTAGAAGGCTTGGGTAGAATACCCATATCAGGTCGTTACTCACTAAATTTAGTATGATTCCGATAGTAAACACAATCATTATTCCCATTGCCAATAAAATCATGCTTTTACGAAATCTTCTTTCTTCTTTAACCATTTCAACCAGCCCTTTCCGTTGCCAAATTTATACTATCCTGCTTTACAGCTTGTCTTTCGACAATAAACTCACCTTAAAAACAGAATACGGCTAAACTTCTGTGCATGGCAGAAGTAGAAGTACAAAACGAACGGGTCGACGACATTC
>PABI01000029.1 GCA_002699125.1 Anaerolineaceae bacterium
CGCCGCAGCCGCCGCAGGCAATAAAGTCACGACAGCCCAGGGCAATCAGCTCATCCAAAAAACCGGCGGCCAGCGGTGCGCCCACGCCGGGATGCACTACAGCAATACGTTTGCCGTTGACGGTCATTTCATAGACAGGGTTGTGGCCAATTTCTGAGCCGAGATTGTGGACCTGGTGTAAACGGCCGTCGCCGTTCATCTTTTGCAGCACGTCCTGGAAAAAGCAAAGCACACAGCGCCGGGCAATGTCCATCGGCTGCAAAAGTTCATGCGGTTCGATGAGGGCACTGGTGTCAGGATCAAATTCGAGGATAGGGTATGGTTTGCGATTCATAGTCAATTCCGGGAATATTTTGGAGAAAAAACTACCGTGGAGGGCGCGGAGAGCGCAGAGAAACAAAGAAAACTCCGCGCCCTCTACGGTTCAGCTTTTTAAGGATTGGGCATAAGCCTGACGCTGCGACGGGCGTTGATCAGTAAAATCCCGCCGCCAATCAGCACCATGCCCAGCACCATCCAGATGGTAATCGTTTCGTTGAGCCAGAGCACGCCGATGACGGCCGCTACGACAGGGATGACATAGCTGGTGAGCGAGAAGGCCGTAGCGCCAAATCGCTTGGTGATGTTGAAAGCTAGCATCTGAGCGGCGAAAGCCCCGACAAAAGCAGCGTAGACCAGCGAAAACCAGCCGCTGCCCGTCACCTGAGACAAATCGAAGCCACGCAGAAGTATGGCAATGGGCATAACGGTCAATCCAGCAACGGTAAGGCGTACGGCCGTTACGTCAAACGAGCTAAACTGCTGCATCCGCTGGCGAATGAGAATTATTCCGGCCGTTTCGAACAGCATGGCGGCGATGACCAGCCCGTAGCCAATCGGGCTGCCTTTGGCCACGTCTGGCAGGCCGCTTTCGCCGCGCAAGACAATGATTGCCGCGCCCGCCAGTGCCAGGAGCACCCCCAGTACTTTGCGCAGATTCATCTTTTCATCTGGCAAGAAAAAGTGAGCGGCGACGGTGATGTAGGCCGGGGCAGTGGTGATGAGCAAGGCGGTGACGCCACTGGACTGAAACGTCAGCGAAGAGACAATCGCCGTCATAGGGATGGCGGTGCTGATGACGCCCAGGAAGGTGGCATAGAGCCATAGTTTGCGGTCGGTAGGAATCAGGCGGCGGCCTGAGAAAGTGTAAACCACCACAAAGGCCAGGCTGGCCAGTAGTAATCGTATACCGACAAAAACCATCGGGTCAAACTGCCCCACGCCGACGCGCATGACAACAAGGTTGGTGCCCCACAAAAAGCCCAGCAGGCCCACGTAGGGAAAAGCTTTGGTATGCATAAGAGGTGAATGATAGCGGGTTGCGGTCGATTTGTCAGGGGAAGATTACGGCACCAGCAAGCCTATTACTTTTTTGTGGCAAAGAAGCGACGAATCTTTTGGCCTAGAGATAGAGATGCCTTAACGGGATCGCGGCGGAAGCGCTTTTCCCACCAGCCGGCGCCACCGCCGGAAATGGGTTCCCAGCCGTTTCGTCGCAGCAGAGTAACGAGATCATGATGTACGCTTTGGTGGGCGGCGTTGCGTTGGTCCGGCGCGCCATCTGCCATGCGGCCAAAAGGAACTTCCGTCGATTTGCCCGCCGTGTAACGGCCGTTTGGTCCCTTAGCCTCTGCTTCAAACCACAGCAGACCGTAATTCAGCCCACCATGCTCGCCACCGCCTACGTTGTGGTACGTTCTAAAAATGATGGTGCAATAATCCCATGTTTCTTGCTCAGGTTCCATTGGCTCATATCCCTTGAACGAAGCGTATGTGGGTATCTTAATGAGGATACGGCCGTTTTGTCAAAAAAAGCTAGAGAGGGCGGAAAATACCGATTGTCCATATTTTGCATAGAGTATTGAATAATATATTGACAAAACTTGTGCAATTGGTTATCATAGGCTCATTCGTTTCCAAAATTTAGCTTTGCCACGAGCAACGGACTGGAATCAAAAAGTTGCTGGCAAAGGAGCGATATTGATGTCTAATCGTGAAATATTTGTTGAAAACTTGGTCAAAGCGTACGCGGGAGGCGTAACGGCCGTAAACGACGTCTCCTTCCAGGTAAATTCCGGGGAAATTTTTGGTTTTCTCGGTCCAAACGGTGCCGGCAAAAGTACCACCATCAAGATATTGACCACCCTGGCCTTGCCCACAAAAGGGCACGCGGCCGTTGGTGGGTTTGATGTCGTGGATCAGGCAGACCAGGTGCGTCGTATTGCCGGTGTTGCCCTGCAAGACATTGGCCTCGATCCACTCATGAAGTCGATGGAACTGCTGGCCATGCAGGCCCAGCTGTTTGGCGCCACCCGACAGCAGGCCAAAGCCCGGGCTCAGGAACTGGTGGAACTGGTCCGCCTTACGGAAGCGGTTGATCGGCGCGTGGGCACTTACAGCGGTGGCATGCGCCGCCGCCTGGATCTGGCGCTGGCCCTGGTGCACAAACCAGACATCCTCTTTTTAGACGAGCCGACTACTGGACTGGACCCTGCCAGTCGCCGCGATGTGTGGCAGGAAGTGCGCCGTCTCAACAAAGAGCTGGGCATGACTATCTTCCTCACCACCCAATATTTGGAAGAGGCAGACGAACTGGCCGAGCGAATTGCTATCATCGACAAGGGCAAAATCGCCAAGAAAGGTTCCCCGGCACAGCTTAAAGCAGCCGTGGGCAAAGAGTCTATCAATCTGGCGTTTGACAGCCGCGAGATGGCCGAGCGGGCGCGCACCCAGCTCAGCGATATGGCCGAAAGCATACAGACCGACCGTGACATGGTGCGCCTGTACATGAGCCAGGCGGCTCAAACCATTCCCGCCGTCGTCAACCGGCTGCAAGCGGCTAATTTAGACCCAATCTCCTTAACGCTCACCCAACCCACGCTGGACGATGTCTTTTTGCAAGTAACCGGTCAACGACTCACCACAGAGGAACAAGTAGAGGCAAAGGTAGGATAAACATGACAACACAGGTTTCTGTACAAAACATTTTTACCGCGCAGCAGCAGCGCGGCCAGGACAAGGCCAATCTGGCTGTGCAAATTTGGCTGATTACCTGGCGCAGCCTGGTTACCATTTTCCGCACGCCGGTAGCGCTTTTTCCGCCATTGGCCATTAGTATCTTCTTTTTGGTCATTTATGAGTCAACACTAGGTGGCGCAGCAGCGTTTATTCCTAACTTGAGTGGCAACAGCTATCTGGGCTTTATTTTGCCGCTCTCAATCGTTAGCTCTTCGCTGTCTGGCGCGGGAATTGCCGCCCAAAACATGGTGCGCGATATTGAAAGTGGCTACTTCGATAAGCTGCTTTTGACGCCGATTAGTCGGGCTGCCCTCCTGCTGGGTCCCATTTTGGCCGGGGCGCTCATTTTGGGCATCCAGGCCAGCATTGTGGTGGGTGTGGCCCTGATCATGGGGTTGGAATCAGCCACTGGTTTTGCGGGATTGTTGCTGGTGGTAGGATTGGCAATTTTATTGGGAACTGGCTTTGCTGGCTTTACCGTGTCCGCGGCGTTGGGCAGCGGCAGTGCCGCCGCCACGCAGGGTGCCAGCTTCATCTTTTTCCCGCTCACTTTCCTTACGGCCAGTTTTGTGCCGCTGGATTTACTGGATGGTTGGCTGAGAACGGCCGCAACCTTCAACCCCATCACCTATGTGCTGGAAGCTATGCGCGCAACGCTGAACACCGGCTGGGACAGTACGCTTATCTGGCAGGGGGTACTGGCGTGTTTGCTGCTTGGTGGAGCCATGTTTGCCCTGGCTATTTACGCTCTGCGGGTGCGGACCCGGCGCTCGTAAGATGCGATTGTAGTAGAAAAAATAGGGGTTTTAGTGAAGAGACCGGCGTTTCCCGGTCTCTTTTTACTTTTGCAATTGGAGCCGCAGTTTCTTGCTGCGTTGCGACAGCGCGATAAGAAATCGCGGCTACCGATTTTGGCTCAGCTGCGCTTAAGGCATGAGCAAAACGGGTTCAATATGCTCCATCGCCCAGTCGATATCTTCTTTTTTGATGACCAGCGGTGGGGCAAAGCGAATGACGTTTTCATGGGTTTCTTTACATAAAATACCGCGTTCTTGCAGCGCCTCGCAGAAGCGGCGGGCGCGGGTGTTCAGCTCGACACCGATGAACAGCCCTTTGCCACGCACCTCTTTAATGTGTTCGCTTTCCACGCGCTGCAAGCGGCCTTTGAAGTATTCGCCCAGCTCATGGGAACGCTCAACCATTTTCTCATCAACCAACGCTTTGAGCGCGGCGCGCCCCACAGCCGCCCCCAGCGGATTGCCGCCAAAGGTGCTGCCATGATCGCCAGGGTGGAACAATCCCAACACTCCACGGTCGCTGAGTACGGCCGAAACCGGATAAAAGCCGCCGCTCAACGCCTTGCCCACGATGGTGATGTCTGGCTTTACGCCTTCATGCTCGCAGGCAAACAGCTTGCCCGTACGGCCGAATCCCGTCTGTATCTCATCAGCCATAAACAAAACGTTGTGCTCCTGGCAGATATCGTATGCTTCTTTGAGGAAACCGTGCGGCGGGATGATGACGCCGCCTTCGCCCTGGATTGGCTCGACAAGGAAGCCGACGGTGTTGGGCGTGATGGCGGCTTCTAGCGCGGCCGTATCGCCGTAAGGAATCATGACAAAGCCGGGCGTGAACGGGCCAAAATTGCGCTTGTAGCTGGCTTCACTGGAGAAGCCGATGATGGTTGTGGTTCGGCCATGAAAATTACCTTCACAGACGATGATTTCTGCCTGGTTATCGGGCACATTTTTGATTTCGTAGCCCCATTTGCGTGCGGCTTTTACGGCCGTTTCCACCGCTTCGGCCCCCGTATTCATCGGCAACGCCATCTCATAATTGGTCAGTTCGCAAAGCTCTTTGAGGAAAGGACCCATCTGGTCGTTGCGAAAGGCGCGGGAGGTAAGGGTGACTTTGTGCATTTGTTCTGTCGCCGCGGCCAAAATGCCCGGGTGACAATGCCCCTGGTTAACGGCCGAATACGCTGCCAGGCAATCCAGATACTTTTTACCATCTACATCATAAACCCAGACGCCTTCTGCTTTTTCAATCACCACGTCCAGTGGATGATAGTTATGGGCACTGTAGGTTTCATCAAGCTCGATAAATTTTTGACTGTTCATAACAAAACAACTCCTTGCAATGGGTTTTGGGAATCAGGTGCAACTTCTTAAATTTAGGAGTGGCACTCCTGCCAATTTCTCACGGGTGCAAAAGTCGTTCATAGGAGTGCCATTCCTTACGTTGATAAAAAAAAGCCTGATCAAATCGGACAAACCGTCCGGTCATCAGGCTTTGCTCAGACAACGCACCGGAGTGGGTGTGTCGTCATCTTTTCACAAAAACTATGTTGTTTTCTGGCTCCATTATAGATTTGCTTCTGATTTCTGTCTATGGGGAAAAATTAACGAACACGGCCGTAAACACCCTCAATCACCCCTTGACCCACATCCGATTGCAGCCAGGCCAAGAAAGCGCGCAGTTCGCCGGTAGGTTCGGCTTCTGTTGCGGCGAGGAAGTAGAGGGGAGTGGTGAGTGGGTAGGTTTGCCCGGCAGTGGTAGCCGGTGTGGCGGAACGGCCGTTTATCTCTAACATCTTCACGGCAGTGGACTGGCTGGCGTTGCTCATGCTGCTGTAGCCAATGGCCGCGGGATTGTTGGCAACGGCCGTCAACATCGCTTCATCCCCCGTTTGCAACAAAGCGTTGGGGCTGATGCGCTGCTCGGCCATGAGCTGTTGGCGCAGTAAGGTACGCAGGCCGGAACCTTGCTCCCGGCTCAGCAGCACAATCTCTTGTTCTGGCCCGCCGACCGCTTGCCAATTGGTGAGACGGCCGTTAAAAATCGCCTGCACCTCGGCACTGGTCAAGCCCTGTACAGGATTGTTCGGGTGGACGATGATGACCAGGCCATCTAAGGCTACCGGGTTGAAGTAGCGTCGATTGTCCTCTGGGATGTGGTGCAGCAGCACGGCGTCCAGCAGACCGTTGCCCAAATCATCAACCAGGGCACTGCTGTTGGCTACCACAAATTGCAGCTCAACCTGTGGATTCTCTGCGGCATAGACTGTTTCCACCAGGGGAATAATTGCGCTGGCGCTGCTGGCGACGCCGATTTGCAGCAGCGTGGGCGCGTTATTGGCTGGCAGAGTTGGCGGCGGGGCGGGGTCACTGTTGCAGGCAACGGCCGTTGCGCTCGCTAGTAGGACCAGCAGCCAGATTGATCGCTTCATCAATTAACCACCAAAAAAGGAAATGAGCAGGAAGGCCGTGCCAAACAGGGCTACGTAGGCGGCAAAGCCGTACAGCGTGTGGTTTTTTACCCAGGTGAGCAGCCAATGAATGCAGGCATAACCGGTGACGCCGGCGGCGATAAAGGAAGTGATGTAGACGCCGGTGGAAAAGTCGCTGCCGTTGGCACTGAAGATGTCCAGGATGGCCTGCAAGCCTGCGCCTAAAATGGCGGGGATGCCCAGCAAGAAGCTGTAGCGGGCCGCCGTGGGGCGATCCAGCCCGCGCGACAGGCCGCCGACAATGGTGCTGCCGCTGCGCGACACGCCGGGGAAAAGGGCCACCATCTGAAACAGGCCAATAATAATGGCATCGGTCCAGGTCATCTGGGGAATATCTTTTTTACCAGACAGCATGCGCTCGCCGAGGACAAGGAGAACGGCCGTTACCAGCAAAAATCCGGCCGCTGCCCTGGGGCTGCTGAAAATCTCTTCAAAAAAACCTTCCAGGGGGAGACCCAGCACCACGACAGGGAGGGTTCCCACGACGATAAACCAGCCGAGGCGGGCGTCGGTACTGGCAAACGGCTGGCGTTTGGCGAGGCCCTGGAGAACGGCCGTGACAATATCCCACAAATCGCGCCAAAAGTAGATAAGCACCGCCAACAGCGTCCCGGCATGAACCAGACCGATCAGCGTCAGGTCCGGGTTGGTCATCTGAAAAACTTCCGGCAGCAGCACCAGATGGCCTGAGCTGGAAATGGGCAAAAATTCGGTAGCCCCCTGAATAAAACCAATAATAATCGCTTCAATGATTGACATAAAGTTCCTTGAATCACATTATGTCATTCTGAGCGCAGCGAAGAATCCCTACGGAGCAGCAAACGACAGGAATCTCACCTGCGGGCAAGGATGCTGTCTGCTGAGGTTAGAGGGATTCTTCATTTCGCTGCGCTCCATTCAGAATGACAGTTAGTCTTGGTAATGTTGTAAAAAGTCCGCGCCGAATTGTGCCAGCGTTCCCTGTCGAATAGCCTCTCGCATCTGGCGCATCAGGTTGATGAGAAAATGCAAGTTGTGGCTAGAGAGCAGCATATGGCCCAAAATTTCGTTGGCCTTTACCAGATGGCGTAAATAGGCACGGCTGAAGTGGCGGCAGGTATAGCAGGTGCAATCTGTGGCAATGGGCTGCGGATCGCGGCTGAACTGGGCATTGCGCAGGTTCATGCGCCCGCCCAGCACAAAAGCGGAGCCGTGCCGCGCCAGCCGGGTAGGCAGGACGCAGTCAAAAATATCCACCCCGCGCATGACGGCATTGACCAAATCTTCCGGTGCGCCGACGCCCATCAGGTAGCGGGGCTTGTCTTGCGGCAGGATGGGGTCCAGCACGTCGAGCACAGCATGCATTTGCGATTTGGTTTCACCAACGGCCAGCCCGCCAATAGCGTACCCTGGCAAATTGAGATCAGTGACGAAACGGCCGCTTTCTTCTCGCAAGTCAGCAAAAATGCCCCCCTGCACAATGCCAAACAGCGCCTGATCGCCTCGCATTTTGGCCGCCAGGCAGCGCTCCAGCCAGGGGTGGGTGCGCGTCAGCGATTGCTTAACATAATCATAATCGTTGGGCGGCGGGCATTCGTCAAAGGCCATGATGATGTCGGCGCCTAAATTTTCCTGAATGGCTACGCTGCTTTCTGGCGTGAAGCGGTGGCGCGAACCATCGTGGTGGCTTTGGAAGGTGACGCCATCGGCATCAATTTTGCGCGTGTCGCTGAGGCTGAACACCTGGAAACCGCCGCTGTCGGTGAGAATGGGGCCGTCCCACTGCATGAAGTTATGTAAACCACCAAGCTCCTTGATCAGCTCGTCACCAGGGCGCAGGTAAAGGTGGTAGGTGTTGCTTAAAACCAGCGTTGCGCCCAGTTCATGCAGGTCAGACGGCCGTATCGCTTTCACCGTTGCCTGGGTGCCCACCGGGGCAAAAACGGGGGTTTCGATGATGCCGTGCGGGGTGTGGAAACGGCCGTTGCGCGCCTGGGTGTGGGGATCAACGGCCGTGACCTCAAACTTAAACTCAAAATCCATAGCGGCGCATTATAAGCCGTAAAATTCGTGATTACAAAAAAGGTGACAGTCACACCTAATTTTTGGAAAATCTTGCGTGACCGTCACCTTTGGGGGAATGACTGATGGCCGAAGGGCGTTTCAGTCAGAGGAAGACAATTTCGTTGACTGCCTTTTCTTGCTTTAGCCGGTTGATGCGGCGCTGCAAGTAAGGTGAGAAAAAGCCATCGTACCGGGTTTGCAGCTCAGGCAGCTGCCAATCGTTGCCGGTGACGTTGCCGCGGCACAGGTCGGTACCGCAGCCACAGGTGAATTCGTCGTAGGGGGTGCTGTCGCACATGGCGTAATCAATACACACTTCTTCGCCAGGTTGAATGTTGCGCATGGCGACGAGGGTAATCGAACTGCTCAGGCCCAGATTGGGGTCGCAGGAGTGGTTGACATAATCTCCTGGGTCTGGTTCGCCCATGTTGGGCACCTGATACAAATTGTCTTCTACCTGCACGCTGTGCTCTTGCTCAAAGGCATTGAGGCTGGCAAATTGTTCTTCGGTGACGATGTCACCGCCCCAACATATAACCAGCTCGCCTTGAGCGATGGCGGCACGGGCAAAAAGCCCGAAGTTTCCCTTGGCTGGATTCTCTCGCACTTCCAGCTTGGCTGAGACAAAATGTGTGGATCGATCGTTCATTGTTTATTTATCTTTTCCTTTGTTGTTGAGTTTGGCGCAAGACGACCGTAACCTAAAAAAAAGAATCCGGCATCACATGATGCCGGTTTAGCAATAATCGCTTCTTTTGCAGCTAGGGTAACGGGGAAACGGCCGTTCTGCAAACCATTTATAAATTTGCGTGAAATAGTACACGAATTTTGTTGGAATACAATGAATTGACAGAATGATTTTTAGGAGATGATTTTAATCTGGATAACGGGTCTAAGTTAGCGGAAAATTAGCAAAAATTGTCTTTGCCAAAATTGGCCAATCTCCTAAGCACCTGAATAATTGTTGGCGTTTACGGATGCTTTTGGACTAGAGGGCCAGATGTATCGGCAGCACTTTATGCTACACTTCATTGGCTGGCGATTCATTGATTATGTAAGGGCAATTTTGAAATTCCAGCAAAGCAAGGCATGAAACGGGGCTAAACTTGAATGATTTTTCATGCAGCATGCAGACCCGAACAGCGGTCAATTCGTTTGAGCGTTTGGCACTGGTTTAACGAGGTTCACCATGGTTGAGTTTAAGGTAGCTTCCTTGATCAATAATCCGGAGGAGGGTGATTTTTGGCAAGGACTCAATGCTGCGTCAGTTGCTTTACAACAGGCAGCACAGTCGGAAGCGGCCGTTTACCAGGTGTTTGCCGAACAGCTGGTCAAGTTAGGGCTTCATGGCACCGTGAATCTGCTGGATGAGTCGGGCGAAAATTTACGCGTGACCGCCACAGTGTTTTCAGAGCGCCTGATGCGCGTGATTCGGCGGGCGGAAAAACTCCTCAAAATTAACAGCCAGGAATTTACTTATCCGGCGGATGCTTCTCCGGCCGACAAGATGGTCCTCACCAAAGGGGATGTCGTTTTTTTGCATGATAACCGTGAAAAAATGCAGCTGGTTATCCCGCCAAACATTTACCGCATTGTCTCCAAATTAATGACGCCATTCCTGAATATACCAGCCATTTTGGCCCCTATTTTTGCCAAGTCAGAAGTGATCGGCGTGTTATACGTTGCTGGTGCGAGTTTAAAAGTAGAAGATGTTGCCGCCATCGCTGCCTTTTCTAGCCATTTGTCTATTGCTTTAGAAAATGCCCGGCTTTTTCAGGCTGTGCAGCAGGCTGAATCCCAATATCGCCGCCTGTTTGAATCGGCCAATGACGGCATCTTTGTCTTTGATCAACATTCGCGGCAGTTGATTTCAGCCAATCCCAAGATGTTGTCGTTGTTGGGCATTGAAGATAAAGATGTCGGTTCGATACGGCCGTCTTCCTGGGCAACCCCCGACATCTATGAACTTTATCTGAAACATCTCGATCTGACCCTGAAAAAAGGGGACCATTTTTTTGAAGTTCCTTTTGTTGATCCGCAAGGGGACGTGCGCCAGTGGCAAATTTCAGCAACCGTTATCGATCTTGAAGGCAGGCGTGTGGTGAATGGGCTGGTGCGCGACGTGACAGAATCCAGAAAAGCGGAAGAGGCGCTGCGCCAGCGCGAAGAACAGCAGCGCCAGCTCTCGGCCGAATTGAGGCAGCAGACGCGCTTGCTGGAAGCGATCTTGGCCGCCACGCCGGATAATTTTTTGGTGTTTGATCTGGACGGCCGTTTCCTGTTTATGAGCGATGAGCTGTTGGAATTTTTTAATTTTTCAGCTGATTTTATCGTTGGCAAAACGTGGCAAGCGCTTCAATTGCCTGTTGAAATTGGCAAATTGCATGATCAGGATCGAGACTACGTGCGGCAGACGGGCAAACCGGCCAGCCGCGAATTTCAATACCCCATGCCCGACGGTATGCATGAGGTTGAGTTTGTTACCAATCCCGTTTTTGATGAGGAAGAAAACCTTGTTTCCTTCGTCACCACTGCGCGGGATGTTACAGAACGGAAGCAGACGATGCGGGCCATGCACCGGATGCAAAAAGTAGAGAGTCTGGGGATTTTGGCCGGTGGCATTGCCCACGATTTTAATAATTTATTGGTTGCCATGTTGGGCCAGGCGACGTTGGCACAGACGCATCTGTCCCGCCAGGATCAGGCGTATGTACATGTGAACAAAGTGATTCAGGCAGCAGAGCAGGCCGCGGGTTTAACTCGCCAGCTGTTGGCCTATTCCGGCGGGGGGCAATTTACCATTGAATTGGTTCAGCTGAATACACTTATTCAAGAAAGTATGGATTTGCTCAAAGTGGCGCTGCCCAAGCAGGTGCTTTTAGAGTTTGATCTGGCCAATGAGCTACCTCTGGTTGAAGCTGATAAGGGGCAGGTGCAGCAGATTTTAATGAATTTGCTCATTAATGCGGCCGAAGCAGTTGGTGACCAGGCGGGAAGAATTTGCATGCGTACGGCCGTTCGGCCCATTACCGAACAGGATAATACATTTTGGCAGTTTACCCATCAACCACTTGCCCCCGGGGAGTATATTTCTTTGCGCGTTGAAGATGATGGCGAAGGCATGGAGCCACAAAATATTGCCCAAATCTTTGATCCTTTCTTTACGACCAAATTTACCGGGCGTGGTCTTGGTTTGGCGGCCGTTTTAGGTATTGTGCGCAGCCATCGCGGCGGCATGAGCGTGA
>PABI01000030.1 GCA_002699125.1 Anaerolineaceae bacterium
CTTTATGGCGGCCACCTGCTCGCTTTTGTGGCTGTGGGGCTATTGCTGCACTGGTACCAAAGACGGCCGTTTCCTCATTGACATACCTCGAACCCCAATGTATACTGCTGCCAAGCAATTTCATTGGGAATCTGACTGTTAATGAGAGAACGGCCGTTATGAACATCAAAGGAAGCTTACCTCTACTTTTGCTCCACACCCTGTCGTTGGGGCCTTCACACGGCTACGGCATCGCCAAAGAAATCAAGCGCAAATCGCAAGGCGTACTGGCCTTCTCCGAAGGTACTATTTACCCCATGCTGCACGATCTGGAAAATCAAGGGTTAATAGCTGCCTTTGAAGAAGAAGTGAAAGGCCGCACGCGTCGTTATTACCGCCTGACCAACGCTGGCCAAAAAGCGCTGGAAAAAGAACAACAGAATTGGCAGCAATTTACATTGGGCGTCAATCGTGTTTTAGGGGAAGCTTCATGAACAAAGAACAGCCCGCAACGTTTCAGCAATGGCTGTCCACAGCCACCCACAGCCTGCCCGATCATGTTATCCAAATTGTCGGGCCGGAGTTCGAAAATCATTATCTCGATGCAATTGATGATTTACTGGAAGAAGGTTTGGCCCAAGAAGAGGCGCAAACCCAGGCGCTGGCCAGCTTAGGCCAGGCTAAAACCGTGAGCCGCTGTCTTAAAGATGTGCATCTGGGGCGGCGACAGTACAAGGTTGCCGCCGTGGCCAGTATGCTTATTCTCCTGGTGATGCTCTTTTTCCCCGTATTTATCGACAGCTTCCTGGCCGGCAATCCAGTAAGCAAACTGGTTGGCCATGTTTTAACCGGCCTGCTGCTGGCAGTGCTAACCGCTTACGTATTAAACACCATGCGCCGCTTGCTCAGCTGGCGCTTTGCCCTACATCAATTGGACAGGCTGTTCAAGATTGCTATTGTCAGCTACTTACTGTGGCTGGCAGCCGACACGATCAGCATGGTCCTGTACAACGCCTCGCTTTACATCGGCTCATTACGGGCATTAAACGAAGCCGTCAATGGGTTTGACAAAGCCTTGATAGCAGCGGCCTGGATTGGCCAAATCGGTTTGGGCGCTGCCAGCCTGATGATTGCCATATCTCTGTGGCAGTCACAGGATGGCCTGTACCGTATTGGCAAACCGTTAGCCATTTGCCTGGCGGTGATGGGTGTACCAATTGGCCTGGCCGGCCTGGCAACCAATTTGAACTTAACCATTCTGGTTTCCATCTTGACGATGTTTGTTGTTATGGGCCATATTTTAATTTGGCCCGTCATTGCCATGCTTTTTGTGCGCGCCATTTTTCGGCCACCTAATCCTCAGCCACCACAGTTTGTTTAAGGGCAGGAGCACACCATCATGACAAACAAAAATAAACAACGCGGCATCGGCCGCTGGCTGCTGCACATTGTGGCTGGCTTATTGGGCCTGCTGGTCATCCTGCTGATTGGGACCACGCTAAACGCTACCATTCGGGACGGCCGTATACAAAACGCTCCCCTACCCGACGGGTCACAGCTGGTTGATATTGGCGGCCGTAACATTCACGTTTACCGGCAAGGCACCGCGCATGAAGGACCGGCAGTCGTGTTTGTCGGCTGTTTTGGTTGCAATTCGGCCGTCTGGCAGGCGGTTCAGCCGGACATCACCCAATTTGCCCGCACCATTGCCTTTGATCCAGCCGGCTACGCCTGGAGCGATCCCGGCCCGACCCTCACGCCGCAAACGATGGCCGACGATCTTTATGCCACCCTCACCGCACTCAATGAGGATGAAATTATTCTTGTCGGCTTCTCCGCCGGCATGTTACCCATCTACGATTTTTATACGCGGTACGGCAGCGAGTTCGAGGTTGAAGCGCTTGTCTCATTGGAAGGCTCCATTCTGGATGAGATTGAAGGGGAATGGTACCAGCCTGAGAATCCGCTGGGCCTCTCTGAAGGCATGATGAACTTCTTGATTGCCACGGGCGTGGCCCGGCCGGCGGCCAAACAGTTCCAGGGGCCCATGCCAGACACAATAAAAAATGTTGCCTACTATGAATTAGTATCTGAATCAGCTCAAACGCGAAAGTCTCTGCGAACCTGGGCCAGCCAATATTCCCAAGCCAACCATGATGCTGTCCAGCGCCTGCTAAACAACGCCGTGATGCCCACCGATGTGACGGTGGTTGTGCTGCAAACTGAAGATATTTTGGATGCGTCTGACGCCCTGCCAGGTTATGAAGAATTGACGCAAAACTATGCCCAGCTCAGTGTGGATTGGTACCAAACCTGGGTTGAAGCCGCTGCGCCAGGTTCCCGGCTTGTCATTGTGCCAGACAGCACCCATTTCATCATGTTTGATCAGCCCCAAATTGTTATAGATGCCGTGCATGAGGTGATCCTATCAAAGGTTAGGTAGTTTATCCTGCCAACGTGAGATGCAACGGCCGTTCACTCCCCCTTATCCTGTTGATTGACATCAAACAAACGGGAGTGAACTATGACAACCTCTATTCAAACAATACCCCAAACCCAAACGCTTGGCGCGTTGCTCTCTGAGTACGGCACAAACCAGATTCGCAGTAAAGGTAATTTATGGAGCGGCATCACCTTTATCATTTTGGGCGTCATTGCCGTAGTTGTGGGCCTTGTGGCCGCCGTCACGGAAATAGGCAGTTCTGTCGTGGCGTTCTGTGGCAGCGTCGGCCTGTTGAACATTGCCGGGGTGGGCGCATGAAACCAAAAAAATTTGTGTCGCCACTGCTTCTGCTGCTGGCCTTTATCGGGCTGCTGGTCTTCATTTCGACTTCATTTGAAATGAGTACAACCGCTGCCGGGAACCTGGCGCAGCGGGTTGATTTTGACCAGGCATTGCAGCATACTTGCGAAAGGATTTTGGCACTTTAGAAATGACGATGAAGCGTGAGGCTGCTTATGACGAATTTTTGGCAAAAACATTGGTTTGGGCTGGCTGTTTTGTTGGGATTTTTGGTTGTGGGATTGGGAACGGCCGTATTCAACCGTTACGCTACTGCCCAAAACTCCACAAGCCCTGCCGGCAGCAGCGATGAGCTTTTCCTGCCCCTGGTGATTAAACCGGGCACGCCTCCACCCCAAATTGCCGGCTGCGACATCTTCCCCGGCGACAACATTTGGAACACCCCCATCGACACGCTGCCCGTTCATCCCAACTCAGCCAACTACATCAACACCATTGGAGCCAACAGTGGCCTACACGCCGATTTTGGCTCCGGCGTCTGGCCGCCCGGCTCCAACAGCCCCATCGGCATTCCCTACGTCGACGTGCCCGGCAGCCAGCCGGACGTGACAATCACCTTCGTTTCCTGGCCGGGCGAAAGCGATCCTGGCCCCTATCCCATCCCACCCGACGCCCCCATTGAAGGCGGACCGGATGCGTCGGGGGACCGGCACGTGCTCGTTTTGGATCGGGACAACTGCATTTTGTACGAAATGTTTGACGCCTTCCCCCAGGAAAACGGCAGTTGGGAAGCGGCCAACGGTGCCGTGTACGATCTGAGTTCCCATGATTTACGCCCGGACGGTTGGACCTCGGCCGATGCGGCCGGACTGCCCATCTTGCCCGGCCTGGTGCGTTACGACGAGGTGGCCTCTGGCGAAATTCGGCACGCGATTCGCTTTACGGCACCAGAAACGCAGGCGGACCACCTCTGGCCCGCCCGCCACGATGCTTCCAGCCTGACGGGCAGCAACTACCCACCGATGGGGCTGCGCCTTCGCCTCAAGGCCAGTTATGACATTTCGGGCTTTCCGCCAGAGATTCAGGTAATTCTGCAGGCGTTTAAAACGTACGGCATCATTCTGGCGGACAACGGCTCCCCCTGGTACATCTCCGGCGTGCCCGATGAGCGGTGGAACAACGACAATCTGCACGAATGGGACATCATCACCGGCTCAAACTTCGAGGTCGTCGATACCTCCTCCCTGATAATCGACCCTAATTCCGGCCAGGCAAAACAACCTTAGCCAGTCCTCTTATCCCAAAATGACCGAGTACCTGTTTTGTCATTCCGAGTGTAACGAGGAATCTTTCGCTGTTGCTGATTGTAAGATTCCTCACTGCGTTCGGAAAGACAAGTGAGAGTTCCTTGTTTTTCCCGGTTAGTTTATCAAAGGTTGCGATTTTTTGCTGCCGTCGCGTACAATGCCTGCCAATGACCGCTGAAACCATCAACCAACGAAAACTACGTCAGGCCATCGTTGATGCATTTGACGAGAGCGAGTTAAAAACCCTCTGCTTTGATCTTAATGTCGATTACGACACGCTGCCGCTGGGCAATAAAGTAGACAAGGCACGCGGGCTGATTGCCCTCTGTCTGCGGGACCAACGGGTGGACGAGCTAATTTCGCTATGCGAATCGAACAGACCTCGGATTGCCTGGCGCGAGATGATGACAACGGCCGTTGCCGACACCGATCCCCCCTTCATGGGCCTCAAATATTTTGATGCCGACCACGCCGACCTTTTCTTTGGCCGTGAAACACTTACCACCGAACTAACTGCTCATCTGCAAAACAACAACTTTCTGGCCGTGGTAGGTGCTTCCGGCAGTGGCAAATCATCGCTGGTGCGGGCGGGACTGGTGCCGTCGCTGCACGCCGCACAGCCTAACTTGAAAATCCACACTTTTACACCCACCGATCAGCCGCTGGAAGCGCTGGCGACGACGCTGACGCGCCACACCGAATCCATTGGGGTAACGGCCAAATTTATCGATGCGCTGGCCAGCGATCCGCGCAGTTTGCACCTGGCGGCGCGGCGGCTGGTGCAGGACGATGAGCAGCTCCTGCTGGTCATCGACCAGTTTGAAGAGCTGTTTACGCTGTGCCGCAGCGAGGCAAAACGACAGGCGTTTGTGGCTAATTTGGTAACGGCCGTTTCCCCCGAAAACGATCAATCCGCCCACCACCCCACCCGCGCCGTCATCGCCCTGCGCGCCGACTTCTACCACCACTGCGCCCAATACGACGCCCTGCGCGCCCTGCTGGAAACGCAGCAGCGCTACATTGGCGCAATGAGTCCCACAGAGCTGCGCCGGGCCATCGAGCTGCCTGCCCAGCAAAACGGTCTTACTTTTGAGGACGGCCTGGTCGATTTGCTGCTGCGCGACGTGGGGGCCGGCGGCGACCAGCCACCGGAACCGGGCGCACTGCCCTTGCTCTCCCACGCTCTGCTGGAAACGTGGCGGCGGCGCGAAGGCCGCACGCTTACCTTCGGCGGCTACACGGATGCCGGTGGCGTTCAAGGCGCCATTGCCAAAACGGCCGAATCCGTCTTCAGCCAAAAGCTAACGCCCAACCAGCAAGCCATCGCCCGCAGCATCTTTCTGCGCCTCACGGAGTTGGGCGAAGGTACCCAAGACACGCGCCGCCGCGCTCTCATCAGTGAACTGCTGCCCGCCAGCGCCGCCGCCGACGAAGCCCAAACTGTCCTCAATTTGTTGTCGGCAGCCCGTTTGGTGACGACTGACGAAGAAACGGCCGAAGTAGCCCATGAGGCGCTCATCCGTGAATGGCCTACGCTGCGCCGCTGGCTGGATGAAAACCGGGACGACTTGCGCCTGCACCGCCACCTCACCGAATCGGCCCAGGAATGGCAGCAGCTTAACCACGATCCGGGCGAGCTGTATCGCGGCGCACGGCTGGAGCAGGCGCAGGAATGGGCCGCCCAGCATGAAGATGAACTTAACGATTTAGAACGGGAATTTTTAGCCGCCAGCTTGGCTGCCCAGGAACAAGCGATTGCCGCAGCGCAGGCGCAGCAGCAGCGGGAATTGGCGCAGGCCCAGGAATTGGCCATGGCCCTAACCCAGGCAGCCCGCCGTGCCCGAAATTTTAATATTGCCCTTGTGGTCATTTTGCTGCTGGTCATTGGCGTTGCCTGGGCCGTATCCAATGCCCAAAACTCGCAGCAAAAAGCTGAGTTGGCTGCGGCTGAATCCACTGTGGCCGCAGTTGATGCTCGGGAAACGGCCGTAGCCGCCGATCAACTGGCCATCGTGAGCACCACCGATGCCCTGGCGGCGGCCACCGCCAATGCGCAGGCAGTCGAGGAAATTGCCCTTAACCAAACCAGAGCCGCCGACAGCGATGCGGCAGCCACCGCCGTGGCACTTGACCTCGACAACGATGCCGATGGCCTGTCTCTGGCCCAAGAAAGGGAGGCCGAAACCGATCCCGAACTAGCCGACAGTGATGGCGATCAGCTGCTTGATGGGATTGAACTCGTTTTGGGCACCAATCCACTTGCAGCCGACAGCGACGGTGACGGCCGTTTGGATAATGTGGATCAGGAACCGTTACGGCCGTTTATTCAGGCCGCTAATCTTGATGAATTACAGCCTGTTTCCATTCTGGCTGGAGAAAATAGCGAACCGTTTGAGCCAGCCGCCCTAGCCATTTCAGCCAATAACAATTTCGTAGCGGCAGGACGTTTTGATGGCGAAGAATCATCATTGCCGGCTACGCTTTATCTGTGGCATACGCTTAGTGAGGAATTAGTTCAATCGCCCCAACAAACCGATTCCTTTAATCCAGTGCTGGCTGTCGGCTTTAACCGAAATTTTGAACAAGTTATGCTGGTTACCAACGGCGGGGTGGCCCGATGGCAACTCGATGAAACTGAGCAGACCCTGGCATTCTTGCAAAACCCATCCACAGCTAGCAACAGTCGTCGCTGTAGTGCCGCCATAAGTCCAGACGGCTCATCCACTTTATTCGGCGAACGTGCTCGCTGGTGGTACTACTTCATCGAGGAAGCAAGTCTCACCCAAATTGCAGATGATTCGCAGAATTACAATACCAATGCCTGCTACACCGACGCTGTTTTCTCTGCTAATGGCACCTATTTTGGCATGATTGAAGATGAAGGGGAGGACGAATCTGTTTTTGTGGGCCATACTCTTTTCCGCAGATTTGCACGGCCGTTTAACAAAAGCGTCTCCGGCACAATCGACATGGCCCTGTCAACAGATGGCAATATTTTGGCTTTAGGGTTTGAAAACGGCCGTGTTGAACTATACGATTACAGTGAAAGACGGGGAGGTCCGCCTCTACTTTACGGCCTGGACGCTTTTCCCAGCAATGCCCACGCCGTTTTCTCTCCCGACGACACCATCCTAGCCACCAGCAGCCCGGAAAATGGAATTGTGCGGCTATGGCGTGTGACAGGTGGGGAACCGCTGCTGGAACTGGATGCCGAGGCCGAAGGCGTCACCTCGCTCATTTTCTCCCAAGATGGCCATTTTTTGCTCTTTAGCACCACTGCTGGCGAAGTACATGTGTATGGGATGCCAGAAGTCGAGCGCTGAATCAGGACTGGCAGTCCTCCGTGAAGGTTAAACTTGTTTGAGGATAAGAAGGACTGCCAGTCCTGGCCGAATTTGTTACAATTAAACTTATGAGTGACTTACCACAAAGATTAGCGGAAATTGTTGAGGATTTCAGCCTGTGCGTGGGCCGGGAAAAGCTAGAATACCTGCTAGAGTTTGCCAACAAGCTGCCGCCGGTACCGGAACGGATCGATACCAGCGAGACAAACGCGGACGAGGTACACGAGTGCATGTCACCTGTTTTCATCTACCCGGAATGGCAAGATGGCAAAATCTTTTACCACTTTGACATCCCCGAAGAAGCGCCCACCGTGCGCGGTTACGCCTCTGTACTGCAAGAAGGCATTGGCTGGACGACGCCCGAAGAGATCCAAAAAATTCCCTTAGAATTTTACCTGGGGATGGGTTTGCAGCAGGTGCTTACCGGCCAACGATTGCATGGGATAACGGCCGTACTGGCCCACATGAAGCAGCTAGCCGCGAACGGTAACTCGTAAACGGTAATCGGTAAAAGCATCCTTACCGATTACCGACCACAGATAACCGTTTACCGACCTGACGGTTGCCGAATCGAAATTGCCCCAGAGCCGCCATCGATGAAGAGCACAATGCTGTTGGCCCCGTCTGAATCGTAATTGGGGGTTTCCCACACGCCGTCATCGTCATCGCCGGTGATTTGAGTAAAACGATCATCCAGCGAAACGCGGCCTGAGCCGCTGTCCAGTTCTACCCGTGCTTCCATGTTAGGTGGCAGAAACAAATCAATCGCCCCGGAGCCACCGTCCAGTTCCAGTTCGTGACGGCCGTTCTGCGGCAGCGTCGTCACCAATTTACCCGAGCCACCGTCCAGCCGAATATCGTAATCGCCACCGGGCAGCTGCAAATTCACGGCCCCAGAACCATAATCCACATACAAATCGCTCAATCGTAGACTGCCCAGCTCCAGATCCGTTTGCCCCGAACCAACATCAACCGTTAAGTCCAGCAGCGCGGTACGGCTCAACCCAATTTGCCAGGGGGGCTGCTGCTCGCTGGCAATCCAGCTGCCCCACCAAATATTGCTGCTATTTTCGCTCAACGAAATGTTTGCTTCGGAACCTTGCACATTTTCCCGCAAATCAAGATCGCCCGCCACGCTGACGGTCCCTTCCAGCACATTCCGGCTGCTATCCAGCCCGGTAACGTCTGCACCCAGGCTGCCAAAATCCAGGGAGACAACGGCCGTATCCACCCCATCACCGCTCACCGCCACCATCTCTTGCCGGTACTCCACCGTGTTTTGCAAATTAAAGCGGGACAAAAACGGCAGTTCCACCCCAAACAGCAAAACCGCACCAAACAGCGCGATAGCCGTTAACCCCACCAATCCACTGAGCACCGTACCAAACGGCCGTCTCACCTGCTGCACAATAATGTTGATGCCCAAAAAGATAAGCAGCAGGGGCCACAACTGGAGCGCCACCCCCCAATTCAAATCAGCCACAATGCCCATATTGCGCAGTAAAAAGTAAACACCTAAACCAATCAGAAAAATCGGGCCGAAGAGAGAACGGCCGTTTTTACTTCGCTTGTCACCATGTAAATCATCCATCGTAAGGACCTCCAAAGTACCAAAATAAATAACTGCCCCCCAGCTACTGACCTATTACGCAGGAGGGAAACGGCCGTTGCACCGTTTTGACAACTCCCCTCTTTTCCAATAAAATCACCGCCGTTCCCAAGAACCTAAAAAGAGAGAAGGAACCACTCATTTGATTTCCCCGATCAGGTGACGGTCACCAAAAAAATCATTGATACGCTTGAAGCACACCAACAATCCCCCACAATGCATTCACCCAATGGTCTCGTCTCCTGCCCTAAAATATCTATATATAATACCAATTTCCAAGAGGTTTTTAACGAATGAAAGAGTATAAAACTGGTCAAATTCGTAACATAGCTCTCGTTTCACATAATGGCGCCGGTAAAACCACCCTGGTTGAGCGCTTGCTGTTCAACACCGGCGTCACCACCCGCATGGGCGACGTGCAAAGCGGAACGGCCGCTATGGATTTTGAAGAAGAAGAAATTAGCCGCAACAGCTCCATCGCCACCGCCCTGGCCCCTATTGAATGGAAAGATTGCAAAATCAACTTGATGGATACACCCGGCTACGCCGACTTCATCGGCGAAGTGAACGCGGCGCTAGCCGTGGCCGAAGGTGCCGTGGTGCTGGTAGAAGCCGTAGCCGGTGTTGAAGTAGGCACCGAAATTGTCTGGCATTCTGCCGAGCAGCGCGATTTGCCCCGCGTAGTGGTCATCAACAAGATGGACCGGGAAAATGTGCGGGCAGCGCGCGCCTACACTAGTGTTGAGAACAATCTCAACGGCAATTTTATCCCGCTCCAATTGCCCATCGGTGAAGGCCCCGACTTTAGAGGCGTGGTCGATTTGCTTTCTATGGAAGCGCGCCTGGGTGACAAAGATGAACGCGGCCCCATTCCTGATGATTTAGCCGACGCCGCCGAAGAAGCACGTCTGGCTGTTGTAGAAGCTGCTGCCGAAGGCGACGACGCCCTGATGGAAAAATATTTCGAGAACGACGGCCTGTCGGATGAGGATATTGTCCGGGGGTTGAAGTTGGCCATGAAGCAAGGCTCCACCATTCCCGTGCTGTACAGTGCGCCCCAGGCTGGCATTGCTGTCGTCCCTCTCATGAATGCCCTGGTGCGCCTCTTCCCCGCCCCCAATGAAGTGGATGGCTTCACGGCCACCAATGCTAGCGGCGAAGAAGAGACACACAAAGTTGATGACAGCTCACCGTTAGCCGCCTTCATTTTCAAAACGCGCGAAGATCCATATGGCAAGATGAGCTACATTCGCGTTTATGGCGGCACGCTGGAGTCAGACAGTCGCATCTGGGATGCCAACCTGGACACGGAAGTGCGCATCGGTACACTGCAAATTTTAACAGGGAAGGAACAAGCACCGATAGCTAAACTTCACAGCGGCGATATTGGCGTTGTCGTCAAATTGGGCGATGCTCACACCAATGACACCTTGTGTGACCGGGGCCATCAGCTCAAGCTGCCTCCCATCTCTCAGCCATATCCCATCGCCCAGGTGGCCATCCACCCCGTCTCCCAATCCGATGTAGCTAAGCTCAGCCAGGCGCTGAACCGTCTGGTTGCGGAAGATCCCACACTGGAATGGCATACGGAAACCGCCACCCACGAGACTATCTTATCCGGTATGGGGCCAACCCATTTGGATATTGCGGTACAAAAGGCCAGTTCCAAATTTGGCGCTCACTTCACCACGACGATCCCGAAGGTTCCTTATCGGGAGACGATTACCAAAACCAACTCTGCCGAATATACTCACAAAAAGCAATCTGGCGGTGCCGGACAATACGCTCGCGTATTTCTGCGCGTTGAATCACTGGATGACGATGCCGAGTTTGAATTTGATTCCGAAATTTTTGGCGGGGCTATCTCCCAACCATTTGTGGCTGCAACAGAAAAAGGGTGCCGCCAGGCGCTCGAATCTGGTCCGGTGGCCGGCTACCCGGTGGTTGGTGTAAAGGCTGTTGTCTACGATGGCAAGGAGCACCCGGTTGACTCTAAGGAAATCGCTTTCCAGACGGCCGGTCGTGAAGGCTTCAAGCAGGCCATGCTGGGCGCAGGCCCGGTGCTGCTGGAGCCAATTTACGAGGTTTCGGTTACGGTTCCCTCAGACAACATGGGCGATATTTTGGGCGACATGAATACCCGCCGCGCTCGCGTGTTGGGGATGGATCAGGAAGGTACCAAAAGTATTGTGAAAGCCGAGGTTCCGCTGGCCGAAATGCTTACCTACACGGCCGATTTGCGCTCGATGACCCAGGGGCGTGGTGTGTTTGCCATGAAGTATCTACGCTACGGCCGTATTCCCACTCACCTCCAGGCAGACATCATTGCCAAGGCCAAAGCCGCCGAAGAAGAGAGCTAAGGCAGCACAAGTTTAACAAAACCAAAAGAGCGAACCGTTTCGGGTTCGCCCTTTTTTTGTCCCTTCAGATGGCGAAGGTCAGAATCAGGTTGTGGAAGCTGTCTACGGCCGTTTGCCAACCAGGCGGAATTACCAGCGTCGTGTCGTACTGGAACACAATTGCCGGGCCACTAAATTGATGACCAGGATGTAATTTCTCCCGGTCGTACAGGGCTGTAGGCTGCGGCTGCTGCCCAAACCAGACCTGTTTTTGTCCGACCACTGCTGCGCTGGCATCAGGCACTCCCAATGGTTCCTGTGGGATTTCTGGCGGTTCTACGGGAGCAACGGCCGTTACCCGCAGCGTTACAATCTCCATCATTTCCCCTGCTGGCAGCCGATACCCATAACGCAGCTGGTGAGCCGCATGGAATCGTTCGGTGACGGCCGTTTCGCCGCTCACCCAGGGCACCGTCAGCTCGTGTGACTGCCCTTTGTAGCGCATGTCCATTCGGTAGCTCAGCGTGAGCGACGATTCCTCATGCCCTTCTGCTGCCATTTCAGCGATGGCCCTGGCGGCCAATGGCGCCGCTTCTTGAACCAGCCAGCTTTCATCTTCCCCGGTCCAGGCAGACAGCACCCGCATCACCGTTTGTGAAAAATCTTTGGTCGGCGCAGCCACCAGCATCCCCAATGCCGAGAGCACGCCGGGCACGGGTGGCACCAACACGCGAGGAATCTGCAAACTTTCGGCCAGTTCGCAGGCGTGCAGCGGCCCGGCTCCACCAAATGGCATCAGGGTAAAATGGCGCGGATCATAGCCGCGCTCCACCGAAATGCGGCGGATAGCCCGCTCCATATTGGCATTGGCCACCTGAATCACACCCCAGGCGGCCGTTGCCGCATCAGGCACGTTCATTTGTGCCGCCAATTTGGTAAGGGCCTGATGTGCGGCCGTTTCATCCAACCGCATGGTGCCGCCTAAGAAGCGATCCGCATCCAGACGGCCTAGAACCAGGTTGGCATCGGTGACGGTGGCCAGCAGGTTGGGAGATTGGGAACGACCGTAACAAGCCGGTCCTGGAAACGCCCCCGCACTCTCTGGCCCTGCCTGCAAAGCACTACCGGCATCCACGCTGGCAATGCTGCCGCCACCAGCGCCAACCGTGTGAATGTCGATAATGGGCAGGCGCAGCGGCAGGCCGGCAATCTCACCGCTGGCGGTGGTCGGCAGGCGGCCCGGGCACAGGGCCACGTCGGTGCTGGTACCGCCCATGTCGAAGGTGATGATCTCCGGGTAGCCCGCCTGCTCCGCCACAAAACGAGCGCCCACTACGCCCCCCGCCGGACCAGACAGCACCGTCCGCGCCGCTTCCTCGCCCGCCGTGCCAGCAGAGATGATGCCACCGTTGCTCTGCATCACCGAAAGGCGGCGCGGCTGCACCCCGTTCGCCAGCCGGCGCAGATAGCGCGTCATCAGCGGTGCGACGTAGGCATTGATGACCGTCGTCGCGGTGCGCTCATATTCACGATACTCGGGCAAAATGTCTGAAGAGAGGGAAATGTGCAGATTGTCTTCGCCTGCCTGCTCCTGCAAAAAGTGGCGAATTTGGCGCTCGTGCGCCGGATGCAAAAAGGAAAAGAGCAGGCAAACGGCCACCGATTCAATCTGTTCGTCCTGAAGATGCTGCCAGATGGCGGGGAGTTCAGCCAGGTTTAACGGCCGTAACAGTTCCCCACTGGCCGTAACCCGCTCATCAACCTCCAGGCGCCAGGCAGCGGGCACCAGCGGCGGCGGCTTTTGCGGCACCAGGGCATAAATGTCCGGCCGATTTTGCCGCCCGATGGCCAGGACATCGGCAAAGCCTTTGGTGGTAATGAGCACCGTCCGCGCCCCCTTGCGCTCCAGCAGGGCGTTGGTGGCCACCGTGCTGCCGTGAACAACTGCGGCCGTTTCCGGCACCGCCATCCTGTTCATCCCCGACAAAATCGCTTCAGAAGGATCCTGCGGGGTGCTAAGTTGCTTGTGGATTTGGTAACGGCCGTCTTCCCCCAGCCAAACAAAATCGGTAAAAGTGCCCCCCGTATCCACACCCAATCGCTGCGTCATTCGCTCTCCTTTGAATCCGCAGATTAAACAGATTAACGCAGATTTCTTGAACTTTAACGCTAAAATCTGCGTAATCTGCGAAATCTGTGGTTAAGCTTTCTCTTCGCTTAGGTTTTGGTACGCCAGGGTCCAGGCGATGGCGACCAGGGCGATGATAATGCCGCGCACAAGCCAGACCAGCAGCGTAAGCGCCAGCAAGGCCAGCCAGGATACCGCTTGCAGCGCCATTGTATCGGAGTTGGTCAGCGGTGTCAGCCAGGTAAGCAGCGGCGAGGTGACAAAGTTCAGCACGCCCAACAGCAGCGTTTGCGAACCCCACAGCACCACAACCAGCACAAAAATGTCGCCAAAGTTTTGCCGGATGCGCGGCCATGTCTGGCGTACGGCCGTACGCGGCGACACATCCTGCAAAACCGTTTCGCGAAACGCCAGCAGACGATACCAAAGCGACACCATCCCCACCGGCAGCAGCAGCCCGGCCAGCCCAATAATACAAGCCAAACCAAGCCCGGTCGTGGCAAAAACGGTGCCAGCGCTTACCTCGCTGGTGGCAAAACTGGCCAACACCAGCGACAAAATAAGTACCACCAAAAACATCGCCAGGGCAATGAGGAACCAGGGGAAAAACACCAGTAAATCGACAGCCAGAAAACGCTTCAGCCATTGCTGGCCCCAGCGCACTGTCTGGCGCAGAGTGAGGGGTTGATCTTGATGGGAAACGGCCGTAATCAATCCCGCTTCCGCCATTAAAGCCACCAGCCAAACCAGCACAAACTGACCAAAAGCAAGCAGCAGCCCCCGTAAAAAGAGCTGCTGCATTTGGGCCAATTCGCTGCTAAAAAGCAGGGATTCAACCAATTGAATATTGGGAAGTTGTGTAAAATCGAGGGCAATTATCTGGGCCAGCCAGACGCGCCAGCCGGTGCCAAACAGACTGCTCAAACTCATGCCCAACCCCAGCCAGATCAGAAACTGGTGCTGCCGCAGCAGCTTTAGGGAACGAGAGAGCAAATCAGGTGACATCAATTACACAACTTTTTGGAGCCCATCTTTCTGGGTAAAGTGCTGATACGCCAACGTGACCGTAGCCGAGCGGTATGCTGTTAACAGGGAGTTTACCGCCGCGCTAATCAAGCCAAGACAAATACCGCCAAAGGCCAACGAGGCAACCTGCGTAAAACCAAACGTAATCTCATTGCCCTGGATAATGTCCGTGATAAACGGAATAAAAGCCAAAAAGGCAAAGGGAATAGTGAAAACGACGGCAACCAGGCCAAACAAAAAGCCAATGACCAAAAAGGCAATAATCAACAAAATGACATCGCCTACGTTATCACGCACTACCTGCCAACCGTGGCGAATGCTGGCCACAACGCCAAGCTGCTTGATCATCAAGCCACGTTGAGCAAACGGTTGAACCACCAAAACCAGTAACCCGAGCGGCACCAGTAAACAAGCAACCAGACCACCGCAAACGCCAAAGATAGCCAGCATCCGCTCTGGTGTGTCTACAGCCCCATTGCCTTGAATAGCAGAAAACAAGAAGGACAAACCCAACCCAGCAAAGAGCAAGCCAAAGATGATAAAGGGGGCATTGAGCAGTAAATTCAAGCCAACCAGCCCACCAACGCGTCCAACACCAGCGGAGAAAGCTGTACGAAACGTCATTTTTTCTCCGGCTTCAATGCGGTCTACGGCTTCGATCATGCCACCCTGAGCGGCTAAACGGATAAGCCAGAAAACAATGCCCAGAATAAACAGGAAGCAAAGCAGGCCCAAAATAAGGCCGCCGTATTCTGCCCAAAAGTCGGCCACTTCGGCAAACGCATCAGCGGGAAAAGGGTCGCTGCCACTGCCACCAGGACCAGGCACACTAAAGTTAAAGTTGCTGCCGGAACTGCCGCCGCTGCTGCCGCCCAATGCGGCCAAAAAACCAAGAATAATAAGGAATTTGTTTTGCCAAACAATTTCCCAACTGCGCCGGAAAAGTTTTCCGTAATCCATTGAAATTCCTCCTAAAAGGTAGGTTCAATTACCAAGAATTGAACTAAAAATCGCCAAAATTGTACGTGTTACCTTACGCAGATTACGGCCGTTCCGTTGCATTATTCCCACTCAATTGTTCCGGGCGGCTTTGAGGTAATATCCAGAACAACGCGGTTAACGCCGGCCACCTCGTTGACAATGCGGCGGCTCACTTTAGCCAGCAAATCATAGGGCAGCCTGGCCCAATCGGCCGTCATAAAATCCTCCGTGGTGACGGCACGCAAGGCGATGACTTCCTGGTAAGTACGGCCGTCCCCCATCACGCCCACACTTTTCACTGGCAGCAGCACAGCAAACGACTGCTGCGTGCCCAGTCGGAGCATGTCGGCTTGCCTAAGTTCATCAACAAAAATGGCATCTGCCTGCCGCAGCCGCTCCAGTCGCTCCCAGGTAATCTGCCCCAGGCAGCGAATGGCCAGCCCCGGCCCCGGAAACGGCTGCCGCCAGATGATGCTGTCGGGCAAGCCCAACGCCGTGCCGATAGTGCGGACCTCATCCTTGAATAACTCGCGGAGCGGCTCCACCAGCTCAAAATCCATATCATCGGGCAGGCCGCCAACATTGTGGTGCGTTTTGATGACGTGGGCATCTTTTTTGCCCTTGCCCGCGCTTTCGATCACATCTGGATAGATGGTGCCCTGGGCCAAAAAGTCAATCTGGCCCAGCTTGTTGGCTTCCCGCTCAAAGATTCGCACAAATTTTTCACCAATCAGCCGCCGTTTTTGTTCGGGATCGGTAACGCCATCCAGAGCATCTAAATACTCTTCTACAGCATTGATAGCGATCAGATTCATGCCTTGCTCGCGCTGGAACGTTTCTACGACTTGAGCCGCTTCGCCCTGGCGCAGCAGGCCATGATCAACAAAGATGCAGGTGAGCTGTTCGCCAATGGCGCGATGGATGAGCGCGGCCGCCACGGCCGAATCCACCCCACCGCTGAGGCCAAGCACCACACGGCCGTTTCCCACCTGCTCCCGAATCGCCGTCACCTGTTCTTCAATAAAATTGACGGGCGTCCAGTCAGCACCACAGCCACAAATGTGATGCACAAAATTGCTTAAAAGGCGCGAACCTTGTGTGGTGTGCACCACCTCTGGATGGAACTGCACCGCATAATAATTGCGGGCTACGTCGGCCGCTGCGGCAAATGGAGAGTTGTCGGAATGGGCCAACGGCCGAAAACCATCGGGCAGTGCTTCCACCTTATCACCGTGGCTCATCCACACCTGCTGTAAATTACCTCTGGCACTTTGCCCCTCAATCTCCCAGCCCCTGAACAGCGGATCATCCACCTGGTCTACCAGCAGTGCCGCCGGACCATATTCGCGGTGCTGACTGTAACTAACCTTGCCACCCAGCCGGTGGGCCAAAAGCTGCATGCCGTAACAAATGCCCAGTATAGGCAAGCCGCTTTTCAAGACATAGTCAGGCAGCGTGGGTGCGCCGTCATCATAAACGCTGTTCGGACCACCGCTGAGGATAAATCCTTTGGGATTATGGGCCAGTACTTCGGCCGCAGGCGTGGACCAGGAAACCAAATGGCTGTAAACGTTGGCCTCGCGTACGCGGCGGGCGATGAGCTGACTGTACTGCGCACCGTAATCCAGGATAATGATTGTGTCGTGTGATTTCATAATCTATTTATTGGAGCTGGATACGGCCGTCTGACATATCCACAATTTTTGCCGCCGCATAAATGGGCACGTTCCATTCCGCCAACATGTCACGCCCGCCTTCAAACGTTTTTTCCACCACGGTGGCGATGCCTACCAGCGTAGCGCCACTGCTTTGCACAATGCGTGCCAACGCGGCAATGGTGCGTCCGGTTGCCAAAAAATCATCCACAATCAGGATGCGATCCTCGGCGCACAAAAACTCTGGCGACACCATCAACGACACATCCTCACCTTTGGTGTGGCTGGGCGCATTTTCTACATACACGGGCTCTTTCATCGTGATGGGTTTCTTCTTGCGGGCGTAAACGACAGGAATGTTGTCCAGCGCTTTGCCCGTCATCGCCGCCGGGATCAGTCCACTGACTTCGGCCGTCAGCACCCGGGTGGGCTGCAACGCACCAAATTCGGCGGCAATTGCCTCGCCAATGTGCTCCATTAGCTGAGCATCAATCTGATGATTTAAGAAACTGTCAATTTTGAGGATGCCTCGCCCCAAATTCTGGCCTTCACGTTCAATTCTGCTTTTTAATGCTTCCATTCACCTCTTCCCTGTTTTTTACCACGAATAGCACAAATTTTGCGAATAGTACAAATCAATTCGTGTCATTCGTCCATTCGTTAAATCCGTGATTACTAACGGCCGTAACTCACATTGTCAAACGAATAATATCTTATATCATCATGAACAGGCGAAAAAGAATTCTAAGAGGTTGAGATAATTTTCACAATTTCCTTGACGCCACCTTAAACCTATTTTATAATCAGCTAAACCGTTCAAAAAAAATTGAAAGTTGTGAACAAGGTGAATCTTATGGTAACAAACATAGTGCAAGAAGGATTAGACGCCGTTGAAAAACAGCTGCGTGACATCGTCAACAGCGATGTAGACGTGCTGCAAGAGGCCGGCCTGCACATCATTAAATCCGGTGGCAAACGGCTGCGTCCCCAACTGGGCATCCTGGCTTATCTTGCGGCTGGTGGGCAAGATGTTGAGCGTGTCGTGCCTATGTCAGCCGCCATTGAGATGGTTCATACTGCTACCCTGGTTCATGACGACATCAATGACCACAGCCTGACCCGACGCGGGCAAATTACCGTGCATGCCCGCTGGGGCCGCACGTTTGCCTTGCTAGCGGGCGATTATCTCTTCACCAAAGTGTATGAGATGATGGCTCCTTACCCCTCTGAATACAACGTTATCATGGCAGACGCGACCACCAAACTGGTAGAGGGCGAGACGCTGCAGGCCGCCGCGGCTAAAGCGGGCAACATGGACCGTGAGACGTACAAATCAATCATCAGCCGTAAGACAGCCAGCTTGTTTGAAGCAGCCGCCCGTATGGGGGCCATGCTGGCCGATGCAGATGAAGATTTAGTAGAGTCATTGGCCACCTACGCCTACAATCTTGGCCTCACGTTTCAGATCATCGACGACATTTTGGACATCATTGGCGACCCGGAAACCCTGGGCAAACCAGTCGGTACAGATATTGCTCAAAACCGGGGCGTAATGGCTGCACAAAATGGCGGTACGGCGGTAAAGGAAACGGCCGTTGCCGAAATAGAAGATGATCCCATTGCCGTTATGATGGCCAATCTACGCGAATCTGGTGCCGTTGATGTTGCCCGGATGCAAGCAGAAGAAACCGCTAAACGCGCCCGTGCTGCTTTGGTCAACGTTCCCTCCTCCCCGGCCAAAACTGAAATGGAAGCGTTGATTACGGCCGTTCTGCAACGACAAAATTAATCCTTTGCTAACCTACCTAACTTACAGAAAACACCGGCTGGCGCAGCCGGTGTTTTTTTTTGCCAAGCGTGCTAAATTTTCCTGCATAATAAAAATCTCATAACTTTCTGCTATACTGCCCGACAGATGAACGCAGACTATCGACTTTTGTCCAAAGCTAGCGGCGGGCTGGTAATTTCCTTGGCGCTCATTGTTTTTGTGGGTTGGCAGTTTAATCAACCTGCATTGACACGGCTTATACCAGGAGCACCGGCAGCAGCACCATTAACCGCGCTGCTATTATTTTTTCTTGGCGTTTCCCTCTCCCTACTAAATTACACCAATGCCACAACTTTTGCCTGGCGAAAACGAATTATACGGCTACTGGCGGGAACGGCCGTTATCATCGGCGTGTTCACCCTCATTCAATACCTGTTTGCCCTCAAGCCCACTCTGGAATTATGGCTTTATGGGGCAGCCGTGCAGCAAATGCAGCCCTCGTTTCCCGGACGGCCGTCGCCCCATACGGCCGTCAACAACGTCATCAGCGGGTTAGCCTTTATTGCCGCCACAATGCCCCAGCCCAAAGCACAACGATACACAACCATTCTTACCTTGGTTAGTGCCATTGTTCCCTGGATTGCTCTGTTTGGCTACGTTACTCTCACCAATCCACTTTACACCTTGCCCGGCGATCCCCAAATCGGCATGTCGCCGCTTACGGCCGTAAGCTTTCTCTTTCTCGCCGTTGGCCTTCTGGCCTGGCAGCCAAGACAAGGCATCATCCACCTGTTTCGCTCAGATTCACCCGGCGGTCGCGTTGTCCGGCGACTGCTGCCGTTTACAATTTTGATCACAATATTATTTGGCTGGACGATTCAGGTGGGCGGCAACAGAGGGTGGTTTGATCCTTCTTCGGCATTCGCCATTAGCTGGAGCCTGGGCAGCCTGGGCTTTATTGTCCTCATTATCCACCAGGGATTCAGCTTGCACCGCCAGTTTCAGGAAAGAAAACAGGCGGCAGAAGAAAGAGAACGGATGCTGCAAAAGCTGGAGAAAGAAGAAGAAAAGTCACGAACGTTGCTGGAGTCGGCCCCCGATGCATTGGTGATTGTCAATGAACGCGGCAAAATTGTGATTGTTAACGAACAGGTAGAAAAATTATTTCAGTTTCAGCGGGAGGAGCTTATCGACCAGCCCGTGGAAATATTGCTGCCGGAACGGTTTAAGTCGAGCCATCCACAATTTCGCCGCGACTATTTTGCCAGCCCGCATGCTCGTCCTATGGGAGCCGGGTTAGACTTATACGGCCGTCGCCGGGATGGCCAAGAATTTCCGGTAGAAGTCAGTCTAAACGTTCTTAAAACGCCAGACGGCACCCTGGCACTGGCCACCATCCGCGACGTGACAGAGCAAAAGATAGCGGCCAAAACGCTGCGCCAGTTCAACAGCAAGCTCGAAGAGCGTGCCAAACAGATGACCGCTGAACTGCGCGAACGCACCAAAGAAGTTGAAGAAACCAATGCTGAGCTTAAGCGTCATGCAGAAGCGCTTGAACAAAGCAACCTGGAGTTGCAGCAATTTGCCTACATTGCATCTCACGATCTGCAAACGCCGCTGCGCAGCATCAGTGGTTTTGTGCAGCTGCTCCAGCAAGAATACCATGAACAATTGGATGAACGCGCCAATGAATGGATCAACATCACGGTACAAAACACCTTACGGATGCAAACGCTGATTCGAGATATTCTGGCTTATTCTCGCGTGGAATCACCCACAAACCCCATAGAGTCGGTCAATCTTAACGAAGTGGCTAATGAAGTCTGCGCCCTGGTGAAATATGAGATCGAAGATAAGCCTGCGGAAGTTACTGTTGATAAGTTACCCATTGTGTTAGGCAACCGAACGCACCTGATACTGCTCATGCAAAATCTAATTAGCAACGGCATAAAATATAATAATAAAGCGCTGCCCCAAATTCATGTAAGCGCCAAACAGAATACAAATGAATGGATCATAGCCATTCAAGACAATGGAATTGGTATCAGTCCCGATTATTTTTCAAAGGTTTTTGAGATATTTCGGCGCTTGCATACGCAAGAAGAATACCCAGGCAACGGAATCGGGTTGGCAATTTGCCGCCGGGTCGTAGAACGACATGGGGGCAAAATATGGATCGAGTCTGATCCTGATCAAGGCAGTACTTTTTACTTTTCTTTGCCCAAAGAAGGAGGCGCTAATGGAACAAAGTCTTAGCAAAACCAGATTTGCCGAGGTGTTACTGGTGGAAGACAATAAAGACGATGTGATCTTAACCCAGCAAGCCTTCAAACAATCTCGGGTGGCTATTCATCTACACAATGTTAAAAATGGGCTTGATTGTATGAACTTTCTGCGAAAAGAAGGGGATTACAAAGAGGCACCAACACCGGACCTCATCTTGCTGGACCTAAATATGCCAATAATGGACGGCCGTGAGGTATTAGAAGCTATTTCCAAAGATGAAACGCTCAGCCACCTCCCCGTTGTCATCCTGACGACTTCTGAAGATGATAAGGACGTTTACAAAATGTACCAACTGCGCTGTAGCTCATACATTGTGAAACCCATTGACTTTACCCAATTCTTGCGGGTGGTTAAGGAATTAAGCGAATATTGGTTTACGGTCGTGGTGCTGCCACCGCTTGGGCAATGATTTTTTATCAAAATGATGGATAAAGTTGTGCCGCTTACGGCCGTTCTCCCCCTCATCCAAAACAACCAGACCATCGCCCTGGGTGGCTTGACGATTTACCGCCGTCCCGTGGCTTTTGTCCGCGCCTTGCTGCAGCACCAGCCACGTCCTCAAAATTTAACCTTGCTGGCGTTTACCGCCGGACTGGCCAGCGACATGCTCGTGGGCGGCGGCTGCGTGCGCCAAACGCGCTCCTGTTATTTTGGCCTGGAATCGTTTGGGTTGGCTCCCATGTTTACCAAAGCGGTGGAAAACGGCCGTCTAACCATCATCGAAGAAAGTGAAGCCAGCATTGCCTGCGGCCTGCGCGCCGCCGTGGGACAGCTTGGCTTCATGCCCAGCCGCGCCTGGCAGGGCACCGACCTGTTTAAAGTACGCCCTGACGTCAAAACCGTCGTCGATCCGTACAGCGGCGAAACGCTCACCGCCTTCCCCGCCATTCAGGTGGATGTGGCCATCATCCATGTGCTCAAAGCGGACCAGTCCGGCAATGCCATCCTGGGCGGCAATCCCACCATCGATGAAATGCTCACCCACGTGGCCAATACCGTTATTTTGACGGCCGAAGAGGTGGTCGAAAAATTAGAAGGCCCGGTAGATTTGTCGGGATTGCCGGTAACGGCCGTTTGCCACGTTCCCAACGGTGCCTGGCCCACTTCTTGCTATCCGGCCTACCCGCTCGACGGGGAAGAAATCCTGCGCTACATCGACGCCTGCCACAACGGCCAATTTGAGGATTATGCCAACAATGCTATTCGTCATTCCTTCGACCATGCTCAGGACCGGTCTGAGCGCAGCGGAGAATCCCTCTAACCAACAACAGGCTAGATCCACATCTCGCCGCGAAACAATTACTCGATTAAGGCTTTAGAGATGCTTCGGAGGATACTTCGGCAAGCTCAGTACAGGCACACAGCATGACAATTCAACAGGCCATGTATTCCATTGATGAACTGATTTGCGTTTGCATCAGCCGCCAGATTGAGGATGGTGAACTGGTGGCCCAGGGCATGGCCACGCCGCTGGTGGCAGCCGGCTACCTGCTGGCCAAGCTGACCCACGCACCCAATCTTACCTTCATTTCGGCCATCGGCCAGACGTTTTGCCAGGATTGGGCGCCATTGGGTCTATCCACCGTGGAAGATTTGTGGCTCAAAAACGGTCTATTTGCCATCGATTTCGTTCGTGGCACCTGTGATTTTTTGCCGCGCTACCAGCCCAAAGAATTTTTCCGGCCGGGCCAGGTCGATCCGTTTGGCAATTTCAACAATGTTTTTATCGGCGGCAGCTACGAACAGCCCAGGCTGCGGCTGCCCGGCTCGGCCGGCATCGCCGACGTGACGGTCTACGAAGAGAACGTCTGCCTTTACGTGCCGCGGCATGGACGGCACACTTTTGTGCCAGAACTTGATTTCCGCAGCGGTTTAGGGCACGATGCAGCTCGCACCCACGGCAGCGGGCCACGCTACCTGGTGAGTGACTTGGGCCAGTTTGATTTTGCTGGGAAAAACGGCCGTCTCCGACTCACCACCCATCATCCCGGCGTCACCCCCAAACGCATCCAGGCCAAAACCGGCTTCTCCCTGGAAATCGCGCCTGACCTCCACGAAACAGAGCCACCCACCACCGAAGAGCTCAATCTCCTGCGCCAAAAAATCGACCCGCTGGGCATCCGCACCCTGGAAACCTTACGCGGTGCCCACCGCAAAACCAAGCTCCGCCAAATCCTCGCGGCAGAAAAAGAAAGAAGATAGGACGGAGATTTTCCTGATCACCCTGATTTTGATCTGTTCAATCAGGAAAATCAGGGAGATCAGCGTCCAATTTTACATACTCCTTTGGCAAAACAAGGTCGAGCAATGTAACATTGCCGCCATGAGCAACCTGAATCCAAACATCCCCACCTCTGAATTGGCCGGACTCATGACCACCGCTGCCGGCAAGTTGAACAGCTACCAGCTCAAGCTGCTGACGCCGCAGCTCCTTCTGCGCACCTTTTTGGATGAACCCAAATCGGTCGCCTGCCAAATTTTGCAGCAGCTTCAGCAGCAGCGCGGCTTTGATCTGGACGATCTGACGCGGCGGGTGGAGATGATGGCCCTTACCAACAAAGGCCGCAACGCCAAGTTCTACTTCACCGACGACTTTGGTAAAGACGTACCACTCGATGAAGAAATGCTGGTGGTCATCGATGAAGGGCTGACGATGGCCCAATCGCGCGAAGAGTTGAAAGCCGGCTCCGGCCATGTATTGGCCGCGATGGCCCAGCATCCGGTGACGACATCGGCCGTTTTACAGCGCGTAGGGGTGAATCCAACGGCCGTCCTAACGCTGCTCAACGATGTGGCCCAGGACGGCACTCCCATCATTCACGATTTTGTCTCTCAAGCCAAAGAGGGCAACACCACGGTGGTGTATGAACGGCAAGAACTGCTGCGCGACCTCATCAGCCTGATTGCCCTGGTGCAAAACCGGCATGTCATTTTGGTCGGACCCGAAGGCGCGGGCAAGCAGACGTTGGGACAAAGCCTGGCGCAAACCATCGCCGAAGGCAACGGGTTCACCGACCTGCGCTCCCTGGTACAAATCAGCGAAACGGCCCTGCTGGAAAATCCGCTGGCGGCGATGCGCGCCGGACTGCGCCGGGCCAGCGGCGGCGTGCTGCTGGTGCCCAACATCCAGCGCTTCTTCGCCGACAGGCTGCGTGCTCCTTTTCCCGAACAGGTAAACCGGGAGCTGCAAAAAGCGCTGCTGGGCAACGAGCAAATCATCATCGGCACAACCACGCCGGGAGATTACGAGCTGCTAAGCCAAAGCAATCTGATTCGCCAAAACACGCAGCGGCTGAACGTGCCACCGACCACCGTGAAGGAAACCATCTCCGTGCTGCACGCCCACCAGGAGCGGCTAAAAAGTGAGTACGACGTTGCAATTAACCTGGATTCCATGGAAACGGCCGCACAAATTGCCAGCCAATATATGAAAACAATCGCCCTGCCCGCCGCCGCTGTGCAGCTGGCCGAACGCAGCTGCGCCCTGGTGCGCATCGCCTCCTCCAGTCCCGAGGTCGTCTATCCCGGCATCGCCCCGGACAATCAGCTCGATCCGGAAGATGTGATGGAAGCGGCGGCGCAAATGACCAACATTCCGGTGAGCAAACTCAACGAGGATGAGCGGGGCAAATACGCCAACATGGTGGAACATTTGCACACGCGGATCATTGGCCAGGAAACGGCAGTTCTCGCCGTAAGCCGCGCCGTAAAAACTGCCAGGGTTGGTTTGCGCGATCCCAAACGGCCGATTGGCTCTTTCCTCTTTTTGGGGCCAAGCGGCGTGGGCAAATCGGAGCTGGCCAAGGCGCTGGCGGAGTTCATGTTTGGCTCAGAAGACGCGATGCTCACCCTGGACATGAGTGAATTTCAGGAGGAAGCCAGCGTCAATAAGCTGATTGGCGCGCCGCCCGGCTACGTCGGTTTTCAGGGGGGCGGGCAGCTAACCAATTTTGTGCGGGAACGGCCATACACCGTTGTCCTGTTTGATGAAGTAGAAAAAGCCAACGAGCGTGTTTTTGACGTGCTGCTGCAAGTGATGGAAGAGGGCCGCCTGACGGATAGCCAGGGGCGGCAAGCGACCTTCAGCGAAACGGTCGTCATCATGACCAGCAACCTGGGGGCACGCCACATGCTCGTGCCCTACATCGGCGAAACCGAGAAAAATTTGGTCATGGATGAAGTTCACCGCTTCTTCCGCCCTGAATTTCTCAACCGGCTGGATGAGATCATTCTGTTCCACCAACTCACGCCAGAGCAACTGGGGCTGATTCTGGATTTGCTGCTGAAGAAAGAGTTTAAGCTGGCGGCCAACCAAAACATTACGCTGACGCTGACAGATGCCGCCAAGCAGTGGCTGCTGGCGCAAAACGATCAGCCGGAGTTTGGCGCCCGTCCGCTGCGGCGCATCATCGCCCGCCACCTGCGCGAGCCGCTGGCCAACTTTTTGTTGAGTCAGGCGGGGGCAACTGGTGGGGAAACGGCCGTTACCATTGATGCCGCCAACAACGAACTGGTTTTCAAAATGAACTAACCATTAGGACTGGCAGTCCTTAACCTCGAATTGGCTTGAACATGAGCAACCAGGACTGCCAGTCCTCCGTTACAGGAGGGTTTCATGTCTCAAACATTTACCGGGGTTGTCCAATTTGCCAATGGCGCGCCCGCCGCCAACGTCACCGTCCGCCTGTTTGATGCCGATGTGTTGACCGAAGACGATGATTTGACCGTGACGCCCGGCCTTTCCGACGAAAAGGGCGTGTTCAGCCTCAGCTATGATCCCAGCCGCGATTTAGATTTTGCCGATGTGTTTCGGCCGTATTTGCAGTTTAGCTACAGGCACCACGGCGAGCCGCGCCGCCACCAGGCCGATTTGCAGCCCAACCAGCGCGACTACCGTCTGCCGGAAATTCCGCCCGTGGAATTTATTCCGGCCACGCATGGCTTCCAGTACACCAACCGGTATCCCGGCTACTGGCTGCCCTTTTCAGTGCAAGCAGTTCCCGACATTCCCAGCGTCAGCAACACCTACGGTTTATGCGGCGGCATGTGTGCCACGGCGATGGACTTTTTGCTAGCCAACAGGCAAATTCCGCAGCGACATCGCCGACCGGGGCGCGTGACGCCGCTGCACCGCTACATCCACCGACGGCAGGTGGACAGCCTGACGGCGGGCACCCAGGTGGCCCGTTTTGTGCGCTGGATGAGTTTGCCGGATACGGCCGTTCACCTGCGCACCGCTGAAGAACTAAAAACCCTGCGTAAGAATCTGGACAATGGCGTCCCCACCCCCATCGGCATGGTGTACGTCAGCACCAAAGACACGATGCAAATCTGGCAAAACCACCAGATTTTAGCCTGCCAATACGAAGAACTCAGCGAAGGGCACATCCGCATTCTAGTTTACGACCCCAACTACCCCCGCCGCAACGACGTCTTTGTGGAATCCTGGCCCGACAAAGAAAGCGGCGGCGTCGCCAGCGTCCAGCGCATCGGCAAAAAAGACAAAGTCACCCGCGGCTACTTCGTCATGCCCTACGAACCCGTCATCCCCCCCACCATCCTCGACGACGACAGCGCCAGCGACGACAAAGACGAACGTGGTTTCGGCTAAAGTAGGGTCAAGGCGCGCTTTGACCCTACAATTACCGCCGTCCTCTATTCAATTTTTGTCCGTTCGCCGGTATTGACGTTCACTGACCATTTCTGCCCCTGGCTGGTCGGCTCTTGCAGATGAATCTCGCCGGCGTCGGGCCACGCCACAATAAACATCGGTTGAGGCTCTTGCCAGATTAGCGTTTTTTGTTCTCCGGTGGTGAGGTCAAGATAAATCAATGAGTAGCCTCCCTCCAGGCAAAAAGTAGCCGCGTACTCTAAAGCAATGGCCTGACTATCCGGTGACCACACCAGATTCACCGCGCCATTGCCTCTTTCCCAAGCCACGTCCCAGGCAATTGTGGTCGTCGTTTGGCTGGCCAGATCGTACAACGCCACCGCGAGTGCGGGTTCCCAAACAAGTTGGGCCACCGTCATGCCATCGGGCGAAAGGGCACCGCTCACTTCCAACCGTTCCACCGCACCGCTGGCCAGGTCCAGCCGGTATAAGCCTGAATCAAATTGACCGACAAATCCACCACAGCCATCAGGCGTGGCGCGCAAGGTGAAAAAGAGGGAACGGCCGTCTTCCGACCACAACACAACGGTTGGTACGTCAAAGCCCATGCCAGCGCCTTGCAGCGTAGAGTAAGCCACCCAGGAAATATCGCCCGCTAATTCACTCACCGTTAACTCTGTCTGATAACCAACCACCTGCCCATCCTCCTCAACAAACGTCAATAAGGTATACGCCCGCCATTGGCCATCAGGTGAAAAAGATTCCCGCTCTTGAAAGATTTTTGCAGCTGGCTCTGTTTCGGTTGGCACGAGAGTTGGTGTAGGTTGAACGGCCGTAGGCGTTGGCAAAGGCGTTGCGGTAAGGGTAGGAGGGATTTCCGTTGCCGTGGCCACAAGTGGCGTTGGGCTATTTGTTGGCATGATTGTTGGCGTGGCGGATACGGCCGTCTCTAAATTTGTAGCTGCTGGCTCCGTTACCTGGCAGCCGGCGGCAATGATGACCAAAAAGGGAATGACCAATAATAAACGAACACATTTTAAGCTAAACATGGGTTGTCCTCTGCAAAATTGACGGGTCTGGCAAAAGCTTACCAATTTTTTGTCAGGTCCCCCTGTCGCACTTTGTACGACAAGGCAATGAACTGTGTATGATGCACCGCCACTAGCGACAATCATTAAACGGCCGTATCATTACTTCCCCATTTTTGTCCACGCTTTTGTTAGTAAACAGGTGACCTAATGCGCAAATCTGTCATGATAACCCTCATCGGCTTGCTTGGACTGTTAACCCTGCTTCTGCTCTGGTTTGTCGTCCGGGAACTTTTAGAGAAAAGAGCTTTGGAGCAGCCAGCCGACGCCAGAATGTTGTTTATCGGCAACAGCTTCACGGAGAACAATGAGCTGGATCAGCTCGTGGCCCAATTGGCCAGTGAGCTTGGTCCTGAATGGAACGATATTTTTGCCACACGCGTGGCCGCAGGCGGTTACAAACTGGTCGAGCACTTGGGGAATGTTGAAAACAGTGAAGCCAACCCGCCGCTGCGCCAGCTGCTCGTCACCGGCTCGGAGGCGGCGCGCAGCTGGGACCTCATTGTCATTCAGGAACAGAGCCAGATTCCCGGGTTTGGCCGGCAGGCGGCAGAAAGTGAGGAATCATTTGCCGCAGCGCCACAGCTGCACCGCTATGCCAGCGATACCGGAGCCACTGTCATGATGCTGCAAACCTGGGGGCACGCTGAGGGCGATCCGCGTAACGCGTCCATTTTCCCCGACTACCTGACGATGCAAAACCGATTGGCTCAAGGCACACGGGATCTGGCAGCACAGATGTCTGCTTCCGGCAGCCAGGTTTTTGTTATTCCAGCCGGGCGTGGCTTTCAGCTTGTGTACCAGGATGTGCTGAATAATGACGAGAATCCGTTAGCCGAGGGGTCGTTCTTTCGTCGACTTTTTGCTGAAGACGGCCGTCATCCCAGCCTAAGTGGTTCCTATTTAGCCGCCTGCATCATTGTGGCGGCTTACACGGGCCAGCCGGTTACAGAAATCGATTGGCAGCCGCGAGAGATAGATACAACCATGGCTGCCTACCTCCGCCGCGTCGCCGATCGCGTGGTCTTCGGCGCTGAGTTTGCGCCGCAAGATTATCCCTGGTCATCTTAGTACCTAATCCGAATATTGGCCACAGAGCTCACAGAGGTTTTTGAGATAGGTCTCAAGTTCTCTATCTTCTCTTTTTCCTCTGTGGCTTTTTCGGATAGTTTCTTAGCGTAAAAGGCGGCGAAAAGCCGGAGCTTATCGCCGCCTGAAAAAGTGCCGCGAAGGGCAGTTACTTCACGTCAACCGGGGGTGTGGGTGTGGTGGGTTGGATGGTAACGGCCGTTTCCGCCACCCCCTCCAACTCGCCATCCGTCACGCTCAGCTGGATTTTGTGTTCGCCAGTGCCAGGATTCTCTACCCAGATGTCCCGGCCACGGCCCACTTCCTCGCCGTTGATGTGCCAGACAAACTGTTCCTCAGCCAGTTCGTGGCCCGCGCGGCTGTCAGCGGTGCCCCACAGGTGGAGCTGGCGCTCGTCGTAGGCCAGGTCGTCCTGCTTGGGATACAAGATCGTCACCGCGGGCGGACGGGCGGCAATTTCTACGGTGTTGCTCTCGACGGTAGTGGTGTAGAAGCCATCGTGGACCATCACCTGGAACTGAATCTCGCCGCTGGGCAGCTGTTCGGGGTCCAGATGAATCGTGTTGTCCGTCACGCCAACCATCAGCGCGTGCCAGTTCTGGCCATCGCGCGACCAGCGAATCCAGTATTCGTCCTGGCCTTCACTGGTTGATTGTCCACGCCAGCTCAGGCTGAAACGGCCGTCTTTCAGCATTTGCGCTCGGATGTTGCTTACCTGCGGCCGTTCCTTGGGCGCCGTCCGTTCCCACACGGTTTCACCATCTTTGACAATGCGCAGCGTCTGGCCGGGGGCCAGATCATCCAGCATGCCTTTGAGCATGACCGGACCTTTGTCCTGGCGACCACTGTCAGCACAACCGCAGCCCTGGCAGCCGCCGCCACAGCCGGACGAATCATCCGAACCGCAGCCGTCAGCCGTGTAGGCATACATCACGTCCTGGCTGATGATTTGCCCTTCTTCACCCAACAGTTGGGCAATGTAGCGGGTGGAACGGCCGTCCCCCACCAGATAACGTGTCTCCAACCGGGCCACGCTGCTCATTGCCACCTCGCCATCCGCCGACAGCGTGCCAATGAGATAAACAAGCGGCTTGATGACGTCGGTACGTTTGGTGAAGTTAGGTTCATTGTCCTGGATGACGCGGTTGGTGGCCGCACCGCTGCCCGTCGGAATTGTAGTCGGCGTCAGCTCCATCCGGTTCACCAGGTAGTTGTGGGTAAACACCGAAATCCAGCGCGGGCTGCAGTAAGACATAAAATCTTCAGCGGTGTTGGGATTGGCGATGTTACCATTGTTGATGTCCAAACCGTACTCACCGATGCTGGCCATCGTCCAGTTAGTCGAGCTAACCGGAGTGGCCGGCACGTCTACGGGCAAATCGTATGGTTCGTAAATAGGATAGCTGGCATTGCCCGACCCCGCATTGCCGCAGCGGGCATGGGGCAGGCCAAACTGGTGCCCAATTTCATGGGCGTAGGTCTGAGGACGACCCGCCAGCCCGCCGGTGGCCACGCCATTGCAGCCAGGTACGTTTACGGGAATGCCGTTGTTGATGAGGCCGTAGTATACCCAGGGTCCGGGATTGGCGGCCTGATCGGCCGCAACCAGGGCTGCCACCTGCGGCAGCAGCGTGCCCCAATTTGGCGAACAGCAGCCAGGGCAGCTGCGCGGATCGTTGAGCGGTGTGTTGGTAGTGAAGGTGCCGGCAATGCGCACGTTGGGCGCGCCAGACACGGGGTATGTCGTCATGGCCCAGCTTGTTTCTGCCTGGCAGTCGGCCAGCGTGGGCGCGGCCAGGTTGAGCGTGTTCATGCCGCTGGCGTCCGGCCCATTGTAGCCAATGGTGATGAAGGCGGCGTTGAGGGTTTGGGTTAGATTAACATCGACGGTGGCACTGCCAACGGCCGTATTCCCCGGGCAGTCGGCATAAGGGGATTCCACATTCACCGTGAAGCGCAGCAAACCGGTCATCATCGCCGCCGGCACGATGAAGTTAAGCGTGTTGTCAATGTTGCCCCGCTCCGCATCAAAGTTAATGAAGCTGTCTTCAGCGGTAACCGGCCCGTTTTGCGACGGCAGCGTGGCGATGGTGCTCCACACTCCGCCTACCCGCCGCTCAACGGTGAGCGTGCCATTAACGTCAGCAAGCTGGCCATTGTCGAAGGCCGGGCTTTGGCCGCTGCGCAGATAGGTTCGCACCCAGGCGGTTTTGTTGGTAACCAGCCGCAAACTGTTGTCCGCACCCCGATCACCGGCATCAGTGAGGTGGGCGGCGGCGCGATAATGCTGGATAGCCTGCGTAATCTCCAACCCTTGCACCGTCAAGTTGGGCTGGCGCTGGAAGCGGAAGCTCATCTCGGCCGACACCTGCGGCGGTTTGCACTTGCCCACGGCCGCTACACGTACGGTCACATGAGTGGTTTCCGTAAAGTAGGTCTGGGTGAAATCCCAACGGCCGCGCGGCTCCGCCGGGTCCTGGGCAGCAATGACGGCCCCACTGTCTGCGTTCACAATCTCTACGCGCACCCGGTCAGCGGCGCACGTTTTCCAGCGAATGGGCAGCACGGCACCCGGTTCCAGGCATTCGCCATCCTGCCGGCCCTTTACGGTAAACTGCAAGATTTCGGCAGAAGTGCCGGCAAAGTCAGCTTCCATGCAGCCAGTAGGACGATATTCCAGGAAACGGCCGCACACCTCAATCGTGTTCACGGGCAAGTAGAGCTGCAAACCACAGCCCGCCTCTTCCGGCACGACGACAGTGATTTGATCATCGCACCAGTCTGCTACATTGATCGGTGTGCCCAAGGCCATCGACCCTTTCCGGCGGAAAGCAATCTGGCCCGCTTTGTCACCAAAACCATGACCCTTGATCACGATTTCCTCGCCGGGGCAGGCACGCTCAGGCTGTACGGTGGTGACGGTGTAGCAGTGGATTTTCTGCCACAAGCCAACCATTTGCCGCAAGCAAGCAATCATTTCCTGATCCAGGCAGGCGCAGCAGCTTAGACCGCCGCACTTGCAGCCACAGCCCTGATCTGTGCCAGGATAGAGGAACAGCTCCAGCAAATCGCGGAACTGGACCAATGCCGCCGCATCACCGTACAACGCTTTTACGGCCGCACGGTGCAAACTGGCCAAAAATTCATAGCGCGCCACCTGGTCGAGAATCGTTTTGACATAGGTTTTGGCGCTTTTTTCGTGGTTGCAAGCGATGTGCAGCGCGGCCATGAGCAGCGTTTTGGTTTTGTCACGGGCGATGAGGGATGGTTTGCAAGGACAGTCCGGTTCGTGAGGGTCTGGTTCGGCGCAGGGATCTTCGGGTTCAGTGGGTGGACAGTGGCCGCTGGGTGCGGGCGTGGGGTTGGCAAAGATGTCGTCGATGGTGGCGTGGCCGCAGCTTTTGCCTTTCGGCCGTACGGCGCACAGCGCATCCAGCAGGTCGCGGTAACGCCCCGCCGCCGCCAGGTCGCCTTGCAGCGTGGCGCAGGCATCGCTCATGATGTTATTGAGTAGATTGATGGGGGGAATGGTGCAAATGAGGGCTTCCAGCCGCTGGTTGTAGCCATGCTGGCGGCTGCTGGTTACCAAGGTCAATGCTTCCTGAATGTCTTCAATGACAATTTCAGGCAGCAGCGGATCGTCGGGGCACTCCCAGCTGACGGGGGTTTGCCGGTGCCACCACAGCGTGTCGGGCACCAGCGCGTGGTTGATTTCGACGGTGTGGCCGGGTTGGCAGATGCGTTTTTGGCTGCGGGTGTCGTGGATGAGACGGCCGTCTCGATCCCGAATCTTAAGGTAGATTTCCGGCGCACCTTCGTACGGTTCATCAAAATCCTCCTCATGAAAAGAGATGGCAAATGAGCCATCCCGGTTGGTCAGGTCCCAACCCAAACAATCATCGCAGCTGATATCTTCATCCCAGGCTTCGACCAAAAGCCCATGAATGCCCTGCTGATTGTCCCGGCGAACAAGACGTCCTTTTACAAGATAGGGTGAATGTGACATTACGTTTACCTCCAACAAAGTTACAATACGGGTTCTTTGTGGCGATAAACGCACGTTATGTGGTTTTTCCTTTATGGAGGTGTCGCTAAGTAAGAATTATCACGCTTTTTTAGGCGCGGCTTCAAAGCAAAAGTGCCTGATTTCTGGAGGCCGGTTTAGAGTTCTAGCTTGAGGACGGTGCCCCCCACGGCAATGAGGTCACCAGAACTGATAACGGCCGTTCCCTCCAAAACAACATCATTCAACAGCGTGCCATTCCGGCTGCCCTGGTCCTCCAGCCACCATTTTCCCTCGCGGCGCGTAATTAAGGCGTGTTCGGCGCTGGCAAAGCCATCGGGCAAGACGACGGTGTTGCCGGCCGCCCGGCCAATGCTGGTAATGGGCATAAGGGGATAGGTCGTGTTTAGCGGAGGATGCTCGGCTTCATTGGCGATGATGCGCAGACGGCCGTACGGTCGTTCCTGTTCGGCCATCGCGGCAGCCGTTACCTGCATGTCGCGATAAATAAGCCAGGCTAATCCGCCTAAAAAGCCCAGCAGCAGCAGGCCGCTTACCACGCGAAAAATGAGCAAAACAAATTCAGGCGTCATGAGTTGGAGGGTGGACGAATTTGGGTTTCGTCGTTCAGGTTACCAGCCGGACGGGAACGGGGGCGCGGCTGGGTATCCCCCTCGCCATAAATCAACTTTACATCGCTGAGGCTGATTACGTCGCCTGACTTCAGCACCGTTTCGTTGATGGTCTGGTTGTTCACCTGGGTCCGACCGCGATTACTCACATCGTATAAAATGAAACGGCCGTAACGCCACCGTATCTGAGCATGTTGCCGGCTCACCGTGGGCGCATCCAGCACCACGTCGTTGTCCACATTGCGCCCCAGGCTGGTGACCGGCTTGGTCAGCGGAACATGCCGCTGGCCATCGACAATCAGATAAGCATCCAGGGCAGCAATGTCGGCGGCAAATATTTCCGCCGCATCAGATGGCTGCCGGATTTGGGTGACGGGATCGGCAGACGGCCGTTCCGTTTCCACCACAGCAACCAGCAGGGCACGTGGCGCAATATCCGGATCGGCCATCAAAGTAAGGTGGGGCGAACCATTTAGCGACAATTCTGCCTGCCGCACAAATTCCCGCAGGTAATCGGTCAATTGTGCCGCTGCCTCCGGTTCTGCCTGTACCATTTTGTCAAACGCGGACGGATGAAGCCGAATTTCGTACTGGCAGGGAACCACACCAGCTGCCGCCTGGTTCTCAACGGTACGGGCCAGTTCCGCAGCAATATCAGACAAGGTTACATCCCCGCCTAAAAAGCGGTTAAAACTGCCCTCAATAAGCTGTTGAGCCAATGCCTCAAATTTTTGGAACGGTGTCTGTTTTGTCATCTTCCTTGCTCGCAATGCTGAAAGTGAGGGTCATTATAGTTTTGGAAAATGCACGCGTCAATCAACAGGCAGGCTGCATTGCATGGTCATAGGCATCCGGTATACTTTCCCTCATCTGCAACCAATAAATGTAGGAGATTGGGGAGTGGAGATTCTTAATCTCTAATCTCCACTCCTTTTATCAAGTAACAAAAGGAAGCTTTATGAGCATCGCCAAACAGATCCGGCTGACGTCTTATGCCAGCTGCGCCGGTTGAGCATCTAAATTAGGGCCAGGGGACCTGGCTCAAGCCATTGAACCGCTGCGCAAGCTGTTTAAGCCGGAAGATTATCCACAGCTGCTGGTGGGATTAGCCAAGGTGGATGATGCGGCCGTTTACCAGCTTAACGACACACAGGCCATCATCACCACCACCGACTTCTTTCCGCCAGTTGTCGATGATCCCTACGACTTTGGCGCGATTGCCGCGGCCAACGCCATGTCCGACATCTACGCGATGGGCGGCGAGGTGCTGTTTGCCATCAACCTGGTCGCCTTCCCCGACAGTTTGGGCATGGACATTCTGAGCGAGATTTTGCGCGGTGGCGCCGAAAAGGTCGCCGAAGCGGGTGCGGTTATTGCCGGTGGCCACAGCGTCAATGACAAAGAGCCGAAGTACGGCCTGGCCGTCACCGGCCTGATCGACCCGGACAAGGTGAAAACCAAAGGCGGGGCGCAGCCGGGCGATGTACTGTTGCTGACCAAACCGCTGGGCGTGGGTGTGGTCACCACGGCGCTGAAAAATGGCATTACGGATGAGGCGGATGTGGCAACGGCCGTCTCCAGCATGAAAACGCTTAATAAAACGGCCGCCGAAGCGGCCCAACTCGCCCAGGCCCACAGCCTGACAGACATCACCGGCTTTGGCCTGCTGGGGCACGCCCACGAAATGGCCCATCTGGGGCTGGTTGATTTTCATGTGCAGTTGGACAAGCTGCCCTGGCTGCCCGGCGCGCTGCGCTACGGTGAGGCCGGCGCCTTCCCCGGCGGCATGGGGCGCAACCTGGACTACTTTGGCCGCTGGGTGAAGTTTGCCCCTGGCGTCAGCCAACTTATGCAGGATATGCTGATGACCCCGGAAACATCCGGCGGTCTGCTGGTGGCCCTGCCTGCGGATCAAGTTGAAACATTTATTGAGCATTGTGAAACGGCCGTACCCATCGGCCACGTCACCGAAGGCGAAGGATTTATTCATGTGAAATAATGAAAGTGCACACTTTCATTATTTCACAAAAAACCCACTATGGACCGAACCGTACCAACCTCTGGCAATGAAGAAATTAATCTCTATCTCCGCACCTACTACTCCCTGCTGCGCAGCAGCCGCGAGGTGCAAATCAAAACGCTTATCGAGGCGCACAAACGCATGAATTCCGCGCTGCACGTGCTGGCTGACGAACCACAGCCAGATATGGCAGCCTTCATCTACGCCATTTTGCGGATGCCCGCCTGCCTGGACAAGCTGCGCCTGGTCATCATGGGGCAATCGGAACAGGTATTTGCGATGCACGGGTTTGCCAACGTGGAAAGCTGGGAGGCAGTTACGGCCGTTGGGCGGCGGCGGCGCAGCTTTTTTGACGGCCAAGATCGATTAGCCGTCTACATCGCCAGCCGCTCCGATATTGACGACATTGTGCCCATTCTGGTGGCCTACCAGATTGAACGGCGCAAACTGCGCCAGCTGCTGAACAAAGAAAACGTCATCAAAGAGCTGGAGCGGGTGCGGGACAGCAAAGGCGGCCTGCCCTCCGGCAACAGCCTGGTGCGTCTGGCTCACATGACAGAAATTCCCGTCGAAGATTTTCATCGTCTGTGCCAGGTGTGGGGCAATGAAACGGCCGCAAAATTCCTCAATATCGCCCAAACCAAGCAAGCAATCTCCATTCGCTCGCTGGCCGGGTCGCTGGCCGATTACAAACGGGCTACCCGCCGCTGGTGGCGCAATGTGGAGCGCCATCTGCCCGACATCATCATGCCCGATCGGCCCATCTATTTTGTGTCCAGCAACACTCACAGCCTGCCCAATCTGCTCAGCGGCTATGCTCTGCATATCGAAGAACAAATTCACGCTTATATCCGCGAAAATGGCTCCGGCGATTTGCAGCAAGAATATCACGACATTTTGGAACGGAACGTGCCCAGCAGTCGGGAAAACTTTTTGTATTACGCGCTCAAAAAGTTGGAGCAGGACAATCCGCAGGTAACGGCCGCTCGCCTGGAAAAGGAGCGGGATGTAGGCATTGTACGCATCCCCAGTGAGCACGCCTTCGACATTGAAGTACAGGTGATTCCCATCAACAAAGTCAACACACACAGCATGGACAAGCGGCTGCGCGTGCCGGGGATTGAGCGGCTGCACCAGAGCAACGCGCTCATCGTCAATGTCGATTATCCGCTGGGGATGGCGGCGTACCAGGTGCTCACAGAAATTGCGCGCAACATTGCCGAAGTGCGTGGGGTGTACATCATGGGCAAGGCGGCGACGTTAAACGGCCGTATCGGCGACGTCATGATTCCCAGCGTGGTGCACGACGAACACACCCTCAACACCTACCTGTTCGACAACTGCTTTGCCGCCGACGACGTGGCGCCCTACCTGGTTTACGGCACCGTGATGGACAACCAGAAAGCAATCACCGTGCCCGGCACTTTCCTGCAAAACGAGGGGTATATGTCGGTCTTCTACCACGAAGGGTACACCGATATGGAGATGGAAGCCGGGCCGTATCTCAGCGGCATTTACGAGATGGTGCGCCCTAAGCGACATCCTTCCAATGAGCTGGTGAATCTTTACAACAGCTCTTTCCCCGTCGGTATTTTGCACTACGCTTCTGATACGCCGTTCAGCAAAGGCAAAAACCTGGGCGCGCAAAATCTCTCCTACTTCGGCATGGACCCCACCTACGCCACCATGGTGGCCATCCTGCGCGCCATCTTTGAGACGGAGCTGAAGCAGTTGGGAAAGCAGTCAACAGATTCGCAGAACTTGTCCTGAGCGCAGCCGAAGGATTAAGCAGATTTTATAGCCATCCAATTGTCATTCTCGCGCAGGCGGGAATCCATACAACAACAATCAGCGAGAATAAGGTAAATGGGGCAACACACAATTTTTCAAGAGCGGATTACGGCCGTTCGCCAAAAACTCAATGAATGGGAAGTTGATGGCGTGCTTGTCACCAGCCCGGCAAACCGGCGCTGGCTGAGCGGCTTCACCGGTTCCAACGGCCAGCTGTTGGTCACGGCCAACAAAGCGCTCATCGCCACCGATTTTCGTTACTATGCCCAGGCGGGCCGCGAGGCACCAGACTTTGCTCTGTTCAAACACCAGCGCACCCTGGCTGATACCCAGGATTTTTTAGCTGAATCAGGAGCAAAAACCGTTGGCTTGGAGGCAAAGTACGTTACCCTGGCGTCAATGATAGAACTGGAAGAGGTGAAAGGCGTCACCTGGAAACCGTTGCTGCTGACGCTGGAGCCATTACGCTTGCGCAAAACGGCCGTTGAAGTCAAAGCCATCCAAGAAGCATGCGCCATCACCGATGACGTCATGGCCCAGGTGCCGCACATCGCCCGCGCCGGCATGAGCGAACGCGAGGTTGCCTGGGAGCTGGAGAAGACATTGCGTCAGGCTGGCGCCGAAGCGTTGGCTTTTGACATCCTCGTCGCCTCCGGTCCCAACAGCGCTTTGCCCCACCACCATCCGGGTGAGCGCTGCTTGCAGGCAGGCGACCCGCTCATTGTGGATATGGGCGCGCAGGTGGATGGCTACAAAAGCGACATGACTCGTTCGTTTTATTTAGGGGCCAAAGCGTCGGTTCATTATTTTGAGCTATATCAACTGGTGTTAAGAGCACAAACGGCCGTTTTCCAAAACGCCAAACCGGGCATGAGCCTCAAAGCCGTGGATGCTATCGCCCGCAACATGTTAGACAGAGCGGGACACGCCGACCATTTTGGCCACGGCCTGGGGCATGGTTTAGGGCTGGGCATCCACGAAGACCCCCTCCTCTCCCCCCGAGCCTCCGACGAGGACACGATTGAAGTCGGCACGATTGTCACCATCGAGCCGGGCTGCTACCTGCCCGATTGGGGCGGCATTCGCCTGGAAGAAACCGCGCTCATGACCGACGCTGGACTCGTGCCGCTGACCCACTGCCCCAAAGTGCCCGGCATTGCGATGAAATAGGACGCAGATCACCCTGATTTGCCTGATCATGGGAATCAGAAAAATCAGGGTAATCTGCGTTCCATTATTCTTATAACGGTACGACACTGACGAATAGCATCTGAAACCATGCCAAAATACAAAACATTGTTAAGCGAAAACACATATGCACGTGCCCAGGAGTATTTGGCCCAGCTTCAGGCAGGCCAGCAGGCAGGCCGCTATTTGCAGCAAAGGTTAGCCCACCTGGGTTTAACTTCCCTCACCGTGGAAATGCTGCTGGAGCAGTTGATGCGCACCAAACGGCCGCAAATCTTTGCTGAAAGTGCCGTAGCTGGCAATGGCTCCGACTGGAACCTGACCGAGCTGGGGCTGCTGGGCGACATCGCTATCGTTGCCCCAGTCACCTTTTTTGATAACGGCCGTCACCAAAACCCAGACGTGCACAATCCGCCCTTCACCGGAATGCTGCTGTTTGTGCCGGGGGCGCTGTTAAGGAACGGCTGTTCCCAAACCCCCGCCGATTGGAACGAAGTGGTTACGGCTGACGACCAGATCGACAAGGATGCCTATTTTCGACTGTGTGAACGGAGGCTGCTGCCCTCATTTTTGTATGCGAACGAGCAAATGCGGCAGCAGGGTAAACAGGCCTTCATCACGATTCCGGGGCTGGGCTGCGGCATGTTTGCCGGACCATTTCAGGGGCAGCTAGGCGAGAAGCTGAAGCGGACGCTGCAAGCGTTTGTGTTTAAACATGCCGCCTCTTTCACCCATATTCGCGCCGTTTATTACGATCCGTACCGGGAGTGCCAGAATGAGCGAATTAACCTGGACGGACTGAGCTTTTTGGTACGGCCGTTAACCCACGGCAACGAAGCCAAACCCCAGCTCTGCCACCCGACCGCCTACGAAGAATCCGGCGACGACTTCTCGGGCTGCGAATTGGTTAGTGTTGTTGCCTGGGATCATGTTTCCTGGCCTGGCAACGATTTTTATGTGGGGTCACGGGCCACGGATGATGGGGTAAAGGGAGCGGCGACGGATGTAACGGCCGTTATGACCGGCATCCCCGGAAACTATAATTCTCATACTTTCCAGTACGAACCACCAACGGACTACAAAAACTGGAATGAAGTCATCCAGAATAACAATATCAAAATTGATGTAACCCAAACGTTAAGACTTTTTCCACCGTCCTGAACACATTATTCTGCTTCTACGTCGTCTTGCTCCTCATCATTGGCAATGCCACTTTGGTTTGCCGTAACAATTGCACCCAGCACAACACCAAAGGCGGCGCCAAAAGCCACGCCCAAAGCGAGATTATCCATCGCTGCGCCAATAGCTGTACCGACGCCAACGCCTATGGCAATAAATGCGCCCATATAGGCACCTTTCTGCGGTTTTTTCTTCATCATTCGTTCCTCTACCAACTTTGGCAAAGATTATCTCGCCAAAAGCTGGCCATAAATTTCTAAAAACTTTGGCACTACCACGCGCCAGTCGTATTGTTGGGCAAACTGCTGGGCCGCCTGCCCCAGCCGCTTCCGTGCCTCTGGATGGTTGAGCAGGTGCAAAACGGCCGTTGCCATCTCCACCCCATCATCCACCAGCAGCAGTTCCCGATTGTGCTCAACCGGAAAACCTTCGGCACCAACGGCCGTACTCACCAGCGCCTTGCCCGCCGCCATCGCCTCAATCAGCTTAAGCCGCGTACCGCTGCCGACGCGAAACGGCAACACAAACACCTTTGCCCCCGCCAGATACGGCGCCACCCGCTCCACCCAGCCGGTGAGCGTGATGCCCGGTTCGTGGCGCAGACGATCCAGCCGGGCGTGTGGCTTTTGGCCAACGATGGTGAAGGTGGTGGACGGCCGTTCCCGCCAAATGTGTGGCCATACTTCATCCACAAACCAGAGCACCGCATCGACGTTGGGTCGATAATCCATCTTGCCGCTAAACACGATGTCGTTGGGAACTGCCTCTGTCTCTTCAAGCTGGAACTGCTGCACGTCCAGGCTGTTGGGGATGACGGTGATGGGCGTTTGGCCGTTGGTGAGCTTTTCTAGATGAGTTTTGTCGGGGTGGGAAACGGCCGTTACCCAATCCGCCTGCCGGCAAATCCAGCGCTCAAACCGGCGCAGTCGCCGCACCTGTTCGGCCGAGTAGGCTGCCGCCACCCAGCGGCGCGGCTGGCGCAGGTCGGTCAGGAAGTTGCGCCGCTGTAATTCGGTTTCGGCATTGTGGTCATCAAACACAATCTTGCTGCGCGGGCTGCCGTGGCGAATCACCGGCAGGTACCGGGCCAGCTCAATGCCCTCAATTTGCACGATGTCATAATTACCCGTCTGGAGCATGTGCAGCAGCCGAACGTTAAACGCCGGACTAAACAGCCGGTGGGCCATGTCCGGGCGGCGCGTGGCCAGCAGTTGATACAGCCGCTTGCCCGTCGTGCGCTGCGGCACCGGCACGGTTTCGATTGTGTGGCACAGTTCAGCCAGGGGCGCAATTTGCTCATCAGCCACCGATTGCCCCGGTTCCAAAAAACTCAACAGCGACACTTCACACGCCTGCGCCAAGCCACGAATAATGTAAAAATTACGCAGGCTCGTCCCCTGGTGCGGCGGATAAGGTAGCTGTGGTGTCAGTAGCAAAACTTTCATAGAAGATTTACCGCAGAGAGCGCGGAGAACGCAGAGTTTTTTCGTTCTTTCTCTGCGACCTCCGCGTTCTCCGCGGTTAAAAGACAGACTTATAAATTTGCAGTGTCAATTCGGCCGCTTTTTGCCAGTTGAACGTTTTTGCCTGGGCGTGGCCTCTGGTAATCATCTTCTGCCGCAGATTGGAATCGGTGAGGACGCGGTGCAGGGCATCGGTCCAGGCCGCTTCATCATCCAGCGGCAGCTGCATGCCCGCTTCGCCCACCACCTCCGGCAGCGAACCGCGATTGCTCACGATGACCGGGCAGCCGCAGTGCATCGCTTCCAGCGCGGGCAGGCCAAAGCCCTCGTAGTGCGAAGGGGTTACCAACACCCCGGCAGCATGGTAAAGATGGGCCAACTGCTCATCAAAAATGCCGGTCAGATGGCGCACCTTCTCCTGCAAACCGAGTTCGTCAATCGTGGTAAACACCTCTTCGTACAGCCAGCCTTTGCCACCCACCAAAATCAGCGGCACGTCAATTTCCCCCTGTTTCAGCAGCGCATCATAAGCCCGAAACAAAAACGGCAGATTTTTGCGCGGTTCCAGCGTGCCCACAAACAAAATGAAGCCGCGGGGCAGGTTGTGTTTTTGCAAGGTGTTGGTGACGGCCGTTTCCTTATACACCCTCTCATACAACGGATTGGCCGCCAGATGCACCGTCGTGATTTTTTCGGGCGGGACGCGCAGCTGCTCAATCAAATCATGCCTTGTGGCATGGCTGTCGGCCGAGATGTGGTCAGCCACCTGCACCGCCCACTCAATCTGGTCGGCATAATACGCCATGCTTTCCCGCGTGAGAAACTCCGGGTAAAAAATGAAGTTTAAGTCATGCACGGTGATCACTTTGCGCCGCCCGCCCCACTGCGGTGGAATAAAATCAGGGCTGTGCAGCACGTCCAGCCGGTACGGCAGCAGCTCCAACCCCAATGCCCAGCGCTCCAGTTGGTGATGGCAAGGGGTAAACACGTTTTTGCGCTGGAAGTTGGGCGCAGATGGGGTGTGGGAACGGCCGTCTCGCCCCATGTGAAACAACGAATACCCATTCTCACTATCCAACGCCGCCAGCGCCGGCAGCAAATGCAAAATGTATTGGCTAATGCCCCCCATCTGGTAAAACGGCAGGCGAACGTCAATTCCGATATGCATGGCGGGATTATACTACCGGTGATCGGTAATCAGTAGGTCAGTAATCAGTGTTCAATAAACAATCGCCGTTTACGGTTTACCGATGACCGATTACTGAAAACTAAACAACTTCACTCGCCACTCGCCCACTTGCCCCGCCCAAGTTATAATGTTCTGCACGATTGTAAAATAATCTGCGTGCGCAATTTGCGCAAATCTGTGTGAATCTGCGGATAAACGGAGAACAGCTATGGCAAACAACAGCACAACGGCCGCAACCGATCAGGAAATCAAAGAGCTGCAAAGGCGGCTTGATTGGCTCGATGAAGAACGGCGCAAGCAGGCACGCAAGGTGACCGAGCTGGAACAAAAAATCACCCTGCAAGAGCGGGAAATTGCCGGGCGCGAACAGCGCATTCAGGATTTAGAGCGGCAGCTTTCCAGCACGACGGCACAAATCGGCCGTATTCCCAAAGTCGATCTTCAGCTGGCTCAGTTCAAAGACGAAATTGTGCAGATGATCGAGCAATACGACCAGCGGCGCATCCAGTCTGAAGCCGAAATGGACCGGCTGCGACGCGTGGAGCAAGAGTCCAACGCCCGCGAACTGGCCGAACTGCGCAAAGATATTGGCCAGGTGCCCAAGCTGCAAAACGAGATGGAGCTGCGCGTGGCCGAAGAATCCCGCCTGGCAAATCTAATTGGCCAGCAAAAGACCCAAATCGACAATTTAAAAAACCGCTTGGAAAATTGGGACAGCAACTTTGCCTTCCTGGAAGAAAAAGAAAAGCACAACAATCGTAACATTGCTGACGTGCAAACGGCCGTTGTTGAAATCAACAAGCGCTGGGAACACATCTACAGCCGCCTGGACACTTCCAACAGTGCCATCCTCCGCCTCGAAGGCAGCCTGCAAGGCATCACCGAAAAGCAAAACCAGGTGCAAGAAAGCACCAAAAACTGGATGGAGCAAATCCAAATTGGCGAATACGAGCGCAACCAGCGTCTGGAAGGGTGGCGGCGCGTTCTGGAAGAAAACGAAGACAAAATCGAACAGTTCAACAAAGAGTTCATCAAATTTTCTGACCTGTACAAAGAAGCCAAAATGGCCGTGCAAACCCTCACCGGCTGGCAAGAAGATCTGGAAAAGCAGCAGCGCGAAGCTACCGAAATCCTGCGTGTGGAGACCGGCCGGATGCAGTCCCGCTGGGATGACTTCCGCCATGAAAATGACAAGCGCTGGAAAAGCCAGGCCGTCGATGCCGAACAACGCTGGAATACGGTTAACCGCCACGAGCGGGAAATTCGCGAGATGATCAACCTCATCGAGGAAAAGATCAGCAAGCTGGAGCAGGAAAAAGATTTGCTCTGGCGCGTGCAAACCGCTCAGGCCGATGCCCTCAAGCAGTTCCCACGCATGTGGCTGGAAGAAGTAGAAAAAGCAATCTCGCAAAACCCCAACCGCCGTCGCCAGCCAGCCCTGGTGCCCGTGCGCGAAGAATTCGACTAAATTTTTGCCACAGAGAGCGCAGAGATTCATAGAGAAAACTCTTTTCCCTCTGTGTTCTCTGTGGCCAATTAAGATTTATCCTCAATGTATGTAATTGGCACCGCCGGACACGTAGACCACGGCAAATCCACCCTTGTAGAAGCTCTCACCGGCATCGATCCCGACCGACTCGCAGAAGAAAAAGCGCGTGAAATGACCATCGACCTGGGGTTTGCCTGGCTGGCGCTGGGCGATGAGGCCGCACAGGCTGAAGTCGGCGTGGTGGACGTGCCGGGACATCGCGACTTCATTGAAAACATGCTGGCCGGCGTGGGCGGCATCGATGTGGCTCTGTTTGTGGTGGCGGCCGACGAAGGCGTGATGCCGCAAACGCGTGAGCATCTAGCCATTTTGGATTTGCTGGAAGTGCGCGGCGGTGTCGTTGCCCTCACCAAAACCGACCTCGTAGCCGACGACCCGGACTGGCTGGAGCTGGTAACGCTGGACGTGAGCGAGGCGTTGCAAGGCACCGTTCTGGCCGACGCGCCCATTTTGCCCGTGTCGGCCAAAACCGGGGAAGGCGTGTCTGAGTTGAAGCAGGTGCTGTGGCAAAAGCTGGCCGCTTCACCACCCCGCCCCGACAACGGCCGTCCCCGACTACCAATCGACCGCATTTTCACCCTGTCCGGCTTTGGCACGATTGTGACGGGAACTTTGATAGACGGCCGTTTCCACATCGGCGACACAGTAGAAATCCAACCAACCGGGCTAAAGGGACGCATTCGCGGCCTGCAAACCCACAAAACCAAGCTGGACGTGGCCCGTCCCGGCAGCCGCGTAGCCATCAACCTCACCGGCATCGACAAAGATGATCTGGCGCGGGGCCACATCGTCGCCGCGCCGGGCGTCATTGGCCACACCATTTTGTTCGACGCGGCGTACCGCCACCTGCCCGACGCCACCAAGCCGCTAAAACACAACAGTACGATGAAGCTGTTTGTAGGCGCGGCTGAACTGCTGGCGCGGGTACGGGTCTTGGGCAGCGAACGCATCGAGCCGGGGCAAACCGGCTGGCTGCAGCTGGCCACAACAGAACCGGTGGCTGTGACGCGGGGGGAGCGCTTTATTTTGAGACGGCCGTCTCCCGGTGAAACCATCGGCGGTGGGCGCGTGCTCGATCCGCATCCGGGCCGTCGCCATCGCCGCTTCCGTCCGGAGACGGTGGCGCGGCTCAAAACGCTGTCGCAGGGCACCCCGGCGGAACTGCTGCTGCAAACGGTGCAGCGACTGGAACCCACCTCGGCGCAAAATGTGCTGCAAACGGTGGGGCTGGATCAGGCAACGGCCGTGGCTGCCCTGGCCGAGCTGGAAGAAAGTGGGCAGGTGGTGCGGCTGGAGCAGCAAATCATTTCCCAGGCGGGCTGGCAAACGCTGGTGAGCCAGCTCACCCAACTGGTGGCCGATTTTCACAAAAATTATCCGCTGCGGCTGGGCATCCCCCGCGAAGAGTTACGCAGCCGGTTGAAGCTGAAGGCCAACGTGTTTAATCCGCTCATGGCTCAGGCTGCCGCCGAAAACTTACTTACGGAAGCGGGCACATTGGTTCATGCCCCCAGCCACGAGGTGCGCTTTACGGCGGCACAGCAGGAAAAAATTGGTACCTTGCTGCGCGAGTTCAGCCGGTTGGGGATTAATTCCCCAAGTGTGAAGGAGAGTAAAACGGCCGTAGGCGAAGACGTCTACTTTGCCCTGATCGATCTGGGCCAACTGCGCCCCATCTCGGCCGACGTGGTGTACGATCAGGCCACCTACGAACATCTCATCGCGCGGCTGATGAGCGAGTTAGAGGCCAAAGGCAGCCTCAATGCCGCCGGCGTGCGCGATTTGCTGGACACCAGCCGCAAGTACGCCATTGCCCTGCTGGAACATCTGGACGAACGCCGCCTCACCCGCCGCGTCGGCGACGACCGGGTTCCTTTCTAAATTTTGGGTTAATAAACAACCCTCAATTGTCATTCTGAGCGCAGCGAAGAATCCCTACGGAGTAACAAAAGGATGCACTTCGCTCGCGTGTAATGGTTCCGATTAACATCGTTTTGAGGGATTCTTCATTTCGCTGCGCTCCATTCAGGCTTGTGCTGAGCCTGCCGAAGTAATGACATGCACTGGAGAAAAATTCATGGAATATAGACAACTAGGCAACTCAGGCGTGCGCGTTTCCGTTATTGGGATGGGCACCAATCGCTTTGGCAACAAAATGGGCCAGGCAGAAGTCAACGACGTGATTGATGCGGCCGTTGATTTGGGCATCAACTTCATCGACACGGCCGATGTTTACGCCGACAGTCAGTCAGAAACCACGTTAGGCCAGGCCCTCAAAGGCCGCTGGGATAAATTTGTCCTGGCTACCAAGGTCTATTTCAAGACCGGCGACGGCCCCAACGATTACGGCGCCTCCCGCTACCACATCATGAACGGCGTCGAGGCCAGCCTGCGCCGCCTGCAAAGTGACCACATCGACCTGTACCAGATGCACCGCTGGGACACCCACACGCCCATTGAGGAAACGATGCGGGCGCTGGACGATCTGGTAAGCAGCGGCAAGGTGCGTTACATCGGCGCATCGGCTTATGCCGCGTGGCAGTTGGCTCAGGCCAATCTGCTGGCCAAAATGCGTGGTTGGTCCCGGTTTGTGACGGTGCAGTCCCATTACCACATGCTGGAGCGCGAGGTGGAAAAAGAGGTAATTCCTTACTGCCAGGCGGAAAACGTCGGCTTTATCCCCTACTTCCCGCTGGCGGGCGGCTTCCTGACGGGCAAATACACTCGCGAAGCAGGCGCGCCGGAAGGATCGCGCGGCGAATCGAGCCAGTACGTGCAGCAGTACATGACCGATGCCAACTACACCAAAATAGAAAAGCTCACCGCCTGGGCCGAGGCCCGCGAGCATACGATGGCTGAATTGGCTCATGCCTGGCTGCTGGCCCAGCCGCAGGTCTGTTCCGTCATATCCGGGCTGACGCGGTTGGAACATTTACAGCAAAACGCCCAAGCCGCCGATTGGCAGCTTACGGCCGAAGAGGTGAGCGAAGTCAACGAAATTTTGGCCGATTAGCCAGGCAACTCCTTCATGAAAGAATCTAAAAAGTAAGATGAGATGGAGAAAAACAAAATACATTACAGTTCATCCCCGCGCCATTACCGTCATTACGCCGGGAGAGAAAATTTCGATTAAGTAGGCTTTTTCTGACGCAAAGAACGCAAAGGATTGAAAGTCGCAAAGTTGCTCTTAATCTTTCTTGATCGTTCCTTTGCCTCTTTGCAGCTTTGCGTCAAGTTTTTTTAATTACCTAAGCAAACTTATTCTTCACTGAATACAATTGTCTCCAGGAAAGTAGTGAGTAACTCAGCAAATGCTTCCTGATTTTCGTGAGGTTGTTCCCTATCAAACGGCCGTAACGTCACCTCAATAAAACGATCGCCATCCTCAAAGAAAACGGTCTGCTGCCCGCCAATGGCTGGAATGATAGTGGAGCGATAGGCAGTACGGCCGTTGATGGTTTCCTCCGTCAGCGTTGCTTCAAACTGCTCAATGACGTTCGGGAAGTGGTATTCATTGACAATCACATCAAAAAGTGAGGCATCTTCAGCAAATTTCGGACGTTCCGACACCCAGATTGTCCAGGGAACTGTTTCTGACTCGACAACGGCCGTTTGCGGCGCGGTGAGCGTGAGGCCGTTGTCCCGTTTTGTTATTGTCCAATTCGGTGGATAGCGGAAAGCCAGGTCCAGCTCGGGATCGTCGTAGGATGACCAGGCATCTAAATCAGGCACCACAGGCGTAGTTGATTCACGAGAATTGATGTGTAAAACGAGTGTAAACGGCCGTAACAGCTCAACACCAGCCCGCAGATGCAACATCGCCGGCTCTTCTGCGGGCACAATAACGACATACTCCTGGTTGTTGCTGAAATTTGTACAGGCAGGGATTTCAGGGATTGTCGTGCTCAGGTAGAGGCATTGCAGCCCGATTCCCTCAGGGCTGTCATCCTCCACGGTAAGGCGCAGGCGGATACGGCCGTCATCTACCGTCTTCAACCACTCCAACTGCGTCATGCGGGCCACAGCATGACCAATCTCCAACGGCATATCTACTGGCCAAACGTCTCCTTCCTGATGATCCGCCAAATCCGGTTGGAAAGTAACCTCCCGCGGCACTTCGCGCAAATTGATGGTTAAGGTGATGGTAACCATCTGGGCATCGGCCGCCAAAGGTGCCCACTGTAAATGATAATTTTGCTGCATCCCGCCGCTGCCTGGATCGAATACGGCCAGTCCACCTTGCCCGCCTTCGGGAGCATAGGTACGTTGTTGATTATCAAAAAATGAATCAGGAAATGTGGGGTAAGTAAGTGCCTGCTGCGGCGGGAAAGTTGTCGGGTTCATGCCCCAAAGCGGATCAACCTGTGTCAGCGTGGTAAGGTTTGTGGCGGTGGGGCTGAAATCGGCTGTGGTCACCGTCATCGTTACGCCAAACTGGGAGTCGCTGGCCAGGGGTAGTTCATTGACAGGCAATCCTCGATACAGGCGATCAAACTGGACAAAAATCTGCCCGTCCATTACGGAGAGGTGGTATTGGTCCAGGTTGCGGTTGCTCCACAGCTCGCCTGAGTGTTCCAGATTGAGACGGCCGTTCAACTCCCACTCATCCCCAGAACAAGGATCGGTAAAGCGTCGATTCACCTCAGCCCAGACAAACTGGCATTCCTCTACACTGACGCTGTCCTTGTATTCAGGTGAAACGGAAGAAAAGGCCATGAGCTGCCCTTCCGGCGTATGCACCAGCCAAAAACTGCCAAATCGATAGGGGGTTTCGCTGGGCGGGTAGTTTTCTAGCGTCAATGGGCGATCAATCAGCGGGTATTCAATATCACCCAGGTCAAGTGTCGGCTCTTCACCGGCGGGAATGGTGAATTGAAAATGATCAGCAAAGACTGTAACGGCCGTAAATGGGAGATCGCGCAAAGTGAAACGGCCGTCGCCAACTGTTTCGGTCACAGATTCCCCGCCCGGCTCCAGCCGCAACTGCACAGCAGGAACAGGCTGCTGGGAGCCATCACCGGTGACGATACGGCCGTTGACTGTCCGACCCGCCTGCACTGTTTCCTGTTCAACCACTCGTGCTTGCTCAAAAGCTATAGAGGGGGGTGCCTCGACGGTGTTGTTGGGAGGAACGGCCGTTTCTGTGGCAGTTGGTGGGCTTGACGGTATGTTTGCCTGACAGGCAGTCAATTGAAGCAAAACAATGAAACACAACAAGAGCCTTTCACGGTCAATAACCATAACCATTTTCACCTCTCTAGTTTCTGATTCTGTTTGTAGCTTACAGAAATGTTAAACAGTTTGAGGCGGGAAGAAAGGCTCAATTCAGACTCTTAATCAACTGCAAATATTAGAGCAAAATCCTAAACAAGAGCAAAACGCAGATTACACAGAAGAAAATCTGCGTAATCTGCGTAATCTGCGGATTTCAAAGCAAAACTAAGGTGTCGGTTTTTCGATGGCACGTGGCAGGGTCAACGGCCGTTTCCCACCCACTTTCAATAACCCATTCACAATCATCACCCCCAGCAAAATGAGGGCAAAGCCGGCGTAGGCGTGCCAGGTGAGCTGCTCGTTCAGTACCAGCACCCCCAAAATCACGCCAAACACGGGGATAACGTAGGTGGTCATCGAGACGTAGCTGGCCGGGGCCGTTTCCAGCAGGCGATAGTAGACGACGAAGGCAACGGCCGTGCCCAACACCCCCAGCGCCAGCATTGAACCAATGGCGGGTAGAGAAGGCAGTGCCAACGAAAACGGCCGATCCACCAGTAGCGACAGCGGCAGCAAATAGATCGTGGCCATGATCATTTGTCCGGCGGGAGCCACCAGCGGTGGCAGGCCGCGCAAATTATTGCGCGAGTAAACAATGGCCACGCCGTACAACAGACAAGCCAAAGTAACGGCCACCAATCCCCAAGTGGTCCCCTGCAAGCCATCGCCAAACGAAGGGGTGATGAGCAAGAGCAGCCCGCCGAAACCAATTAACACACCTATCACCTTGGCCGGCGTTAACCGATCATCAGCCACAAAATAGTGGGCCAACACGATGGTAAACAAGGGCACGGTTCCATTGAGAATCGATGCCAGCGCGCTGTCGATGTACTGCTCGCCCCAGCCAAACAGCACAAAAGGAATGGCGTTGTGTACCAACCCCATCATCGCCAGGTGCCGCCAGATGGTACGCGAGCGCGGCAGCGATTTTCCTTGTACCAGCAAAAAGACGGTGAGCAAAACGGCCGCCAGCCCCACTCGCCCCAAAACCAGTGTCAATGGTGGAATCTCGGCCACGGCCACTTTGATGAACAAAAAAGATGGCCCCCACAAGGCAGCCAACAAGATCAGAAGAAGAAAATTTTTGAGTTTCATAACGTTTCCTGTTGTTGAAATTAAGTGTTTACTTGTGGTTTTCCGGCTACCTATCACTCAATGATTGGACACAAATTCGCACAAATCATAAACAAAAAATCAGTGTGTATCTGTGTTTATCAGTGTCCTATTTTTCTATGTTCGCTCAATCCGATAGGTGGCCAATTCCACTCTTACAATAATCGATCTGGTTCCACAAATCGATCCATTACTTGCGGAAAAATTACTCAATTACCCACTTACATTTTTCCATGCTTCGTAAATGCGCTCCATTTGGGCGATGTGGTCGGGGACGTGGCGGCTGTAAGTCTCCAGCCAGTCGTCGAAGGACATCTGGCCATTTTCGGGATGGTAGGTTTCATTTTGCCAGACGCCATCGGGCACAGTCTGGATCAGTTCGTAGGAACTTTGCCGCAGCCATTTGAAGAGGGCAACGGCCGTATCCACATCCAACTTGTGATAATCCAGCGCTTTCGCCCACTGGTTCTCATCATAAGCCATGAGCGATTGGCCCGGTTCGGCAATAAAGCGGCGGCAGCGCACAAAGCTGTTGGCCTCGCTGTCAGTAATGTGAATGATGATCTCGTGAATCGTCCAACTATCCATCGGGGAGCGATACTGCCACATCTCGCGGGGAAACCGTTCCAGCGCCGCCGTCAGCAGTTCAGCAGCCTGGCCGTACAACTCAATTTTCTGCCGTCGATTCTTGTCGCTGCTCATCCAACACCTCCTTTCGTGGCGATCTGCATTGCCACTCCAATGCCCATCTCTTCTTTAAAGGTAGACATCACAATGCTGCTGGTCGATTTGGCCACGAGCGTGTAAGTGCGCAGCCGCTCCAGCAATTTTTCCAGCTCGCCGGTATTGGCCACGCGCACCTTTAGCAGGTAACATTCCTCGCCCGCCACCGAATGGCACTCCAAAATGTCTGGCTCGGCCAAACATCGGGCCACAAAATCCTGCTTGCAGGCGGCATAATCTTCGCCGGGGGCCGTGCCGATAGTTAGCCGGACAAAGGCGGTGATCGGCCGGCCCAGCTTTTGCGGATCGACCACGGCAACGTAGCGCTGGATAATCTCTTTTTTCTCCAGCTTTTTGATTCGCTCGAAGACGGTGGAGGTTGTCAGGCCAACTTGTTCGGCAATGGCGGCGTTAGATAGACGGCCGTCTTGCTGCAAAAGATCAAGGATTTGGGCATCAATTTCGTCAATCATTTTATAATATTTGTATAATTCAGAATATTTTTCGGATTATTCACCATAACTCAGTAAATTATACGGAGCATATCAAATTTGTCAATTACCCATTTTGCGTGGTTTTGATACAATTCGGCGCGATGAGAAAATTTGTAACGATCTGGCTGGGCATGATGGTAGGTTTGCTTTTGTTAACGGGCTGTGGGATGGAAACGGCCGCATCCTTGCCTCCACTGCCTACCTTAATGCCGACTGGTTTGGCAACGGCCGTTTCCACCTTGCCGCCACCCTCCATCGATGCCGCCACACCGGTGGCCCAACTGCCCACCCAGACCCCAGAGCCGACGCTGACGCCAACGCCTACATCAACGGCGACCCCGTCACCCACGCCAACCGCGACGCCCATTGGCCCTTGCACCGAACGCATGCCCAACGATGATCTGTTCACCATCGTCACCCAAACCTATGGTCTCAGCCGCAATTACGCACCGCAGGATTTGGTGCTGCTCACCGATTATCTACCGGTGGAAGTGACATTAGGTTACCCGACCGAACTGCGCGAGGTCGCCCTTGGCCCGCTCATGCAAATGATTGCCGACATGCAAAATTCCGGCTTGCAGCCGTGGATTTTGTCCGGCTACCGCAGCTATGCCGCCCAGGCGATTAGCTGGGAAAAGTGGAACCGGGAAGAGCCAGAGCGCGCCGCCATTTTGAGCGCCCGCCCCGGCCACAGCGAGCACCAGCTGGGCACCACCCTCGACTTTGGCTCGCCGGAACTTGCCGAGATTGTGGGCATTGCTGATATCGAGTTTCACACCTACTTTTACCAGACCAACGAAGGCATCTGGCTGGCCGAAAATGCCCATCGCTACGGCTTCACCCTCAGCTATCCACGCGCGTCGCAGGAGCTTACCGGCTTTTTCTACGAGCCGTGGCACTTCCGCTACGTCGGTGAAGAGATGGCTACCTTTTTGCATGAATCGGGGTTGTACCTGACCGAATACCAGCTGCTCAACCAACCGGAGCCCTGCATTCCATGAGAAGAATTTATCCGCAGATTTCACAGGCTTGTGGTGAGCTGCTCAACTTGGTTGAGCGCAGCCGAACCATTATGCAGATTTTTTGGACCTGGGTTTCCGGACTTGAATCGGAGTTTCCAGGTTATAGGTGGACAATCGTTAGAGGGATTCCTCGGAGGACCTCGGAATGACAATTCAACCTTTTCAAAAAAAGACAAGGTTCAATGAGTTACCTTCAATTGTCATTTCGAGCCGCTTTTGGCGAGAAATCTCTCTGAAGACAGTAGTCGCATTAGGATTGCTCAGCTTAATGTTTTTAATCGGCTGTGCCGAAACGGCCGTATCCACAGCCCCACTGCCCACCATCGCCCCGACCCTGGCCCAGGCCACCGCTACCCAGCCTGCACCGCCGACGCCCATTCCTCCAGCTACAAACACACCTGTTGTACCAACAGCGGCAATGACATTGCAGGCCGTTCCCCCTACAAACACCCCCTTGCCCCCGCTCAACCTGGCCGTGCCCGCCGGTTGGGAAGCAATTATTGGCGACGCGCTGGCTAACGCCGCCACCAGCCGCGTCTGGCACATCGTGCCGGCAGATGAACCTGCCGCGGCCCAACTGGTGGAAAACGGCGCGGGGCAGCTTGTCTGGCAGGAGCCAATTGTGCTGGCCGTGCCCTTCACCACCGAGTGGGAGTTCATCACCCAGGCCGACGCCGAAGCGATCATGGCCAACGGGCATCAACTCGCCACGGTGCTGCCCTGGTCGGCGCTCACGCCCGAGATGAAATCTTTGCGGGTAGACGGCCGTCATCCCACCGACCCCGACTACCCATTCCACAACCGCCTCACCCTGCAAACCAACAGCAGCGCTTCGGCAAGCTCAGCGCAAGCGGCCAATGAGCTTTTGCCCTTTTTGCAATCTGCTCTCGCACCAGAACCCATTGTGCATCTGGCCAGCGTAGGCGACATCATGTTGGATCGCGGCCTGGGCATTGTCATCCAAAACGGCAACCTGGCTTATCCGTTTGCTAAAGTTGCCCCGCTGCTGCAAGGGGCCGACATTACCGTGGGCAACATGGAATCGGCGCTGGGGAATGTGGGCACGCCGGAGAACAAAAGCTATCCGTTCCGCGCCCCGCCCGTGGCCGCCGAAGCGCTGGCGCTGGGTGGTTTTGACGTTGTATCGCTGGCCAACAACCACGGCATGGATTACGGTCCCGAGGCGCTGCTGCAAGCCATCGATCTGCTGCAAGCGCAAGGAGTCGCTCCAATTGGTGCCGGTGCCGACTTTGACGCCGCCCATACGCCGCACCTCACCCAGGTCAACGGGCTGTCGCTGGCGTTTTTGGGCTACGTGAACGTACCAGTGGAAGCGAGGAGCGCCTTTGATACGGCAGTCTGGACCGCCACCGATACCACCCCCGGACTCGCCTGGGGTGATCCCAACGTGATTGCTGCGGATGTTACGGCCGTTCGCCCCCAGGCAGATTTAGTCATTGTGGTTCTGCACAGCGGCTACGAATACATCGAGGAACCCAGCGAGCAACAAATGGGCGCCGCCCACGCCGCCATCGACGCCGGAGCCGATTTGGTGATTGGCCATCACGCCCACATTTTGCAGGGAATCGAGTATTATAACGACGGTGTAATTGTGTACGGGCTGGGGAATTTTGCTTTTGAGATTGACGGGCCGCCGGAAACGGCCGTGCTCAACGTCTGGCTAGATTCAAACGGCGTGCATTCTCTGGAGCTGATTCCGGCCATCATTCAGGAAGGCGGCGCACCTCGCCTGGCTGAAACGTGGGAAGCGGCACCCATTTTGCGCCAAGTGTACTTTTTGACGCGGATTTTGAATAGTCGGTAGGTGGAAACGGCCGTTACCCATCCCACCAACGTCGTAATAAAGTCCCTCAACGTCCCATCTCTTACATAACACCCAATTCATTTACTCTGCGCTCTCCGCGTCCTCCGCGGTAAACAAACAAGGAGAATCCCATGACAACCCCAACCACAAGCGAAATTCGCCGGGTGAAGATTGCCACCTGGAGCGAACTAGAAGACCGGCAACCCACTTACGCCCTGGTGGCCAACGTTGATCTGGTCGTCATTCGGTATGATGATCAGGTGTCGGTGCTGTACGGCCGTTGTCTGCATCGTGGCGCACTGTTAGCCGATGGCTCTATTCGCGGTCAGGATCTAATTTGCGGCGTGCACAACTGGGATTATCGCTACGACACCGGCATCAGCGCCTACAATAACGAAGAAGCGCTGCCCAAATTTAGCGCCAGGGTCGACGAGACAGCTGACGCCGTTTACGTGGACGAAGCCGAAATTGCCGCCTGGGAACAAAAAAATCCGCAGCCATTCCAGCGAGACAAATATTTGGGATTATATGAAGACACACACGGTGGCCCCGAAGAACCGTACAACAAAACCATTCGCAATCTGGCTAAAAATGGGCTGCCCGGCCATCATGGGGCAGTTACGGCGATGGGTGTGCCGCTTACGGAGCTGCCACGCTGGGAAGACATTCAAATATTAACGGCACAGTTGGCCAAACGGCCGCTCCTCGACGACGCTCCCGTAGGAACCGAACTGATAATTGGGCCGAAGGCAAAACGGCCGCTCACCCTAAAAATTCCCCTCTTTGTCAGCGATATGAGCTTTGGCGCCCTCAGTGAAGAGGCTAAAGTGGCACTGGCTATGGGTGCTGAGTTGGCCGGCACCGGCATCTGCTCCGGCGAGGGCGGGATGCTGCCCGAAGAACAGGCCACCAACTCGCGCTACTTTTACGAACTCGCTTCCGCCAAATTCGGCTGGGATATTGAAAAGGTGAAGAAGGTGCAGGCGTTCCACTTCAAAGGCGGGCAAGGGGCTAAAACCGGCACCGGTGGCCATCTGCCCGGCAGCAAAGTGGTGGGCAAAATCGCCCAGGTGCGCGGTCTGGCGGAAGGCCAGGATGCCGTCAGTCCGGCCACCTTCCCCGATTTGATCACAGTTGAAGATTATCAGCGCGTCGCCGCCGAAGTGCGCGAAGCATCCGGCGGTATTCCCATCGGCTTCAAGCTCTCCGCCCAGCACATCGAAGCGGACATTGATTTTGCCCTGGAGATTGGCGTGGATTACATCATTTTAGACGGCCGTGGCGGGGGAACCGGCGCCGCTCCCAATCTGTTCAAAAACAATATCTCTGTACCCACGATGGTGGCTCTGGCCCGCGCCCGCCGCCATTTAGACGAACGTGGCGTCAGTGGGCAGGTCACGCTCATTATCACCGGTGGCCTGCGCACCGAATCTGACTTTGTCAAAGCGCTGGCGTTGGGTGCTGATGGGGTGGCGATTGCCAACTCGGCCATGCAGGCCATTGGCTGTTTGGGAATGCGCGCCTGCCACACCAACAACTGCCCGGTGGGCATCGCTACGCAAAAGCCAAACTTGCGCTCACGGCTGATTGTGCGGCAATCTGCCAAACAGCTTCAAACCTTCCTGGAAGCGTCGGTTCATCTGATGCAGGTGCTGGCCCGCGCCTGCGGCCACAACTATCTTAACCAGTTCAACCTCGCCGATCTCACTACCTGGAATCGTGATGTTGCTTACCTGACGGGCGTCCCTTATAGCGGGATTGTGCCGTTGGGATGATGGGGAACGGCCGTTCCCCGCTAACGTTTACCCTCTGCATTTGTTCGTGCATTGGCAATCTGCTTGCCCACAAACGAGCCAGCAAAGCCGCCAACAGCCAAAGCTAGCACCGCCAAGACTATGACTACCCAACCATCCTCATTCTCCAAGAAATCGTTCAACTGGCTCATAAATTCCAGAGGTGGCGCGGTAAACAACAAGCCAAACAACAATGCCCCTATAGCTAAATCAAAAAGAGCTGGCACCAGAAAGGTACCAGCTCTTTTTTTCACTTCCAATATTTCACTGCCCTTACGCCAGCACCGGTTCAGCCTGGGGCGGCAGCGCCAACGGCCAGTTGAAGGCCAGCAAGGCCGACCGCGCCAGCAAACGCACGTGTCGCCACACCTCGCTGCGCCGCAGGGCCACGTCGGTGCAGGTATGGTCCAGGCACACGCGCATCAAATCATGATGCAATGAGGCCAGCACTGCTTTCTGCCCTTCCGTTAGGTCGTCAGCGGCTTCGGCCACAAAAACCGGTTTAAACTGTTCAAACTCCTGTATCAATCGACTCACTTTACAGGCTTCGTTGGGATACAGGCGCAGTTGACCAGTCACCGGCAGCGCCAGCGCTTGCAAAACTGTCCGTAATTGATTCTGTTGAGTATTCATTGTATCCCGTCCTTTTTCCGTAATCGGTTATCGGTAGGTCGGTAATCGGTAAAAATAAACCGATTACCGATCACTGTTCACCGATTACCGCTTACGGTGCCACAGGCACCGCGCCATCCAGCCCGTACACCTTCTGCCGTTCGTCGCGGAACTGCCTGGTGTACAGGTTGTAGTAATGGCCGCGGGCCCGAATCAATTCTGCATGGGTGCCCATCTCGGACACACCACCATTTTCAATGACCAAAATGCGGTCGGCGCTCTTGATGGTAGACAGCCGGTGGGCGATGATGAAGCTGGTACGGCCGTTCATCAAGTTCTCCATACCCTGCTGAATCAACGCCTCGGTCAACGTATCTACCGAGCTCGTCGCCTCGTCCATGATAAAGATGTCCGGCTTGGCCAACACCGCGCGGGCCAGGCTGATGAGCTGCTTCTGCCCTACGGAGAGCAGCACGCCGCCCTCGCCTACCTCGGTCTGGTAACCATGCTCCAGCCTGGCGATGAAATCGTGCGCACCGGCCAGCCTGGCTGCTTCTTCTACTTCAGCATCGGTGGCGTCGAGACGGCCGTAACGCACATTATCCATCACCGTACCCGAGAACAGATGCGGCGTTTGCAGCACCATGCCAATCCGTGACTGAATCGCGTGCTGGGTCAGCGTGGTGTAGTCGAAGCCGTTAATCAAAATCTGACCAGACGTCGGTTCGTAGAAGCGACAAATCAGATTGACCAGCGTCGATTTACCGGCACCCGTCGGACCCACCAGTGCCACCGTCTCCCCTTGGGGAATCGCCAAAGAGAAGTTCTCCAGCACCGGCTTGCCGTCTTCGTAATGGAACGACACATCGTCAAACACAATATCGCCCCGGATGCTGCCCGGATCAATCGCGCCGGGTGCATCCACAATCTCTGGCTCGGTGTCCAGCAGCGAGAAGATGCGCTCGCCAGAAGCAACCGCCTGCTGCATACTGGCATACACCTGCGCCATCTGCTGAATCGGCCACAGCATGAAGGTCACATACGAGATGAACGCTTGCAAACCGCCAATCGTCATGCCACCCACTTCAAACTGCAAGCCGCTGAACCAAACTACCACGGCAATGCCGCTGGCGCTCACCAACTGCACCGCCGGCAAAAACAGCGCCGACAGCCACGCCGCCCGGTAAGACGCCTGGTACATGTCGTCCGTTAGCTCGTTGAACTGGTTCAGATTCTCATGCTCACGACCCAGCGACTTCACTACGCGCACACCGCTGATGCTTTCGCTGTACGATCCCGTAATCTTGGAGTTCAGCTTGCGCACCCGGCGATACTCCGTCAGGATGCGCTGCTTGAAGGTAATTGCCACCTTCCACAAGGCCGGAATCATGATCAGTACCAGCAGCGTTAGCTTCCAGTTAATGACAAACATAAAGCCGAGTGAAGTCAGCACGCTGGTTATGGTCCAGGCCGTGTCCAGAAAACCCCAGGAAACCAGGTCGCCCACGCGTACGGCGTCAGACGTCACGCGAGACATGAGCCAACCTTCGGAGGTACGGTTGTAGTACGAGAGCGGCAGTTTTTGCAGATGGTCAAACATCTGCTTGCGCAAATCGTACTGCACCAGATGCCCGAGGTAACCAGCGGCCGTGATGAAGCCAAAGACAAATACGGCAAAAATCAGAAACCACAGGCCATATTGAATAGCCAGGGCACGCAGCGCATCCAGGTCACGAGCCAGGATGCCTTCATCAATCATGCGTTTGCTAAGGTAAGTAAAGTAAGATTCGATGAGCGCAACGGCCGTAATGCAAACCAGAAACGTCACCATGAACGGCCAATGCTTCAACCCCTGCCCCAAAATGCGGCGTACGGTTGTGCTGTTGACCTCACTATCAAATTCTTCTTCTTCAAAAAAATGTTCAGACATTAGATTTTCTCGTTATCTTCTGTAGGGGCGGTTCGCGAACCGCCCCTACAAGTTGTTAATCCCCAGCCTGCGGCAGTTTATGGTAGCCATTGGCTCGATCCTTCACCGCCACTGCCGACAAATCCGCTTCCAGCTCATCTTCAATGCGTGATTGCAAATCGTAGATGCGCTGGTACGTGCCGGGCACGTTCACCAGGGTGTCATGCGTGCCGCGCTGCACGATACGGCCGTTTTCCAACACCAGCACCAGGTCTGCATTCATCACGCTCTGAATCCGATGGGCAATCAGGAACGTTGTTCGCGATGCCATCAACCGATCCAGCGCTGACCGGATTTCTGCCTCTGTCTCCGTATCCACGGAAGAGGTGGCATCATCCAGAATCAGCAGGCGCGGATTGCGCAGGAAGGTGCGGGCCAGCGTCACGCGCTGTTTCTGCCCACCGGAGAGCGTTACACCGCGCTCACCCACCATCGTGTCGTACCCCTTGGGAAACGACAGGATGACGTCATGCACGGCGGCAGCGCGGGCCGCTGCCTCAATTTCCGCCTCGGTCACTTCGCGGGTCACGCCGTAGGTGATGTTGTCCCGAATTGTTAATGAAAAGAGGAACGGTTCCTGCATCACGATGCCGATCTGCTCGCGCAAGTAGTCGCGCGGATAATCTTTCAGCTCGACGTTGTCTAGGAGGATACGGCCGTCTGTATATTCATAAAAACGCGGCAGCAAATTCACCAGCGACGTCTTGCCCGAGCCGGTGCCGCCCAACAGCGCCACCACCTGGCCCGGCTCCACGCTAAAGTCGATGTCGTGCAGCACCTGCTCTTCCTCGCCTTCGTAAGTGAAGTTCACCTTTTCAAAGCGCACCGCACCCCGTACCGCATTACTCGGTCGATGAGACCCAACAGTGAGCGGTTCACGATTTTGCCGCACAATTTGCAGAATACGGCCGAAAGAGACCAACCCCGTGGAAACATCGGCAATCAAGCGGCCCAGGTTACGAATCGGCCAGATGATCTGGGTGATATACCCAACATAAGAGAGGTACAGGCCGGTCGTAATCGTGCCATCAATCGCCATGCGCGCCCCCAGGTAAAACCCCAGCAGCATTTGCATCCCGCATAAAACATCCGTTGACGGCCAGAAAACCGCGTGCATCGTTGTCAAACGACGACCGCGCCGATACTTCTCCTGGTTTTCACCTTCAAACATTTCTATTTCAAAGTTCTGTCGAGCAAACGCTTTCACCACGCGCACCCCGGCCAGATTCTCCTGTAGCCTGTTAGAAAGCGTTGCTTCCTGCTCCTGAAAGTGTTCATAAGCCTCGCCTACCTTGATGAAGAAATAGTAGGAGATGATGAGCACCACCGGAATAATGGCCACAGACAAGAAGGCCAGCCGCACATTGATGGTCAACAAGGCAATAAAGTTCACCACAAACAGCATCACAATCCGGCCAATGCCAATTGTCTGCTCGGCAAACAGCCGCCGCACCGCATCTACGTCAGAGGTGGAGCGCTGCAGCAGTTCACCCGTCTGCATATTGTCATGGTAAGTAAAGGTGAGGCGCTGAATATGGTCGTACAAAAAGTTGCGAATGCGCAGCACTGCTTTTTCAGAAGTTTTGGCTGCCAGTCGCCCACCAGCGAAGGTGAACATCCCCTGCAACGTCGCCAGACCAACAAAGCCCAACGCTACCCAGGGCAGCATCTGCAACATATTTTCTGAAGGCAAAATTGTGTCTACAAAGTACCCCAGGAAAAAGTAAATCCCGGTTTGCGCCAGGGCTGCCAGTCCGACCCCCAATAAGGCAACGACGTAAATGAGTTGATACCCTTTGAGTAAGCGCCACAGCCCTACAATTTTGTTTTCAACAACAGTTTCTTTTAGGTCAAACATTTCCATCTTCTTCATGATAATTTCCATTTTGTCGGGGTGACAGCTCTTTAAATCGATCTGTCTTGTAGCATATCAACGATTGTTGACACCCTATGTCCGGTATTTGTAATCGGCAAAATACTCTCAAAAATATGGTGCATTTCGGCCGATACTACCGCTTTATCTGGAACAAAAAACGCCACAGGGCGTACCCGTGGCGTTCAAAGCGGTAAAACAAAAAAACGGTCACGGGCTGGGAGCGCCGTGACCGTTGTCATCAACTCAAGTTTGTGAGGTAAATCACAAAGGAGGGACCTGGTCACAGGCGCAAAGGTTGGCACTGCCGCCAACGGCGTCACGATGGACGATGATGATGCTATCGAAGTACAACATATTCATTTGCGCCTATCTCCTTTAAGATTTTGCTAATGTTTCTAGCCCCGGCACTATAGCATAGGTCTTTTTGGGCGTCAAGACCAACTTTAGTACGAATTTTTTCCCCAACCAAAGTACAGTTCCTAAACTTCCCCAGCGATATAAGCCTCGGTTAGTTTCCGGGCTTCGTCGTCGGTGAACTGCTCTGGCGGCGTCTTCATAAAGTAGGATGAAGGAGCAATTAGTGGTCCACCGATGCCGCGATCCAAGGCCAGCTTGGCACAGCGCACGGCGTCAATCATCACGCCGGCGGAGTTGGGTGAATCCCACACTTCCAGCTTTAGCTCCAGGTTAAGCGGCACGTTGCCGAAGGCACGCCCTTCCATGCGAATATGGCACCATTTACGATCGGTCAGCCAGGGAACGTAGTCGCTGGGGCCAACATGTACGTTATCCTCACCCATGTCATAGGGCAGCTGGCTGGTGACGGCTCCGGTCTTGGAAATTTTCTTGGATTCCAGCCGTTCGCGTTCCAGCATGTTGTAGAAATCCATGTTGCCGCCAAAGTTAAGCTGATAAGTACGGTCCAAATGGATACCGCGATCTTTGAACAAATTGGTCAGAACACGATGGGTAATGGTTGCCCCAACCTGGCTTTTAATGTCGTCGCCCACAATTGGAATGCCCCGCTCAGCAAAGCGCTTGCTCCAATATTCAGAGCTGGCAATAAAAACGGGAATGCCGTTGACAAAGGCGCAGCCGGCGTCCAGCGCTTGCTCCACGTACCATTTGGTGGCCATCTCTGACCCCACCGGCATAAAGTTAACGATGACATCTGTGCCGGTATCTTTGAGAATTTTGACGATGTTATCAGTTGGGCCAGGCGCTTTTTTCACCTTTGTTTTGACGTATTTGCCTAACCCATCGTGTGTCATACCGCGGGAAACAGGAACATTAAGGTGAGGAACTTCAGCAAATTTGATGGTGTTGTTTGGCTCTACCCAAATCGCCTCGCTTAAATCTTTACCCACCTTGCCCTCTACCACATCAATGGCGGCAGAAAACTCAATGTCGCGGACATGATAGCCACCAACGGTGGCGTGCATAAGTCCGGGGATTTCGGCATCATCGGCCGCTTCTTTGTAATATTGGACGCCTTGTACCAAAGAAGACGCGCAGTTACCGACGCCGATAATGGCTACGCGCACTTTTTTTCTTTCTGACATGTTCTCTCCTAAATCTTTGGGCTGTTTTCCATACGGGAGCAAGCAGGCAAAGCGGTTAATTTGTGCAGAATAAGCAGATTTTAAATCTGGCTCAGCGTTTCAGGCTCACGATCTAAAAATAGCCCGTTTGTTGGTTAATGAAATTGTTCCAGCGGGCGATTATACCTCTGCCCGATTAGATAACAAAAGCATTATGTTAACTTTTAGAACCAGGTTCGGGACTCTTTGAGGTAGCTGATGATCTGGCTACGGCCGTCCTCCCCCACTTGCTCACCAAACGGATCGCCACCTTCCGGCAAACATTCCAAAATCACCGGCACCTGCGGCAGAGATTCCAAGGCCCAGAGGTGCATTCCCAACTTCAAATGACCGTGGCCAATGGCCTGCCGATTGGAGTCAGCCATGTAGAATAAGGCCAGCTTTTCGCCGGCAGCCTGAATGGCGGCAGCGGCATCTTGCTCTTCCAGGTTCATATGGAAGGCGCTGAGGGTGAGGCCGAGGTTGGGCTGATTGAGTCGGGTGAGCATTTGGAGGGCAACGGCCATATTCCGACACAAAAAGCTCTCATACCGGTTCACCACATCCACTGCCAGTTGAATGTTGCGCTCAGCGGCAAAGGTGGTCAGGTGGGTAACTGCCGTTTCAAACAAAGCCTGCTCCTCATCCAGCGTGCTGATAGGACGGAAGCGACCCGGCAGGTTACGGATGGTCACGAGCGGGGTTTGCAAGGAAACGGCCGTTTCAATCACCTCTTCTACATGGGCCATGGCGGATTGGCGAACGGCCGTATCGGGGTGTGCTAGATCGACCGGATTTGGCGTAAGGGCAAAGCAAGTGAGCTGGTGCTCCTGCAAAATTTCGGTGGCAACGGCTGGTGATTCAACCTGAGCAAAAGGCAGCACAACGCCATCATATTTCATCTCGGCTACCAGTTTTGCCGATTCGGCCAGGGATACTTGGCCCAAGGTCCATAGGGCTACACCAAGTTTGGGACGCGAAAGTAATTCCATCTTTTGTCCTTTTTAATGGAACGCTGATTACCCTGATTTTCATGATATTCCTGATTAGGGTTATCAGGCAAATCAGCGTTCTATTCTTCTTGAATCTAAACGCTGCAAAATGAGCAAGGCTATCCCCAGCAAAACAAGCAAGATCAGGCCAACGGCCGTCATCATCCAACCTAATTGAAAACTTCGCGGGGCAAAACTAAACATCACCTCATGCTCGCCCGCAGGCAGCAAAACACCGCGAAACAGGCCATCGGCTTGAAGCAGTTCAGCAGGTGAGCCATCAACGGTGACCTGCCAGCCAGGGTAGTAAGCATCGCTGAGGAGGAGCAGCTGTGGTTGGCTGCTGCGGGTTTGTACAATCACTTGCTCCGGCTCGTAGCGCGTAATAGTAGCGGAGGCGTCGGGATCGGTTTCACCCGCGTGATCTTCGCCGCTGCCGAGGAGGACGGCCGTCTCCCTCACATCATAATCCGGCTGCTGCATGGTTTGTAAGACGGCCGTTTGGTCCGGCTGCCACGTCCAGCTGGGCATCAAATAGGCACGCGGCAGAACGTCCAAATTCTCGTAGATTTTCACGTCGCCAGAATGAATGAGGCGGTAGTTGCCCAGAACCAACGGCTGAAACGTGGCGTCAATTTCATTGAGGAGCGTTGCCCCGTAAATTTGCCAGACGCCCTGCTCTGGCCCATGCAAAACCAACCGCTTGGGGGCAGCCAGCTCCACAATCTGGCGCATCGTGGCCGACGCCGGCCAGCCCGCCCGCACCACTCCGCTACCGGCAGCAAAAGCGGGGATTTCCCACTTATCACCCGCTTGCGTTTCCACCTCAACCCAGCCCGGTTCCCCTTCGGAAACGAAGGCCAGCGCCGTCGCAGTAAAGGTGGGCGTGTACGCTATTTCCAGTGACTCGCCTGGCCCCAACGCCATGGGAAACTCCAAATCGAAGAAGGCGGTCATGCTGAAGCCCACCTCCTGCCAGACATCCCCCACTTTGTCGGTGATAACGTAGCGGCTGTTGGTAAGATCCAGCCACGGTGCCGGGGGAACGGACGTTAGATGCTCACGTAAACGGCCGTCTGTCGTCCGCGTTTCTGGTGGCAAAACCAGTCCAGCAAATTGGCTATACGAATTCAGCGGTAAAATGCCGCCGTCAAAACCATCCACTGCGGCCAGATCAAAACTCAGCGGCAGGTTGGGCGCGATAATCTCTTTTTGCTTGTTGGCGATGGTGTAATCGTACTGGGCTTCCGGCGAGAGTTGGTCACCATAAATCGTATTGATTTCCGCCTGGTCGCCTACGTCAAAAAAGATGTCAGACAGGCTGAGAAAGCGATCCGGTGGCGTGGGGCAAACGGCATCGCCCCGGCACGGATTTTCGGCCATGAGCCGGGCCAGCGGCGGGCGCAAATCAAAGTACGCTTCGGGGGTGGTGAGATTGTTGTAGGGATGGGTCCGCGTGCCCCAAAAGAGCAAAATAGCCAGCAGCGGCAGCAGCAGCCAGGGCAATCCAGACTGGCGCATTTCCAGCTTAAAGCGGAAGCGATTTTCTGGCGCGTAAACCAAGCGCTGCCCCATGATGAGGCCAAACAACAAGATCAGCTCCAACAGCCAGAGCAGCAAGGAACCAATACCTGCCTGTTCAAACGGCGCTTCCGGACCGGTCGGCACGAAAATAGCGACCGGGTTAGCCAGCACATTCCAGGCAATGAGCCCAATCAGCAGCCAGATGCCGTAGCGAAACGGCCGTTCCAGATGCCACAAATTCTCTTTCGCCCGCAAAGGAATGCTGCGCCAGTCCCGCTGTCGCACCAGCCAGCGGTCCAACACCATCTGCCAGCCCAATCCGGCCAGCAATGCCACACCCAGGGCATACACCGCCAGCCAGCGCGCCGGGACGCGAAACAAATTAAAGCCGGGCAGCCGGGCCAGCAGCCAGTTGAGCGGATTAAAAATGCCCAGCGCCAGCAGCAAACCAAGCAGTACCAGGGCAATGGCCGGAACCACGCCGCGCCACTGCCGCCACTGCCAAGCCGCCAAAAAGGCCAGCAGCAGCGCCGTCAGCGGCAAAATAGCCACGTATTCGCTAAACAAGGATTGGCCATAAGCAGTCAGCAGCGCCCGGTTGAGCAGCAGCGGATGCAGCGAGAAGGAGAGCACTTCGTTAGGCGTCAATCCACCCTGACGGCTGGACTGCTGGATGAGCTCGAAGGTGGGCAAGGTTTGCACGGCCGTTAACAGCAACGCCATCCAGCCACCCATCAACAAAACCAGCGGCAATCGCCGCACAAAACGCCGCCACTGAAACGACAGTCCCAATCCGTGCGGGGAATTGCGCAGCAGCCACTTTTCCAGCCAGTGTGCCCCGCCCCACACAACCAACATGATGCCGGTGATGAAGCTGGTTTGGGTATGCCCCGCCAGCAGTTGCAGGCTGAACAGCAAGGCAAAACCTACTGCACCACGCCCCACCAGTACCCAGCGGTTACCTGTCTTGCTGCGGAACACCAGCGCAGCCACCCACAAAAACCAGGGCATCCAGGCCAGCCCCTGTAACTGGTTGATGTGCTCCACCTGGGCCGTGAGATAACCGCCGAGGGCAAAGAGAACTGCCGTTACCAACCCACCCCATCGCCCCAGCCCCAGCGTGCGCCGTCCGGCCAGATACGCGCCAATCCCGGCAATGAGCAAGTGCAACAAAATGGACGCGCTGACGGCATACGGCGTGGGCAGCAGCAGCCAGACAGGCCAGTTGAGCGGGTAAAAAAAGCCGACCTGACTGTTGGCCAGGAAAGGCGCGCCCATGAACAGATTGGGATTCCAGAGGGGGATACGGCCGTTCCGCAGAGCCTCGGCCGCCGCTTCCCAGTAAGGATAAAAGTAGAGGAAGGTATCGCCCCGCGCCAAAATGAGGTTGCTGAAGGCCATCTTGTTAAAAAAGAGACCCAGCAGCACCGGCAGCCACACCAGCGGCGGCAGTCGTTTTAGCCACTCAAACCGCCGCATGATGCCTCCAAGAATTTATCCACAGATTTCGCAGATTGCACAGATTTTGGGGCTTAATCTGTGAAATGGTTCGGCTGGGCTCACCACAAGCCTGCGTAATCTGTGGATTTATTTTATAAAGGATGATCTGGTCAGATTGGGCAATGGCCGTTAGCGTAAAACCTGCTTCTTGCACGGTGCGGATGATGGGCTGGGCAACGCCTGCACTGAGCGAAGCCGAAGTGGCCGTATTGGGCACGGCCAGGTAGCGCGCCGAGCCATCCTGGCCAAAAGCGGTTAAGTCGGCCGCAAGAGCAGCACCGTGGGGAAACCAGCTCACAAAGACGCGCTTGTCGAACAGGTGGTAGCGCCACTGCCAGCTAAACCAATGATCGTATAAAACGGTGCCATAGGGTGCGTCGGCCAGGGCTGCGGCAACTTCGGCCGCGCCTTGATCGGCCTGGGGGAAGCTGCCGAGGGGGGTGCGGCCGTTCCGTGCCGACCACGATGCTGAGATGAACAACAGGACCAAAATCACCATCGCGCCGCGAAATTGCCGGATGGGAGCGGCCGCAGGCAAATGGGCCAGAAGTTCGCCATAAGCCCGTGCCAGCAGCAGTGCCAGCAGCGGCAGCAGCGGCAGCAAGTAGCGGTCCCACACCGGAATAGCCCAGAGCCAGTGAAACAGCCCGTAGCCCAAGATGAAGATTAGGAGTAAGCGATCAATTTTTTTAACGCAGAGGCGCGGAGGCGCGGAGGGGGTTGTTGGTGGGCGGAGGTGTTGGAAAAAGAACCAGGCAATAGCGGGGGTGAGTAAAAAGAAGATGAGGGGGGAAACGGCCGTTTGCCACAAATCCACCCACGCCCAAAACCGGGGCCAGATTTCCCACGACCAGCTCAGGCGCACGCCGCCAAAGTTGCTAAGCTGAGTTTGCCACAGGGAAAACGAGCCGGTGCGAGCCTTTTCCCAGGCGAAAAATAGGCCAACCGGCAACAGCAGTCCGGCACAACCACGAAACCAATGCCGCCAGCGCCAGCCCATCACCCAACCCAAACCGGCCAGCAAGGGCAAAAAAAGTATCGCCTGATATTTGGTAATGAGTGCCAATCCAAACAGCAGTCCAGCCCAGCCTGGTTTTTGGCCGGCAACGGCCGTTAAGCCCGCAATCAGTAAAAAAGTAAGCAGTGGATCAGTAAAAGCAGTGGGGCTGAATTGGACGCTGAGTGGAAATAAAGCGATGAGGGCGGCAGCGAGAACGGCCGTTCCCGGCCGCCGATACAGTTTCCAGGCCAAAATCCCGATCAAGGGCACAATCAACACAGAAACAATCCAGTTGGGCCAGCGGGCAGCAAACTCCACCGGACCAAACAGCGGATAAAACAGCGCTTGCAGGTAAAAAAGCAGCGGCGGCTTGTCTATTGGCTGCATTTGCAGCAGCGGATCGTGCCAGATGGCAATCTCCCGGGCCCAGGTGGCAAACAGCGCCTCATCTGCCTGGAAGCTGTTGGCAAACAAACCACGGGCGCGGAGAACGGCCGTTAATCCAGTCATGAGTAGGAGGGGAATTTTGGGGAAACGAGACATGGCTTCGCGTGGCAGTTATCGGTAAACGGTGGTCGGTAATCGGTGAGCGGTTTACCGATTACGGAATACCGATAACCGTTTAGTCAACAAACCGATACTTCAACAAATAATACAGCGCCTTCGGTCCTTCCACCCAGGGATTGAGCTTTTTGCCTTCATCAAATTCACGGCCGTTGTAGGAGATGGGCACTTCGTAGATGCGGTGGCCGCGTTTGAGGACTTTGGAGGTGATCTCCGGTTCAAACTCAAAGCCGCGTGAGCGCAGCGGCATATCGCGAATGACGTCGGCGCGGAACACTTTGTAGCACGTTTCCATGTCGGACAAAATCGTGTTGTAAACGATGTTGGTCACGAGCGTCAGCAGTTTGTTGCCCACCATGTGCCAGAAAAACATCGTTTTGGTGGGCCCGCCGCGAAAACGAGAGCCGTAAACAACGGCCGCTTTTCCTTCCACAATCGGCTTGATCAATTCCGGGTAATCACGCGGATCATATTCCAGGTCGGCATCCTGAATTAGAAAGATGTCACCGGTTGCCTTACTGAAACCGGTGCGCACCGCCGCCCCTTTTCCCTGGTTTTTCTCGTGCAAGTGAATTTTGATCGTCTCATCCAAAGCCTGGATGGCCGGATACAGATCGCGGGTGCCGTCGGTGGAACCATCGTCAACCAGAATAATCTCGTCGGCCAGCTCAACGGCCAGCACCGCTTTTACCGATTCTTCTAATGTTTCCCGTTCGTTAAACACGGGCATAATGACAGATAATTTCACAAATCCCTCTTCCCTGATTGGTTTCAAAAGTTCTCAAAAGTCGGGCAATTGTATAACAACATAATCCCAGACGCCCATTTAGCAAATTCATTTGGAACGCTTCTCCAGCGGGGCATCAAAAAATAGAGCGCAGATTGCCCTGATTTACCTGATCGATCTATTCAAATCAGGGAAATCAGGCCAATCTGCGTCCAAAAGGTGATAACTATCATTTATCCAAGCCAGCCGCATCCGCTATAATCAGCGGCATGAACAACATTAAGAACCTTATTTTAGACATGGACGGCGTGCTGTGGCGCGGGGAAACCCCAATGCCCGGCCTGGCCGAATTTTTTAACACACTGCACCAGAAGGGCATCAACTTCGTTTTAGCCACCAACAATGCCTCCAAGACGCCACAGCAATACGTGGAGAAGTTAGCCCGCTTTGACGTGACCGTGACGGAAGACCAGGTATTTACCTCTGCTGAAGCGACAGGAGATTACGTGCAGGAACGGTATGAGGTGGGTAAGAACGTTTTTGTGGTGGGGGATGTGGGTTTGCAGACGGCGATAAAAACGCGCGGCTTTCAGTTGTTGACGGTTGATGAGGTGTTGGGGGGGGGAACGGCCGTATTCGTCGTGGCAGGCTTCAACCGCAACACCAACTACGCCCAGCTTGCCGCCGGATCGCTGCTCATCCGCAAAGGGGCCGACTTTATCGGCACCAACCCGGACCTCACCTTCCCCAGCGAATACGGCCAACTGCCCGGCGCGGGTTCCATCCTGGCCTTCATCCAGGCGGCAACGGGTGTGGAGCCGACCGTCATCGGCAAGCCTGGCCCGCTGATCTTCCAGATGGCGATGCAAAAGCTGGGCGGCACACCGCAAAACACCGCCATGGTCGGCGACCGCCTGGAAACTGACATCGCCGGGGGCAAAGCGGCGGGTATTCAAACTATCCTCATCCTCTCCGGCATCAGCCAACAAAAAGACCTCAACCACGGGAACCCTTTTCAACCTGATTACGTCTTTCAAGACATCAATGACATCACTGTTGATTTGAAAAGTTGAAAGAGGCGGATTTTCCGAAAGAAGGGTAAGTAAGGTTATGGCGCTGTTTGTATATCCATTTGTTTTAGCCATTTTCTTGACATTTTTTGCTTTTCTCTTTGCTGCCTGGCTAACAAACACCTTTAAGAACAAAAGGCTCGCTTTGGGAATGGGCATTGGTGTGATCATATTAGCAAGCTTGTACGGTGTTAAGTACGTAACCGATGGATGCAATGCATGCCGCCAGACAGATTTAACTGGTCTTTGCTGTGAGTGGACAGGTGTCGGTGTTCTAACCTATGCAAGCATGGGTATTTTTGCACTTGTGATGTTTCCCCTTCTGTTTAGAAAGTTTCTTACCTAAATCTCCTGGCGCTCGAAGAGGGCTACGGCCGTAACCAAAAACACCACAATCAACACTCCATTGGCCGACAGCGCCGCCCCGTTAAACGGCACCCCATCCGCCAGGCCAAGCTGCGACGCCCAGCCCACCAGCGCCGAGGGGAAAAACTGCCCAACCGGCGGAATACTGCCCAAAATGAGCAGTAAGACGGCTCCCAACAAAGCCATGCCCGCCGCACCGCCGGTGCTTTGGCCAATTGTGCTGGCCAGGAGGGTAACGGCCGTAAACACCAGCGCCCACAGCCACAGCAGCATCCCACCAAACAAAAACGGACCGAACGCCAGCGGCTCGAACAATACCAGCGTATAATAATACGCCCCCAAGGTCCCCAACAGCAGCGCCACAAAATAGACCACACCCTGGGCCACAAACTTGCTCAGCAAAAACGCCCAGCGCGGCAGCGGCTTGCTCAAGATGATCGCTGCCGTCCCTTTGTCTTTCTCACCGGCCACGGCCCCCATTCCCAGCAAAATGACCAAAACAAAGCCAAACTGGGTCAGGTTTTTGATGTATTGGCTCACGGCATCGGCCGCCGTGGGTTCGGGGATGAGTCCGGCGAACTGTTCGGCACCGGGCACGCTGCTGAGCAGCTCCGGCGTGAACTTGGCCAGCAGGGGCGAGGCCAGGCCAAACAGAACAAACACAGCCACCATGACCACCGCCCGACGGGTGCGCCACTGCTGCTTGAGCTCCTGGGCAACGGCCGTTCCCAACAGCCTTAACTCATTTTGCCAGCCCAAACCAGGACTCGTCTTGGTAGGCGCAGGCCACTGCCGCCACAGCCAAAAGGCACCGGGCAAAGCCAATGCCAGTAAGAGCAATTCTACCCAGAGCACCTCCAGGAATTGGGCGGCGTAAACGGCCGTTGCATCCAACACCGTATGGTAAGCTGCACCCAGCAGCACCGGCCACACCTGCCGCTGTTTGAAGGCACGCCATACCAGCACCGAAATCGTGACGTGCAGCGTCATGGCCACCAGCCGCTCAAAGACGGCGGCAAACACCAGCCAGGGGGTTTCTTGCAATGTAGTGAGCTGCTCAGTGACGGCCGTTAGCTCCGTCGCCGTCATGCCCAGCGTGCTCAAATCCATGTTGCGAATGGCCCACAGCGAGCTGAGCGACCCGGCGGTAAACACGCCGCCGATGACCATCGCCTCAATTCCACCGTGACCCAGGCCTACCAGCAGGCCGTCCTCAAACCGCTCGGCCAGCCGCTGCCGGAAGAGGAACCAGTAACCCAACACGCGGGCAATCGTTTCGCTTAACCCGGCAGACAGTCCCAGAATAACGGCCGTTCCCAACAAATTCGGCGCATCCGGACCTATCGGGCCAATCACGCCCAAATCGCCCAGCCAGTTGTTGAGCGGAATATGGTACGTCTGCGAGCCAATAAAGGTGAGGACGCCCACGCAAAAGAGCAGCCACGGCACCCGGTACCGCCGCCGCAGCCAGATGGCCAGCCCCAGCGGGAAGAGAATCATGATTAGTACAGCGGTTGTGAAGAGAAAGATGGTCATTTTTGGTAATCCGTATTCCGTAATGTCGCTGCGCGACCGCTTCGCGTACGGTAATCGGTGGTCGGTAAACGGTTCACCGCTTACGGATTACCGATTACCGTTCACCGCCCTACCGGTCGCTAATTGATAAGAAGATTTCTTCCAGAGACGGCCGCAGCCATTCAAACTTGTTGAGCTGCACGTGGTTTTCAACGACCAGCGGCAGCAGCGCTTGCTGGGCGGCGGCCACATCATGAACGTGCAGGTGCAGACGGCCGTTTTCGTGGTCAATTTGCTGCACCCAGGATTGGTTTTGCAGGATGGGGACGAGGTGGGAAACGGCCGTTGGCGAACCGGGAGCTACTTCCAGCAAGACGCTGTCCGTGGCGTAACGGTCCATCAACTCATCCCGTTCTGCCACCAGCACCAGCTCTCCTTCGCGGATGATGCCAATTGTGTCACACACCCGTTCTACATCGGCCAAAATATGGCTGGAGAGGAAGATGGTGACCTGGCCGCGCAGGCTGTCCAGCAGGGCCAGCAGCTCATGCCGCCCGGCTGGGTCCAGCGCACTCGTTGGCTCGTCCAAAAAGAGCACCGGCGGTTCGTGCAGCAGTGCCTGGGCAATGCCCATGCGCTGCATCATGCCGCCGGAAAAGCCGCGAATCGGCCGTTTAGCCGCATCCGTCAGCTTCACCAGCGTCAGCATCTCGTTGATGCGCCGCTTTCGCGTGGCGTTGTTCATTTGGAACAGCTTACCCACGTAGTCCAGATATTCCAACGGGGTCATCCAGCCGTAAAAAGCCGGTTCCTGCGGCAGATAGCCAAAGCGAGATCGGGCCGTGCTGTCGGCGGTAGTGGTTTCTACACCGGCCACCCAGGCAGTGCCCTCGCTGGGCTGGGCCAGCCCGGTAAGCAGGCGAATGGTCGTGGTTTTGCCCGCGCCGTTGCGCCCTAAAAAGCCAAAAATCGAGCCTTGGGCGACCGTGAGATCCAGCGACTTAAGCGCCTGAATCTCACCGTATTGCTTGCTCAAGCCCTGGCAGCGAATAGCAAAGTCGTTCATTTAGACTTCATCCCGTCCCAACAGTAGATAGACGATGGGACCAATCAAATTGATAAATATGATCACCAACACCCAAACCCACTTGGGGCCGCGCGTCTGCTCCCGGCGCACTAAATCGGTCAGGGCAAAGATGATCAGCACCAGTTGAATGACAATAACTGGGATGAGTAGGGGCAGGTATTCGTTTAGGACTTCCATGTTTGCAACTCCTTTTTTTAGTGAAAAGTAAAAAGTGATAAGTGAAAAGCAAGTAACCCACTTTTCACTTTTTACTTATCACTTTTCACTGCCATTCTCCGGCAATGGTTGGGAGACAATGGCCAATTTGCGCCGGGCACGGCCGTCTCCCGGTTTATTGTTTAACAGCTTCATAACGGCCGTATTAATTTCCATCTGGAATGTGTCCAGCTCGGCCGTGGTGGCATAAAAAGCGACCTCTGTGTAGCCGGTGCGATCGGCCAGCATGTCGATGGGCGCATTTTTGGTGACGTATTCGGCATAATCTTGCACCAGCGTCAGGGCATACGTTGTAAAAAAGCGAATATGATCGTCTACTGACACCTCATTCATCTCCTCCGGCCCGAGTCGGGCTGGCTGGTCCAGACGATACGTCTTTTCCTGAATGCCGTTCACCAGCCTGGTTTCATCTATCACAATCAAGTCGTGTTCCAGCAGCAGCTTCAGATGTCGGTAGATCGACGATTTTGGCGTGTCGGGCAGCCGGTCAGAAATTTCCTGTGTGGTCAACGTCTCTGTGCCAATGGCCCGTAAGATTTGGAAACGAACCGGATGAATAACAAGCTCTATTTTCCGCAAAACAGTCTCCATTATTAATTTTGATAATGTTATCGGATATGATAATCAACAACGGCCGCTTTGTCAAGCAAGTCGAAATAAAAGTGTGCCGAAAGAATTGTTGATGCAAGACGAGGCCTGAGCCTGTCGCAGGCCGGCCTGCGACAGGCTCAGGCCTCGTTTGGCGTTGTAGGTTATCAACAAAAAATCCGGCCACCTGAAATAAAACGCAGATTTGCTCTCCACAAGGTTGTTCGGGACGGGTGATTTTTGTCCTTTTGGCGTAAACTAGAGGCATGATAAAGAAGCGCCAGTTTGCCATTGTCGGCATCCCCCTTAGTCGTCCCGAAATTGTGGATTTTTTGGTGCCGCCACAGCCGAAAGCGCGGGGCAGCAAGATCACCATTGTGGGGCAACGGCCGTCTCCCACCACCGAAGCAAAGTGGATTAAACATCTGGCGGAAACGGCCGTTCCTACAGTTGAAGATTTGCTGCAAATTGACGACCCACATGGCCATCTCGTAGAAAGGGCCACCGACCGCCTGGTACCTGTTGAATTCCTGGCCGAGCCAGATTTTCTCACCCGTGACCTGGGTGGCTGGGTATCCAATTACTTTGGCACAATAGGGTACGAGCCACCGCTGGCCAACGGCGATCCGCTGCTGAACCGGGCAGAAATTTTACGAGATTTTGGCAGCCAAATTCGCTTTTTTGGCGCGGATCCACATCAGGTAGCTAAGCGGCTGGAAGAAGAAACCGGCATGGGAATTGAGGCCATCGTCCAGGCGTTCTGCCGCCTGCACACCATCCGCCAGCATCACCTGGGCCAACGCCCCACCCTCCCCACCCACATGGCATACATCGACCGGCTCTATACCGAAATAGCTGAGGAATGCAGCTTTGCCGCAAAAGATCAGCCAGCCATCCCCAACCACATTTTGCTTGATGAACTACTGGGGCAGCTGGTGATTTTGGAATTGCTCAGGCGAACGGCCGTTGCCGACCAAAATCATTCTGTAAGCGACGTCATCGCTGCCTGGCAAGAAACTCACAAGCAAGCCAGCGGCCTTCAGCTTCTGCTCAAAGGTGAGTACATTATCGGGCGGCACCGACGCAGCACTATCCTCATCGCCCCTGAGTTGGGCGTGGTGGTGAAGCAGCCGGCCCCTGAACCATTTCATGAAATTGAGTTGGGTGCCAGGATGGTAAACGGCCGTCCCGAAAATTGGCCTGTTATGACCGAGGATGGTGCATTGGTCACGGCGCGTGGCCGCCTGCGGCTGATTCTGGAAGAAAATTTAGTACCGCGGATCAGCCGTGCCTTTGGCTACAACACCCAGTTCTCCTCGCTGCTGGGGCTGACGATTGAGCCATTTATCCAGGGCGACACTGTCCTGGAAGCCGTCTGGGGCAATGCCGCCCGGCTTACCCCCGCGCTGTACGAGGAAATTGTGCTGCATCAGCTCGTCTGCGAACAGTTAGGCATCGAAAATGGAGATTGGCATGCCGCTAACTTCATCGTGCGCCAGCCAGACGGCGCCATCGTCCATGTCGATTGGGGGGCCGCCCGCCCCCTCCGACCGGACGAACGCACACCTGGAGGCGAGTCAGCACGGCTGCACCAGGTACGCAACATCGCCTTTTCCTTTAAACATCCGCCATTGGTGGCCAGGGTTGAGCAGCTTCATGATGCATTGACGCGGGATGACGGCCGTGTCGCCGCTTTACAAACAAGAGCGCAGGAATTGAGTAAAAAGTGAGAAGTGAAACGTGAAAAGTGAATTTGATCCAACTGAACATCCGCACCGGCGGTTTAACCCCCTTATCGATGAATGGGTTCAGGTGTCGCCCCACCGGATGAAACGGCCGTGGCAGGGCCAGGTAGAAAAAGCACCACCTGACAATCGTCCGGCATATGACCCAAACTGCTATTTGTGCCCGGGAAACGGCCGTGCCGGCGGCGAAACCAATCCCAACTACACCAGCACCTTCGTTTTCCCCAACGACTTCGCCGCTTTGTTGAGCGACATACCTTCCGCTGGTAAACCAGCGCACCCGCTGCTGCAATCGCAGGCGGTGCAGGGCGTTTGCCGCGTCATGTGCTTCTCGCCCCGGCATGATCTTACCCTGCCGGAGATGAGCCTGCCCGAAATTCGCACCGTGGTGGACACCTGGGTGGCGCAAACGGCCGAATTGGGCCAGACCTACCGCTGGGTACAAATCTTCGAGAACAAAGGGGCGATCATGGGCTGCTCTAACCCCCACCCGCATGGCCAGATTTGGGCACTGGATACGCTGCCCAACGAGCCATTTGCTGAGGATGGGGCACAGCGACGGTATTTTGAGGAAAACGGCCGTCCCCTGTTAATGGATTATGTCAATCTGGAGCTGGAACAGCAGGAACGCATCGTGGTGCAAAATGAGCATTGGCTGGCGGTGGTGCCCTACTGGGCCGTCTGGCCGTTTGAACTGCTGCTGCTGCCCCGCCGCCACGTCCTGCGCCTGCCCGATTTGGACCACGCCGAACGGGATGCCCTCGGCGACATTCTCAAAAAAATGCTCACCAAGTACGACAATCTTTTTGAAACATCTTTCCCCTACTCAATGGGCTGGCATGGCGCGCCATTCCCGCAAAACCTCCCCCAGGTTTCTCCGCAAGGGCCACAACCGACAGAAAACCTGCTGGAGGTTGACATGGCCCATTGGCAGCTTCACGCCCACTTCTACCCGCCGCTGCTGCGCTCGGCCACGGTAAAAAAGTTCCTGGTAGGCTATGAGATGCTCGGCGAAGCCCAGCGCGACCTCACGGCCGAACAAGCCGCCGACCGTCTGCGCAACTTGCCAGATGTGCATTACAAATTGGAGAAAAATCTATGAGTTTACAAGAAAAAGTTACGGCCGCTTTCCAAGAACAATTTGGCACACCACCTCCTGTCTTGGTGCGCGCTCCAGGTCGCGTCAATCTCATTGGCGAACATACCGACTACAACGACGGCTTTGTCCTGCCGATGGCCATCGACCGCGAAATCTGGCTGGCATTACGACCCCGCGACGATGAGCAGGTATTGGTACATTCGCTGGACTTTGGCGAAACGGCCGTTTTCCACCTTAACAACCTGCAAAACACAAAGGCCGGCTGGAGTGAATACCTAAAAGGCGTCGCCTGGGCCTTGCAAGAAAATGGCTACGCGCTGCGTGGTTGGGAAGGCATCCTGGCCGGCAATGTGCCCAAAGGAGCGGGCCTCTCTTCTTCTGCCGCCTTGGAACTGGTGACGGCTCGCGCTTTTCAACAGGTGTCTGGTTTTGCCTGGGATGCCGCACAAATGGCCAAACTGAGCCAGCTTGCCGAAAATAAATGGGTCGGTATGAATTGTGGCATTATGGACCAGATGATTTCTGCTGCCGGGCAGGCAGGCCATGCGCTGCTCATCGACTGCCGCAGCCTGGAAACGCAGTCTGTACCGCTGCCGCCGACGCTGGATGGATCAGAAACGGCCGTTGTCATCCTCGACACCACCACCCGGCGTGGCCTGGTGGATTCCGCCTACAACGAACGCCGCCAGCAGTGTGAAGCCGCCGCCGAATTTTTTGGCGTCCAAGCATTACGCGATGTTTCCATTGCCGAGTTTCTAGAAGAAGCAGACAACCTGGCGCCGCTCACCCGTAAGCGGGCCAAACATGTCATCACCGAAAATTTGCGCACCCTTAACGCCGCCAAAGCGATGCAAAACGCTGATGCCATGCTGCTGGGTCAGCTCATGAATGAAAGCCACATCAGCATGAGCGATGATTTTGAAATCACCAATAATGAGTTGAACGTGATGGTGACAGCAGCCCAGGCACAGCCCGGCTGTTTTGGGGCACGGATGACGGGTGGCGGCTTTGGCGGCTGCGCCGTGGCGCTGGTGCATGGGGAACAGGTGGAGGAGTTTGTTACGGCCGTTTCCCAACAATACCAGCAGCAAACCGACCTTATCCCCAAAATCTACGTCTGCCAGCCCAGCGACGGTGCCTCGGTAATTAATCCCTAACCGCCCAACCAAATTGACAGCGGCTCTGCAAGGTTAGACGTGTAAAACCAGTGTTCAGCGATCAGCAGCCGGTAATCTGTACTGACTGACGACTGATTACTGAACGCTGCTTACTGATTTACTGAAAACTGACACAAGGAGATTCAGATGAAAATTCTCGTTACCGGCGGGGCTGGCTATATTGGCAGCATCACCGTTGAGCGTCTCATTAAAGCTGGCGAAGAAGTGGTTGTTTTTGACAATTTGTACCAGGGACATCGTGATGCGGTGCATCCCGACGCCGTGTTTGTACAGGGCGATCTGGCTGATAAAACGGCCGTGGAAGCCGCCATCGCCGAACACAAGCCGGACGGCATTATGCACTTTGCCTCGTATACCCTTGTGGGCGAATCGGTGGAAAAGCCGTTCCTGTACCTGCGCGATAACATCGTCAACGGACTGAATTTAATTGAAGCGGCCGTTGCCCACGGTGTCAAAGGGTTCATCCTCTCCTCCACCGCCAACCTGTTCGACGACCCGGAGCGCATGCCCATCGACGAAGAAGAGCGCATCGTGCCCGGCAGTCCCTACGGCGAATCCAAATTCATTTTGGAGCGCTACTTGCACTGGATGGACCGGCTGTACGATATGCGCTACTGCTGCCTGCGCTACTTCAACGCCTGCGGCGCCACAGAAACGCGCGGCGAAGACCACGACCCGGAAACCCACCTCATTCCCCTGGTGCTGGAAGTGGCGCTGGGCCAGCGTGAAAAAATCACGATCTTCGGCGACGATTACAACACACCGGACGGCACCTGCGTCCGCGACTACATCCACGTGGTGGACTTGGCCGAAGCCCACATTTTGGCCATGCGTGAAATCCTTAATGGGGGACACAGCCGCAAGTACAATTTGGGAAACGGCCGTGGCTTCAGCGTCAAAGAAGTGATCGACACCGCCCGCGCCGTGACCGGGCATCCCATCCCTGCCGAAATTGGCCCGCGCCGTGCCGGCGATCCAGACATCTTGATTGCCAGCAGCGAAACGATCAACCACGATCTCGGCTGGGCACCTATCTACACCAACCTGCGCCAAATCATCGAGATGGCCTGGAAATGGCATGTGGCCAATCCGCACGGGTATGAGAAATAGATGGCAAAAAGTAAAACAAGTTGGTTAATTAAATTTGGGATTTTAGCTTCAGCCGTTTACCTGCACAATCAGCGGCTTGCCAAACTAGCCAGGAAAACAGACGCGCTGACGGCCCAAGCTGTCGATGAGTTGAACCGTAAAAATCCAGGCTTGAACGCGGCCTGTCGTTTTATTGATGTGGATGGCGTGATTTTACACACGCTCATTGCCGGGCCAGAAGATGGTCCGTTGGCACTGCTGCTGCATGGTTTTCCAGAACATTGGGTTTCCTGGCGCAAGCAGATTCCGGCATTGGCGCAGGCGGGCTACCGCGTCATTGTGCCAGATCAGCGCGGCTACAACCGCAGCAGCAAGCCGTGGGGAATACGGCCGTATCGCCTCGATGCCCTCACCCAAGATGTCGCTGGGTTGATTGAAAAGTTGGGGCGGGAAACGGCCGTTATCGTTGGCCATGATTGGGGCGGCGGCGTGGCCTGGCAGTTTGCCGCCGACTATCCGCAAATGGTAGAAAAACTCATCATCATGAACGCACCACATCCCAAAGCCATGGGACGCGAATTGCGCAAAGGCTGGGAACAGCGCCGCAAATCATGGTACATGCTTTTTTTCCAGCTCCCGCTGCTGCCTGAATTTCTCCTTACCCTTGATCCCCGCCAAACAGCTCGTCGCAGCTTTCAAGAGATGACCATTCAGCCAGGCGCTTTTTCAGATGATGAGGTAGAAATGATGGCCGTGGCCATGAGCCAACCCCGGGCCATGACCAGCATGATCAACTGGTATCGCGCCATTCGCCACCAGCCAGTCAACAAGGCCAATTACATTCCGGCCCCCACCCTGCTCATCTGGGGCGAGCAGGATTTTGCCCTCAGTAAAGCGCTCACAGAAGACTTGACTAAATGGGTGCCCAACTTGCAGCGCCATTACGTTCCCAACAGCAACCATTGGGTCCAAAACGAAGCGCCGCAAGAAGTGAATAAGGCAATGCTGACTTTTTTGAAGCGGCCGTTTCCCACGACGTGAAAAAAAAGCTACTGCAAGCAGTCTTGGCCTTTGCAGGGAGTGTCGGACAGCGGATTGTAGAGGATACGCAAGATGTCGCCGGGAGTCAGGGTAGGCGTGGCTTCGTAAAGCACGTGCGTGGTTTGGGCCAGCTCATCCACAAAGGCAAGGCGGATGTGGTGGCTGCCCGGCGCAATTTGTATATCTTCGACAAACGGCCGTACACCCTCAACAAAGAAAACGGCCGGATCATAACTTTCTTCAGCCAAAATTTCGCCATCTACCTCTAAGCGCAAGGTTAACGGCCGTTGCGGCAAGGCAAACGCGCCAGTGCGATTAAACAGCGTCGTCGGGTCTTCTACCATCACCTGCACTACGGCATTGTTGGCGGCCAAGCGCGAGGTGAACGGGACGTCGGTCAAAAAGACCTGGGCCAGCAGCACCAGCACCATCAGTCCAAACAAAATGGCCAGGCTGCGCCGCGAGATGTTGGGGAACATGCGGCGGGCGGCTAAATAATCCGGCGCTTCTCCCGGGGCTTCCGCGGCCGGCGGCGGCGCTTTGAGCGCAGTAGCAAAATCGTCCGGGGCGACCCAGGCAGCGGTGATGGGGGCGTCGGAATAAGCGCGCTTCAGGCGCGGGACGCGCTGCCGCGTTAGCCGCTTTTCCGTCCACAGATTGCCTTCCCGATTGCGGCAGTCGTCGGGCGGGCAGCCAATCACCTGAATGTCGCTGGCACCGGCATCGAGTGCCCAAACCATCATATCGGGCGGCAGCGTGCCCACGCAAGGAACGGTGATGAGTTCGACGGCCGTTTCTCCCACCGCTACCAGGCCTTCTTGCTGCAAATACGGCCGTGCGCCGTGGGCCGCATGCCGATCACAGGTAAACACCAGCTTGAGCGGCTGCTCGGGTGCCTTGGCTTTGGCCATTGTCAGGCGCATAGCGACGGCATCCCACAATAGCTCGGGCATCGAATCTCCCAGCGAAACGGCTACGCCATCGCAAGAACCGACGCAAATGCCGCAAGAAACACACAGTTTGGGATCGGCAATAGCAATAAATTTGTGCGGCTTGTCGTCGTGCCGCTCCACCATCTCAATGGCCCCGTACGGGCAATCCAGGGCACATTTGGTGCAGCCGGTGCAGCGATCATTGATGATGTTGACCACCGGCAAGCCTACCGTTTTGGCTCCGGCGACTTCAGCCACGGAACGATCGCGGGTGATCCAGGGAAGGGCCAGGGCAACGGCCGTTACCAACAGCAATCCACCCCACAGCCAGGGAGCCATGCTGCCGCCTTCCGTGGGCAAATAAAAAAGAAACAGCGGATCCAGCGTGATGCTTTCTGGCAGGCGCAGGCTGCTGGCGGCAGGCAAATTGCGCAGGGGCCAAAAGATGGCGACGAGAAGGAGTACGGCCGTTGCCCCAATCACCAAATGCATTTCCGGCAGCCACTTGGCCCGGCTGAGGCGGCGAATATGCAGGTAGAAAAAGTAAGCCACCACGAGGAACAACACAACATGCACCATCAAGATGAGCAGCATGATGGGCCAGCTGTTGCCGCTAATTTCGGCGCGGATCAGCCACAGTGCAAAACCATCGGCCCAGGGCGTAAACTGCTGCAAAAAGCGGACAAAGCCATCGGTGATGAGCTGGGCACGCGTATCCCACACCAGCCAGTAGCCCGTTACCCCGGCCAGCCAAATGAGGATGGTGAGGACGATGCCCGTCACCCAGGCCAGCCAGCGCTGCCCGCGAAACCGCTCCATAAACAGGGTACGGTAAGCGTGCAGCAGCGTGGTTACCACCAACGCACCAGAGGCGTAACGGTGCACGGCGCGCAGCGTGCGGGCAATAAACTGCTCGTCCATGCGCAGCACGGCCAGGTAGGATTCTTCAAAGCCGTATTTATAAAACAGAAAAATGTAGAAGCCGGTGAGGCCCACAACCAGCGTCAGGAAAACAGCAATGGTGCCGGTGTGGTAGAAGGGGTTCAGTTGAGGGGTGCCGGTAAGCTTGTTAAACGGCCGTTCCAGCCACAAAGCCACGCGTTCCAGAAAGACCGCCCAGGCTGCCGGTTTTCGCTGCCAGGCTGCCAACCCGCTGACATCAGAAGTAGCGCTGTCGGCAACGGCCGTCCACGTCACATCATGTTCGTGATCGTCGTCGTGGTCATCTTCGCTGGTATCGGGGGGAACGGCCGTCTGGCAATCTTCCTCCAAAACAGCACCTGGCAGCAGTTCCGGCTCTTTTTTACTGAATCGTGGCATGGGCTTTGGGACAATGAGCGAGGCAGCTGCCTCTCCCCCTCTGAAACAAAAAGGTGGTGGCTACTAGTGTAACCACCACCCGGTTTAGCAGTTTGCTTACTTCTGGGTTAACAAGAAGGCCACCAAATCATTAATTTGCGTGTTGGTCAGCTCCTCGCCGTAGTTTTGGTACATCACCCCTTCAGTGTAGCCTTCGGTGATATGGGCATTGGGTTCTACAATGGATTGACGCAGGTAATCTTCCGGGCTCATGCCTTCTACGGCCGTTTCCGCCCGCGTACCAATGTCAGAATGTGATGGACCAACAATGACAACACCTGGCTCCAAAGAGTGGCAGGTAATACAGCCAGGAGCGCTTGCTGCCCCAATGATCGACTCATTAAACAGCCGTTCACCATTGGCTGCGTCGCCAACTGAGCTGGTCTCACCACCGCCTGCTTCCGGCTCATCACCACCGCCGCCACAGGCAGCCAGTCCAAAAGAAAATAGCAGCAACAAGGCAATCGTTAACGTTAATTTTCGCATGTATGCGACCTCCAATTTGTTGTTAAGTTAAATGTAATAAAGGCAATCGGCTCATTTCCGCCAGATGCCCCTCTAATTCTAACACTACCACAGCGTGTTAAAACCAGGAGATGTTAGATTTAGATTGGAAATAAGATTTACCAACAGTGGACCATAAGATACCAAAATGAGCACCAATGTCGCCACCACCCAGGGTCGCCACGTATCCAGCCACGCCGGAGCCGGGCCTTCTTCCAGAGGTTCAGCCACTGGCATCTCAATTTCATCTGTTAAGGTCTTCTTGGAGAAAACAGTCCCCACCATGTTGGTATAGAACAGCAAACCGCTAATACCCAGAATGATACCGCCCAAAGCGGCTTCAATCAATAGCGGCTGCCAATCAGCAGAGGCATAGGGAGCCACACCCAGCATCGTGCGACGCGGCGAGCCAAAATTCAGCCCTAAAATGTGCAAACCGTTGGACATCAACAACATGCCTATAAACCAGGTCCAGGCCTGCCACAGAGCTACTTTGCGGCTAAAGAGCGGCTTATTCGCCAATTTGGGCACAAGCCAATAAGCAATCCCAAAGAAAGTCAGGGTAACGCCAGAACCTACCGTCAGGTGAAAGTGGCCGGGAATCCACATGGTGTTGTGAATTACCAGGTTCAGGTTGTAAGACGCGTTGGTCAACCCCCCAATACCACCAAAGGCAAACAAGATCATTGCCAGGTTTTGGGCCGTAAAGGATGGATTATCCCAGGGCAAGGTGCGAATCCAGCCCAACAGCCCGGTGCCGCCGCGGGCCCGTCCGCCTATTTCCATAGAGGCAATCACGTTAAACGCCGTCAACATGCTAGGGATGAACAACGAGTAAGTCAGTACACCATGAACCACCTTCCACCCCTGTGGTACGCTGGGGTCCAAATATTGATGATGCAGCCCCACGGGAATAGAAAGCAGCAGGAAAAGCCAGAACACCAGGCGGGCCAGCGGCTCGCTGAACAGCTTGCCCCCCACCTGTTTGGGAATCATACCGTACCAGGACACATAGGCCGGCAGCAGCCAGAAGTAAACAATGGGATGTCCGGTAAACCAGAAAAAGGTTCGGGCTAACTGAGGGTCAATCGTATCAACCAGGCCCAACGACCAGGGAATGGTGAGCCAGAGCATTTCGGCAGCAATGCCGATGGTGGCAAATTGCCACATGGCCATGGTGATGAGTGACCCCAGGGCAATGAGCGGCGTCTGAACGCCGGGATTTTCTTTACGCCAGGCACGATAGGTCAGGAACATTCCCCAGCCGCCGACCCAGGAACCAACGACCACCAGCGTCAACCCAATGTAAAAAAATGGTGATGCCTGGAGCGGTGGATAAAAAGTAAAGAGAACCGTAGCCAGATTCATTAAAATAGGCACGGCAGCCATGACCAAACCAACAATCATAATGATGAAGCTGGCAAGGTTAACTTTGGGATGGGTTAAATCACGCTTTAGGCTGTGGACCGTGGCAAATGTAAGAAAACCGACGATGAAGAAAGTAGTCCACACCAGGGCGTTGAGCACGCCGTGAATGGTAAGCCCTTGATAGTAGCTGTTTAGTCCAACGCCTTGCAATTCTGGATAAACATTGAGAGCAGGAATGCCCAGATGTTCTAGTTTTTGCAGAGGACCCATCGACCCGCCGATAAACAAGGCAACCATGCCTACGCCAAGGTACCAGGCTGTTAATTTCTTTGTGCTTGCATACATAAAATCACCTCCACACGCTGGCGAGCAAGATAACGACCAGCACGAGTGCCAGATAAAGATTAGAGAAGTGGAATAGGGCAAATGCTGGCGCTTTTTCGGCTGGCGCCGTCAATAAATCAATGGTTCGGGCAATGAGTACGGCCGTTGCCAGGCCAATCGGCACCAAATAGAACCAATCAATGGCGGGCCAGAACCCCAAGGCCAGCCCGGCTGCTGCGGTGAGAACTGTGTGAACGGCCGTCCACCGCGCCGCAACTGAGGGCGCCACCCGAGCCGGCAGCATCGGATAATCAGCTTTGATGTAATCGGCGCGGTAAGCCAGGGCCAACGCCCAAAAGTGAACCGGCGTCCAGACAAAAACCAGGGCCGCCAAAACCCAGACGCCCAAGGCCGACCAGGCCCCCACCGCTGCACCACCGCTAATGACAGCACAACTCCCCGCTGCGCCCCCAATGACGATGTTGAGCGTGGTGCGCGGCTTCAGCCAGACGGTGTACACGCCCACGTAAATGACAGCGCCACAAAATACCCAAAAAGCCAATGCTAAATTGAATGCGGCGGCCAACACGGTTGATCCCAAAACCATGCTAACCCCCACCAGCAACACCAGGTGTGGATTGGCAATCTGGCCAGATGCCAGCGGGCGAGCCGCCGTGCGGTTCATTTTAGAATCGCGATCCCGTTCCAGATATTGGTTAATGCCGGAAGCACCGGCGGCCGACAGCGTGCCGGTAATGGCCAACAGCACCCAGGACCAAATGGACCCTCGCCCGGTCACCATCGTTCCCAAACCGGCGCCGCCAAACGCCGCCAGCAGCAGCAAAGAAACAATGCGCAGTTTAAAAAGGACAACGGCCGTTCGCCACAGCGAAAAAGCGGGTCGTCTTACCGGTTGGACAATCTCATTAACCGCATCCATAGCTATGGCTCCACAATGAGCTGACCATACATGGTATGGTGCCCCACACCACAATATTCATGGCAGACAAAGTTGTATTCGCCTGGCTCATCAAATGTGGCCGTCAGCCTGGACACTTCGCCCGGAAGCACCATCATGTTGACATTGGTATCATCGAGCCGAAAACCGTGCTGAACATCTTTACTGGTTAAATAAAAAGTAACCGTTGAACCAACCGGCACCCGAATCTGGTTTGGCTGGAAGCTCCAGGCTTGCGCCAGGATGTACACTTCGTATTTATTGGACGCCAGTTCGCGCACGCGCTCATCAACCGGATCACCCCAGGGAGATTGCCCGGGCGTTGCCACTACCCGCGGATCAATCCGTTCAACTGGGGCCGGAACCTGAAAACCAAAGGCAAAACTGCTCACCAAAACGGCCGTGCCAAATATCAGCAGCAAAATGGTGGTGCCAATAATGAAGTTGCGTTCACGAGCATCTACATGCATCATACGGTCACCCCACGCGCCAACATTGTCAGATAAGCACTCCCCCACAGCGCAATGATGAGCAGGATGTACAAAATGACCAGGGCAACAGTTCCTTGGGGCGTTTTGTATTTCTTATCCTTTTCCATACCAAAACCTCCTTCAAATTTTGCTGAGCAACTTGGCTTGCCCATACGTTTTTTGTAATCGGCAAAAACTTTTGCAGAAAAACCCAACGAAATTGGGCCGATTACTTGAGTAAAAGCGAGCGTATCAGGCTTTTTTAATTCAAAGGCTTCCTCGCTTTTACACTATTCGCGGACCAAATATTTAAGATCGGCCGCTATTTCTGCCCCCGTAATGCCAAACGGGTAAACAAGACGCAGCTTGCCTTCCTTATCCAAAACCGCGACAGTCGCCGTGTGATCTACTAAATAGCCAGAGGCGGCACTGCCTTCATGCCGTTCAAAAAAGATGCCCATTGGTGCCGTGACGGCAATTAGTTCATCGGGCGTGCCGGTTAAGCCAATAAATGATTCATCAAAATGGGCCAGATATTCTTCCAGTACTTCAGGGGTATCTCGTTCCGGATCAACCGTGATCATCAAAACCTGTACGTCTTCACGCCGGTCGCCCAGGATGTCCATCGCGTCGCGCAGTTCCACCATCGTCGCCGGGCACACGTCTGGGCAGAAGGTGTAGCCAAAGTAGAGCATCACTACTTTGCCGCGAAAATCGACCAGGCTAATGGCCTGCTCGTCAGGGCCGGTGAGCGTAAAGTTGGTGACTGGCTGGGTGGATTGAATCTCCATGCCGTGCCATTCTGTGGGACCGAGGAACGGCCGTATCAACAAAAAGAGCGCGCCTAACCCAACACCAATCCCCAATCCCAGCAGCGCCAGCCGGAACAATCGGCTTTTCCAAAAAGGTTCGGCCTGTTCATGCTCGTTTGGCACGTCCGTAAAATGACTCATTTTGTTACCTCAACGTGGATAGCAAGAAAAAAGATGGGCGGCTTCGTAGGCAAAGCGGTAAAGGCCTTCGCTGTGGTCAACTTCTGCCGACAGCAGGCCCATATCCCGCAAAATAATGTCGATGTCTGGCGAATCGGTCAGATATTCAGCCCGAATGACGCCACTGCCATCTACCAGAAAAAATGCGGGGTCCAGCTTGAAACGGCCGTCTTCCTGCGCCTTGTAATACACACTAAACCCGCCACCAATCACCGACTTCAGCTGCGGCGCGCCACCCGTCACCAGATGCCACACGGTCGGGTCTGCCCCCATCTCGTCAGCAAACGACAACAGCCGCTCCGGGCTGTCATTGTCAGGATCGATAGAAAAAGTCACCAATTGCAGCGGCACAGACGATTGCACTTCCGACAGCCGTTTTTGCACTTCGGCCATTACCGGGCTGGTTTGGGGGCAAGGATCCGCGCAACCGGTGTACGTGAAGCTGTAAAGCGTAATTTGGCCACGCAATTCTTCACTGCTAAATCGTTCACCCGTCTGATCCGTTAAATAAAAGCCAGGGGCCAGCGTAATGCGCGGCAGTACCAATATAGGGCGCGCGGTGGAAAACCAGATAACACCGGCAGCAATTAAGCCAAACAGCCCAAAAAACAGTCGCCAAATCAGCATGCCAGAAGATTTTGGCGCGTGGCTGGGTTTGGTCGCTGCGGCCGACATCATGACGAAGGCTCCTGTTCAGAACTGTTTTTGCCGGGCTTTTCGGCCGCGTATAAATACGGAAAATCGACGAGTGCTCCGCCACGCGGTTGTTTTTGCAACCTTTTGGCTTCGCTGGTCAGGGCGTCTAGAGTGGTGTTTTCCAATTCGGCCACCAACATCATTTGCAAACGGCCCCAAACCTCGTGGCCAGGGCAAAAGCGATCACGATTGCACTCTTGCGGGCGAATCAAACAAATGTTCAGGCAAACGGGGCCTTCGATTGCTTCAACGATGTGCAGCAAATTGATCTCGGCAACATCACGCTGCAAAGCGAGGCCGCCACTTGGACCAGTTTGGGTATGGATGAGATTGGCGCGCACGAGGTCGGCCGTAATTTTGTGCAAGAAAGCTTTGGGAACGGCCGTACGGGCCGAAACCCGGCGGGCCGAAAGGAATGCACCAGGGGATTGCATTCCCAGTTCAATCATAATTCTTACTGCGTAATCAACACGTCGGCTAATCTGAAACATGGATATTGTTGACCTATATACTCCACATTCTGTTTGCCTGAATTTACCCGACATGCCAAGCAGGCCATAGTGACATTTGTCACAAGGTTTTTGTGACAATCGGCATTCACAGATGTTCCTATGCCGCTAAATAAAAACCTCCATATCAAAAGATATGGAGGCCAATTTCAGTTATGTATGTCTGGTTTGTATACCAGACCGCAGCTAATCAGATCAGTTGTTGTCCATCAGATCAGCCGTCAAATTTGAACGATACTTTGACTTTGGCTCGATAATTAATAATCTGGCCATTTTCTATTTGCATGTCCAGCTCAACAACTTCGGCAATGCGCAAATCCCGTAATGTTTGGGCCGCTCTTTCGACGGCCGTTGCTGCTGCCTTTTCCCATGATTCTGTGCTGGTACCCACAAGTTCCACAACCTTATAGACACTTTCGGACATCATTTACCTCCAAGTGTGGAGCGAGAAGCGGTAAACGGCCGTTCTCCATCTCCACGCATATCAGACCTGTACGGACTGAATTTCTCCTTGAACTGTACCATACACCAAAATCAATGCTTTCCGCAATCCTTACAAACGCACACCCAAGCCCAAAACAAAAAACTCCATACCGTAAGATATGGAGTTCATTCTGGGTGTTACCCCTACTGCTAGTACGCCCTGAGAGACTCGAACTCCCGACCTTCTGGTTCGTAGAAAGATCAGGGAGGGTGCGTTTAAACTGAATATGCCCTATTTAAGGGCATTTAAAGGGATTTTAAGTATATTTTGGGGGTGGATTTAAATAATTTTTTCCATTATTTCCATTAATTTCACGCAAACTGCTACCCTAACTGCTACCCTTCAGCAAAAATCGTGTTTATCTTTTCTGCCGCTTCCTGTTTAATTCCAGGAATCACATGGCTGTAAGTATCTAATGTTTGCGTAATGGAGGAATGACCAAGCATCTCCTGAACAACTTTCGGATGAACGCCACCATCAACTGAAAGCATCAAAGTTGCAAATGTGTGTCGGAGATCATGAAATCGAATTCTCGGCAAGTTCGCTTGGTCTATTGCTTTATAAAAGTGCCTTAGCAGATTTCTGGGTGAAATCGGAGTCCCAACGGAAGTCGTAAATATAAAACCTTCAGTTTGTTTGGTTTTATTTTGATGTTCCTTGAGCGCATCTAGCGTTATTGGTGGCAAGGTCAATTTGCGCCGGGAGCCACTTGTTTTAGGGGTACCAACAACCGTTTTTCCAGACACTTCTTGAATGGTTTTCTGGATGCTAATTGCATTCTCGGTGAAAGAAAGATTTTTCCACTCCAAGCCCAAGATTTCACCTCGGCGCGCCCCCGTCGTTAAGGCAATCAGATAAATTGGGTAATATGAATGCTCTTTCACAGTATCCAGGAAAATCTTAGCCTGATCTGCACTCCATACAACAGGAACCTTTTTCTCAATTCGTGGAGGGGTTACGCCATCACAAGGATTTCGATAAATCAGTTCCCAACTCACAGCTTGGTTCAAAGCCCGCCGTAAAACAGAATGGATATGGTGAACAGTCTTGCTGGACAGCCCGGAGTTGAGTTTCTCAGAATACAGTGCCTGGATATGGTGAGATTTTAAAGAAGCTAATTTCTTCTTTCCAATTTCAGGCTTGATGTGTTTATTGATCAGCCAGGTATACGAAGAAGCAGTTTTCGGTTTCAAAGTATGTTGGACAACATCCTGGAGAAATTGGTCTAGGTACGAGGCAAGCGTAACGTTTTCATTAATGGGTAGCCGTCCCTCTTGAAGATTTTTCCGTTGTTCAAGCAACCATTCTTGCACGACTTTTTTGGATTTATTGCGCTTCCTCTTTCTTCTTCCATCAGGTAACGTGATTTCAGCGCACCATCTTTCCTTTGACTTGTCCCAAAAAATACTTCCCTCGTTATTCCCTCTTCGCTTTGCCACAACATTTTTCCTTTACTAATTTCAAACTCGGTCGGCTATTTGGAGGATGGCATCGCTTGTAAAACATCTGTTCTTATTTTACCACAATCCCCTATTTTTGACCCGTTAATTTTGATTTCTTAGCCTTAATCTGATGATTGACAATCGCACAAGAAATATGTTTATACTGGTAAACGTGTCCCTGATTAGTACCAGTTATGACCCATAATAATAACGACAATTACAAAAACGAAGAGTTGATCAAGTTCAAAGCCCCCAAGGAATTAAAGAATCAACTGCAACTTCTGGCTCAACAGAGGAATATATCCCTCTCATCCCTACTTCGACTTATCTCGACTGAATACGTGAAACGAAATAAACAGTCATGATTATCTCGGTTGCCAATCAAAAAGGAGGAGTTGCCAAAAGTACCACAGCGATAAACTTGGCGGCTGGATTGTCGCTTGAAGGATACAAAGTGCTGCTTATTGATACAGACCCACAAGCCAATACCACACGGGTCTTTATCCATTCTGATGTTGAACTTGAGGCGGATAAGTCCCTATACAATGCCATCATCAAATTCTCTCCCCTTTCCCCTATTATTCAGGAGACCAAAACGGATAATCTACATGTAGTCCCCTCACACATTCGTTTGTCAAGTGTCGATTTAGAGTTAGCCCAGGCATTTGATAACCGGAGCGAACGCTTAAAGAAAGCGTTGAGCAAAGTACGCGACCGATATGATTATGTGATTATTGATAATCCCCCATCATTGGGGTTACTGACGATCAACTCGTTTGTGGCCAGTGAGAAGCTCATTATTCCTGTCTCCACTGGCTTCTTTGCTCTAACCGGTTTGGTACAGCTTCAGGAAACCATCGATATGGTGAAACAAACCCAACTCAATCCTGAGCTTGAAATCATGGGCGTGTTGTGTACCTTTTCAGATCGCACCAACGTTTCCAGAGATGTGGAAGATCAACTGCGAGAATATTTTGGAGATCAGGTCTTTACAACAACCATCCCCAAGAATGTGAGCCTGGAAGAAGCCCACTCAAATTACACACACATTTTTGACTATGCGCCCAATAGTTCAGGTGCCAAAGCATACAAAGCGTTTATCAAAGAAGTTCTAACCAAATGACAAAAAAATCTGGCCTGGCCAATAATCCATTATTCCTCAAGTCACAACCCCAGCCAGCTAAAGCTGGGGCCACTTCCCCATCGAAAAATCCCTCCTTGAAAAAAAAGAAGCCACAAATTCAGAACGAGACAGACCCTGCCAGTACGGTATCACGACACCATGACACCAAGCAACCAAGCAACCATGACACCACGGTATCACGGTATCATGACACCATTATCGAATTATTGAGAAAAGCGGTGAAGGTTATCGGGAAGGAAGCTGCTACCCATCGTTTCACTGTTGAGGAAAAAAAGGCGATCAGGAAAATCGTCTTCACTTACGAAGACCAGGGAATCCTCACGAGTGAAAACGAAATCACCAGGATTGCCGTTAATTATCTCATTGAAGATTACAAACAGAACGGCAAATCAAGCCTGTTGGATAGAGTCTTAAAAGCCCTGAATACATGACACCATGCAACCACGACACCACGGTGTCATGGTATCAACCAAGCAACCACGGTGCATTTTACCCCTTGATTTCGCCCTAATCTTCATGTCATAAAACAAGTGCCAATTTCATTGGCAGGAGTCCCACCGCAGCGGGTTAAAGCTGCGGCCGACCTTTCACACAGTGACAACCCATACAGGCTCAACGGTTGTTCAGCATCTAAGCTGAACTAAGGAGGATGAAACCTCTGGAAGACACCTCAAGCGGAATTGGTGCTTTGTAGCCGAAAGAATTTTTTAAAAATCGGTGCGAAGCACCGCTTAGGAAAGTCTGGCGGGGAAGAGCTGGAGAAGGGAGGAGTTAAATAGTATGGCTGGCAAGGGCGAAGCCCTTATAGGGTGAAGGCTGCTTGTGGGGAAAACGGCCGCACCCCGAAATCGAATCAGGGTGCGAGCCTAAATAGTATGCGGCTTTTGGGCAAAGCCTTAGCCTATTTTGAACGCTCGACAGACTAGCGTCAAGAAGCATATGAACCGAGTAATGAATCACATCGTTTCAAATTTGTACTCAGCATTTGTGGCCAATCTGAGTAACAAATCGGATACCCTCATGCTATTCGGTATCTTTCACAAACCCTCGGCATCGAACCTCGGCTTTGTGTCTGGAATACTGCCTTGCCTCGGGGAGTCCTCGTCTCGCCCTCTTTTTCCCGTTCCTTCGGCGGGAACAGAGACCTCAACGACAACCCCCGCTCGGACAAGCCAGCGATGTCAGCCTTTGCTGCTGCCGCTGTTTTCACAGCGTCAGGCAAAGCCCGACTGCCTCGGCTCCGCCCACATCATTTTTTTCGCTTCGCTTTGAAAAATGTGTGGGTGCCCTGGCCCATTACACGAGGCTGCGCCACTGTTTATGAGCGGCGGCGGCACGCTGCGCCCACCGATGTTGACACATCGGCGACCTGGCTACAGCCGAGGCAGTCGGCCTACGGCCGACATCGTGCGGGGCTGACGTTTCCAGTCCTTTGTCAGCCCCTCCGGAAGCGGAAGCCAAGCTCCGCTTGGCTAATTTTCTTAGGCTCATGAACCACAATTAATTTGTGTTAGGGTAAGGGTTCCGAGGTGCTACAAACGCTCTTTGGCATTGTTAATATCCATATCTTGATATTGAATTGGTATTTGGTTAGGTCGAATGAGAGGAAGTGCGTATTTGGAGTATAATCAATTAAAAAATTGACTGTGTCTGGAATATCAGAGGATAAAAGATGCAAGAGTTAATTGATTTTCTTCAACAAAACGATACGCTTTTTGCTGCTGTCATCACTTTAGTAGTTACTGGATTAATCGGTATCTTGGGGAAGTTGGTTGAATTTGGTAGATATGTCTACGAGAGCCGTCAGCAAAACAAGATTCGTCGAGAAGAAAGGGCAGCTGTTGAGAAGGATAATGTTCTTAAAATTTATATCGGTTGTGTGCATTATCTGTCGCTTCTAGCTGTACAGTATGATGAGAACCAATTAGAGAATAAAAAAACGGAGAATTTGCAAAAAGCTCAAGAATACCTAGCTAAACTATCACTTCATCTTGTCAGCAGTGGAAAAATGACAGATGTTTTTTCTGCGAGACTTCACGACTTTATTAGGGGTCCATTTAATACAACAACTACTTTTTCATTGCGAGACGTCGTGATTAAGTTGGCAGCAAATGAGCAAATATTTCTTCCAGATTTAGTTAATGAAGATTTGGAGTTGGAATTTGAGAAAAAACAACCCTTAGAACTGAAAATTCGATTGGATAAGAATTTTATGAAGGCGCAATTTGAGAAGGGTGTGTCTTTGAAGGCAAATCACACGATACCATATTCATTATCGCAATTATCAGAAAGTCAAAGGAGGAGGGTTTGGGAAATCTTTGATGACGAACCACCTATCCAGATGGAATTAAAACTCCCAATTTTAAGGAATGGGAATATTGTTCCTGGCGGAAATGTATGGATGGCAAGTATTGATCCAACGGCTCATCAAATTGAAGAAATTTTCTTAGCTTGGGAAAAAGAGGTTGAAATGCGTGAAAAGGACTTTAATCTACAAATGGAGAAGTAATCCTCTGTGGTCGTGTGTGGAGTCTAGTAAAAAGTACTGTTATCCTTCGCCAGGGGCTACGACTTCTCCTTTGAGGCGTATGCTGGATTCTTTGTCAGGATTTAATTTCACCCTTTGCCAACTTTCTCTGGTACTCAGGCGATACTCTCAGGCTAGCCTCAATCGCCTTAATTACATCCGCGTTTACTCCTAATTTGTAGAGAGCTGCTCCCCACGATGCAATGGCGACCGGGTCTAGAGGTTTATTACGATCACGCCGCAGTACTCTGATATAGATTGAACGTAGCGTATCAAGAACCTGGTCTGAAGAAGTTAGCTCTTGAAGGTGGCTTTCAGTGGTTATTCCGTTATTTAAGAGGTTTAATCTAATTTGATCAAGGTTTTGTTCCACGTCACTTTGCGTGAAATCGGGGATATTCGAAAACGCACTTTTGATATCGTCATTCGTTATCAACTGCTCTCTGAGATCCTCTTTACTCTTGGGTGCAAAATCTTCAACAAAGTCCTGCAAATTACTCTCAGCCGAAATGCTACTGACACTCAATCGCGTTAGACGCAATCCATTCAATCCGTAGAGAAAGATACCCATCGAAGCTGAGAAAATGGCTATTGCTGCTGTCGTACCATTTGAGCTTGATGTTGTAAGTTCCGTTACTTGGCCTGTTATGTCCTCCTTTGTGATGACGGATTTTGGTGGAAAGTACAGTACATAGGCGGCAGCAACGAATAGTACAATTCCAATGAAGTATAATAACCACTTCTCACGGGTAGAAAGTTTTTGGTTGGGGGGCACTTTTAGATAAGCGGGACTTCTTTTTTTCGACATAATGTTAAACTATCTATTATTCCTCCAAAACTGAGTAAAACCCACACAAGCCTTTGATTACTCCTCTCTGTAAGATGCCCCTTTACAAACAGCTTCGTAGTTCAAAACAGAAATCAAAGAGTCAATCAAATGGTCGTCATAGGAACCGTTTCCGGTATTCAAACTAACGAAAAAGAAGGCAAGACTTACAAAACTGTAAGTATCGAGGGCTTCAGTCTGCTGGCTACAGACATAGCCTTTGGGCACTAAAGATACCTTTGTTAAGGTCCTCGTGTCAACCTTCTGGCCAAAAGGTAATAAGTCGATGCTTTTCCTCAAGTCGTGGGGGGGCAAACCCTCAGCCTATACCAAGCCGTGATTGACGGCGCACCTGAACCAAGGGACATGGCTTTCTGGTATACCATCGGTCGAGCGCAAATCTCGCCGAGAGGCGTTAGATAAGTTTTTTACAGATTGGTTATCCATTCTCGTATACTTTACTGTTTTCTTCTCCAAAGTGGCTGAAATTGGCTCTCAGACGGCGAGCGTGCATATTTTGATAGGGGATAGGAGTCGCTTATTTTGCTTATTGACATCCCTTCTTTTCACTTGCTAACCTGACTTGGTGCACCTGCACCACGATGCAATTGAACCATGGTGCCATTCCCAAGATGCCAAAACAGCCAAAGGACAAGCCTGAAACAAAGGAGCAGCGGGTGGCGCTTACAGCGCGCCTGAGCCTGGACGCCTATGATGCCATTGCCCAAATACAGCGGCAACACCGAATCCAAACCGGCCGCGCTTTGCCCATCTGGAAAATCATTGATACGGCCGTTAAAGCCTATGCCAAAAAACAAAATCATTCAGTCGGGAAGTGATCCCGCCAGGAAAGCCTTTACAACCATTGACGATGCTGTAGAAACGGTGCCCGTCTTGGAAAAGCTGACAGATATTTTGAAGGAGTTGGGCCAGCGGAAATACCCCCTGGCCATTAGAAAGGGGGTGATAGTTGACATGGCAAAGCAATTGAAAAGCGCCCAGATTAAAGGCAGTGGCAGCACTTACTTTTTGGATGTAGAGAAGGCCAAGACTGGCAGTATCTATTTGAAAATCACCCAAAGCCGCAAATCAGATGGAGATGAGTTTGAACGCAGCAGCATCTACATCTTTCCCGAAGATGTCAGCAAGTTTGGCAAAACTGTGGCTGAGATGATCAAGGAGGTGAAATAAGAAACCAACAAGAACATGCCGAAACGACGCCGACCATTTACCAGAAAAAAGCAGCCGCGCCGACTGGTGACAACGGAAAACACAGAACGGGTGATGACTGCACTTCACGACTATGAAGGCGTCATGTCCCACGCACAAATTGTGCGTCTCTGTTTTCCTGGTTGCACCAGCACCTGGCCATTTGAGCGGATGCAACATTACTTTGACCACCGATTGGTGCAGAAGTTTGATGCCTACAATGTCAACGGCCAGCAGTTGGGCAAGATTGTTTATACGTTGGACAAGAGGGGGGCGGGTATTGCCGCCAGAAAAAAGCGTATTGATTGGCCTAATTTCAAATGGCGCAGACAGCCGCGCTGGTTGACACTTGTGCACGATCTGGCAATCAATGATTTTCGTCTGGATGTCAGAGAAGCGTGTCAAGCCAACCCTCGGTTTTCGGTAAAGAAGTGGACTTCAGAATATGAATTGAGCCAGGTCAGCCCTCGGATTCCCGGCAGATTGGACAGCTTTTTTATCTTGCAGCGGGAGAACAACGTTCAAGTGAGTCAAGTTGAGCAGCTTGCTTTGCACTTGGAGATTGATACCGGCAACCATTCCATCAATCGCTTGGTGAAACGAAAGGTGAAGCCCATCTTGAGATATTTCGGCAGTGATAAATACTTCAACCAATTTGGCGTTCGCGCCGGTGTTTGCCTGATCGTCACGACTTCAGAGAAACGGCTACATAATCTCAAGCAGGCGATTGAGGAAAATAGGGGAGAGGGGCTTTTTTATCTCACGACTTCTGCGACCGTTTCAGCCCAAACGGTTTTAACAGAACCCATCTGGCTTCTAGCCGGTTCAGATTATGTATTCAGCCTGGAGAAAATGCCTTTGTCACCGGTTGAGGCTGGCGTGTTGAACGACGTGGCCAGCACGCGGTACAGACAGGCGCTGTTGCCCATTTGAGAAGGGTCTCTCCTGGTGATTAATTGAGGACCGGACCGGAAAACCCACATTTTGTAGCAGCTTGGTTTTTATGTTCTCAAACTCTCGCTTATCGACTTCCGGCCGGGGGACATGCAACGTTTTTAAGGCTATAACCTCATCACTTTCAGGAGGAAGGACAAAGATTTCCCGATGCTTCTGGCGGCGGATGGTCTGGACAAACATTTCTTTCTGTTCAAGCAGATTTTCGTAAATGGGATGGCTGTTTTCGGCTGGCGCTTCGTTTTTGACCTTTTGCGGATCTGGCACAAATAGTTCTTCGGCCACAATTCTGCCGGTCTTTGTCCCACTGCCAAAAATTACTTTGATTTGTGCCTGATCCAATGCGCCCTCAAGTCGGGCATTGGCCAGCTGATGCCAGCCTTGATGCGCCAGACAAAGAAACAGGCCAAACTTGCGCGCTTCGGAAAGCATTTCGGCCAGCGCCTGAGCCGAGCCTTCATTGGCCACAAACCGTTGAAATTCATCCAGAACACAATACCATCGATGGCGCTTATCTTCTTCAAGCTCAACTCGGGAGAGGGCTGCTTGCTCTAAGCGCACGGCCAGAAGGCTGCCGAGCAGGTTTCTGGTTTCGTGGTCACAAGTGCCCAGATTGAAAATGAGTATTTTTCCTTCATCCATAAACTGCCGGAGATTGAGCCTATTTTCAGAGGCACCCAGCATCATCTTGAGTGAGGGATTGAGCGTTAAGGCCGTTACTTTGTTCAACAGGCTTTCGATGCGTAAAGATTGCTCACGCCCCCAGCGTTCAAACCGTTCGTAAAAGAACCCTTTGACATCTTCATTTTCACTTTCTTCGAGCAGTGAATCTCGAAAATCTTTGTACATGAACAAGCGGGGGAGTTCTACCAACGAAAGCCGATGTTCAATTAGGAGAAGGAGGCCATGCAAGGCGACGTTTTTGAACTGGGGGGCTGCGGCTAGCTCCTGGCTCCAGGTTCTTTGGAAGGCTTCGATGATGTTGCTCACAATAGTGTATGGGGCATCCTCGCTGGCCAACACATTCATGGGTACAAAATGGGTGTTGTGGCCCGGTTCACAGTAGACGAGCTTTGCAGCATTTTCAGGATTAGCCAACCAGGGTTGCTTATCAGAACCGGATGACTGGAAGGCCAACAATTTGAGGAGATTGTTGGCCAAATCTCCGTGGGGATCAATCAGGCCACAACCTTGATCATGATTGATGAGTTGCCAAAGAAAGCCTTCCAGGAATTTGCTTTTCCCCTTGCCGCTTCGACCGACAACATACATGTGGGTGTTTAATTTGTGAAGGGGGATACTGTACTTTGAAAATCCGAGGTCTGTATTTCCTATGAACGGTCCTCGCGAGCCAAATTCAACCCGATTGGCTTTATTTCGTGAATGAAAAATCATGGGGTGGTTGATTCATTAAATCACAAAATTACGGTATTTTTTAGAGGGAATTTACTATGGTAATTTCATTCAATCCGGCGAGTTATCCTAGAACATAAGATAGCTACGGCCGTTCTTGCACATTTAGTTGAAAGCCTGATTGTTTCCTAGGCGGAAATATAGGAAGGTATTGATATTAAAACCAATTTTTTGTTTCACCTTAAACTTATTAGAGGAATCTCACATCTAATCTCCAAAATTGGAAATAAGCTACTGTTAGATTACTCATCCACAAGTGTTAAATTCAAATGATCTATTACATCTATTCCGTCAATTTCAAATAGTGTATTTTCTAATTTAAGCTGATTATTACCCATAAACAGATAATTGTACTTAAGGTATCCTCGCCTTTTAGGCCAGCGCTCATTAATGCCATTTTCCATCTCTGCCTTAATAGTTAATACACCTGAATTTTTATCCTTTGGCTCAAGTAAAAAGCTTCCCCATATCTCAGCGTCCGTTTCAGGGTTTTGCAAAGTAAGTCTTTTAAAACCTCTTTGGTTGAATAATAGTTTGTGGCCGTCCCCCTTCCACGTTTTCTCAAAAATATTATAATGTGCGATGAGTAATCTTTCCTCCTTCTCGTCTAGCCCACATGGTTCCTTATAATTTTGATAAATGTCATAAGGGGAATTTCTCATATATTTATCTGCTCGTCTTCCTGAAGAAGATAATCTTGTTTCATAAACCACAACCATGGATTCTGTATACGGAGTTATTTCATACTTATTTTGACTACCTGTGTCACTAAATGGAAAGCTTGACATTTTGATTTTGCCATCAATTAATTCCGTTACTGCCCATTTATTAACGTAATCCTTACGCTGTTTATGATCAAGCGTAGTATATACATCAACAAAGGTTCCATCGTTTTTAAAATCCCACCAATCGTAGGCTTTTCCTCTTGAGTTCGTTTTTCCCCAATCTGCCGAAAGATAGTGACACGCTTCATTTGTCGATGAAAGGTTTAGCTGCTCACCCTCTGGTTGGAGTCGCCCGATTTCTTCTTCTAAGTTAAATCCCTCTTTCTTTTTATTTTCATCTAATGACACACCATTAATAATAATTTTAAATACGCCCACCCCAAATAGCATGAGAGAAAGTAACAAATAAACCTTATATTTCTCTCTCATATGGTAATAATAGCATGTGCCTTTATGGATTGTCTAAATGAGTTAGGGGTACCTGATCGCGGATGGATATGCAGTGTCATTGGCCTCTTTCGGCCTTTCACTAAGTTGATTAACTATATTTTTAACCTTATGAAATTTTCAAGATACTAATAATGTAGACTAAGGTTTCAAAATAATAGGAAGGTAGAGGTGTGTGTTCGGATCCTCTGGAATGTAATCATATCCTATACAAATGTCCTCCTCCGGCTTGTTTTCGTCTCCAATGCAACCAAGCCTCAAATTGAGGTTGCTCCAATCATCATAAGTGTGCAGGGCAGTAAGTTGATCATTACCATCCTCATAACCGTTAACATTTATGCCCATTTCCCCAGATTCTATTTCCCCATTACAATCCCAATCAACTGACCCATTTGAAGATTGTGGAGGATGAACAACTATTTCCTCTTCGTCGTCGTTAGGGCACATCCATGCAATTTGATATTTTGCAATATTTGAATTATCTCCAGGAATCCCTTCTTCTTCGTCCAAAGCAGCTTCATCCACATCCGGTGATAACATTTCTGGACCTGAGTAGTCTATATGCCATCGTTGTCCTTGGTAAGTTATTCCGGCTGTGTATCCATATAAAAGACCATTCATTATACTGATGTACTGGGGTTGATTTAGAGCATGTCCGCATTCTAGACCTACTATATCATCGACAATGCTTTTAGGTCCTGAGTGACATAACCCGATTGAGTGGCCAAGCTCATGCATAAATGCTACGGCAATTCTGTCATTTAGATGAGCAACATCTTCGTCTTTATGAGCATCATCCACGAGTGCCTGATGAGCGACAATAAAATCACTTTCATAATCTTCAAGTGTTACGCCCGGCCATTCCTCGGGATTGTTGGGTTTCCTTTCTGTTGAGCGCCCACCCAAATAATGCACGAAGAGATTATATCGAAAGATATCAAGGCGCTCTTTTTCGAAGTTTTCAATCTTGTAACGCATGAAGTAGTTCCAGTCAAAAATCAACCCTCGTGGTGAGAGATATTCTTCCCCACCCATATATGGAATTATTCCATTGCCACCACTCAAATCTCCCCAATAGCTAGCTTCTCCATATCTAAGTATCGATGTAGGACCATTATCAACATGCAGATGAAAACCACGCTGTTCAAAGGCATCAACAACTTTATCAATTGCAGGTTGTCCTGGCTTGTGGTCGTGACCACCTGACATGAAATAGTCGATTTCCACAAATATATCTGGATATGCTGGATCCGCACCCATTGCCGGGAGATCCACATCAACAATATCATCGTCATCAAAATAGTATCCGCACATCTCCCACTCAAGTGAAAGGCCATCCTTGTCATTATCACTTTCATCATAATACGATAGACAAAAAGATTTGGTCGAGCATACAAGAAGTAAGGGAGGCGAGGTTACATTAATAACGCTATGAGCATATCCAAATACCTGATACATATTTCCTGCCGCTGTATGACTAAAGGGAGCAAATTGCGCACTTGTAGATAATTCTGACGCATTCGTATTTTCTACCTGCTTACAATAGCCAACCTGCCCATTGCTATCGGCCTTTATTACAAGACCATCAGTTCTTAGTACGTCAACGTTTATTTCATAATGATATCCAGCTGCAAGGAATCCACCGTCCGAGGTTGCGGCAATACTATTGAGCTGCTTATTGTTGAGTCCAACTTCAAGATATGATTTCTGCCAAATAAGATTCCCTTCAGCAGAATACTTCAACACCCATGGCGCGTTAGGTGAGCCAACGCCATTAAGTTCCCCAACAACCAAAAAGCTACCCTCTGGCGTTTGCTCTATTGAATAAAAAGAATCCAATCCTCCTGCTCCAACACTTTTCTGCCACTCAATAGCGAAATCGCTCGAAACTTTAACTATCCAGCCATCTGCCAACAGATCAGAGTTCTCGTATGTAAACCCAGCAAGAATATAACCACCATCCGAAGTCAAATCAAACGAGTTTATTCCTTCCGAGTATTGAGTCCCAATCGTCCTCTGCCAATTGACTTCGCCATCTTCGCTTGCGAGTGACATCAAAAAGGCATCATCAGAACCTGCACCGAAAGATGTTGTGAATCCTCCAACAACTATTTCATTGTCTCTATATTTAGCCTCAACGACAGACTCGAATCCAGATTGATCAAACTCATTCTGCCATAAAAGATTGCCTGAGAGATCAAGCTTGGCAACAAAAAATTCAGACTCCCCGTTACCAGTAAGGGCATAACCATCATCTGTTGAGACGACTGAAACAGCGGTTTCATACTGCCCTTCATACCCAAAACTTGTTTGCCAACTGACAGCACCACTTGCATCGATCTCTGCAACCCATGCATCGTCTGCTGTGCCAATATTACTCGACTTTCCAACAACGATATATTTTTCACCTACAACTTCTAATTCATAAGCTTCGTCATTATATTGATCTCCTATTGTTATTTCCCAGATTATTTCTAACTCTTTGTTCAGCTTTATAATCCACGCATCGTCTTGACCACTGCCATAGGACCTTGTGCTTCCTACAAGAACATAACCTTCGTTTACTTCTTTAGCATCATATAACTTATCGTAGCTACTTCCACCATGGGTAAAAATCCAATAGTCTTCGTTATCTAGCGACGTGGATATATCTTGTTCATCCTCAAGAACAGATTCCGAATCAGACCCTATTCTTTTTTCAGCAGTAGTAATAGAAGACGCTTCTAATGTTTCAACCTTCATGCTATCTACTGGAACAAGAAGAAGAATAGAGCTTAACGTAATCATTAGCATTACTTGGTGCAATAGGTTTTTCATGAGCATTTCTCCCGTGCAACGATACATGAAATGCAATCAACAAACTTGTAACAGCATGCATAAAATACTAGACACGAAACGGAAAGGGTATTGATACTATAAGGATTATAAAAGCAAAAGGATTAGTCCGCATATCATGCCTTTGGCCATGTTATTGTGCCACAAATTAGGATAATAATTCAGGAAAAAATTGCTACATCAACAAAAAAGCGCAAATGTATTGTTGAACTCGTCAAGCTGTGCTTGACTTCGTGCTTTTCCCCCCTTGGCAGGCTTGCGGGCAAGTCTGCCCCAACCTTTTGATTCCAACCTTGTAATCCCTCAAGGCACTTTTTCACACCCTGATTACGGGCAGAATTTTCCCCTTTAGGCACAGTCGCTTTGCCTGATTGTGTCAAGGGTCAAGATGAACTCGCCAGCTCGCCCCTGACACCGCAAAGCGTCTGTGCTAATGCGCTCATATCAGAGGCAGCAGCTGCCTCTGATTCATCAATTTTTCTGAGGCGGCAAGAAAGGGGGTGATAAATATGGGATACACACACTACTGGACAGAAAAAAAGAAACCTGATGCCATTCCGGCCCAGGCGATTTCCATCATAAAAGAAATCCTCCAAGATGCCTACGAAAAAAAGATCATTCAATTTGAGAGCAATAACTCTGATCCGCCAATCGTAACGAGGGAAGAAGTACGATTTAACGGCATTGGAGAGTATGGCCACGAGACCTTTTGCTACAATGTAAAGGATGACTTCCTGTTAGACACAGGTGAACATTTTTCATTTTGCAAAACAGCTCAAAAACCGTACGACACAATTGTCATGAAGGTCTTAATCGTACTCAAATGGGCTTTTGGTGATGATTTTAGGCTTTCAAGTGACGGCTCATTTAATGATGAGTGGTCAGATGTCCGTGAAGAAATGGAGCGGAAATACAAAATACCTACTGGCATAAAGCGTAAGCTAAATATCCGTTGATGGATGTGAATGGGGTTTAGTCTCTAAGCCCCATTACACAACTATCAAACACGAGTGATTTTGGAAAACACAACTCTTTTGATGGCCTAAGAAAGATAAACCAGAAATATGGTTGGGCACAGGACAGCCTATAGTGTCCTGTGCGGGGACCCACCCACCCCATTTGCGCTTTTTTTTGAATGTAAATGTAATTTTCGGCCTGTACCAGTACGGCCGAATCCCCCATGCTATGATGATGTATGGGGGAACGCGAAACGCGAGGGAAAGGTCAACCTAATACTGAAAACAGAATTTCAAGGCTAGAGCCATTCAGCTTAGCGATCATTACGGCCGAAACAATGTACAACTTGTGGGAGTTAGAAATTCAACAAGGGCAAGTGATTGTTTTGGATGCCAAGATGCGCAGGCTCAAGGATTTATCGGCTTACTCATTGACCCATGCAGAGATTTTGGATCAGCGTGAAGGGGTAGAGTTACTAGCCTTGGGCATGTTTTTTGGGGCCAATAGCAATCCAGCATTTTTAAAGAACCAGGCGCGACTTCAGCAACTTTCTCAAGAAGCTGTTGATTACAAAGGTCAGGCAGAACATATCGAGCAAGAGATAGCCTTGCGTAAAAAGTTAGAGAAACGAAAGCGGGGTCAAAAGAAGAACGATGATGATAAACCTTCTCAATTGCGACTGCTCTGATTCTTGTGTTTGACTCCTCGGCAAAGCGTCTGTTACCGTGAATTATGACAGCAGAAAACTTTTCAAGAAAACCAGAGCAGATACCGGATTCTGAATTCGTAAATCGAGCGAGAGATAAGCTCAGAACAGCTTGGGAGCATTTACCGGATGAGGAAAAGGCGACAATGGCTGTAGAGTTGCTTGAAGATTTGGAAGAAGGGGAGAGAGTTTCATTCCGGGAGACATTTGATACGAGGTGGCCAATTACTAGTGAATCTGTGCCTGCAACGTTTGCCCTGATCATGATTACTCCTGATGATCTGGAACAAATTGGCCTTGTTGAAGATGAAATTGAGCTCTTCAATGAAGAAAAACTACGGGAAATGTCATTGGGCATTAGGAACCACTATGTTAGTCACGGTTTTCGGGAGGAGTTGAAGTACCACACCAATCACTTTCTTGGTGGATTACGAAAACAGAAGCAGGAACAAGAATAAATTGCCGAGTGGCAAGGTCGCAGCATGGCTCCGAAACCTTCGCTTCACCCCAAGCCCTGATCGGCTCGCTCTTTCACGAAAGCACAGGGCAGCGTGCCGCTTGCCCCCAGCTTTCGTGGCTCGCCTGGGCTTCAAATGAAGCTTGGTTCCCGCACGCTGCTTGTAGGGTAAGCCATCTTTAATCGAACGCCAGTTGGCGCTCTTTCAAAGACACAAACCGATTACCGCCAACCACGATATGATCGAGCACCTCGATATCAAGCAGTTTGCCAGCTTGGATAAAAGTGCGTGTTGTGCTGACATCTTCAGGTGACGGTGAGGGGTCTTCGGACGGGTGATTGTGAAGCAAGATCAAGGAGTGGGCATTTTCCTTGAGCGCAACTCGAAATGTATCTGCCGGTCGGACGTTGATACTGTTGATGGTGCCGATATGAATCGTGGGGATAGACAATACGCTGTTTCTGGTGTCCAGAAGCATGGCTCGAAAATGTTCTTGTTCATAGAATCGCATTTCGGCCATGACTAAATTTGCTGCATCCGCCGGTGAGGTGATTGTTGGCCGTTCTTCCGGTGTGGTCACAGCCAGGCGACGACCGAACTCAAGTGCCGCTTTTATTTCAATCGCTTTGACACGGCCGATTCCTTTCAGTGAGGTTAGCTCTGTGATGCTGGCCCTGGCAATGCCTGGTAGGCCGTTAAAACTTGATAGAACCTTTTCGGCGAGATGGAGATTGTTGCCTTCACCATCGCCGGTGCGAATTGTTATGGCCAGTAGTTCGGCCGTTGAGAGGGCACGTTCACCAAGTTGAGCCAATCGCTCTCGGGGACGGCTATCCGCCGGCATATCACGCATCGAAATATGATACCTTTCGGTGCCCATTTCTCAGCATAACACAATTGTGATTTGTGATGTGATGTCAAGCATCGTGGATTAACGATGCTTGAAGGAATTTAGCCCTCGGTTCAACACGCGCTTGGAAAAATGATGACCTGTCGCCCATCATTTTTCTTACGCTCTGTGTTCAACCTCGGTTGTGCCCACCAGGAAACACCATGAGCAAACTACGCTCATCGTGTTTCTTTAGTCCGCTTGCAATCCCTAACCCTTTTGGGCACATTCGCTTTACCTGATTGGGTCAAGGGTCGAGATGAACGCGCCAGCGCGCCCTTGACCCTGTAAAGCGTCTTTGCTGAATGCCCTATAACAGAGGCAGCAGCTGCCTCTGAAATAACATTCCGGGGTGGTAGAAGGGGGTGAGGATTGATGAAATATTTTTTAGCCAAATTTACGATTTATGATGGCACACACGAACACGGAGACCAGTTTCTAGTTAAAGCAAAAAGCTTGAACGAAGCACAAAAGATTGCCGTTAAGGAAGAACATGACACAGAAAGCGGTGATATGGGAACGTTCTGGAATCATGGCGATGGGCTAACAGCCAGCAAACTTCAAACTGTTGAAGAAATTGAAAAGGCAGAAGCTGAGGTGCTTAATCGACTGGGTCTAGCTTATTTTGCTAACTGATTTTCAGTGCTCGCCTTAAAGGGCGGGCACAATAAAGTCAATTAGAGAAAACAGAATAGATAAAGGGGTCACTTTATCCAACTAACTAAGGCGTTACGAGTTACCTTTATTGCCTGCGGTCGGATATCTGCCCCTTCAAGATTTCTGATGTATTCTTGGGTGAACACTTACAATCATTTATTGCTTCAGCCTCTCCGTTTGGTGACAGTATGAAAAGGAAAGAATTACGGCGATCAATTGCTAAACATTTCAAGGATGATGAATTACGCACGCTTTGCTTTGACCTGGAGCTAGATTATGAGCTGTTAGGTGGTGAGGGGAAAATGGGGAAAATTCGTGAACTTATAGCCCACATGGATCGCCACAACCGTTTAGCTGAACTGCTTCAATATCTCAAAACCGAACGACCAAAAATATCATGGCCTGATATTCCTGCCACACCAATACAAGAAAAGAAAGAAAATCCTATCAGAGTAGCCGTCTGGAACGCACTCTATCGCACTCTTTGGAAAAAGAAAACTCTTTTGCATTCGTACAAAAGCCGACCTCCATTGATAGAGCGGTTTAGCGTTGACTTGTGGGCAGATTTTATTAATAAACCCATTGATTCTCGTCCTGAAGAACCAATGCAGATTTTGAACGAGATCAGAATATATTTTTTCTCTTACAGTGATGCACGGTGGCGTAACTATCTTGAATACATTCTAAATTACTGGAATGATTTAAATCATTACAAGCCTGAACCAATAAATCAGGCGGTTAACTTGGCACTTGATCGCGAAAAGGCCGGACTGAAATATGTCCCTCAATACGAATTTAACCGTTTCGTCAGCGGTGCGATTGTTGAGGCTGGGCATTCTCAATCCACGGCGTCTTCTTTGTTACCTTCTATCAGACAATCTCAAATTACACCTTTGGCAGATATTCCCGATAATATTTTGAAAGTCATTAATGAGCGGGCAGAGAAAAGACATCCTGATGACTTTTCAACCAGAAAATACGTGATTGATAAAGAGATTCAAGCTTGGCACGAGCTTCAAAATTATCAAGCTCATGATGTTCCTAACGAAGTCCTTGCCTCGATTTTTAGACGCGCAGAGCAAAGGCACACGGATGATTTTTCAACTAGAAAGTATGTGGTCGAAAATGAGGTTAAAGCGTGGCGTGATTTAAATAAAAAGTAGCCCGATAACTTGATATTGATTCTCATTGCTCCGCTCCTGGTTATATCAGTATCTTTGCAGCCTTCCCGCAGCGCCACTCTCACCTAATCTGCGGTTTGACAGAATAGTCTTCTACGTAGTAATATCAACATGTCAGATTTGACATGGGATTGATTGATTATGCCATCGAGTAAGCCGTTAATGATCTTACATGGGGAGATTAAAACCCCGCCAATGTCGCAAACGGCACGGATTGAGGCAGGCTTTTTATTACGCCAATTACAGGAAGGAGCCAATCTTTCCTTACCGCAATCAAGACCAATGCCCTCGATAGGCAAGCGATGTCATGAACTCAGAATACCAGACAAAAAAGTGACGTGGCGAATCATGTATCGGATAGATTCTGATGCTATTATCATCTTGGAAGTATTTGCCAAGAAGACTAATAAAACGCCCAAAGAAGTCATCGAAAACTGCAAAAGACGTTTGCAGCTTTATGACGCATAAAATTGAACGCTTATGAACGAAGAAAAACAAAAACGACTGGCTGAAAAGGGTTGGATGACAACCACAGTAGAGGAATTTCTGGATTTAACGCCGGAGGAATCGGCTTATATTGAATTGAAGCTGCTTCTCAGTCGGAGTCTTAAGGAACGTCGTGAATCTCTACATCTTTCCCAAGAAGCGCTCGCCCGTAAGATTGAATCCAGTCAGTCTAGAGTTTCCAAAATGGAAGCTGGGGATCCAACTGTCTCCCTTGATCTCTTGATCCGCTCGCTCTTGTCTATGGGTGTTACGCCTAAAGAGATAGGGGACATGTTTTCGGTCAAAACATGATCATTAAGAGAATTCATATTTGTGACTTCATTCGGCTCCCTCAAGATGTTTTCTTTGAAAACGTCTTGAGCCTCCGAGCCTCATTTCGTCACATCAGCCACAGGCTGCGGGCTCCGCACCCCCCGTTTCGCAGCCTGGGCTGATTTTTGCTATTGCGGGTATCATTGAAGAATAAACGCTCAGAATCTGGAAAAAATGTACTCAGCCAGATCAGCGAAACGAGTCCGCTAAAACCTGGGCCAGTAAACGGCTAAGGTTTTCCAGATTGGGCGGTTTTGGCAGCCAACCCTTCAAACCGAGGGACTGTAAACTCTCCATCTGTTTATTTAACGTATTCAATGGATGTCCGGTTAGTATAATGACCGGTATTGTCAGTTTATGCTGCCGCATGGCGTATAACAAAGCAATGCCCCCCATTTCTGGCATCACAGCATCGCTGAGCACCAGTGAAATTTCATTGGCTTTTGTCTCCAAAATGCTCAGAGCTTCACGGCCGTTACTCGCTTCTATTACTTCATAATTAAGAAGCGTGAGACTGTCCACCATGGCCTGCCTGGTGGCTAGATCGTCCTCAATTAACAGGATTTGTTGACCTTGCCCCTGTTGTAATGAAGTTGCATCGGGCCTGCTTGCCACAGCCTCACCGGCAGCCAAAGTCGGGAAGTACAGAGAAAACGTTGTCCCTTGCGTTGCTTGTGTCTTCACATCGACATAGCCATCATGCTGCTTGACGATGCCGTAAACTTGAGCCAATCCTAAACCGGTGCCCTGGCCAACCTCTTTTGTGGTGAAGAAAGGCTCAAAGATTTTAGGCAACATCTTCTGAGAAATTCCGTTACCATTGTCGGCGACTTGTATTTGAATCCAATCCCCAGGTGGCATGTTTTGGGCAAACAAAGGGGTTTGTTTCTCTGTCTGTACCTGATCCAGACGAATCGTTAACTGTCCACCGTCGGGCAAGGCATCACGGGCGTTGATGGTCAGGTTCATGATGACCTGCTGGATACGCGAGGGATCGGCCTTGATCATGTATTCCGCTTCACTGTGGTTGAGTTTGAGCTGAATATGCTCCGGCAGGGTACGATCCAGGAGGTTCACCAGCTCTTTCATAAACGGTAACAAATCTAAAGGCTGCCGCTCTAATATCGATTGGCGGCTGAAATCCAGGATTTGCTGGATCAAGTCGGTGGCTCGCTGCGCCTGTTGGTCAATGGTATGTAACCTTTCTTGAGCACGGGGAGGTATTTCCACGGTACGCGAGAGAATTTGGGCATAAAGGGTAATGACGGCCATGATGTTGTTAAAGTCATGGGCAATTCCTGCAGCCAACTCACCGACGGCGGCTAGCCGTTCTTGCCGCTGGACCCGTCTTTGAATGTCGCGTTCCTGGGTAACATCCAATAAAACCAGAACCCAACCACTGTTTTCCGAACCGATTTCAACTGGCCGGGCAATGGCTTCAAAAATACGCTCATCCTGGACAATTTCATGCCACAATCCTTTTGTTGGTGGTGAAGTGAGCAGTTCACTTAACGGCCGATTGCCCAGATGTGTCAAGCGGTTGCTCGTCAGGTCAGGTGCCAATACTTTCAAGAATTGGTCGGCCACAGGATTTGTCAAGCGAACCGTACCGTCATTAGCGACTAACAGTACACCCTCCGGTACCGTATCAATGATATGCTGTAGCTGCTCCTCGCTCTGACGCAAAGCTTCTTCGACCCGCTTGCGCTGGGTGATGTCAAACGAAAGAATGAAAATGCCCTCGGGTACCGGTTGAATACTTAACTCAAACCAGCCCCGGCTACCGTTGGGAAAAACGAATTCATTTTCCATTTGGGCAGCTACTCGCTCGTTCATACAGCGCTTCAAGACGGTAAATAGCTCTGTCTGCTCAATCCCAGGGTACACCTCCATCATGGTGCGGCCAAGCAACCCCTCCCTCGTCTGCTGTCCCTGTCTCACGACTGTGTTGTTGACGTAAAGATAACGCCAATCAAATCCAATAATTTGACAACCTTCCAACATGTTGTCGAGGGTACTGCGATGGCGTTCCTCACGCTGCCTGAGCACCTCCTCTGCTCGTTTATGTTCCGTTAAATCGGTGATGATAGTATAAGCGCCTACGACCTTATCGGCTTCCAGATAAGGAGTACCGGTGATGTGGGCATAGACCTGAGTGCCATCTGGCCGTACCAGGCGGGTCTCGTAAGTTGAGCGTGCGCCCGACAGATGCTGCTGCCAAGCTTGCCGTAACTCTTCATGATCGTCAGGATGGGTTACATCGAAGGGCGTTAAGCCCACCAAAACTTCCGGAGAGCGATCCATCATTCGGGCATAAGCCCTGTTGACGTAGGCAAAACGGCCGTCAACATCTACAATAGTTACACCCTGGCCCAGGTTATCAATCACCTCCCAGGCGAAGTTCTCTCCCCATAATAATGCTAGTTTTCTTGGATGACCTGTGTCACTGTCTTTATCCATCGTTTAATACTCCGGAGACGATTAACTACGGGTTTCTCAAAAGGAAAAATTTGCTCTGCATATGATTTGGATGAGAAATTGTTCGGTTCGAGAAAACATAATACAAAATTTTGACAAGAAATCTCACAGATAGCCTTTAAAATGCCTTTAATAAATCTATTAAAGAACAAAGCAGTTTGGGGAAAGAACAATGGATGGCAAACCACAAACTATCACGGGACCTTTCGGCCGTTTCACTCGGAAAGAGAATGGTCTCATTTATTTCTACAAAGCAGATGGCATTACGATAGACAAACCCACAGCGATTAAATTCCTGGAGATCATTTCTGAACTTGATGATTCTGGCCTGGCTCGGATCATTGTTATCCAGGGGAAACATGTGGAATATACTTTTGACGCGCAACAAACCTTGCTAACAAACAAGGTTCTCGAAGGGTTAGCTTACGTAGCAAACACTACGGCGCAGCACCTGACAGCTGAGTTGCTTCAAGACCTGGCCAAAACCTTCAAAGCCAGTTTTCCAGTTGCTGTTTTTGGACGTATCGAGGAAGCAGAGGAATGGTTTCTTTATCATCCAATTTGAAACGTTGGGTCTAATTTACGGCCGTTTCTTCATTACAAACGACTTTGCAAGGTTGCAAGCAAGGCAAAGGTGGTTACAATACGCGTGCGCTGGCTGGTTTGGTATTGGCTAAAAAACTCCTCCCCCAAACTGGCACGAGAGAAACGCGACTGGAACAGCCAGACGGCGTAAGGGACGTCTGACCCTCCCTCAGCCAATGCCATAGACGAACCCGTTGAAAGAGCCACTACCCTCCTGGTGGCTCTTTTTTTGCCACTTTTTGATACCTGAACTTGATTTTCTCTATTTAACTTTACGTCTGGGTTTTGAATTACGCCTACCAGTTACCTTTGTTTTGAAATGGGTGGCAGTAATTTGCTACCATGAGATATGACGGAGCGACAGTCAGAAGATTCTTTTAAAAACAAAGAAGTGCTTGACCCCAGACATTCTTATCTCGCTTATATCTTTGACCAACCAGAACAACAACTAGAGAATATATCCCCCCTGCTGACTCAAGCAACCGAACTTGGCTATCCCGTTCGTTATTGGTGGCTGTCTGAAGCGATGGTGTTTGACACCGATGAGATGCCCGATCGCTTGATTGTTTGTGCCCATCATCCATCGAGAGATGAAGATGCGGGACTAGATTTGTATGAAAGTCTGCGAGAGAAGAAGGTGCAGTGGGGTGCATTAGAGGCAGCAACCTTTGAGGAATATTTGACTTTTGGGAAATCTGTGTCGCGCCCAGCAGCGATTGATCGGGCTGATGGCCAGGCGCTTTTTCCAGAATTACAGGTGCCATTTGCGGACTGGTTAGAGGGTGAAAGCGGCTTGGAATTGCGTCTTCGTGTGAGTGATGAAATTCTTGCCACGCTCTCGGAAGCAGAACGTAAACAGGTTAATTCGATGTTGGCATCGGTGTTGCAGATTACAACGGCCGTTGCCCAAGAAAAAGAGTCACTTTTAAATTATGGTGCAGGCACACTCAAAGATCAACTTGAATCGGTGGCAGACTCTTTCAAGCGCACGGCCAACTTTTACAAAACCCATTGGCCGCATGTCATAAGGCGATCAATTGATGAAGATGAGTTGCCGTTTGACTGAAAAACAATATGGTGGAAGGATGATGAATCCGTTGTTTAGTGTATGTCTGATTCAACACAAAAAGAGAATAAATTAGCTGTAGGCTCAATCATCGCCGTGTTACTTGGTGGGCCATGGCTGGAAATCATTGCTGATTTGTGGAAGATCGGCAAGAAGCTGTGGCGTGGATTGGCAGACGAGGGGATGTATGAAGTGCTGGAGCATGAAGGAACGCTAGAGCTCAAGGATGCAAAAGGGAAGCTTGCCTTAGTCCGAAAACGACAAAAGGTACGGTACAGGCAAAATAATATTCTTGCCTATCAAGATTCCGCCTGGGGAGATGGAGAGATTTTTATCAACTACCGCTGTTCACCAGGTAGAGAGGCTGATAGATACAAGATCGGTTCAAAAACGCAAATTCTTATTTCTTTACGCGATGTGAAGAAGAAGGGAGATAAGGACGAGTTTAATATCGAGTGGGAACACCGAAATGGGTTTATCAGAAAAGTTGAGCAGTGGGGAAGTGAGGCCAGTCATCGAACGAAACATCTGAAACTGAATGTTATCTTTCCTAAATCGCGGCCACCGTTACAAGTTTCTCTCGTAATGGATCAACCCGTTCAAACTGTAGTTTTGGATAAAGATGTGATCAGGAAATTGCCGGATGGACGATGGATTGTTTCATGGGAGAAATCAGATCCTCGATTGTTCAGACAATATAGTCTTCGCTGGGAGTGGTAAAGAGAAAGACGACAGATCCTAGGTATCTGCCGTCTCCTTATGCTTCTAGGTTCCGATTCCGCCACTCATAAGTAATCCTCGCATTATGCACCGTGCATACTAAGAAACGGCCGTCGCCGACATACTGAACTTGAGCGATTGTTAGGCGTGAGGGATTAGAAGTTGCGGATAATTATAATAGCTAGGTATTACAATTGTCAATTTTTCTACCTTTACTCACCAGAATCCTCTTTCGGTTTTGGACCTGGCTTGCGGTCGCGGGCTAAATATTCATTGACTGCTGCCTGTGTTGTCCACCAATCTCGCCCCATCTTTACAGCCCATATTTTGTTCGTGCGACTCAAGAGCGCAAGATGAGACTTGGACAGCCCGCTTGTCTCAGCAGCTCGTGCGAGAGGAATTAGCTCATCCAGTTTAGGCTGGTTGGCATCATCCTTTTCAGAACTGCCAGACATATGGCATCAGTGTGGTAAGAGAGCGAATGTCTTACTTTGATTTTCCCCTTTGTACAGATTGCAGTATTCAACCTTTTTATTATGCACCAAGTCTTATCTAACGGCTAATATAGGGATTTAAAACTTCAACTTGACATAATACATAATGGTAATAATATGACACCATATGACAAGAACTACTTTACTACTACCAGATTCGCTCCATAAAAGGTTGATGATTACTGCAAAGCAAGAGGAAACAACGATGGCTCAGCTGATAAGGGAGCTACTCGATAAAGCCCTTGCCAGGCGGGAAAGCAAGCGCGTAAAGCATATGTATACCGTTCTCAAGGAACTTGACGGCATGGGTGGACCAGGTGATAAGAACGCCTCCACCACCATTGATGAGGTGCTTTATGGCGAGAAAGGAGCGTGGCGCGGAAGTGGAGAATAATTCCCCAACAATATCGTCAATCAGACTGGATTTTTCCGTTTTCAAGATGCTAAAATGATACTACCTGTATGAACAGAACTGGAACAGTCAAGTCGGGAACCAATTCTCAAGATATTCCTAAAAGTGTCCTTGTGCTTCAGCGAAGAATCAAGTCAGTTCGAACAGTTATTCAATGTGCTCCTAAAATCCCTAATGTCGAGAAGCAATTTTTGATTCATCTTCTGAATCAAAGTCTCACAGAATATGAGCGTGTTCTTGAAAAATAATAAATATGCCAGAGCGCAAGCCGAACAAAAGGAGAGTACCTGAATGGGCACGGAAGGAACGTCAGGGAGACTTGGGATGGATTAGAGAGAACCTGCATGTTTTTTGGCCAGTTGCAACGGCCGCATTCGATGAAGTGGGAAGAGGGGCAATTGTCGTAGACACTACCGAACAACCGGTACCTGGCGGTGGCCATCCCTTCGCTTACTTTACCCAAGAGCAAATTGAGGATCACGACGATGTGGATACCAAACGTTTAGTTCGAGAGTATAGTCCCAAACGGGAATTTGTCGTTTTGCTTCTAAAGGCCGAAAATCGTCAAAGTACTTATCGTATTCAAACCCGAAGAAAACGTAAGTGACAAACACAATGATTGGTCACGAAATCTATCTTGTCAGTATCAATAATGGTGTCATAATTTGGAATGAGCATTAAAGATCTAAAATGGGATTGCTGGGTTTTAGTCTCTTGCATGTAAAAAGCCAACCTTCATTTTTTTGTCAACGAATATTCTAGTTTGCAGAAGAGTCCTCAAATTCTATACCATTCCCTCAAAATTGGATGGCTGTCTAAATAGCCATATCAGATATATCTTCGCCGCGAGCCAGTGCTGCACAGGAGGCCACACGTTGACGAGCCTTTGTTACCATGTCGTCATACAACCACCGTAGCTCTGCCGGTGGAATCTTTCCCAGTTTAGGGGGCCACCAAGCATATTGAGTGTACCATGTAGTTAATGCAAGGTAATAGAATGCACTACTGAATCTTTGAAGTTTCACCCAATTGAGCACACATTTTCTTACACGCTCCAAAGCCACCACTACAATTTCAGGTTGAATCTGTTTTAGCTCCATTTGTGCCCTAACTAAAGATAATTCGAGATGTGCAAAGTCAACTGCAGCACAACCAATGCTATTTGGCACCATAGTACGACCGGTAGGCGTTTCATCATAGTGAGGGACACACGATCTAGGATCTGCAAATCGCACATCAACTTTTTCGTTATGTTCGGTCATAAAAATGTGCTGAATCATCAAGTCACGGTGGCAACATGAGCATACAAGGCCGGTACTCCACAGATCGTGCGCTTTTTCAATCGAGACCATATCGTGCTCTAGCTCAGGAAGCAGGCTAGCACGTTGAAGATTGACTCTCAATGCACCGAGGATTTCTTTAGTGAAGGCATCGGCAAGACGTGGATCATCTTGTCTGCTAGAGACGAAAATCATTTCAAGATGATCCAATGTACGGTCAATGGCCTTATCAGCCAGCGCAAGTTTGGCTAAAATCGGAGGAGCGTCTGGCGAGTGTGCCAAAACCGATGCCCACTCACCCCAAGACAATGGCTTGAACACTTCGTCGTAGAGCGAACGTCCCAGCCAGGTCATCTCGATAACAGCTAACTGTTCCCCGCGGAATCGCATCACAACTTGTGGGAAAATATTATTGAACTGGTTACCTAAATGTGCTTGCAAATCTCTATAAATGCTCAATTCTTGCTCTATTACCGTAACAGGACCTGTCTTGAATACATCATGAACAACAAAAACTTCATTTTCTGTAATACTAGAATGAGCCTCAAGCACAGATGTGCGTAAACCAAGCGTTAACAACTCTTCGATTACTTGCTTATGGGTAGCGAACATAATGTACTCTTAACTGTTGACAGGAGACTTGTGATAATGGGAAACCAGCCCTTTGTTTGAAAATATAGCTAGTTGAATAACAATTGATTTTTGGCACTGATTTTGGTTTTCGTTCAAGTTCTAAATACATTAGCTAGGGGACAAATTCTAAGCTTGAATGAACAGCCTATCTATATTGATATTTGCCGATCCAGACAAAATCAAGCCAGTATTTGCTTCTATCAATTAAGCTAAATCCAAATAAGTACTACGCAAATTGTGGTAGAAGACTGCCGCAATTAAATTGAAAAATGCCCAGTAGTTTCTTCGGGTTAATTAGCCCGCATAACTCCAACCTAAATCAACCAAGGTCAGTATTTCGTCTACTTCGGCTTCTTGCAATATGTCTCCGCCAATCACTTCGCCAACAAGGATGTCGTGATCGCCGTTAGCGTTTATCATTCTTATCATTCTACATTCGATATAAGCCGCCGCCCCTTTCAAGATTGGACACCCAGTTTCTGGGGCCTCAGTATATTCAGTATTTTCCATTTTATCAGGCCGCTTGTCCCGACCCTTTGTAAAAGGCATCAGAGCTTCCTTGTCAACCGCTTTGAAGATATTCAGGGTAAAAACGCCCCCCTTCTCAATAAGTTCATATGTGTAACAAGTTTTCTGTAGCCCGACTATAAGCAAACGTGGCTCAAAGGACACTTGTGTTACCCAGTTGCAGACCATCGCATTTATGTCGTCTCCATAGCGAGAAGTCAGACTATAAAAACCGTAAGGCATTAACTTAAGTGCATACTTAATTGCATCACTTGGCATAAGCATTCCTCTTTTGTCCATATAAATGCCTAAGCATTAAATTTGGTTAGCGAGCTGAGATTTCCATAAAAATACTCAAAATCACGGGAAAAATGTGTGATCATGATTACCCATATACCTGCCCTATCACGCTTACTTTGAGGGATTCAGTTAGTGGAAAAAGGACAGCAGAATTCTTGAAGCCAAATCCATTTAAGTTACTGAAAGGATTACTGTAGCAAAAACTAATCACAATGAACCACGACGGTCGAACAACAACCGCTGGTGCCTATTACTAACAATATCACGAGCAAGAGGCATGAAAGCGAAATGTATTATCAGAAAAGTTATATTCAAAGAAAATTACCAAGACAAGAGACAATTGCAAAAACCAGAAATTCAAAAAACAACTTCTTTGTTATCAGACAAGGACTTCTTTATGGCTGTTGCTATCTTTAAGGTATTTATAGCATGAATAGCATCAAGCAGATTTCCGTCTACTTTGCCCAACACAGTATCAATGAAGTATCTGCATTCGCGTGTGTAAGGATCATGGCCATCGAATTCAATATCCTCCTTTTTTGCCCCTTTTCGATAAAAGGTAATTGCAGATTCAGGCATTGATGATTTGGGACTCGTATAAACAGTATTTGCCTCAAGAAGCCCCTCTGTACCGACTATTCTCATTCCGTAACTTAATGGAAAATCCCGAAACATTACAGTCCTAAATTCGGTCAAACAAGAGAAATCTGGATAATTAAGTATCGCAAAGAATTCCTCGGACCCGGGCCTATTGCTTTTAGTAGCAAAAACACTTTTTGGCATACCGAAGATATAATTTACAATGCTCAAATCAAATCCCATTAGGTCAATAATTGGTTCAGGCACTTTATATCTCTGATAACGATGAAGGTGTACAGCCTGTATAATACCTGGTACATTTAATTCTAGTTTTGAGATAATGCAATCAATTTCAGGTACAAAGCGCATAACCTGTGCAACTAAAAAAATCTTTTGAACCACTTTAGCCCTGTGGAGCATTTCTGTGGCATCTTTCAAATCATACGCTATAGGAATTTCACAAAAGACATGTTTATTATTTGCCAACGCAGATATAACAAATTCCTTGTGTAAATTGGTAGGCAAACAAACATCAACTGCTGTTATTGATGCATCACTAAAAACTTCCGGTATGTTAACACTTCCCTGAATCCCTAAATTATCAGCGATATTCTTGGTTTTTTGCTCATTGCGACCAACAATAGTTACAGAATCTATTTCCTTGAAGCCCTTATAAATGGCAGCATGGGTTTTGCCCATCGAGCCCGTACCTAAAACCGCTATTTTCATAATTGATCCCTTTCTTTGTAAGTAGAGCTGCCAGCCATGGTAAGTCTACTTATCTAATTCAATTCTTTCTTTCGTCATAGTAAAGAGCGTGATAGGAAAACCATCAGGGTCGCTAATACGGAATGACGTATCACCCCACGAATTGTCTCTAAGCGGAAAAACTATGATGACTTTGTCCTTCAAACGTTCAAACAAAGTCCAAACATCTGGAACCATAATGGCGATACGACAAGAAGCATTCGGTTTATCAGCTTCAAGGTCTTGGATGAGTTCGAAGACAGCTGCCCCGGTATCATATAGGATACCACCACCCCAATCATTGATGATTGGCCAGCCGAAAACTTCTTCGTAAAAGGAACGTTGGGCAGCAAGATCGTTCACAAGGAGAATAAAACGAAATTCTCTGACAAGAGTCAGGTTGCCACGCTTACTGATATTCATAAAGAAATTATAGCACTATACACAAATGATTTTCGCAGACAACAACCGACATAGCCGTCAAAGGTAGCCCAGTACATTCGGTCGGTATCAACGGCAATTGCAGAGATTCCTAACCGAGAATCAACCTGCGAGATGCGGATGGAAGGCCATCCAACTCTATGAATATAAAGGTGACCATTGTAGCATCCGGAAACCACGGTTTCAGAATCAAGCCAAGCGATGGCTTTAATTGGTGACGTATGCCCCTCCCCTCGGTGAATTACAGATAGTTCAATTTTAATGGGAGAACTGGCTTTAACGATATCTACTATCCATACCTGAAAGTCCGCAGCACATACAGCAAGGCGAGTTCCGTCTGGACTGAACTCGACGACATCACTTACTGGTGTGTCTAGGGCCAATCGTGCTAAGATATCTCCAGATACTAAAGAACCAACTCGTAACGGATCGTAGCGTCCTGTCATCGCGAATAGTTCGTGACTTGCGCTAACGCTCTTAATAGCACCTGTGGCTTCCAATTGATTCCACATAAACTCGCCATTAACAGCTCTAAAGCAGGCTATTCCGCTGGTATAGAGTCCAGCAAGCACATACTCTGCAGACTTTGCAATTCCTACAATTGGGCTATCCGCATGCGTCATTGTGCCCGATTGTCTGTGCCATTGAGCAGCCCATTTTATCTCGCCATCGGCAAACCGCATGAGACTTCCATCCCAACAACCATATATAACGTCGTCTGAAGTCCCTTGTATTCCAGTGATTGCTGAGGGAGCAGTGGTCACCAATTTAGGTACCCACTCATGACGCTCCTGCTCCGGAATATATTCATTGCCATACTGGGGGGTAATAGTTACTAGAGTTGGGTTCGGTACTTGCTGCTGGGTGTCTAGTTTTAGGTTTGAAGTACTCACCTTGCGAATAGTGCCTGAATCCCCACCAAGGATCAAACAACCAGCGGCGTGATCCAAAACCATTGAAGAGACACAATCAACCAACGCATCCGGTGCAGGAACAAGTGAGTAGTCATTATTATCACTGCGTCTATAGCAGCGTGGCACCCCATCAAAGGAGCCTATGGCAATTAAATCGGAAGAGACGGCAATACCATGTGACCACACACGCGCGTCATATATCTGGTGTACTGGATCGCATCTGTTTCCATTAGATTGCTCAAGCACTCCACTTTTCCAACGGGTAATCGTCTGATCATATGCGGCGATCCAAAAATGGTAGCCATCAGGTTCTACGGCCATCGACTTTGGTGTTGTACTAAATTCAGTAATTTGACCCAAAACATTAAGTTCATTGTCGAAAAGTAAAATCCGTGTGTCATGGCCTGACGAGACAATGCCATGTTTCGTTGGCACTAGCGCTTTGACAGGTCCTGTATGGCGCTTACTTTCTTGAACAATGCGGCCCGTTGTCCATTCAATCTTGCGAACACCATTATCATTACATCCTGTGACAACATATGCTTCCTCAGGATGTCTACAAGATGCGCCAACCGTTTTGCCATGATGTATAAGGAATAATTGCTTCCCGGTGCGTGTATCAAAAATCCGTGCGGTACCATCTGTTCCACCTGTTAACAAATACTCCCCTTGGGAAGAAAAGACCACTGTTTCAACATCACCTGGATGATGGAGTACACGGATATGAGCTTTATCATTTTTTAGATCTACAAGACAAGCACGCCCGTCAGATCCTCCTGTGGCCACAAATTTTCCAGTAGGATCAACCGCCACGCAATTAACGCCTTTGGAGTGCAAGCAACGCCGAGACCTGCCTACTATTCCATCAGAACGGATATCCCACTCACAAAGTGCTCCATCATAGGATACCGAGAGGACGGAATCGGTTGGTGTGACTACGACGTCGGTGATGGGTGCAAGATGCGCGATAGAAGTTAGCTCTCCTTGATTGTATTTCATCTTAACTCCTTTTTCTGCCAAATGTATTGACTCATTTTGTTATGAGATCAATAAAATACATTCCCAAATTTGCCAACGTTGACATTATTACCTAATTAAGCGGTAATAAGTCTTGCGTCCATTGCGACAAAAATACCTTTGTGTTGTGACTGAAAAGTACACAGCATTTTTTCGAGTAAATCAGATTAGTTTAGAACGTTCGTGCGCACTCTACCGCGAATTACTATATCCCCGCCAAGTACTTGGAGTGAGATGTTTTCCATCTCCGGAAATGGATCAGGTAGCAGGGAAGTAGTCACCGGAAGGCCACCCGCGAAGCGAGGTGCCACCGTTATCACACACTCATCTACTAAACGATGTGCTAGGAAACTGGTAATCACTTTTTGTCCTCCCTCAACCATCACTCTTTTCAGCCCCATGCAGTAGACAAGTGAAAGGGCCTCGTGGATCGAGATAAGGCCATACTGATCCCGAACAGACCTTGCTACACTAATTCCTAAGTTCTCGAACTGAGCAACCCGTTCAGGGGCAACGTCATCCGCACAGATAATGACGGGAGGTGTACCAGAATGAAGGATTTTTGAACTTATAGGAGTACGCAAATTACTATCCAGGATGATCGGGCGAGGATTCGGTCCATTAGCATATCTGACGTTTAATTGTGGATCATCTGCCAAGATAGTTCCTATACCGACTAATATACCGTCATGAAGTGACCGTAACCGATGCGTCTGGGCGAGACTAATCGGACCGCTTATTAGGAGTTTCTCCCCCTTTTTTGACGTGATAGACCCATCTAGTGTTTGTGCATACGCAAGAGTTATCCAGGGCCTTGATGTTTTGTGCTCAACTAAACCGCTTTCACTTGCGTCCTGTTCTGAGGGGAAGAAGTGATCAAGATCAAGTAAATGCTTTAAACGATCACGCTTTGTCTTAAGGTAATTAAGATTATGGGCGGTCACATGGGGCCTCACTACTACCCTCTCTTGCACATCTATTCCAGCGTTCATAAGGGCTTCTATTTTTTTATTATTATTTGTAATGAGACGAACTTTACGAATTCTTAAGCTATGGAGAATTAACGCTGCTACTTCATATTCGCGTTCGTCGATCTCGTGGTCGAGCAGGATATTAGCATCAACTGTGTCGTATCCTTGATCTTGAAGTTCATACGCACGGATCTTATCTGGCAAACCAATGCCACGCCCTTCTTGTCTTAGGTACAATATAATCCCCGCTCCCTCAGCTGCAATCATCTGTATTGCCTGAGATAGCTGATGCCCACAGTCGCAACGATCTGATCTTAAAGCATCCCCAGTCAGGCACTCTGAATGCATCCTCACTAACACACTTTCTTGGTGAGATATATCGCCCATTAGGAGGACAATGACATCTCCTTCATCTGGGTGCCTCTGATATAAATGGAGTTCGAAGAGACCGTAAATTGTTGGAAATACACATTGCGTAATTAGTGTCAGGTTTTGTTCAGTCATCTATCACCTAGAGTTTCGGGCTGTTACAGAAAATAGTTTTGGCAATTCAATTGGAGGAGGTTTTATCTCACGGGGACTTCCTCCCCAGTGATAACTAAACGGGTACTCAACTAGGCTTTCAATATGGAGGTCAGCTGCCGTCAAAGCTGTGATAACTTCCCCTAGACCCCAGCGCCAATTCCACGCTGATTGCTCGATTTTCACAATAGGGTCCGCATAAGTCCCAGTAACAACCCTCTGCAATGGCTTTCCACCAGAGGAATAATGAAAGTCATTGTCCAGCTGTCCTGAAGGATCAAACAACCACTTAAGGGGATGGAATTCCACCATAAAGAAAATACCGTCGGGCACTAGAAAGTCTCTAATTATTTTTGCCCAACGATCCAAGCTCGATAACCAGTGGAGTACCCCGTATGATGTAAATACTATGTCAAATGAATCTTCCAGCACCTCTGGTAAATCGTATACATTAGAATGGATAAACTTCGCCGGTATTTCCAAAGTCTTGCTCAATTTGACGGCGTAGGAAATTGCCTCCTCTGAATAGTCTACACCGGTAACTACTGCTTTTTTGCGTGCCCAAGAGAGTGTGTCAAGACCATAATGACACTGAAGATGGAGCAACTTCTTGTTTGTTACATCACCCAAAGCTTCGATCTCTATCGCATTCAGTGTGGTCATCCCTTTCATGAAGTCATCTTCTTGATAGAATGTAGACCCAATGTGGATTTGAGTGCGACGGTTCCAAAGTTCACGGTTTATTTTGTCATAGTCTTGCATTGAGATTTCCATCCCGCCAACGCCCACTCTTTCAATGAAGTAGTGAGATCTTAGTGACAACCCGCATGAGGTAAAAAATAATTGAAAGGTAATTTATTGCTAAAAGGATTGTTCTCCCTTTCTTTTATGTTATAGACTGTTGATGCATAAAAGCTTAACACTTCCAACTGCTTCACTGTCTGTAACTCATAGTGCAAGTATCAACACGCTTGTAATTCTTGCAGGGGTGTTTGGGGTTCACCCCTGCAATTTGTTCTCCCCAAATATTGCCCGATATCCGCATCTGGAATGCTTTGTATTTCAGCGACTTGTAAATCAGCCTCCCTGTTCTGGAAATACAACTTGTTTGTCATTGTATAGGTCAACCACAAGCATTTACATAGGCGTTTGTACTTTTATTTCTCTGTGCTTTTAAGTATGGGGTAAAATGATTGCGTTAGGTCAGCAAATATCAGGCAGGAGTATCTCCCCTAAATGTCTCAAAAAATACACGTCTCGATTTTGGATGATCACCAGAGCATCGTTGACGGTTATTTGTTTCGTCTTAACCCGCTACCAGATATTAAGATAGTAGCCACTACTCCTTACGCTGAAGACATTTTTTCGATGCTTGAAAATCACCCGACAGATGTTCTAATCCTTGATGTACGCGTTCCAATCTCACCGGATAACAATAATAGTTACCCTATTCTGTATGAAATCCCGCGTATATTTGAAGCACATCCCGAATTGGTGATCCTAGTGATTTCGGCTTATGCCTCCCGAACGTTCGTGCGCAAGATGTTACAGGCCGGAATTAACGGCTACATACTTAAAGATGATCAAAAACTGGTGCAAAACCTGGGAGACGTAATTAGATCAGCTGTTCAAGGTCATGTTTGTTTAAGTCAATCTATTCAGGAAGAGTTGCAGAAATCCTACTCTCAAGAGATTGATCTAACGCCGCGACAAATAGATATTTTTTCACTCTTGATTTCTCATCCAAATGTCACGACAAAAGAAGTGGCCAAGCGACTGCATATCGCTCCCTCTACAGCCCGCAATTTACTATCAGACGCCTATTTGCGCCTAGGGGTTCGTAATCGTGGCGCTGCCCTGATCAAAGTTCAAGAAATGGGATTAGTTACCCACCCGCCTCCGTCAGAACTCTAGCTCTGCTTGCCTTAGGAATTCAATCATATCTGCAAAGGCTACTCTTCCGCCTCTTTGCTGACCGAGAAAAAGTCTGAAAACTATTAATGATCCACGGCTTCATCAAAATTTGTTAGGCCAACTTCGGCATAGAGAGCCTTTACCGGATTTATCAACGGTTCGAGCAAAGTTGCGACGGGATCTTTGTTTACCAGGTTGATTTGAGAAAGCAGCTCCTGCGCAGCGTGATAACGCTGCAAAAACTGATCGATGCTGTAACTAACAGCCCCACTACGAATCAAAATCCTCTGGGCCTCGGCCAAAGCTTTTGGATTAGCGATATGACGGCGCAAGGCAATAAATTGTTCACGGTCAGGATGGTCTACCAGGTGAGCAAATAAAATTGGTAAGGGAAACCGCCCTTGCAGCCAATCAGGATTGGCAGGCGTTTCTAATGTATCGTTCAAATCATCATGAATCTGAATCATTTCTCCGTAAAGTCCCCCAAATTCAGCCAGCTGCTCGGCCGTAAACATGGAGGCTCCACCTAAGAGAGCCCCAACGTATAGTGCTGCCCTGAAAAATGGCGAGCTTTTTGACCGTACCAAGTGCCAGTAAGCTGCTTCATCAGACGGATTTTGCACATCCAGATACTGCCCCCAAGCAGTCTGGGATAACATTTCATTAAGTGCATTTACGGCCGTTATCCTCACCATCTCCTGTTTATTCCGGGTGAGTGCTTCGGTACCTATAGCTGCTAAGGCAACAGCCATATTTGCGGCAGACGGCATACCAATCCGCTGGTATTCACCACGAGGATCGTCATCAAGCATGTCATCGACCAGAATAATACTCATCTGAGCGCAGGCAATAGCAGCTACAGCTGGCGTAGCTTGGTCAGCCGTGCCACCAACAGCCAGACAGGCCCTGAGAGGTAATTGCCAATCTGGCAATTTTTTTGCCGTCACTCGCTGGATACAAGTTTCAATCTCTGGCCAGGATTGCACGACCGGTATTTCTCTTAAGAATGTTTCTGTTGCTCGATAAATGTCCATGATTAATTTCTCCTGAAATGCCGGTCAGGGAAATCCCTGACCGGCTATTTTGGTTTACCTCTTATTCAATTGTGGTGGAAGGCCACACGCCCCAAGAAGGTGCCCCCTTCAGGGCAACTACCTGCGACAACGTCACCTTCGTCAAACAACCCAGGTTGTTCCAATACTGAGTTTTGTCTTTTTGAGTTGTTAAAAACAGCCGATTATAAAATGCTTGCATGGTTACATACCTCCATATTTGTACAAGTTACAACAACTAACGATAATAGGGGTCCAACGGATACTTTGTCTAACTGTGAAGCATCACCTCCTTTTCACATTCTGAGTTCGGTAATAACTCAAATCTGACAGGTTGTTGCCTGATCTAATAATGAAAACTCTCAACGACTTTTGGCCACGCTTTCTCGAACGTGTACTGCCCTGGCTGGTCTTGTTCGTCGTAGTTGCCTATACAATTGCTCGATTTGTTTATGTGCCTTACTTGGGGTTTGTCTACACCTCTGAAGGCGAAGTGATAGAGCTGTATGACACCAGTCTAGAAGGTGAACAACTCCAGCTAGGCGACCATATCAAGGCAATCGACAATATTCCCTGGAGTGAGTACGCGACCAGCTCCTCCACAACGCTTTTTGGTGAAGTACAACCAGGCAACCCTATCTCCATTGAAATCCGGCGTAATCAACGAGATTTAACGGTTAACTGGATATTTCCTGGACCGACGTTTGCTGAACTTGCGCAACGTCTTAACAGCGAATGGTGGCTGCCGTTTGTTTTTTGGCTGGGTGGTGTGGCCGTTGCCTTACTAATCCGGCCCCGCGATACCAGGTGGCAGTTATTGATTGCCTTTAACTTCGTGACCGCGATTTGGCTGGCGACTGGCGGCTTTGCTGTGTCTAATATCTGGGGAATTCTTCCCTTGTTCAAATCGGCCGTCTGGCTGTCTGTTCCGGTTTATCTGAACCTGCATTGGGTTTTTCCCCATCCATTACGAAAACTGCCATCCTGGTTTATCAAGGTTAGTTATGCACCATTCCTTGTGTTGACAGGTCTGGAGTGGCTAGAGATGCTTCCTAGCACCTTCTACTACACCGGTTTTTTGTTAGCTATTGGTGGTAGTTTAGTGCTGGTTGTAGGTCGTTTCATTATTCGCCCCAACGAGCGTAGAGAACTCGGTTTGTTTTTGTTAGCTATCTTGCTTGTTTTCCTGCCACCGCTTCTCTTTACGGTTTCCTCATTAGTTGGCTTAGAACTTCCAGTCTTTGTTCAAGGCGGGGCTTTAATGGCTTCTCCAGCTATCCCCGGTATTTACTTTTTCATTGTTTATCGCTATCAACTGGGACAGTTGCAAAGACAAGCGGGGCGACTGGCTAAGGCATATGTTAGCGTCATTTTTGTCGGGACTATCTTTATCATTCTTTCCCCCTTTCTTTTCAATTTTCTTGCCCCAGCCGGCTCAACATTTTCACTAGGCATCGGATTAACGCTGTTAGCGGCTGTGCTGGCTGTTACCAGCCTGACACCGTTTTTATTGCTGCCAGCCCTCGCTGGTGCTTACCAAATCAGACACTATGAAACCGAACATTTGTTAGAAATCCGCGCTAATCATCTACTACCATCTTTTCTGTTTTCGGTTTTACTCGTTACGGTTATCATAATTCTGGCTATTCTGGCGGAAGCCTACCTTGATTTTCCCGGAGCTACGATACTAACAGTTATTGTCGCTGGAGTTCTAAGCAGCGTCTTTACCGCGTTTTTTTATGGCCCTTTCCAGCGCTTTATCGACCGCACATTACTGGGGGTTCCTTTGGTTCCGGAAAAACTTTCCCAACAATATTTGGCTCGAATCGTGGTTAGCTTGAGTAGAGCCGAGTTGGTGAGCGTATTGACAAATCAAGTGCTTCCCACACTCCTGATTCGACAATCAGCTCTGTACTTTACATCGGATCTTCACGGCGAGTCTCAAGTTGGCCACGCTTTGTACGTTTATGGGTTTCCGTCAGACGAACTGCCCGATAGCTGCTCATTGAACGATTTCTTGTCGCTACCCGAGCAGGTTGTTTCAACACCATTCTCTGCCCCTTGGCGTTGGGTGAGGTTAGCCATACCGTTAAATCTTTCTGGGCAACTTGTTGGCATTTGGTTATTAGGCCGCCGTGATCCAGACGATTTATATGGCCAGACCGAAACCGCGCTTCTGCAAAACATAGCGAATCAAACCGCCATTGCGCTTTCTCATATCCTGCAAACAGAGACTCTTCGGGCACTTTATCAATCAAATATTGACCGACAGGAAGAGGAAAAAAAGAGTCTAGCCCATGACCTGCACGACGAGGTTTTGAACCGCGTAACCGAGCTGGCAATGTACGTGGATGTTTCTTCGGCTAACGCCCAGTTTCATAGTAGCTACAAGAAACTATCGGCCTATTTGCGTCAGACGATCGGCGGGCTACGCCCGGCTATGCTGGTTTATGGCTTATCTGAAGCATTAGAAGAACTGGTTGATGAGATGGCCGCAAGAGGGAACCATGAATCGACGATTTCCTTTAAGGTAAATTCAGTCCCGTACCGTTATCCTGAAAAAGTGGAGGAACACCTGTATCGCATCCTGCAACAGGCTGCTGAAAACGCCTTAAGGTATGCCCAAGCGCAGAACATCTATATTGATGGCAGACTTGACGAGACAGAGATTTCTCTTTCTGTAGTTGATGACGGTATAGGATTTGCCCTAGAAAAACCGGTAAACTCGTTAACCTTGGTATCACAAAAGCATTTTGGAATTGCTGGTATGTATGAGCGGGCAGCGCTCATTGGGGCTAGGTTGTTAATTGACTCGAATCCAGGCCAAGGCACTACGGTGACGGTTACTTGGCAGAAGCCCTAGGGTTCACGATGCCATGAACGGGTGAGGTTTTTTTGTATTCGGTTGTTAAGGTCCAGCAAAAACTTGTTCTGCCCAACCATACGAGGAATGCGTTAATCCGTACATTGTCAAAGTGTAGGATCACCCTACCGTTTTGTAGGATGAGGTTTTTTGACGTTGAATACAGTTGATCCCGGTGAATCTGGCAACAAATTTGGTGCCCTGCTGAAGCAGTATCGGCAACGGGCAATTGATCCTCAAGAAGGAGGCTATTTGACACAAGCCAGATTTATAGAGTTAGCTAAATTGCCAATTTCAGAGCAAACTCTGGGTCATTGGGAAAATGGCAGAAGATCTATCAAACAAACCGACCGTTTCATCTTAACCACCATTGTCGGGGCTTTATTCAAATATGGCGGCATTATCACCCTGGATGAAGCGAATGAGTTTTTAGAGACAGGGCTTTATAGTCAACTTACTCAAGAAGAAATTGAAGAAATCAATCCTGAGTGGCTGGCAGAACGAGCGAAAGATTTACAACCCCAACCAGATCCTCAATCCTCTCTCACAATCATTCTTTCTTTAAGCACTATTTATGATTGGTTCGATTCTCTATTTCGGTGGTCTGAAGCCAACACTCATGCTCGCACAAGTTTGGCAGGCATGTTCATCTGGTCTCTGTCGTCCGTTTCAAATAGAGTAACTGCTTCCGGCGTCTTCTACTTTTTGTGTGCTTTAATCTTGTGGATATTTTCTACCTTATTAATTCTGCCCATATTGCAATGGCCGCTTGATGATCCTTCAATTAGGCTGCGTGCATCGATCATGTTTGCTGTGGTAACAGTGGTTACTCCCATTGCCGTAGCTCTGTTAAGTCATACAGATGTACCCCAAGATTATTTCGAGAAAAATACCCAACAAAAAGGAACGATGATCTTCCTGAAGCTCACCGGCGCAGCAGTTGGGTTTAATATGGTTTCGGCGACGCTGCTGCTGGTCGCCATTGGCTTTTTTTACATTGGCTGGTCGCCTAATCCCTGGGTGTGGCGGATCTTGTTACTGTTGCCCTTGTTCGTGGCGTATGTAGGTGCACAACGTATTCCAGCAGATCGATACAAAATGTATAATGGCAGCCTGCGAATGCACTCTGCGGACCCTCTTTTTCTCGTTACATTTCTACTCATCAGTCCCGGTCTCGGATTCTTTGTTTACTTATGGACTGACTACCTTTCAAATAAGGCTATGGGTCTTGGTGTTATCATTGCGTCAGCTGGAATTGCGCTTTGGCACCGCCAAAAACATTCGCCGATACCAGATGCCTTATTAATTTTTATTGTCGGAACGCTATCACCATCTCTTATTTTATCTCTCTTTCTTTTCGTGTTTCCCTCAAAGGAAATTGAAGAGGCAGTAAGAGGTACAACGTTTCCAGAACGGGTTCTTATACTTGTATATGTCATGAGTGCAATAACTCTTTGGGCCACCGTTCAGTTGAGAAACCCACCGAGAATAACGCTACGAGGAGCCTTAGGTTTACTCTTCGTTCTTCTGTTCTTACTGGGGCTGCTTTCGTTTGACCTGTTTTTGGGGCGCATTGCTACAATTCTTATCATAGGATTGTGGCTGGTTTGGGGAAAGAAGCGTTTTCGATCCCATTTATGGATTCATGCCAGCGTTGCTTTTCTTATTTTTTTACTTGGATCATCACTTTTTCTCTTATTTCAAGGCATTCTAACTATTTGGACCAGCCTTGTCGGTTATACGTTTGTCTCTACTGCATTAATCCTATGGACATATTGGTCAGGCAAAAGTTCCTATAGCCTAACAACTGCTGATTAAGACAAACGATCTCCTTACTCCCACTTTCCATTTCAGATTCCGTTGGTGCTACATGAGGCAAACAGACCCATTAATATATTCAGTATGGCTATTGTCCGTTTTCTTTACAAAATTTCACGAAGGATGACCATGACTTGAGTTTATTTTGGTATTGGTGCAATTTTGGAGACTTTAATGGGTTGATCCTTTTCACACTTGTAATTTGAAACTTGAACAAGTTTGTCTGGAAAACGCACGGATTCTGTTGGCGAAGTCGAAATGATGCTAGTTTTCGTTAAGATAGCGGTAGACACTCGCCTTGGACAAGCTGTAATCAGCCATCAATCGTTTGATGAGCTCCCCCTCCTGACGTCGCTTGCGCAAGTCAGCTACCTGTTGTTTCGTTAGTTTTTTGCGACGGCCAAATTGCACCCCACGCTCTTTCGCCTTTTGGATGCCATCCATCTGTCGCTCGGCACGGATTTCCGTCTCAAATTGCGCGATGGCTCCCAACATGTTAAATAGCAAACGGCCGGTGGCATCGCTGGTGTTAATGTTTTGGTCAAGCACCTGTAGATTAACTTGCTTTCGTTCGAGTTCGGCCGCAATCTGACACAAATGAAGGGTCGAACGGGCCAACCGGTCTAAACGGGTGATGATTAGCACATCCCCTTCCCGGACATATTCCAGACAAGCCGTTAATCTGGGACGTTGACTATTTGTACCACTTTGCTTTTCCTGAAAGACTTTGTCGCATTGTTTCAACTTGTCCAATTGAACATCTAGGGTTTGACCCACCGAACTGACGCGCGCGTAACCAATGAGTGCCATAATGATTATCTATTTTGCTTCATTAATCCTTAAAGGATTTGAGAAAATCATTATGAGACATGGAATGAGATGAGTCAACTAGCAAGTGTCTTAATGTATACTCTTTGAGACAAGCCGAATTAGCCACAGTGGGAAAGGGTGGTGTTGGCTACAGGGTAGATTCACAGGCGGATCTCTGAATGGCTGATTTTGTGGCGAAATCAAGCTGGAGCCAAGGCAGCAAATCTTGATGTCCTCGTTTTTCCTCTTGGAATGTCGTCGAACCAGGCAACCAGGCGATCAAGATTGATAGCCGCTGCTGTGGCAATATGCTGTAAATGAGTTTTCGCCAAACCCCGATACCGCGTTTTCCGCAATCCAAACGCACGTACCCCTTGAGAGATCGTGCCCTCTACCCCGGCTCGCTTATTGTATAAGCGCTTTCCTTCCTGACTTGCATGACGTAATCGGGCTTCTTTTAGCGCTTCAAATTGTGGCCTGGGCTGTAATCTCATCCGCCGTTCGTTTCGGGAGCGGGTACACAGATGTCGCGCCTGGCAGGCAACACAATCCTCCTTACGAAATACAATCTGGATATATGGCCCCGTCTTATCCGTGAGTTCGCGCCAGCTAATAGACTGTTTCCCCTGCGGACAAAGCACCTGTTTCTTATCCCAATCAACGTCAAACTGGTAACGGTCATAACCACCTGCCATCCTTGCTTGCCAGCTAGGATTTTTACGGGTGGGACCGATAAGGGTAATGCCATATTCTTGCGGCGTATTAACCAACAGGTCGGCATCCACATAAGCCGAGTCCAGCAAATGCTGGCCAGGTGTTAGTCCTTTATCTCTTAAGGCCTGATGAATGGCTTCAGTCGAGTGAATCTCATGCAGATTAGCGGTCGTCGTCCTTACATGGGTAATCAAGTGAGGCTGGTCATCATCACAACTCTCACTCAGATGGGCAATGTAGCCGACCCAGTTTACATTCCCTCGCTGACGAAATCTCGCTTCAGGATCATAGGGAGATTCCAGGCCGGGTGGCCCGTTAGCCAGTTCTTTTCTATTCTTAAATCGAACTATCTTACCTTCCCGTTCGTAATGCCGTTCCCACACCAAGCGCAACGCGGCGATCATGGCCAGTTTATCTAAACCTTTTGGGGCATTTGGCTGAGCCACTAAATCCAGCAGATAAAAACCGTCTTCGCCGACTTGCTGACCATAGGCTTCTTGACCGGCTTTGCTTTGCGGTAGTCGGTCATTTTCAATCCGGTGACCATAGCGCTTGTACCATTCAGTCGGGGCTACACTTTGCAGCCAAAGGGGGGCTTCGGTAGCCAGTTCATTTAAGGCCGCCCGCATTGTCTCGCCGACTTGCTCCAAGCGGTTCATCACCCGAATGGCAGCCATGACATGGGTGGCATCGGTGCGTTGCTTACCCCGTGGCTTGACTAATTCCAGCTCGCGGCAAATGGTTAGCAGCTTTTCCAACAAAATCGTTTCAGTTTTCCCAGTTAGCAACCGGCTGCGAAACTCACTCAGCACGCTGAAGTCAAATCCAGGGTCTGTTAGCTCCAAGCCCAATAGATATTTCACATCTATTCGGCTGCGTACGGCTTCGGCTGCTTGCCGATCTGTCAAATTCTCGCGAAATTGCAATATCGTTACCAAGGCCAACCGCCAGGGAGCTAAGGCTGGCTGGCCTTTTTCGGGAAAAAGAGCGATGAAGTCTTCATCTTGAAAGATGGTGCCTAATTTATCGCGTAATGTTAGATATGAATTGCCGTTGGGGAAGGCTGCTTGGGCAATTTCTACGGTGGTTTCGGGAATATCCTGGTTATAGTCGGGAATTAACATGCTTTTCTCCTTACCTTGGATTTCCCGAACTAATATAGCTTATTCTCCGTAGAATCGCTCTCACAAGACTTCGCCAACAGAATCCGCACGTTTTTTGGACACCCCAATAACTTCCCCTTAAATTTTTAGCCAGTCAGCCATCTCTGTCCGAAAACCCGTTCAGAAATCAAAGTCCAAATTCCTCTTGAAATATTGAGTAAATATACGTTATCATGATACATGAAAGTTGGATATGCACGCGTTTCAACTCATGAGCAAAACTTGTCCATGCAAATCGACGAGTTAAAGAAATCCGGATGCACAGAAATTTTTACGGACAAAATAAGTGGTGCCAAATCAGAGCGCCCCGGCCTTCAAAAGGCACTTGGTTTTTTGCGAGAAGGGGATAGCTTGGTCGTTTGGCGACTTGATCGTCTCGGCCGCTCCCTAAAGCATCTCATTGAAGTTATCACTCTCCTTGAAGAACGTAATATTGGATTCAGCAGTCTTCAAGAATCAATTGACACAACTACTAGCGGAGGTAAGTTGATCTTTCATATCTTCGGCGCACTCGCAGAATTTGAGCGTAATCTCATTCGTGAACGAACAAAAGCGGGATTGGCAGCAGCGCGAGCAAGGGGAAGAAAGGGTGGACGACCGAGGGTACTTGATGAAAAGAAAATCCAACTGGCGAAAAACCTATATGATTCACGGAAACATCGAGTAAGCGAAATCTGTGAGATCATAGGTATTTCGAAGTCCACATTATATAACTACTTAAAGGATTAATTGCCATCGGTTTTCTTAAAATTCTCAAGCACAAGAGGAACATTACCTGCGTTATATAGCCTTACCAAAGTCTCAGGCAACTAAAGCAATAACACTACATCGCATAAAGCCGACAAAACTGCACACAGATTTTGCTGCTTATGCAACTGAACGGGCGGATAAGAAATATATACAGAAGAGAGGTTTGAAGAAAGAACCCAAACTTATCAAGCCCCCAAAATGTAAACACCTACCTTGGCGGTTCCAGTGAAAAATTTCGAAAAGTCAAAACTCCCATCATATCGAGACATTGCTCCTTCTGAAATAGGCGGGCGCATAGCACGCGAAGGATTTGACTACCAAGACCACATCGGGGTTGGGTTTGGTTTGGATCTGATTGAAAATGAGCGCCTTACAGAGGTTTGGTATGAACAGCATGACGACATAGCTTTGATTTATGGGGCAGACATTGACGAAATTGAGATGGTGCAAGTCAAACATGAAGACATGACTTCTCGGTATTCTGTTGCAAGCCTAACAAGCCGGAAAAAGGGGAGAGTAGGTAGTTCGTTACTCGAACGCTCGCTCGCAAGAAGCGCAGGAAAAGAAGAAACGCGATTTCGACTCGTCACAAGCTATGGCGTAACTTCCGAGTTGAATGTTCTTACGAATCCCCTAAACAGCCCCAATCGATTAAATAATTCAGATGCTCTAGCGGATGTAAAAGTCAAAATAGTTGAGAAAATTCCTGATGCAATCGCTGCCCCTGACGGAACAACTATTGAGCAATGGATCGAAAGATGTTACTGGGATAAACGCGAAGACACCAAAGAGGCAGTTCAAAACAATAATCTTTTGAGGTTGGAAAAGGTTCTGAACAAACTAGGTCTACCTGTTTTTCCAGACCAACGAGACGAGATTTATTGGGTGCTTCTGAAGCTTGTGAAACAGAAGTCCGGGCTTGATGGTTTATCCAACTACAAACTAACACAAGAAGAGATTGAAGACAGAATCAAGCTAGAGGTTAACCGACAACGCAACGGGGCTGCGGGAGGACAAAACCTCAAGCGTAAGCTAAAGGAGGCGAGTCTTGCCGATTTTATAGATGATGCTAGCGATCTATATTACTCTTACCGGCGTAAAACATTGGATCCCCGTTACAGTTTGCCTTCGGAGTTTGAGAAAGTTGAATCGGAAGTGGCTGCAAAGCTCTCTTTGTTAAGAACAAAGTTATATTTAGGTGAAGTGGCCGGGGGATTGCCGTTTCTCAAATCCTGCTTAGATGCATTAGAAGAAGTTCGTAATCATTTTGATGAATCAGTCGTTACTACAGCGGATCTACAAGGCATGATGTATACGCGTACAAATCGTTGTGCTCACCGTTTTTCGGAGCCAACATCATGATTTCAATCAAAAATGCTGCACGGTTTCCAACTGGAACGCCACTCACTTCCGATAATCTAGTCGAGTCTCATGCAGCACGCTTAATTCTTCTGCTAAGCATATGTGGAGACAAGGAAGGCAAATCTACACTTCGCAAAATTGATGGGTTGACTAAGCTTGCAAAACTTGATTTCTTTGTCCGGTATCCAGAGTTTTTCGCACGAGCAGCTTCGGCAATTGGTAAATCAACTAATATTGCTTCTACCGATAAAGAGCCTAAAATGATTCGGTATCACTATGGACCTTGGGATCACAGATACTACCAGGTGCTTCCTTTCATGGAAGCACATGCTTTAGTTGACATTGTTAAGGACGATAAAAAAAATCAGTATAAGTTTTATCTGACCGAATTAGGTGTAGAGTTAGCAACTTCTCTTCAAGACAAGCCTGAATTTGCCGATCTTATTACAAAAATGAAAGAAGTAAAACGTGTCTTGGGCAGAAAAAACGGGAATCAACTTAAGAAACTCGTGTACGAGTTATTTCAAGACGAGGTAGGTGCTCTTTCTCTTGGGGAGGTTATTGAATAATGGCCAAGTCGATGATCATCAGAACTCTTTACAGAGAATCTGCCGATGGCGAAAAGGAAACCCTTCATTTTGACCAAGGCGTTAATTTAATAGTTGGCTCTCCAAATACTGGTAAGACCGTATGGCTAAAGATGCTGGACTATTTGTTGGGTGATAATGGAGGTCCTGAGACTGCATTTGATGAAGATTTAGTCGAAAAGTTCGTTGCAATTGGAGCACAGATCGAAATAGGTGATGAGAAGCTAAATATTGAGCGGCGTTGGGATGAAAGTCCAAAAACGAAGGTGAGGATTGGCGAAACAACATACACATCAAAAGAATTTTCAAATCTCTGGTTAGAAAAGTTAGAAATACCGATAATAAACTACCCTAAAGGGAATCCTTACGCAGAACGTGCATGGCCAAGTCTAAGTTGGCGCGAGTTACTGAGACACATCTATCGAGATGAGAGATTCTGGTCTGATGTTGTGCCAAAACAACCAGAGTCAACCCGCCACGCAGCGCTTGCGTTATTTTTGGGCTTAGAAGATCGACTCTTTTCACCAATACTTGGCAAGTTGGTTCAAAAGCAAAAAGAACTTTACCAAGCCCGTGCACGGAAGGACTCATTCGAAGAGACTGTTGATCAAATTGCAAAAGACTTGATGTCTGAGCAAGATCGCGATGAACATCTCACTGCATTGACTCTAAAGGCTCGTATCGAGGCACTTGAGGAAGAAGTGACGACTTTGTTGCAAGAACGTGAGCAGGTTCTTGCTTCGATTCAAACCCAAAGACCCGATCCGACATTATCGGCTCTCATGAGTGAGCGTGCTGATTTGCTGATTTCTTTGGAGCAGGTACAGAAACAAAGAAAGGTATTGAGCGAGAGGCTCGCTGAAGTTGAAAATTTGATTCTTGTTATCGGTAAAGAAAGAGACCAATTAGCCAGGGCTTCTGCTGCTGGCAGCGCGTTTTCTGATCTCAAAATTACGCATTGTCCAGCCTGTGATCAAAAATTGCCTTCACGGAATTCCTCACAAACAGATGATTGTTTCCTTTGTCACCAAAAGCTCAATCCTGAGAGCACATTGGATCGAATCGCCTTTGAGCAAGAACAGCTTGAACAAGAAGAGATGGAACTAATCGAGCTCCGATCTAGGCTAGAAGAACAAGTAAGGGAACAACAGAAGCTTGAGAGACAAGAGAGAGAAAAGCTTGACTTAGTAGTACGTGATTTGCGTCCAGCTCAAAAGAGACTGTCTGCGGTTGTCAATACACATATAAGTCGGATCGACACGGAACGCGGACGCATTGAAGAACGAATCCGTCAGCTTCAAAGGTTCAATTCGTTATTGACGTATCGTGATAATCTAACAAATTTGATTGACCGTTTAGCGCAAGAGGTAAAAGAACTTGAGGCAGAAAACAAAAAACTGGAAGCAAAAATAAGTTTTGAAGAAGCAAGCACTATGATTGAGGATTCTATGAATCACTTCGTAAATCTTCTAAATCGTGGTATCGAAAAATATCAAATAAGTGACAGATTTCGTTGGAATCATGGATCTATTTCTTTGGACATAAGCGAGCGGTCATCGAGGTTTAGGGTAAGTGGACAAAAGTGGAGTCTAAAATTGGGTGCAACCGTACAGGTACATTTTCTGCTCGCATATCATTTTGCCCTGTTGCGATTATCTCTTGAACAAAATACTAATTATCCTGGAATTGTTATCTTAGATTTCCCCCCCAACCTGCTTGACTCAAAAACCATTGGAGACAAAGAAAACTATTTGATAGACCCGTTTGTTCAACTCTGTAAGGAAAGCTCTATTCCTTTGCAGGTAATAGTAGCCGGTCGAGTGTTTGAAGGTCTTGATTCCAGTACGCGTATAAGATTTAAGCATGTGTGGCCTTAAGTTTCCAATAATGTTAGAGAATTCAGCGTGCAAAATCATGTGCTTGACACAAGTAGCTGCCCAACATGGCATCAATCTGATGCACCCTATCGGGATGCGCAGATTATGCGGACGTTACCAATTTCCGTACAATGTCCACTAAACGACGCAAGTCTATACATTGTATCTCTATCTCTCCTTGTCGTTTAACTTTGGACGGCCGTCACACTGATTAGCTGCATTGTGAATCTGCAATACAATTATTTACTGAATATGATATGAAGTTTTTGATTAGGGTTCAACCCATGAACTACCTAAATCTGAAAATGTTGTAGTAAGAATTGACCTTAGTCTGTCATAATCCCAGCCGAAAAGCTGACACTTTAACCAAACAGGTTTTGCCAAGAAATTTGCAATTTTGATACATAAAAATGCTGCCATGAGCGGTTCAAGATGCTTGTGGAGAATTAAGTTTTCTCCATCTTCAAGTTTAAAACCCACTTGATGAATTGCCCAGAGATGACCATGAGCCACAGCTGACATGAGTCGATAAGTTATTTCCTCATCAAATGTTGATGCAATGATTGATGTTATACCGTGATAATTTGTAATTTGCGGGTAACCAAGCTGCAACGCATCATTTTCCACTTTGTGAATGCGATTTTCAACGGTAGTCACTTTGTCTGCTTGGTTAGCAGCTCGGACAACTTTCAATTGTTGCCTAAGGCCTTCATAGCGGAAGGTAAAACTTCTTTTTACCCGCTCATTCACGTCAATTCCAGTTTGCATTAGCCATGAGGCGAGAGCAGCCGATTCTAAGGCTGCGCGGGTACATGTCCAAGGAGATATACTCCCAGCGGGTTCAGTTACTGTTCTAGTAAACGCAACTAAATGGTCTGCGACCCCTTCGATGAGGAAGTTACCTTGAATATAAGCGTCTTTAACTTTATCTGGTTGAGCAAAATTGGTTAATTCGTTTTCAGCTATTGAACCGGGCAAAGGCTCAGGTTCGTACTCGTTAATGAACTGAGCTGTTTGCTCATGGAGGTTGACAAGCACATTAATCATTGTTTTTATATCTTCTCTTGTAATTGAATTCATACATCACCTTCCGTACAGTATTTATGGAGAATACAGAAATGCGAGACCTACCAAAAATCAAAAAGCTAGTTGAAGAAATTGATAACGCATCAGTTCTGCAAAAAGTAGTATCGGCTATTGCTCCAATTCTAAAAACAGTTGGTCTAGACCCGACTAAAATTGAAGATTCGTTGAGCGATATTGATGAACTGAAAGCTCAATTGGATGAGATGATTGGGACTGTTGACAAATTTAATGCCTATTTCGCAGAAGATGGCTGGGTTATGTATGACCACATGAATGCTAAAATTGCGAAAGAAGCAGTTAGGCTAATGGACGAAGGCCAGCCTAAAGAGGCAGTGGGCTTTTTGATTGAATATTATAGTCCCGATTTAGTTCAACAAGAACTGCGTACGATGAGCAGGATTGTGGCTTTTAGACCTCGTATGAGATTAGCACAAAAATCACTTGAGGACTATTCAGCAGAAAGATACCATGCATGTGTGCCTGTTGTACTTGCTCTTATGGATGGGCTTGTAAATGATTTACATCCGGAGCAAAAAGGCATTCACAGCGAGGGTGTTGAATTAAACGCTTGGGATTCAATAGCAGCCCATAGTACAGGTTTAGGAACTCTTGTGCGCAAATTGAGGAAGGAGCGTAAAAAACTACGAACTGAGGAATTAACCTTTCCCTTCCGAAATGGAATTCTACATGGTATGGATTTGGGATATGCGAACAAGGAAGTCGCAGCAAAAACATGGGCGTTGCTTTTTACAGTAGGGGACTGGGCTCAACGAGCCGAGCAGGGTTTGCTGGACGCCCCAGAGCCAAAACCGGAAACAAGGTTGAAAGATATTCTAGGAAGTTTGCAGAGAACAAATGAAGTTAAAAAGGTTTTAAATATCTGGCAACCTCGTACCTTACAGATAGGGTCGGATTTACCTGCTTTTGGTCAGCCTGAAGAATATGATGAGGACACTCCAGAGCGAGCATTAGCAGAGTTTCTCTCGTTTTGGATGCAACAAAATTATGGTTATATGGCTAAGTTAATCTCCCCAAGGCTTCAAGTTTCCCCTAAAGATGTAAGACTCATTTATGAAGACAAACATTTAGAATCATTTGAGATTTTGTCTGTTACAGACCAAGGTGCTTCATTAACCCGTATCAACGTTAAGCTGATCTTTGAGAGAGAGAAGGAATATGAGTTTATCGTATGTTACGTTGATGACGAAGGCAAATCAGCGGTCATGGGCGTGGATGATGGAAAATGGGCTCTTACAAAGTGGAGGGTGTCTTAGTTGATTTAGAACCTTTATTTATTAAGGTCATGAGCTTTGAGAATTAGGGGATAATAGTCTATTGGACACTGTTATGGAACTGGAAACTTCTGACGTACAATATTTAATTTGCGACGCCTGTGGTGAAGTGCAAGGAAGAAAACATAAGCTCTCACAGCAATTTGTTTTTCTCTTTTCGTAACGATTGCGCATTCACAGGACAAATCGTTAAAAAAGTCAAAATTTGTAAACTTGTCATAAGGTCAAAAGTATCAATTTTGGTGCCAAATTCCTGGAATTATGACAATTGGCTGGCGATACTTGCAACTGAAAGCCCAAAAAGTTGTCATAAAATCAATGTCTAGGCAATTTTGGTCGTGCAAAGGCAAAATATTTCTTCATTATGTTAACTCTGGCTGTAGAACAATTGTGAAAAATCAAGTTTTTTAACGAAAGTATTGCTGAGTGCGCATTCAATACGTTTTATCAAAGAAAGTGATCCTTTCAATAGAAAGTAGATCTTTGGTTGAAATGTAAACTGACCCATTATTCCACAGTCAGATCCCACCCTTTTGCCAAAAAGTTAGAGCCCAGGGCACCAGAAAGTGCCATCCCTGCATACCCAAGCGGTGCAATAGCCATTGGTGATGAGTTCATCGTTATAATAACAGCGCCACCTAAGCCATATGCGACCCCCCTCAATCTAGCATGTAGCCGTTGTCTCTCTTCTTGGGTCTGCAATTTCTCGTGAAGAGAACATGTTTTCTGCCGAAGAGCAACTATAGTACCACGCAACACATTCATTGAATAAGTTCCCTGGCGCACTTCTTTTAGTAATTTTTCAGCTTGAGAAAATAATGCATTAACCAACTCTTTTCGCAGGCCGCCCCGAAGCAATAAGTCTCGTTCAAGCGTAAGAAAATAATGGAAATCATTAACTAAATAATCAAGCTCCGATTTATATCTCTGCTCAAACTCTTTAAGTTTGAGCGCATTCGCGAAGAAGCTCACATCGTCAGCAAGAATTCGTAAAGTGCGACAGCCAATATGAGCAGCCTCAACCATATCTTCCCTTGTTGGATTATATTTTGTGAGCAGGCCATGCATATTATTTGTCACATTTATAAGTTCCAAATGGTTCACGAGTGCTCCTCGTATTGTGTATCTTGAATTGGTCTATCAAGCGTCTGAACCGCACGCTAGTTTGCGCGTAAACGGGCTATCTGCTTCTCAAGCTGTTCGATGCGCTTCTCATTAGAAGCGATCATGTCTCGATAATTAGTTGTTACTTGAACTTCCTCTCTCAGTGACTTTATTTCTCCAAGAATTTCAACTTTGAAATCCAAGACTTCATTTTTGAGATTTTCTATCCTTCCTTCAAGATGCTCTGTTTGTTTTTCCAGGAAATCTCTAATTACATCCTCGGTGACTGGCTTATCAACTGACATTATAAGCGCATTTTAGCACATCCTTGATTCCAGAATCCAGGAGAAAATTTGGTGAATGAAACGTCAACGGCCGTTTCTACCCATCCACATCATGCCACTTTTCTTCAAACTCTGGCCATTTGTAGAAGTGGAAGTTGGGTACATGCTTGGGCTTCATTGTGCCCCGGGCATAGAAGTAAGCGTATTCCACCAGCCATTCCGACCGCGACAAGCCATGCTTTTGGGCCATTGCCAGAATTTTATCGACGTACCATTTGGTATCCGCCGATACGTGATAAGTTTTCCCCTCCCCATTACCCTTAAAGCGTAAGAAAACAAGCCACATTGCTTAAACCTTTTTCCATACGGCAGCGGAGCGGATCTGTTTGAATATGTTTTCACTCTCTCTGGTGCCAACTTGCTGCACCAAACCACTTTCCCCAAGCCAGTGAATAATGGCGTCATTTATCGTCTGAAAAGGCTTGTTCAAGCCTGCGTCTCGGAGCGCATGAATGTAAGTTAGTTCCTCTTGATAGGCGAAAGTACCAATAAATTGGTGACTGTCGAATTCATCCGGCATGGTTTTCAGTACGTCAGGAATGTAAACACGCAAAGTTGGGAAATTTGTTCGTCGTTTGAGCATCCTTATCATTTGTTTCATTCTTCTTTTCCCGTCCTTGCTAAATTCTAAGCCAGCAAGCGTTCCAGTATTTGTTCATCTGTTAGATCGTCGGGCCAGCTGTAGGCAGCGAGCACGGCCGTTTCTACCCCACCACATCATGCCGCTTCTCCTAAAACTCTGTACATCATTGCCCATCATAATCATACCGGAACAACTCATTCACTAGGAAGTTTTTTACCTCTGGTTGGTTGGTGAAATCGCGGTAGAAATCGGTGCGGGTGAAGATGTATTTTTGCACGGCCGTTACCAGCATCTTCTCAAACGCTATCCGGGCATTTTGGCGGCCTGAATGGGCTTTGGCTTCTTGATACTCTTCACTGCTGGCCACCTCTTTCGCCAAATCCTGAAAAATATCCCGCGTTACCTTTTCATCACCGCCCCAGGTGGTATTGCCAAAACGCTGGTTAAAATCGGTGATGATGTGGCTCAATAAATCCAGTTCCGGCACGTAACGGCCGCCGCCAATCTCAGTGGGAACCGGCTCTATTTCTTTGTTGCCCTCCAGCATGATGTGGACCGTTGCTTCATGCTCCACCCGGTAGCTGTCTAAATCGACGCTTTCCAAAATACCTTTCAAATAATCAGGATCGTCGGGGGCGGGTAGTTTGGTCAGCAGCAGCTTGAGGAACGTTTTCAGGCTTTCCATGCTGGCATCGACGAAGGGCAGGATTTGGGCCAAAAACTGGTAGAGGCGGACAAAGGATTTGGCTTTGGTCTTGAAATCAATTTGCTCATCCTCATCCAGATTGTCCCGGTAGAGGATGGCACTGGCATCCAAAAACGGGTCTAGCTTATCCCGTTCTGCCCCGCGTATGAACAGCGCCATGAACGCCTGTACCTGTTCCCCTGTGTAGACCTGGAAGGCATCAAGCGCGTCTTGCAAATCGTTGAGGCGGTCAAAGTCGGCCCCTTCGCTGAGGATGGTGGTCTGGTAAAAGGGGTCAAACGACTTTTGGATGGCATCGGAACTGTTGACAAAATCCAGGACAAAGGTATCTGTTTTGTCGGGGTGGGAGCGGTTGAGGCGGGAGAGTGTTTGCACCGCTTTCACATCTGACAATACCTTGTCTACATACATTGTGTGCAGCAGGGGTTGGTCATAGCCGGTCTGGTATTTTTCGGCCACAATCAAAAAGCGGTATTCGTCTTCCTCAAAATTATCTTCAATGTCGCGGCTGGGGAAGCCGTTCAAGCTGGCTTCATCATAGGCTTGCCCCTTGTGATTTTTACTGCCGGAAAAAGCAACGATGGCTTTGTAAGGGGAATTGATTTCTTGCAGGTAGGCTTGAAAAGCCAAAAAGGTTTCAATGGCGTTGATGATGCTGGCAGTAACCACCATCGCTTTGGCTTGCCCGCCAATCTTTTTGGCTTTAATCACCTCATCAAAAAAGTGCTGAATCATGATTTCTGCTTTTTGGCGGATGCTGTCAGGATGGCCTTCTACGTATTGGCGCAGCCGCTTGTTGGCCCGTTTGCTGTCGAACTGAGGATCATCTTCTACTTTTTTGAGGATTTTGTAGTAGCTGTTGTAGGTGGTGTAATTGGCCAGCACATCCATGATAAAGCCTTCTTCAATGGCCTGTTTCATGGTGTAAATGTGGAACGGGTAATATTTGCCGGTCAGCGGATGCGCCACACCAAAGGTTTGCAGGGTTCTGTTTTTAGGGGTGGCGGTGAAGGCAAAATAGCTGGCGTTGGTCAGCATCTTTTGGCTTTCAACGAGGGCATTCACAGCATCTTCTAAATCTTCGATTTCATCAAGTGAATCACGTCCCAAGGCTACATTCATTTTGGCGGCGACGTTTCCACCCTGGCTGCTGTGGGCTTCATCGATGATGACGGCAAAGGTTTTGTCGCCCATTGCCCCCACTTTGGCCAGGACAAAGGGGAAGGTTTGAATGGTGGCAATGATGATTTTCTTGCCCGCATCCAGGGCTTCGGCCAGTTCGGTGCTGCCGCGCACGGCCGCTACCACCCCTTCCACATGGGCATACTGTTTGATGGTGTCCCGAATCTGGCGATTGAGAACCACCCGGTCGGTAACGACGATGATGGAGTTGAAGATGGGTTCATGGGTGTAGAGGCTGGCCAGCTCTACTAGTTGATGGGCCAGCCAGGCGATGGAGTAGCTTTTGCCCGAGCCGGCCGAATGTTGGATGAGATACCGCTGCCCCACGCCTTCCCGTTGGGCATCGCGCAGCAGCTTGCGCACGGCGTCCAGTTGGTGAAAGCGGGGGAAGACCAGTGTGGGCGGCTTTTTGCGGCCGGTTTTCTTGTCCTTTTCCTGGATAATGCGGGTGTACTTTTCCACAATGCCGCTCAAGCTTTCTTTAGTCAACACCTCTTCCCACAAATAGGCGGTCATTAGGCCGTCAGGATTGAGAGGATTGCCCTTGCCATGATTGACGGCTTCCCAGACGGGCTTGCCATAGCCTTGCCCGCGGTTAAAAGGTAGGAAGAATGTTTTCTCACCTTTGAGTTCGGTGGTCATCCATACTTCCTGGTCATCGACGGCAAGGTGAACCAGACAGCGGGCAAAGCGGAAGAGCGGTTCTTTGGGATCGCGGTCTTCGCGGTATTGGCGCTTGGCGTGATTGACGTTTTGTTTAGTCAGGTTGTTTTTGAGTTCAAAGGTGATGAGGGGCAGGCCGTTGATGAAGATGACCATATCCAGCGATTGGCGGGAGTTTGACTGGCTGAAATGGACCTGCCTGGTGACGGAAAAGCGGTTAGCCTGATAATTTTGCACCGCTTCGGGGTTGAGGTTGTTGGGCGGCTGGGGGTAATAAAGGGTGAGGCGGTGCTGCTGGTATTTGATGCCTTTGCGCAAAATTTCCACAATGCCTTTATCCCGTAATTGGTCACTAAGGCGTTGCAGTAGCTTTTCATGGTGGGGAATCTTTGCTAGGGAATCAGGTTGGGTAGCCTCCAAAAAGGCAAACAGCTGCATCCGATCCAGGCAGAAGGCTTTGTCGTAATCTGGAGAATTTCCCAGAATGTAATTGTTGCTTCCGACCAGATAATTGGTAATGAGGGTTTCAAGCTCTTTTTCGCTGGTATCAGTAGGCATCTGGCCTCCGTGCTCCGTTGAATTGATTCATAAAACTATCGCAAACTGATCCGCCATTTGGCATCCGTGATGTGAACCAGGCGATTAATGCCAAAAATGAAGGATTCCCACCGTTCCAACTCTACGACCGGGTCTAAAAGACATAAGCCAATTTCAGTTGCCGACAACGGTTCTAAGCTGGTCAAGCCAAACGAGCCGCCATATCTGCCTTCATTCCCTTCTCGGTACCAGTTAAAATTGTGCCGGTTGCCATCAGGGTCTTCGATGTAAATGTCAGACAAGGTGGTTAAATCATCCAGAAACATTTTTTGATCTGAATAATTGCGCAGCAACAGTTGCACACAATCGCCCTCAAACCCATAGCCACCAGTGATACGCATCCCATCCCGGCCATAATGAACCAGGGTAATGCCGAGATTGTCTTGATACCATTCCTCGTAAATAGCTAACACCATTCCAGGCTGTGCATTGGCCAGTGGCGTGCTTGTTGGTTGTGGTATTTCCTCAAGCGAGGGGGCAGAGGGGCGAATATTGTACTGCCAAACTGCATTGCGCACGGTGGACAAATGTCGGATACCGATTCTAAAGTATTCCCATCGTTCCAAATCAATAATCGGATCAACGTGGCAAAGCCCAATTTCGGTTGCCGGGGGTGGATCGATGCTTTCCAGGCCAAAGGAGCTGACGTATCTGCCTTCATTGCCTAAGCGATACCAATTGAATCGGTACTGATTTCCGTCAGGGTCTTCGATGTAAAAATCGGTCAGCGTGGTTGGCAAATCCAGGAATATTGTATCGTCGGTGTAGTTTTGGAGTAACATCTGTATGCAGTCTCCCTCAAACCCATACCCACCTGGATTGACGCGCATTCCTTCCTGCCCGTAATGAGAAATAGTGATACCCAGATCGCCCTGAAACCATTCTTCGCCTTCGCCTAAAACCATGCCTGGTTGGGCATTTGGCCGTGGTGTCGGGGTGGGGGGTACTGTCGGCGTTGGCGTTTTGGTTTGCGTAGGAGCTGGACTAGGGGACATCGTTGGCGTTGCATTTGCCTCATCAACCGCTTCTTGAGCTTCTTCCTCATTTTGTGATGTTGCGACCGCAACCGATGTGTTAGCTTGACTATCGCTGCTTATGGTTTCAGCAGGTTGATTTTCATCTCCACTTCCCGTAAAAAATCCGGTGCGAGTTTGAATATACAATAGGATTAACCCGGCAATCACGGCAACAATGATAGGAATGATCCACTTTTCCCAAAAAGAGTTATTGTTGTTTGAAGACACTTGTTATTCTCTCCCATGACAAAAAAGCGACTAAAACATTGAGTTTGCAGCACGCCTTTCATCTTAACAGAACATGAGGTCCCAGATCAACGCTGTACAGTTACGTTTTGTGCTTTGCAACAAAAGTTACTCTGTTTATTTTGGATTATTGAGCGCGCACGTCGATTTTTCCGGTGACTGCGTGGGCAATCAGCGTGGTGCGGTATTCTTCGATAAGCTCGATTTCGCGTTGAGTGCGTTCGATGGCGGCGTTGATTTCCTCTACCTTTGCTTCAATGTATTCCGTTATTTGCATTTGCTCGCTATGAGGTGGAACAAAAACGGCGAAGGAACCAACCCTTTCAATATTCAAGTTCATTTGAGTATTGACAGGTGCGGTTTTTAGAAACTCTTGTTTCATAGATCGCAATAGATAATACAAGAAATCAAGATAAATCCCTTCATGAGGAACAAAGCCAACGATGCTATCAGGGAAGCACGCATCAAAATCAAGGATTGCCATATCGCCAATGTTGGCGGCGATGGTCATAACCAATGTTCCTTTCGGAAACATCTTGCTTACATTGAATCCTTTCTCATTCAAAGTTTGCTGGTATTCGGTTATGTATTTTCTTGCACCAGAAACATTACCAGTCTGTATAAAAGGATATTCGCCATCGTAAAAAGCCGGATCGTTTCTAGGGCGATGTGAAAACTTGCCGCGTAATATTTCAGAAATAAATTTAATGCGGGATTTGCGCCAATGAGCGGGGATGTCACCTAGCCAGTCTATACCGGAAGGTTTGCGGGGAACGGCCGTATCCAACCCCTGCGTCACGGCCGTATTAATCACCACCTGTTTCTGCTCTTCCAGCAGCTCAATCAGACGCCGTTTATTGGTGAGGAATTGGTTGATAACGGCCGTTTGCTCCTCCAAAAACGCCACAATTGCATCCTGTTCTTCACGCGGCGGTAAAAGGGAGAAGATTCTAAAAAAATCATCTGTGTACAAACGCCATCTTGAGGAAATAATGCCTGTGGAATTCCTCGCAAACTCTGCCAAATACCGAGGTGTGTGAAACAAGTAATCAAAATATTTAGGATTGTTATCCCCCTTCAATCGGTAAACGCAGTATGCAGGACTAACAATACCGTGATGACTTGTCACTCCAAAAGCTCCCATCCATGCCAGCATGATATTGCTTACAAAATCATCAGGATGGCAAACTTTATAGCCTTCCAAACTTTCAGATTCTCGACTATTGTTATGAGAACTGCGAACTGTTACCCCAGTATACTGAGAAACAGACAACAATGTTTCTTCACCCTCTTTCGACCTTTCATCAATTTCTCGAAACAGGTACTTTACACGTTGAGTTTTCCAATGAGATGGAATTTCACCCAACCACCCAAAACCTGAATCTTTATAAGCTGGATAACCTTGCATCATGCTCGTTGCCCGCTCACAATCTGCTCTAAAATGCCGTCTGTTTCAGCTTCCAAAGCCTGAATATCAACCAAAATCTCGTCAAGCGACCGCAGTGGCTCATACCGGTAGAAATACTTGGTGAAGGAAATCTCATAGCCGCGCACCGTCTTGCTTTCATCAATCCAGGCATCGGGCACGTGGGGCAGCACTTCCCGCGCAAAGTAGCTCTCAATTGTTTCCGTCAACGGCACATTTTCCGTATCCCGCAAGCTGCTATCCGCTTCAAACAGATCGGCCCGCTGCTGCCACGTCAGCCCGGCGGCGCTGCGGTCTTTCAGTAGTTCAATTTCTGCCTTTTTAGGTACCCGCCGCAAAACGGCTACCGCCTCCGGGTCTCGCTCCGAAAAATAATCCAGCACCTTGTTCAGCTTGGCTTTGGTCACCTTCACCGGGCTGTCCTTCAACCGGTCCCGAATCAAACGGCGCACCACGTTGAAATCATCATAAACTTCGTTGCCCAGCACGTTGGCAATTGCGTCTCCCAACGGTTGCAGGTTTTTGGGCGCTTCATGTTTGAATGTTGCTAACCGCTCTGGTGTTACGTGGGTTTTGAGGCGTAACGGCCGTTCCACCGTAATCTTGTGGTAGCCAAAATCTTCATTCGTAAAAATCTGGCTGATGTCGCTTTCCTCAAAGTTCAAAAAGGTGTCCATCAGGGTGCGGATATGGTTGTCGGTAAACTCACAATTCTTGCTGCCCAAATTCTTGCGCAGCTTCGTGTACAGTTCCCGCCCATCAATCAACTGCACCTTGCCCTTGCGGTGTTCCGGCTTGCGGTTGGTCAACACCCAAATGTAAGTGGCAATGCCCGTGTTATAAAACATGTTCAAGGGCAGCCCAATAATCGCTTCCAGCCAATCATTCTCGATGATCCATTTACGAATCTCGCTTTCGCCTTGCCCCGCATCCCCTGTAAACAGCGCCGAGCCATTGTGAACATGGGCAATCCGGCTGCCGCGCGGCGTATCCTTCATCTTGGTCAGCATATTGACCAAAAAGAGCAACTGCCCATCACTGCTTCGCGGCAAACCCACCGTGAAACGATGGTCAATCACCTCTTTCTTTTTGCCGTCGTAAATGAACTCTTTATCCACACTCCATGACTTGCCATAGGGCGGATTGGACAGCATGAAGTCATACAGCATCCGCATAAAAGCATCATGCCGCAGCGTGGAGCCAAAAGCGATGTTTTCCGAGCTGCGCCCCTGGATGAGCATATCGGCCGTGCAAATGGCATACGTCTCCGGGTTCACTTCCTGCCCGTACAGTTCCAGCGACACCCGCTTGCCCCGTTGGCTGGCCAACTGCAAAAAGAACTTCTCCGCTTCCGTCAGCATCCCACCAGAGCCACACGCCCCGTCATAAACCAGGTAGGTGCCGCTCTCAATCTGGTCGGCAATCGGTTCAAACAGCAAATGCACCATCAACTGGATAATGTCACGCGGCGTAAAATGCTCGCCCGCTTCCTCGTTGTTTTCCTCGTTAAAGCGGCGAATCAACTCCTCAAACACATACCCCATGCCCAGATTAGACAGGCCATGATGCAGTATATTGCCACGGCCGTCCTTTACCGGGTGCACTCCCAAATTCATGCGCGGCGACAAGAACTTTTCCAGCAGGGGATACAGGCGGTTGGCATCATCCAACGTTTCCAACTGGTTATGAAACTTAAACTTGCGAATGATCTCCTGCACATTGTCGCTAAAGCCGTTCAGGTAAGCGGCGAAGTTTGCCTTGATCTGGCTGGGGGTGTCATACAATCGTTGCAGGGTGAAGGGAGAGGTATTGTAAAAGGGGTACTTTGTAATCGGTCGAAATTGGGCAATGCCCGTTTCAATTTGGTTTTCTTCCAAAAATTGGTGCATTTTCAGCACCTCATCTTTGGTTGGCTCCAACAAAATATCCAGCCGCCGGATCACCGTCATGGGCAAAATCACGTCCCGGTATTTGCCACGCACGTAGACATCTCGCAGCACATCATCGGCAATGCCCCAAATGAAGCTAACAATGTTGTTGTGAACGGTATGATTCATAAAATATTCGCTTTTAGTTGATTGAATTTGAGCAGTTCGCCAGTTTTTCTTCCATGAATACCCCAAACTGTTGATCTCATGAAGGAATTAATTCCTCGATGCATTGTTTTTTACTTGAAGTTAATGCGGTCGCATTATGCGGTCACAAGCGATTCTTTTCATTGTGATGGAGTGAAATTTTGCACTTTTATTTTTGCCAGATTGATTCACGATTTACGGATGACTGTTTGGTGGCAAAGTCAATTGAGTTTGCGAAGGCATCATAGCAAATCGTCAAGTTTGCGACAAGACGAGTATGTGGGAATGGGAACAGATGTTATGAATGGGAAACTTTTGCTATCTACTCCCTATTTTTGCGCATCATAATCGATCTAATAATTGGCTTTTCTTAATTTCATATTCAGAATTGGTTAAAATTCCAGCATCGCGAAGTTCAGCCAGGGCTTTGATCATGCGAATAACCTCAGCATTACTATCTCTTTTTAGAGGCTGCGTCGGATCGAGCGATAATTTGCCATCATTCTTCAAACCATGATTCAGCAAATCATATATATAATTCCCATCGATTGCTTTAAAAGTCTTGAAAATTTCACCATAACGATCATTAAATTCTAAGTGAAGTTCCACTAATTCAACTTGTTTAGATCCATATGAAACTGAATAAGCGTTTTTAATAATCCCTTTGATGGTTGAATATAAAAAATCTGAAACATCGAAATTAGTTAGCTTTAATTTTGCCAGGAAACTTTTCTTGTAACTTTGGTTTGGATCAAACCAGCGGCGATTTTCTACCTTTCTTCCAATTAATTTGTCCCAAGCCGTACCTGTCTGATAATAACTTACCCCAGACATGTCCCCTAGTTTTGCGACTTTCAAATAGCGGCGATCTGTGAAAACGATAAATCCCCAATCAAACGAAGAGAAATGGCTCGTATTACCTGTAAAATCCGCCGCATAAATAACACGTTCCCCAGCATAAATTTTCTGATGCCTTGTCTCAGTAAACATTGTCCGATAACAAGAGCTAAGGTTCTCTGTAATTTGTGCTTCTGTAAGTGGTCTAATCATCTCAAAATCGATCCCGGTTCATTCAGTCTGTCGAAAAAATTGTCTAGCTTGCGTGTCTTAAAAGCTTCGACCACTATACTACTTTACCTTTTATGCAGCTAGAAAGTAAATGACCACCACCAGAGGTGGTGGCTTTTCTCTGGGGCACCTAGAAGGTGCGCTCCTACGTTTCTAATCGAATAAGCTTTTCTGCTCGGCCTCGGCCTTTTTCTCTTTCTGCTCTTGCCACTTCACGTACTTGCGCACTTTGGCTTCATCCAGCCCCACCGTACTCACACAGTACCCTCTGGCCCACAGCTTCTCGCCCCAGTACCGTCGTTTCAACTTCGGGTATCGGCGAAACAGGGCGATGGCCAGCTTTCCTTTCAGATACCCCATTGTGTCTGATACGGCATATTTCGGCGGTATCTCCAGGACCAAGTGTACATGGTCCGCCTGTACGTTTAGTTCCAGCACTTCGATTTTGTCTTTGCGCTGGCATAACTCATAGATTTGCTGTCTCACAGACTCAGCTATCTCATCTTTGAGAATGCGATAGCGGTATTTGGGACAAAAGATGATGTGATATTTGCATTCGTAAATTGAATGCGATAGCTTTTTGAAACGGGTCACTATAAACCTCCTTTAAGTTTTGCACCTTCTAGGTGGTTTATAGTA
>PABI01000031.1 GCA_002699125.1 Anaerolineaceae bacterium
AACCCGGAATCACGTTGTCTTCATGGCTTCAAAATCGCCCAAAGCGGCTCAATTTTCGTTTTTGGTCTCATTTATTATCGAAAGACAAGTGTAATGATTAAAATAGAACGCTGATTTGCCTGATTGTCCTGATCAGGGAGATCAGGTTAATCTGCGTTCTATTCATTAAGGGGAACGGCCGTCATTGTACTTCACCCGGGCGCAAACAAAAAGGCGCACAGGGTCAGTGTGCGCCTTTTTGCGGAGGAAGAAGCAAATGCTTAAGTTGGAAAAATTATCAGGCAGGAACCTTCTCTTCGAGCGGGACATCTCGGCCCACCGCCTGGGCAATGGCTTTCATTTCTTTAACCAGTTGGGCGAAACGTTCAGGCTTTAGGGATTGACGGCCGTCTGACATCGCTTCTTCTGGCCGGGGATGAACCTCGATGATGACACCATCTGCCCCGGCAGCCACACTCGCCTTCGTCACGCTTTCCACATACTCCCACTTACCCGTGCCGTGGCTGGGGTCGGCAATGACGGGCAGGTGTGTAAGCTGCTTTAACACTGGGATGGCGTTGATGTCGAACGTGTTGCGTGTGTATCGTTCAAAGGTGCGAATGCCGCGCTCACACATCATCACCCGCGTGTTGCCGTGGCTCAAAATATATTCGGCACACATCAGCCACTCTTCGATGAGGCTGCTCATGCCCCGCTTGAGCAAAACCGGATGCTGCGATTCGCCCACGGCGTGCAGCAGCGCGTAGTTTTGCATATTGCGCGCCCCAATTTGCAGGATGTCGGCGTATTCACAAACGAGCGGTACCAGGCTTGGCTCCATCACCTCTGTAATTATGGGCATACCAGTTTGCTCCCGTGCTTCGGCCAGGTATTTTAGACCCTCTTCGCCCATGCCCTGGAAGGAGTAAGGCGAACTACGCGGCTTAAAGGCGCCGCCGCGCAAAATATGGGCGCCCGCTTCTTTGCAGGCATGGGCCGTTTCCAAAATTTGGCTGCGGCTTTCTACCGAACACGGTCCGGCCATAACAATTAAATCCTTACCGCCAATGACGTGCCCGCCAATTGAAAACTGGGTGTCGTTAGGTTTAAACTCACGGCTGGCAATCTTGAACGGCTTCAGAACAGGCACAACACGCTCTACACCAGACATGCGTTCCAGCTGTTCCCGGTTAATCACCCGGTCATCGCCAATAACGCCAATAATGGTGCGCTCGCTGCCAGTGGAAAGATGAATCTTAAAGCCTAAATCTTCGGCCCAGGAGATGACCCCGGACTTTTCCTGCATGGTTGCATTGGGCTGCATGACTACGATCATCATTAATCTATCCTTTTCAATTACTGACTTGAATCAAACTTTCTAAACAATTATCTTGTGTATAGCAAGCGGTACTTGTTTAGAATAATACTTTCGGGTCAGTAGATATAGTTCAAAATATGAAATCAAAGAGTGCGCTTACCACAAGCGTGCGTAATCTTTGCTAAAATTATAAAACAGAGGCCATTACTTTGACCATTGCTTCCATCGCGTTCATTTGGCGGGGGCGAATGGGCGGCAAGTTTTGGCGGTCCGGGCGCAGTGATTGGGCTTCACGCAGATAAACATGCACAATTTCTTTGGCAGAGCGGGCCGTGTTCCAATGAATGAGCACACGAATGCACATTTCCAGGCCACCGGGTACGTCCATTTCATGGCCGCACAGCAGGGCCACATCGCTCCAGCCAATCTGGCGGGCAGCCAGGGCAGGGTAGGTGGCGTTCAGGTCTGTAGTGGTGGTGAAGTAGACGCTGGCGATATCGTCCGGGTGCATCTCGTTGCGCTTGATGATCACCTGGAGCAGTTCGCGCGTGGCGGCGAGGATGGCTTCCTCGCTGTTTTCTTTGACGGTGACGGCACCACGGACGCCCCGGCAGGCTGTAGGCTGCTGTTCTTGTGAGTTGTTGATCTGTCCGTTTAACTGCATGAGTTCTTCTCCTGAAAATATGCTTCTTAAGTAGAGTGGCCAACTTGAAACTGAATGAACGTCCCATTGTTTCGAGATGTGCCGCTCCTGGCCAATAAACAAAAAAAGACGCGGCTTTTTGGGCCGCGTCTCGTTGGTTTTGTGTCGTTTTGCCTGGTCTTTTCTAGCGCGTAACGACCACCTCGCAACAATTGCGGCGGGGGTGGGTGCTAAAAAAGTAAAAATAGAAATATACAGGCTTTGTTAACATGGTGGGCGCACTATAGCAGTTTGAGCGCGACACGTCAAGGTGTTGGGGGGCAAATAGGGGAAATTGCCCGCGGAATTTGGAAAATTGTCGAAATTGGTTTTACTTATTCGTCGTACGGTTAGAAATGGCACCATTATTCTTTTGAGGCAGCGACTTGACTGCCAATTTGTCTATAAGGAGACAGGAAATGAGATACGCATTATTGATTTATCATGATGAACAGAAAAATATGCAGCTCACGGATGAAGAGAACCAGGCATTGATGAACGCCCATTGGCAGCTGTTTGAGGAGATGAAGCAGGCAGAAGTCATTCAGCCAGGCGGGCCGGCATTGGAACCAACGAATACGGCCGTTTCCGTCCGTGTCCGTGATGGCAAGATGCTTACCATCGATGGCCCCTTTGCCGAGACCAAAGAGCAGCTGGGCGGTCTCTACATTGTGAAGTGCGACAGCATTGAAGAAGCGGTCCACTGGGCGGCCAAAATTCCTGAAGCACAGCACGGTACGGTGGAGGTGCGGCCGATAATTGATTTTGATTAACGAAATCAGAATCGAACAGAACTTATCCCCTATCTTTACAGGCGTGTTAGAATGACAGCATTGTCAGATCAAGAGGGCCCCAAAGGAGCGTTTACATGCGTTTTGCAAAGATAGGCGTTGTTCTGTCTGTCGCGACAATTTTTTTGACCATCCTCTATTTGCTGCTTTCAATTTCTTCAGCGCAAGCTGCTGAGATACGTCACGTGGCCATGGGTGGTGTTGATGCGGGAGATTGCCTCGCAGCACCCTGTGCCACGCTGGACTACGCGATTCAGCAAGCCAGTGCAGGGGACACCATTTTAATTGCAGACGGTGTCTATACGGAGGCAGGGATAAAAGTGGATAAGACGCTTTTGATTCAGGGGGAAAGTCGAGAAGGCACGATTATTCAGGCTGATGTGACACCTCATACCGCATCAGACCGAGTGTTTGAGATTACGGGCGAAATCACCGCGGTAATCGAGACGATGACCATACGATATGGATTAGCCGGTTCGTTTGCCAGAGGCGGTGGCATCTGGATTAACGACTATTCGACTGTGACGACCGTGACGCTTAATAATTTAGTGGTGAGCGAAAACGGAGCATACAATGGGGGTGGTATTGCCAATGATGGCGGCGTAACGATTGTCAACAATACCGTTGTGACAGGAAACTTCACGACGGGTAATTCAGGTGCCGGTCTTCTCAATGATAATCAGGGACTCTTGACGATTAACAGCAGCACCGTCAGCAATAACTGGACAACAGGCGAAGATAGGGTTGGTGGTGGCGTAGGCACCGCTGGGGAGAATAGTGTTACGGTTTTGAACAATAGCACTGTGAGTAACAACCGGGCAACGGGCCACAGCGGTGGAATCCACAACGGTGTTTATGTGCCTTCCACAACCATTGTTAACAACAGCACGATCGTTGGCAACACAGCCGATAGTGACAATGATGGCAGCGGAAATGGTGGCGGGGTGAATAATTTGAACGGCACTGTGAGCCTATACAATACGATCCTGGCCAACAATATAGATATGGGTGGAGAATCTCCGGATTGTGCTGCGGTTATTACCTCCCAAGATCACAATTTAATTGAAGTTGATCTGGGCTGTGACGTCGTTGGCAGTACCGGCAACAATCTTTCAGGCGATCCGGTTCTTAGCCCATTGGCCGATCATGGTGGGCCAACGCTGACACACGCCTTCTTGCCAGGGAGTCCTGTTGTGGATGCTGCTGACAACCACTCCTGCCCTGAAACAGACCAACGGGGTACGATACGGCCGCAAGGCGCAGCCTGTGACATCGGTGCGTATGAGCATGTGGGGGTAACGGCCGTTGCTGATGAGGCAAACACGACGGCCAATGCCCCCATCCTCATCGACGTCTTAAGCAACGACCAACCTGGAGATATTTCAAATTTGAGTATTGTGGCGCTCAACGAACCCTTGCTGGGCAGTGCCGTTCTCAGCGGAACGATGGTTTTTTATACCCCGGCATTGCACTTTTCCGGCGTAGAAGCGTTTTCTTATACGGCCACGGACGGATTGGCAACATCAGGTACAATCGTTACGGTAACGGTAACTCCTTCAGACAAGGACCAAATCCTTTATTTGCCGCTGGTGCGTGCTCCTTAATAAAGTCCAGGAATGGGATACGGCCGTGCCCATTACACCAATTCACAGCCGTAGAGCAACAGCTGCTAATCATTCAATCCTTTTCCATCGAGAATGTGCTGCGTATATTTTTCCACTCTCGATTTCCGGGTTTTGGATTGTTTGGCTCCGGCAAAATAGAGCAGATATCCTCTTTGCCGCCCTGGCGTCAATGCTTCAAAAGCAGTTTTCAGGGCAGGATTTTCATCTAACTTATTTTGAAATTCTTCGGGCATCTCGAATTCTGAAGTTTCTTTGAATTCCACTTCCAGCCCGGCTTTTTCCACTTCAATGGCTTCATGAATATACGCTTTCAAGATGTGCGCCATCTCTTCTATTTCTTCAACATCGCTGAAGCGAATCTGGCGTTTGGCCTGCACGTTCTCCGTTTGTTGGATTAGAATATCCGCGGCATCTTTTAACAAGACACCTTTGTGAAACAGCAGCGCGCAGTATTCTTTAAAGCCATGCATCAAAACGATGTTGTTGTCTTCATACGTGTAACAAGGAACCCCCCACTTCAATTCTTCGGTGAGATCGCAGTCAAGGACGATTGTCCTCAGCTTCTCAAATTCTGCCTGCCACTTTTCAGCTTTATTGAAGAAAAAATCAACTTCGGGGTTCATTTTACTCATTGTGAGGGTACTCCTGCCATTTCTAAAAAACGCATCGATCTGTGCGCCAATGGGAATCTGATTTTGAGGCCATGCAGTCCAACGGCCGTATCCCACCACCAATGCTAAATGGCCAGGAGTGGGAGACGGCCGTGCCTATACTGTAGGATAAGGCGAAGCCAGCAACCCGGCAAGCGGGGCGGCTGGCTGATGCGCTTGCGATGCAAAAATCAGGCAGGGTCTATACTTTTTGTCACGGGCGAGTCAGGCTGCCCGTGACTGGGTTGAGCCAGCAAATAAAGGACGATAATCTGCCCAAACGGCACCAGCCAGAAGAACTGCCACCAGAGGCTATGGCCGGCATCGTTTAGCCGCCGGGTGCTGGCGGCAAGGAAGGGCAGCAGGAGGATCACCCAGGCGATTTGGTACGCTTTGTCGTGGAGGATGGTGGCAACGGCCGTTACCAGCACCATAAACGCCAAGAACCACCAATACTCAAAACGGGTCGCCGTGCCGGAGAAGTTAGCAAACTCGCTCAGTCCCGTTTTCACGGCGTCCAGCGGCGTTTGCGGCGGCTCGGGTTCGTTAGCCATCAGTTCGTTGGCGTCCACGCCAAACGCCGCCGCCAGTGCCCGCACGCTTTCGATAGAGGCGTTGCCGCCATTTTCCAGCCGCTGAATGGTGCGCAGGCTCAGCCCAGACTTTTCACTTAGCTGCTCTTGCGACCAGTTTTCGGCCGTGCGCAATTTCTTCACCAGGTTTGAATCAATTTTCATATGCAATTCACCGTAAACGAAATGTTCTCCCTTTTCTAATAGCTTTATTTGTCATCCCGACCAAAGGGGAGGAATCTTTCTCCCTGCACGTCAAAAGATTCCTCGTCGCTCGGCTCGGAATGGCCAGCAAAGTATAGCGGGGAAAATACGGCCGTGTCTACGACGGCCGTACGTCAGTTAGGCGTCAGCGGAGAGATTTTGCTATCAGACAGGGTGGAAATTTTTCGCCACGAGGGCCTTCAGTTACCGGACAGGGCCGAAATTTTTCTACAGCGCTTAGCAGTCGAACACCGACCAGCAGAGTTCGTTTCGCAGCCGCTGATCATCCAGAACAAGGTCGCGGATTGCTTCCGGCAGCTGCGTGTGCTGCCACTGGCATTCCCGGCGACCGGCGGACTCACTTTCCCCCTTTGCTGCGGCGGCCTGCACGGCCTTGATAGCATAAGCCGCCGCGCCGAGCTCGTGGGCAGCGACGTGTGCGACGCACGCGGCCTGGCCAGCTGCAAATGCGGCATGCCGGGCGGCGCCGCGCAGCACTCTGGCCGCAGCCATGGCATGGCCGCCCGCCGTACGCGCCTGCGTCATCGTGACTTCACCGCGTGCCCAGGCGCGCGCCATGTCGATGGCGTGACGCGGCCGGTCATCATCGGGCTGCATCGCCTCGAATAAGGGGAGCACATGCTGGGCGCAATCGGCGGCCCACAGTGCCAGCAGGTGATGATCGGGGTCCTGGAGGGTGCCGCCGCGACGCACCGTGATGAACCTGGGGTCTCGCTGCTTGGGGAGTATCATGCTGTGCGCGTTACGAAGCAGCTCGCCTGATGAGATAACTGTCCCCATCGGGTGCAATCACCCTGAGCGTCGTCTCTGCTGCCCGGGCAAAAAGCTGTTCCAGTGAGAGTGGCTCTTCACGCAGGTCAACAAGCTGGTTAGAGAGTTCTGTTCTTTTGCGCGGCGTTCGCTTGTGAGGTTCCGTGATGATTTCCTTGTTGTGGATCACCACAGGCCCAACCATGAGCAGTCGCAGATCTTGAATGATGTAGGCGGCAAGTTCTTCATCGGTAATGTCGTCGCCTTCTATATCGAGACGAAATCCCTGCCCTTGAAGCCCGCCGCCATTTGTGAATTCGATAGCAAAGTCAAACTGGACGCGTTTCTCTGTCATTCTGTTTACCTCGGGTTGCCAGCCCTTTGCCGGCAATTTACAACATGCGGTACATATATACGCTGGGGATTTGGGCGGAGAAGCCCACTTTTTCATAGGCGCGGCGCGCCGGCGCGTGGCTGGGATCGCCGCCAGTGCCGACGGTCGCCACCCGCATCTCCGCCGCCTTCATCCGGTCCAGGGCAAACTGGTACAGCGCCGTGCCAATGCCCTGCCCTGCCGCTTCGGGATGCACGGCGTTCAGGCCAATTTCGCCAACAGTTGTTTCTTTGTTAAGCTGGACGGAAACAAAACCGACAATCTTGTCTGCCAAAACGGCTACGTACAGTTCCCAACCAGAATCCGGCGCAAACAGCGATGCCAGATAGTCTGCCTGCTCCGCGTCATCATTGACCTGGGTGATTGAAGCAATCTCGTCACCCAAAATTGCCCGAAATGAAGCAAACACCGGGGCAAACGCCGCTGCCCGAATCAGTTGAAGCTGGGGCAAATCTTCACTCGTGGCGGCACGAATTAAAAGATTTGGCTGGGGTTGTGTTTGGTTCTGCATAAGTCACCTGTAAATCCAAACAAAGTTAGAAATAATATATTTTCGCCAGATTAAACCACGAGGGCTGAGCTTGTCGAAGCCCGATCAAGCCAGCCTTATTCTTATTCCTTCGCGTCGGCAGATACGTCCGGGGTAGGGGCCAGGATTTGGTAGGTTTCGTCGCCATCGTGCCAGCGCATATAGTTTTCATGCCAGCGGATGAGACCCACGAGCGCGTCTCGGCTGACGCCAAGTGCCAGGGCGGCCAACGCCAGCACCGTTTCCTCCGCCACGTTGGGATACTTGTGCCGCACAGCCAGAAAGGTGCTGACCGCCAACCAGGTTGAGGGATTACCTTCACCGTGCCAGTAGTTTAACCGGCTGACCAAGGCATTTTGTTCCGCTAACGAGAGCGAATACTTTCTTCCCGCAACGATGATCTCAGCATTGGACCTGAAGTAGTTTTTTCTTTGCATCTCGATGTTGCCTGTCCGTTAATCAGGTGACGGCCGTTTCCCCCAACACCAAGCCTGACTGTAGCATAAGCTCAAGGGTTGGCAATTAGAAGACCGCGTCTCAGCAAAGGGACGCGTTATTCGCTGAAAAGTTGGGCCAATATTTCCAGCACTTTCAGGCAAGTTTCTTCATCAAGCTGGCCAAGTTTGCGTACCAGGCGTGCTTTATCAATGGTGCGAATTTGATCCAGCACAACCTGTCCTTCTTTGCCCTGGAAGGTGCAGGCAACTCGGGTTGGATACGCCCGGCCTTTGCTGGTCATGGGGGCAATGATCACCGTGCGGATATTTCGATTCATCTCATCTGGGGAAATTATCAAGCAAGGGCGCGTTTTTTTAATTTCACTGCCAATGGTTGGGTCCAGGTTGACCAGAAAGACATCAAAACGCTGGACTACCATTCCCATTCTTCCTCATCCCAAGCGGTGGTAGTTAGCTCGTCATCAAGCAGTTGGTCATCTTCTGCTACGGCCATTTGTTTGAACTGTTCGTCCCAGCCGGCGCGGGTTGGGCGGCTGGCCCGAATGATGATTTTGCCCTGCTCCACTTCAAGCTCGACCTCATCACCCAGCTGCGATTGGTCCAAGAGGAGCTTGGGAATGCGTATCCCCTGAGAGTTTCCGATTTTTACAATTCGCGTCTTAACCATTGTTGTCATGACCAAACCTCCAAAACCCATGATGTTGACACATTGTAATTACATCACTGTGTTTGGTCAACTGTTAACCCATTCAATTGGCGAAATCAACCAGCCTTGACAGGTCGTGTTGCGGCCGTACGCTAGTTGGTGGTTTTTTTGGTAACGGCCGTATCCCCCACACCACTCCTGACTGTAGCATATGCTCACACGCCGAGCGCTTGCGCCAGCCCGATGAGAAGCCCTTCGGGGCCGCGAATGTAGCAGAGCCGGTACGACCTCTCGTACTGAACCACTTCGCCGACGAGCTGCGCGCCGTGCTTCTGGAGCCTGGCGAGTGTCTCGTCGATGTCGTCCACAGTGAACATGACGCGTAGGTAGCCAAGCGCGTTTACCGGGGCGTTCCGGTGATCGGCGATTACAGGCGGCGTGAGGAATCGCGAGAGCTCCAGCCGGCTGTGGCCGTCGGGGGTGACCATCATGGCGATCTCGACGCGCTGGGAGCCCAGTCCGGTAACGCGCCCGGCCCATTCTCCTTCGACCGTGGCGCGCCCTTCGAGCTTCAGGCCAAGCTCGGTGAAAAAAGAGATGGCGCTATCGAGGGATTCCACCACGATGCCGACGTTGTCCATCCGTATAACTGTCATACTGTTTTCCTACACTTTTGCGGGCGCACCCCAGCCGCACTAATCCTGACTGTAGCATAAGTTCAAGGTGTGGTAAGGGGAACGGCCGTTCCCCACCACCAACTCTAAAAGGCCAGAATGGGATGCGGCCGTACCCCTGCACCAAGTGATTTATCCCCGATTGTCGTATACCCACTCGAAGAAGTCAGCAGTCCACAAATTCATCGCCCCCACTTGGGAGTGTTCATCGGCGCCGGACTGCCAATCATAAGTGATCGACGTGACGCTCTCTGCCTGCCGGAAGGATTCCTCGGTTGTGGTGACCAGCTCTTCGTTGACAAAGTGGTCATTTTCCCCCACCAGCAGCAAGACCGGCACCGTGACCTCAGGTGCATCCTGCGAGATCTCATAGTAGCGGTACTGGTTCAGGACCTCGGCATAGTCATCAATGCCCATCACCCAGGAGCCATGCCGGATCGCCCAGTCCACCTCCGAAGAGAACCGCATGGAGTACGTCAGCATCTGTGATACCCAGGCCGGGCGTGGTTCATCCGTGAAGATCAGTTCCGCGAAAGAGGCAGGCATGGATTCCCTGGGGGTCAGCGAGAAATCGTACATGATGTCATACTGCACGAGCATCGAGATGCGTGGGTCAGCCGCCGCCGCCTTGGTTGCCAGGATGCTGCCCATGCTGAAACCCACCAGGACGATCTCCCTGATCTCCGGGTGCGCCGCGGTGACCTCATCAACCACAGCCCGGTTCACATCACCCCACTCCGGCGTAAAGGGAATACCGTTTTCGCGGATAGCGCTTCCCTGACCGGGGCCGTCATAGGACATAAACGAGAACCCACGTTCAAGCGCCGCCTGACCCAGGGTGAAGTAGGTTTCTTCCTTGATCGAATCATAGCCGTTGATCATCAGGATCAGCGTATCACCATGCTGCGCCATGTCACCGGGGAAGTAGAGGCCATCCAGTACCTTGTCCTGATACGGAATTTCCATCCGCTCATGAGGGACATCCAATGAATCCAGGCCCTGGTAGAAGGCCGCAATGGATTCGCGATAGGTCTCCAGTTTGCGCGAATCGTCCGCGTACACCATGAACTCGGCTGTTCGGTAATAGTTGGAAGCACTCAGCAGGGCGTTGCCCTGCCCGATCTGATCGTGCTGGTAGCGTTCGGCATCGGCCATTTTTCTGTCGGCCATGGCCGCCCAACCCTGATACCATGACTCCGAATCGCCTGCCTCGATGTCTCCGATCGTGTGCAGGATTTCGTTGATGTCCGCGCCCCCGGTGGTAGCATAACCTAGCGCCCGGAGCGATTCATAATGATAGGTCTGGTCCATCGGGAACAGTTGGCTGTAGCCAGTCTCCGGTTTTTGCCACAGCGAACGCAGCAGAACGACCACCAGGGCCACAAGTATTAGTATAAGGCCCCACTGTTTCCAGGTGTGCGGTCTGGAGAAGCGTCCCGGAACACCAGTGGTTTTATGCGAAAAGATAGTGTTTTGAATTTTCATCTTGTCCTCGGTCTGTTGTTTGCATGCTGTTGCATACCTAGTAAATCCCTATGTTACGGATCGTCTGCGAGACAGCCTGCCAATCAATAGCCTGCTCATCGATCAGCGCCTGGACCATCAGACCATCAAAGATGGCGATCAGGATGCTGGCGAAGGATTGGGCGTCGACCGGTTCGATCTGTTTTGAATCGATGCCCTGTTGAATGAGTTGGCTGAACCCGCTCCGCATTCCGGTGTATAATCCAGCGACCGTCTGCCTGACCTCAGAGTCGGATTGTGCCTCCCGCCAGGCTACCATCAGCAGGGCCGCGTAATCCTGAAAATCACTGGTCTGTACGTAGCTGATGACGCCCTCCAGGGCGGTGACAAACTTCTCCTGGTCAGTGGTGTCTTCTGCCCCCAGAATGCTGGGCAAGCCGGTGACGTGGATCATACGGTTCAGCAGTGCCAGAAACAGTGCCTGCTTACTCTCGAAGTGTGTATAGATGCTGCCTTTACTCAAGCCCGCATGGCTGGCGATGTCGTCCACTGACGTTTTGTGGTAGCCAGCCTGGACAAAGCAAGTCAGGGCAGCCTGAAGGATCTGGTTGCGCCGGGCTTCGAGGGCCTCGGGTTTCATCTTGGGCATATTCACCACCTATAAAAACTGACTGGTCAGTTTCTTTGAAGAAAAAATACACTAGAACATTGGCAAAGTCAAGAGGCAAAACAGAGGTGATGCCGCAAGGCGCGATGGGCAGCCAAGTGGAGCCGGCGGCGGGCTTGCCCAACTACAGTTCGCAATAAGCGGCGCGGGCATGACTGCCAGGATCACGACCTCTCAGGAAAAGGCCAGTTTGCTGCCCCGGCAGGCCCAGGACTTACGCAGCTGACGCAGATTGAGCGTAATCGGGATGAGCTAAGTAAGACCGACGGGCAAGATATTGCTAACAACCTCCAGAAACCTAGAGAACTCTGTTGGTTGCAGCAGACTGATACCCAACGGTTTAAGAAAATCTTCCAGCAAAACTTCGCCTGGATGTACGGGGGGAATTCGTGTTGCTTTCATAGTTTGTCCTCACTTAATGGGCCTGGCACTCGCACCTTGCTAACAGTTGTAAGGGTATCGTTGCTTTTTCTACGGCCGTTCCCCTCCACCAACTCTAAAATACCAGGAATGGGATACGGCCGTTCCTACCCACACCAATCTTGACTGTAGCATAAGCTTAATGGACGGCAAGGGGAACGGCCGTTTTCAGCCCAGCTTATCTTTCTTTCACGGGGAACAATGGCGGGTAGATGATCTGTTTGGAGAGACGGTTATTGCGTCACAAATTCGAGCTTTTCAACCTCATCAAAATTTAGACGCTTTCGTATCTGCTAGAGATCGTAGTTGTTTTGCATCGCCAGCCAGCTTTCTGGCGATCTGCCCAGCGTTTTGGACAGCCGCAGAGCCATTTCTGGCGTGACGCCGCTTTTGCCGTTGAGCAAGCGGGTAAACGTGGAGGGCGACACCTTTAGCTTGGCCGCAACGGTACGCGAACTGACTTTTAGCTCTTCCAAATAAACTTCTCGAATAAATTCTCCAGGGTGAGGTGGATTGTGCATGCTCATTAGTGATAATCCTCGTAGTTTACGATATAGGCATTGCCGTCGATGAACTCAAACGTAATGCGCCAATTTTTGCTAACGTCAACTGCCGTAACCTAAGCTCACACACCGAGCTCTTGTGCCAGCCCGATGAGAAGCCCTTCGGGGCCGCGGATGTAGCAGAGCCGGTACGACTCCTCGTACTGAACCACTTCGCCGACGAGCTGCGCGCCGCGCTTGTAGAGCCTGGTGAGCGTCTCGTCGATGTCGTCCACGGTGAACATGACGCGTAGGTAGCCGAGGGCGTTCACCGGGGCGTTCCGGTGATCGGCGACTGGTGGCGGCGTGAGAAAGCGCGAGAGCTCCAGCCGGCTGTGGCCGTCGGGGGTGACCATCATGGCGATCTCGACGCGCTGGGAGCCCAGTCCGGTGACGCGCCCGGCCCATTCCCCTTCGACCGTGGCGCGCCCTTCGAGCTTCAGGCCAAGCTCGGTGAAAAAAGAGATGGCGCTATCGAGAGATTCCACCACGATGCCGACGTTGTCCATCCGTATAAGTGTCATATTATTTTCCTACACTTTTGCGGGCGCACGCAGCAGCTTTTCAAGTGAGCCGCAAATTTGAAGTCAAGCTTGCCAATATCCCTCAATTGAGCCGTACCCACCAACACCAATCCTGACTGTAGCATAAGCTAATGGTGTGGTAAGGGGAACGGCCGTTTTCAGCCCAACTTATCTTTCTTTCACCGGGCACAACAGGGTTGGATGATCGATTTGGGCAAATGCGGCCGTTTCGCCACCCCAAAATTTAGAATGGTTGATAAGGTGGTACGGCGAGGACGCCGACCACAGCCTCGGAAGAAGACCGCGCCCCAGCAGGGTGATGGGTCGGGAGGTTAGGGTGAGAAGTGCGGCAGCTCTAATATTTAGCTGGCAGCAGGCTTGTTTACGATATGAATTTGGAAGTCAAATTCCATAAGGCTAAAGCTTGCCCAAACAAAAAAGCCTGAGTACCCCAAATCTCAGTCAGTACTCTTTTATTCATAGGCCAAGTATTGATTTTCTGATGTTCTTTGTAAAAAGTTTCTAATATGCCAAGCTTTTTTACCGTCTCCTCAAAATCATCTCGACTTTGACTTGCTGCGATTCGAGACTTTAATTCAACAATTTGTTCCGAGACATGATTTAACTGTTCAACTGCATTTCGTTTTTTATTCAGCATTACCTGATGAAACTTGAATAGTGGAGTTATGGCAATTGAACTTCCTATAATTCCGGCTAAGAGAATTACCGGAGCAAATCCATAAAGTAAGACTCGATTGGCAATTGGTAAATTCAAACTCGTAAATGAAGATAGAATGGGAGCAAGAATTATTAGTGCTGATAAAATCGTGGGAGTGACCGGAACATAAACCATTTTCAAAGATAATTCTCCAAGTGGCAACAATCCACCAGCTTGATCAGGATGCCAAAACCTAACGTTTACATCAAAAGTTTTAGGTATATTGAAAAACATCCAGCTTGTGACAACTAATTTCCAGGCAATAATCCCGGCGAAATAAGCATAGAATACACTAGGGAAAATATACAACAGTAGGTCTAAATAGGAGAGCGAAAAGCTTGCATATCTGAATAAATTTCCGACACCTCCTATTTTCGTCATGTAGTATCCTAAAATCGTTAATGCTGATAATAACCCGATGCTCTTTCTTAAAGAGCGGTTTAGCCACAAATCTAAATCTTTCAAAAAATCTGGCTCAGTTATACCGTCCTTTTGCTTTAAAACAGCGTTGTCTAAAAACAACTGTAAAAGCGTGTTAGGCAATGCGGAAAATAATCGGGTCGCAAAAAATAATGCAATTATTAACGCTAATTCCGTAGGTATTTTAACGTAATCAAGTAACGTGTATGGAAATTCACCAAGGTTGATGAATTCTACAAGGGCACGAAAAAGATAAATCAATGGAATAATAATGAAAAATGTTCGAAAGAAAAATCGTTCTGTGGAATTACGAACCACAATGAGTTCATAATCTGTATTGTCCTTATTGTCTGTTTCAGAAATATCAGTTGCGAATGTCTGTTCTACCATATTAAATTTCCTGGTACACAATGCCTTTGAATCTACTTGAGCCTGTTAACGTCCGCTTCAGCCGCGCTCCGCGTCGGCTGCAGGCCATGTTGGGCGGCATCAGCGTAATAATTTCTTGAGATGTTTTTCACCTTCTCGTGACACGCGCCTATATTTCAAAGAGCCCACTTTTCTTGTCTGAAATGTCAACTTTTTTGATGCCAAACGATTTAGACAGTTTGAAGGATTGGCTAATTTGATCGCATGGTCTTTAAGACATTTAGTGACTTCACTTGTCTTGAAGTCATTTTCGTTTGATTGATTTTGTACATAATATGCAGCAATCAGTGCTCTCTCTTGATCGGTCAAGGTCTCTTGAAAACGGTGCATCCACTCTCCAAAACTTGTTGGTACTGACAAATTTTTGTTGTCATTACTTGTATTAGTTTCATCTGGCGAGTTCACCTCCTCTGATGCTGGAATATCCTCAATATCATTCGGCTCTGATAGCGATGTATCATCCGTATCTAAGCGTTCAATTAAATCAACAATGTTTTCCAAATTGTCAATTTGCCGCTCAACGAACTCTATACTTCCCTCGATCTCAATCACTCTTTCCTGAAGATCAATTTTCACTTTTGCTGACATATGTAATCCTCTCTTTATGTAATTAAACCTGCTTTGTAAAGTAGTTCCTCAATAGCAGCCCGATATTCAAGTGCTGTGTCCCTAACATCTTTCTTTTTAGCATTGTAGTGAATTCTATGGGCAGAAAAATTTCCAAGCTTCCGAAAGTTATCAAGACAGTCTCGTGTATTTCGTGACAATCCTAGAGGCGTACACGTTTTCGCATGGGCGATGATCGCATTTAGTTGCTTGAATTCACCGCTTGAATCCTTTATTGAGCTATCAATGCCCAGATTCTGATAAGCAAGGATCAACATTACTTCTAACAAACGTCGCATCAAAACAGCGCAACCATCGAAAACATTGTGTTCATAACTTGCATTAATTTGTTTTGCTAGGTTTTCGATATATCCACGTGTGCCAGAATATAAACTGCTTGGAATTATTGAATCGACAGAAACCACTTCTTCATTTTCTTCATCAAACTGAATAAACTCTGTCTCAAACTTGCGGATTTGTTCGGCGTGTAGTTTAAAAGAGTCTTTTTGTGTTGCTCGGACTATAGTTTTGGATGCTATTAGCCTTTTCTTTAAACGGCTTGTGTTTGGTTTGGCAAGCCCAAGCAAATCAAACCAACGACATATATCTGGCAAAGAAAACGCGCTCACATTTGAGGATTTTAGGTAGTAAAATGCTAGTCGTTCAACTTTTTCGACTTCTGTTTTAGAGAGCAAACCTGAAACAGTTACAAACTCAGTTAATTGCATAATTTTAATTTTTGATGTCCGCCCGTTCAGTTGCATAAGCCGCAAAATCTGTGTGCAGTTTTGGCGGCTTACTGCGATGTTGGGACGGCGGATTCTGATTTATTAGGGATACAAAAATATTTATTCAGCTGTCCCAACAATTATTAAGCAGACTCGTTGTGTAACAAGTCTTGATAAATCAACTGCTCAAGATAAGCGTAAAAGGATAATCTTGTGGAAGCAGCCGCATCTTAACCAACCTGATGCCAGTAAGGGGATAAAGAAATAGGCTCTTGATGGATTCCAAGGATCAGAGCCAAGTTGAAAAAAACAAAAGTAGAGTTTAGCATAGACCAAAACCCGAGGATG
>PABI01000032.1 GCA_002699125.1 Anaerolineaceae bacterium
CTGCTGAATGGCTTGGGCACAAATTTGCTCCAACTGTTGGCGTTCACCCCGCCCGGCGTGCCCACGCTGCCGGTGAGCACGTTCAGGAAAAACAAACAGCGCGCCACCTGCCAACCGCCCAGGTTGCCAATGGATGCGCTGCGCCAGGTGTGAGTGGCTAAACGGCCGTCGCAATTTGCCACTAACCTTGCCGTCTCAATGATCCGCTCCACAGGAACCTGGGACTCTTCCGCTGCCCGCTCAAAGGTAAATTCGGCGTACAGGTCTTTTAGCAGGCGGTCAAACAGTTCAAAAGGTAATCCGTTATCGGTATTCGGTAATCGGTTTATTGCTTCGGTGATTTCGTCTTTTAACTGATTACTGTTTACCGATAACCGACCACCGACCACCGCTTCTAAAGTCTCTTCCCAATTCACCCAGCGCCGCACAAACTCCCTGTCGTACAGGTCGTTTTGGATGAGGTGGTTGGCGATGGCCAGCAGGACGGTTTGCTCGCTGCCGGGCCAGGTGGGCAGCCAGACGTCGCTCAGGCTGGCGGTGTTGCTCAGGCGCGGGTCGAAGGTGATCAGCTTGGCCCCGTCCATCTTGCCTTCGATGATGCGCTGGGCGTGCGGGTTGAAGTAGTGGCCTGTTTCCAGGTGGCTGGAGATGAGCAGGATGACGCGGGCGTTGGCGTGGTCGGGGCTGGGGCGATCAAATGCGCCCCAGAGGTAGTAACCCAGCCGCGCCCCGCTGGAGCAGATGTTGGTGTGGCTGTTGTGGCCATCGACGCCCCACGCCTGGATGGCGCGGTTGGTGTAATGGTCCTCGCCGGGACGGCCGACATGGTACATGATGCCATCTTTGCGCTTCAGGCGGCTCTCGCGCATCTTGGCCGAAATTTCGCTGACCGCTTCGTCCCAGCTGATCCGCTTCCACTTGCCTTCGCCGCGCGCACCGACGCGCTTGAGCGGATAGAGGATGCGCTCGGGGTCGTAAATCTGGTTGTGGGTGGCCGGGCCTTTGGCGCAGTTGCGCCCCCGGCTGCCGGGATGTTTGGGATTGCCTTCAAACTTCTTAATTTCCAGCGTCGTTTTGTCCACGTAGGCGAGCAGGCCGCAGGCGCTTTCGCAGTTGAAGCATACGGTGGGGACCAGCATGTAGCGGCGGGCGATTTTTTGCGGCCACGCCTTGCCGTCGTACTCTACCCAGTTGTCCCAATATTCTGATGGCGGGTATTGGCTGAGACGGCCGTCTGGCTGCTTCACCGTCAGCATGTGCACGTCAGATGGGGGCGCTTCGTTGAATTCCGGCAGCGCAGTTCCGGCGACGTTGGTTTGTTGGGTGGGTAACGGCCGTTTCCGTTCCGGCGGCGCCCCGACCTTGAGCATTGTCGAAAGAAAATTCAAGATTTTTGGATTACTCATCTTTTCCTCGTTGATTTCGATGTACTTTCAGCAAAGAAACATTTCCTTTTTTCAACGGCATATTGTCTGCATAAAGAATCCACTTTATCGAAAGGTTCATATCTATCAATGAAAATTCATTTACCATAATGCAATATCTAATATTCGAATCAACTTCGTCCGTATCTTGAGGAAAGAGAACACCATTTGAACGACAAGTCACTTCATATGATTTGGGTTGTTTAAGAAGTTTTATACGCTGAGGATTCGGCGCCATCTGTTTGACTTTGCCTATGGAGGTGTTTTGCTTGCTAGGCCCAGGTTCTTCTGGGGGAATTTCGTTCAAATTGGGAAAATAGAAAATTAACTTGAAATGGTTAACTACTTGATGACCTTTATTTATGACTTTGGCAATGGGTTTCAGCCAAAGTCCATCTGAATCTGAAAAATAAGGCTGGGAATAGAAACTTACTGCCACCTCAGGTACGGTGGCTCTATTATTAACATCTCGAATCTCATGATCTTCCATCGGTACCGACAGGAAATTGAAACGTTTATAGTACCGATAATCGCTTGCTTGATGTGCTAAGGTACTTTGTGGAATTTCAACAACATAAATTACTTGATTTTCTTCGACACTGACTGGATGAATAATTATGCCGTCGATTCTTGGACGAATATTCATTATGACTTGTTCTAGCCACTCTTTTGAATATTCAGTTTGATCAATTGGGCTAAATTTTTCTGGAAGATGCTCTTTGTCTGGCTGTTGATATTCTGAGATTCCATAGAGGAGTAAACCACCAGCTGAATTAGCCATTGCTGAGACATCTTTTGTGATCTCTTTCTTCTTTCCGTCGCTTTTTTGAAGGGCACCAGCTGCTTTGTAATCCAAGGTTAAGCTTTCTTCAATTTCATCATCTATGTATTTTTGTAGTTTAGAGAGATCCCAGTTCGTTTCCATGATGGCCTTCCTTTAGCTATTCGGAATTTCCTGAGGTGCCATGACAAAGGCGTATTCATACAGGTAGAGACCCACGGCGGCAAAAACGGCCGCAACCGCCCCAACAATCACCACATCCGCAAACAACCAGACCAACAGCAGCGGCAAAACGTGCCCCAGCCCAATGCTGCCCAGCCAGAAATGGTTTTTGTAACGGCCGTGACTGATCTCATGTGCCGCCTTAGCTGCCACCTCGCTGGCGTGCGGAATGGAAAACTCGCCAACCAGGGTGATGAACAAATCCACCAGCAAGGCCACGATGAAGATGATGGCGCTCACTTCGGGCATGTCGCGCGGCAGGTCCATGAATAAATCGAGCAGCAGCATCATGCCCGATCCCATCATCAGTGCCTGCACGACCAGGTGGAAAGGCAGCAGCGGACTTTGCCACAAATCGCGCCCTTCGGCCTGGGCAAAGAGGAATGCGGTGTAAACGGCCGTACCCACCGCAAACGGCAATCCCAGCCACAGAAAAACGGCACGCAAGCCGGGCACATCGTAATCAAACAGCAGACCGCCCAATTCTAAAAGCCACCACAGCCCGGTAATCGTGCTCAAGCCGATGAGCAAGACCGCGCCGCGTGTCAGCCAGCTTTTCCACTGCGGCCGTAGCAAAATGTACAAAAATCGCTCCGGCTTTTCCAAATCGTAAACCAGCAGGCCGGTGGTCAAACCCACAAACAGCAGCGAGAGGAATCCGGCCACAACGGCCACCGTTTTGTCAAAGTTAAACCAGTCCAGCCCCCAGCCCAGCGCCAGCACCATAAAAATGCCCGCGCCAATGCCCTTGGTTACCAAATACGCCGGGACGGGCCAGTGCCAGGGGATTTTGTGCTGGGCGTTGTAGCCAACTTGCACCATGTGTTCTGCCATACGGCCGTTCCCAATTTGAATCGGCCCGGCCCACGGCTGACCTTGCGTCCCCGGCGTCCGAATCGCCGTCCCATTACTATGCCACTTTTCACTTTTTACTTTTAACTTTTCACTCGCACTATGCTCATTGCTCACATGAACATCGTGCAGCGGCACCACATCGGCCCACATAAAGCTCTCTGGCGCGCGCTCGGTGGCGGTAGGGTGCATCACCACGTCGTTGCCCTCAATGTAGAAAAGCTTGGGCGCGGTGCCTTGCTCCGGTTTGCGCACCGTCACGTCCTGGCGGGCCAGCAGGTGGCTGATTTCGCTCTGCGGATCGTTCATGTCCCCAGCGATGATGGCGTGTTCCGGACAGACAACAACACAGGCCGGTTCCAGGCCGATGTCGGTGCGGTGGGCGCAGTAGTGGCATTTGGCCGCCGTGCCGTCTTCGGGATCGATGTAGATGGCATCGTAGGGGCAGGCCTGCATACACGCCTTACAGCCGATGCAAACGCTGTTGTCAAACTCGACGATGCCGTCAGCGCGCTGGTACATGGCCTGCGTGGGGCAGATGCGCACGCAAGGCGGGTTGGCGCAATGGTTGCAGCGCGTCACCTGAAAATGACGGCGCGTGTCCGGGTAGGCACCGGTTTCCACATATTTAACCCAGGTGCGGTAGACGCCCAAAGGCACTTCGTTTTCGCTTTTGCAGGCGGTGGAACAGGCGTGACAGCCGATGCACTTGCGGTTGTCAATGATGAACCCGTAATTTTTTGCGGCGGCGTCACTGGTGGGTGGGGAAATTTCTGTCATAATACTTTCTAATTATGTGAGGGTTGTCGGCGAAAAACAACCGAAGTTGTTTTGATTTTACTGAACCCTTGCGGCATCATTACACAATCTTTACAAAATACATTGTATCTTTCTCGGGGGAGACGCGAAGAGTTTGCTTTTAGTAGTCGGCTAGATGTTACCAAGCTCTTCGCGTCTGTATAGTCAATGAAATCTGCTCAAATTCTTGTTGTTGAAGATGAAATTAGTATTCAAACAATCGTCCGTACCTATCTGGAAAGTTCTGGTTATGGGGTGACTGTGGTGGACAATGGTCCCGAGGCGCTGACCCAGGCGCAGGTGCTCCGGCCCGACCTGGTGATTTTGGATTTGAACCTGCCGGGGATGGATGGCATAGAGGTGGCGGCACGGCTGCGTGAGTCGTCTGGCGTCTATATTTTAATGCTCTCGGCGCGCGGTGAGGAGGCGGATCGCGTGGCCGGTCTGCGCATTGGTGCCGATGATTACCTGACCAAGCCGTTTAGCCCGCGGGAGCTAGTAGCTCGGGTGGAGGCTATTTTGCGGCGGAGAAGGGAAACGGCCGTTTCCCCCTCCACAATGCTCACCTTCCAACACCTCTCTATCGATCCGGACAGTCACGAAGCCGTTGCCAACGGGCAGCAGTTGGAGCTGACCGCCACCGAATTCCAGGTGCTGCTGGAGCTGGCCAAAAATGCCGGCCGCGTCCTCACCCGCGATCAACTCCTGTCTTTGGTTTGGGGCAGTGACTACTACGGCAATGACCGCGTCGTTGACGTTTACGTCGGCCAGGTGCGGCGCAAGCTGCAAGACGCCACCGGCCAACTGCTCATTGAGACAGTGCGGGGGATTGGGTATAAGTTTGTAGACGTGAAAAAGTGACAGGGTGACAAGGTGAAGGATATGTCACCCTGTCACCTTGTCACCCTGTCATCCTGCGAGGTGAAATGCCCTGGTACAAACGACTGCGCTGGCGCTTGATTGGCTCCCAGTTTTTAGTGGCGTTGGTTGGCGTCAGCATTATGATGTTAGCCACGCGCATCATTATTTTGAACAGTGCGCCGGTTGTTTTGCGCCCTTTGCTGGAAGCGCTGCTAGAAAATCCTGATTCGATTTTGCAAACAGAAGCTGACCTGACGATTGCCTTTCGCAACGCGGTTCTGTTTTCGGTGCTTTTTGCCGCGCTGGGGGCTGTGGCTGCCGGGACCTTCTCCTCTTTTTTATTGTGGCGCACCATCATTCATCCCCTGCGACAGGTGGCCGACAGCAGCCAGCGCATTGCCGACGGCCGTTTCGATGAGCGTGTCAACGTGCCGGAAAGCAGCGGCGAGGCGATGGCCCAACTGGTCACCAGCTTCAACCAGATGACGGCCACGCTGGAAGAAGTGGAGCAGCAGCGGGTGACGCTGTTGGGCAATATTTCTCACGAACTGCGCACGCCGCTGGCGGGCCTGAAAGGGTATTTGGAAGGGCTGCTGGATGGACTTTTCCCGGCCAATGAAGAGACATTTGCCTGGATGACGCAGGAAGTAGACCGGCTGGGGCGGCTGGTCGATGACATTCAGCATTTGTCGCGGATTGAGTCGGGCCAATTTTCGCTGGATTTCCAGCCGCTGGATGTGCAGCAGTTGGCCCAGCGGATAGTTTCCCAACTAAATGTGCAGGCGCAGAGCAAGCAGGTTGACCTTCAGCTAAACAGCGGCAGCGGCCCCGTTTTGGTGCAGGCTGATGCCGATCGTGCCGCCCAAATTTTGATTAACCTCATTGGCAATGCGATACGCTACACGCCGGAAGGTGGTCTGGTACAAGTAAGCGTGGGAGAAAACGGCCGTTTCGCCGAAATTAGCGTGCAGGACAACGGTATTGGCATCCCGTCTGAATCATTGCCCTACCTGTTTGAGCGCTTTTATCGGGTAGACCAATCGCGCGCCCGCACCAGCGGCGGCAGCGGCATTGGCCTGACCATTTCACGCCATCTGGTGTGGGCGATGGGCGGGGAGTTAACGGCCGTTTCCGATGGCCCCGGAAAAGGCAGCTGCTTCACATTTACCCTGCCGCTGGTGTAAAGAGATTAACCGCAAAGAACGCCAAGAGCGCGAAGATTTAATTGTTTTTCTTTGCGTGCTTTGCGCCCTTTGCGGTTCATTTTGCCTACTGTGGTTGGTATCGTTGCGCTTTCCACGTCTTGAAGGCGGCAGCAAAACCATCGGCCAGCGTCGTGGAAGGGGCGTCTAGATACACTTCCGGCTTGGCATTAGGTGGGAGCCCATGCGGATAGCGCATGGCGATTTTGCTAAACACCTCGCCGCCGTGCCCAATGTAACATTCCGGTTCCGGCGCATGGGGTGGTGCCGGCTCGATGAGGCCCAGGCGGGCCAGGATAGCGTCGGCGGCCGTTTTGCCCTGGGCCGTGGCCGCTCCGGCGGCGCGCGGAAACGGCGTCTTGGCCGCGTCGCCAATGACAAACAGGCCGGGCTCATCGCTTTCAAACTGCGGCGAGACGCTCACCAGCGGCCCATCCCCCAGCAAATGGCGCAGCAGCGGGCTGCGCACGTGAGGTGGCACTACCAGCGCCAGATCGAATGGTTGGGAACGGCCGTCAACACTCACAACCTCATTTTCACCACTTTTGCCCCAATCCGGCTGAAACTGCGTGTAGATTGCCACGTCAAGCTCGGCACAGGATCGTTCCAGATGTTCGGGAATGCCATTGCCGATGATGGTTAACGGCCGTTCCTCTGGCGTGGTAATAAAAACGTCTACCTTCTTTTCGGCTTGCTGGTAATGGTGCGCCAGTTGCATCGCCAGGCTGAATGGGGCAGGCGGGCAGCGGTATGGCAGCCCGGCCACAATCACGGCGACGCGTCCGGTTTGCATTTTTTGCACTGCATCGCTGGCGGTGGCCGCCGTGCTGGGACTCCAGAAGGGGATGATGTTGGGCTGTTGGGGAACGGCCGTGTCGTCCAAGGCTAATCCAGGGGCGGCAATAACAAAATCGGCCGTTAATGAGTCGCCATCCACCACCACGCCATGGCCGCTGACCTGCGTTACTTCGCCTGCCTGCACCGTGATGCCCGGCAGTTGGAGCGGCTGCTGCCAGTCGGCGGGGCTGGTTTGCCCCAGCGCGGTGGCTAACGTGCCCGGTAAAAATTCGGCCGTGCCGTTGCGTTCGATTAAGACGATTTCTATTTGATTGCCGGCCTGATTTTGCAGCTGGGTGGCGGCAGCAATGCCCCCGGGGCCAGCACCAATGACCACAATTCGTTTCATGATTTTTCTCCTGTGAAAATAATCCGCAGATTACACAGATTTCGCAGATTGGTTTAGAGAAATCTGTGTAATGGTTCGGCTTCGCTCACCACAAGCCTGCGAAATCTGTGGATTTTTATTTATGGTGGTGAGCCCCGCTCATGGGGAACTCATTGCTTATTGATCAGGATGGTAACAAAATTTGCCGGCGTGGGACAATTGGTTTCATTTATGGCTAAATTTGCGTTGGAAAGTACGGCCGTTTGAGATACCCTTACCCTGGAAGCACAAAATTCATCCTGGAGCAAATTAAAATGTTGAATTTCTTACCGGCCCCCATTATTGGTGGACTGGTTTCAATTGCCATTTTTTTTAACACGCTATTTTTGTGTTTGCTTATCTACCTGGTAGCAATTGTCAAATTGCTTGTCCCGATCCAGTCGTGGCGGGCGCAATGTACTAAAGCCGCTATCTGGCTGGCTGAGACCTGGATTCGCGGCAACAGTGCCTGGATGTGGCTAACCCAGCGCACCCAGTGGCGCGTTTCCGGCCTGGAAGGGCTGCGCACCGATGATTGGTATCTGGTTGTTTGTAATCATCAATCGTGGGCCGACATTTTTGTGTTGCAGCACGTTTTTAATAAACGTATTCCCTTTCTCAAGTTTTTTCTCAAGCAGGAGCTCATCTGGGTGCCGGTGATTGGTCTGGCCTGGTGGGCGCTCGACTTTCCCTTTATGAAGCGATATTCAAAGCAGCAAATCGCGCGCAATCCGGCGCTGCGCGGCAAAGATTTAGAGACTACGCGCAAGGCAGCGGAAAAGTTTAAGACCACGCCGGTTTCGGTGATGAACTTTTTGGAAGGGACGCGGTTTACTCCAGCCAAGCACCGCAAACAAGAATCCCCATACCAACATTTGCTCAAGCCCAAGGCAGGCGGTATTGGCTTTGTGCTGGGAGCCATGGGGGACCAGATCACCACAATGTTGGACGTGACCATTGTCTATCCGCAGGGAATTCCTGATGCCTGGGATTTTTATAAAGGTCAGGTGCACGAGATTGAAGTGATTGTGCAAAAACGGCCGATTCCCGCCGAATACCGCAACCAGGATTATCAAAACGATCCGGAGTTTCGTGAAGCGTTCCAGGCGTGGGTACGGGAACTGTGGAGTCAGAAAGCCGACCTGCTTGATGAGCGCCTCACTGTGTCTGAGAAAGTTGGGTAAACGGTCAACTAGGACAATTAGCTCCATCCATTCAGCCGCAGTTCAAACAATTCCCTCTAGATTGCAGATTAATCACCATAACATGGGGCTCTTGTCCTACTCAGTTTGGTGCAGATGACCCTTCGCTAAGTTGCGTGGTCACAGTATCCTTTCATCATCAAACATAAACAGAACTTTGTGGAGTTTTTGAGAAAGGAGAGCAAAGAAATGCAACAGGTTATGACTCGAAAAGGTGAAGTTATTCAAGACGCACCGTTTATGCGTACATTATTTAATGACCGTCGTTTTTCAATCTTGTGGCTGGTCTTGCGCGTTTGGATTGGCTACAAATGGCTCACCTCCGGACTGGGCAAGATTGAAAACCCGGCCTGGGTCCAGACCGGTGAAGCGCTGAAAGGGTTTTGGACCGGCAGCGTGGCTATCCCTGAAGCCGGCCGTCCGGCTATTGCCTTTGACTGGTATCGTAGCTTTCTGCAAATGATGTTAGATGCGGAAGCTTATACCTGGTTCGCCAAAGTGGTAGCCTACGGCGAACTGCTCGTTGGTATTGCGCTGATTTTGGGCATTTTCACCGGCATCGCCGCTTTCTTCGGTGGTTTCATGAACTGGAACTTCATGATGGCCGGTTCTGCCAGCACCAATCCAATGCTTTTTGTGGTTGCGGTTGGTCTCATCCTGGCCTGGAAAATCGCCGGCTACATTGGGGTAGATTATTTCTTACTCCCGGCGCTGGGAACACCGTGGGGGCACAAGGAAACGCCAGAAACAGAAAAAGTCCCTGAGTCCGTACTGGCACCAGCAGGCGACTGATAGATTACCTTGTAGGAAGAGAGAAGAAGTGAGTGCAGGGCGATGATATTTTCATCGCCCTGCTTTGGCTTTTGGGGTATTTGGCATTATAGTCAATGTTTATCCTGGTTTACGGTGATGATTGACTATTTTGGTCTGGCTATGGAAACACGACCTGTTCGTTCAAGACCCAATCCATCAAAAGACACGATTCGCACCAAAACGATCTGGACAGTGATAGGGGCAGCGATTGTCGCGTTTGGGGTTTTTGTTGTTTTAATATTGCGGGAACCTGCCCCTATTCCAGGATTGCAGTTGTACGGCCGTCAGCTGCGCGGCCACCACAACAACACTACCACCATCGAGACGGGGGTCCTGCCCCCTGTTGGCGGAGTACACCACAATACTTGGCAAAACTGCGGCATCTATGAGGAATCCATTGAGCCGGAGAATGCCATCCATTCCATGGAGCATGGGGCCGTGTGGATTACCTACCAGCCCGATTTGCCACCTGCTCAATTAGAGCTGCTGCAAGACCGCGTGCGTGGTGAGCCATATTTGCTGCTCAGTCCTTTTCCGGGGCAGCGCAGTCCGGTGGTGTTGACAGCCTGGGCTGTCCAACTGGAAGTTGAATCTGTCGATGATGAACGGGTTGAATTATTTATCCGGCGGTACCGTCTGGGGCCTACCACGCCGGAGCGCGGCAACGCGTGCGGCAGCGGCGGCGTAGGCAACCCCATTCCCTAAGTAAGCGACCAACAATAACTTACCTGATTAGAAGGCCGCTTACTTCAAGCCGTCCGCACAATTCTGATAACTTATTTGCGGACGGCCACTAATTACATGATTACCGACATTCGCAGCTTTTTTAATCTGAACAATGAGATGGTCCTTTTTTTGTATGGACTTGTCTTTTTCATTCTGGGCCTGTCTATCAGCCTACAATCGCGGCGGCACAGCCGTCTGGCGCTGGCCCGCAGCCTGGGCTGGCTGGCGGTATTTGGCGTCATGCACGGGCTGCACGCGTGGGGTCAGCTCTTTGTGCCCTTGCAGGCGACCTACATGAATCATGTGGGGGTCTCGCTCCTGCAAATTTTCCAGGTACTGCTGCAAGGGCTGTCGTTTGCCGCGCTGTTTCAGTTTGGCGCCGACTTGCTGCGGGACCGGTGGCCGTTTCTGATATGGCTGTCGGCGACCGTTACGGGGGGCTGGCTGCTCTGGCTAATGGGCCTGGGATTGTTCACCGACATCGGCGTTGGCTTGTGGCAGCAGCAGGCCAGCATCTGGGCCGGTTACCTGTTGGCTTTGCCCGGCGCACTGCTCACCGCGTATGGGCTGCGCTACCAGGCGGAAAAGCAGATAAAGCCACTTGACCTGACTCACATCTACAGTACGCTGCGCCTGGCTGGATTCGCCTTCGTAGCGTTTGCTATTCTGGCCGGGCTGTTTGGCGCATATGGGGATTACTTTCCACCGAACTGGATCAATCAGACGGTGCTCACTCGCTCGGTGGGTGTGCCGGAACCGATGTTTCGCTCCCTCACCGGACTGGTGATTCTGCTCACCATCACGCGGGCGATGGAAGTGTTTGATCTGGAAATTGATCAGATGATTGAGGAAATGGAGATTGCGCAGCGGGTGACGGCCGAACGGGATCGCATTGGCCGGGAGCTGCACGACGGGGCGATTCAGATGGCCTATACGGCAGGGCTGATTATGGAGTCGGCGCGGCGCAAGGTCGCGGATGAGGATGTCGTGGCGCAGCGGTTGGATCGGGCCATGACGGCGCTCAATGAGTCTATTGCCGGGCTGCGCGCATACATGAGTGATCTGCGCACGGAACCCACGGCCGTTTCCCTGGCTGAGGGATTGCAACGTGAAACGAGCAATCCGCGCTTCACAACGCTAATGGATGTGTCATTACAGTGGAATTTGCCGGAAACGGCCGTTTTTACCCCCATTCAGGCCACCCACATCCTGGCCATCGTCAGTGAGGCGCTGGCTAACGCTGCCCGTCATGCCCAGGCCAGCCACGTTACCGTACTTGCTGAAGAAAACAACGACGTATTCTATCTTAGCGTGACCGACAACGGCACCGGCTTTGCCTATGCAGATGATGAAAGTGGCTTTGGCCTGCGCAACATGCGCGATCGTGCCCGCCTGTTGGGCGGACGTCTGGCCATAGACTCTACTGCCGGACAAGGTACCCATATTTTGCTCACGATGCCCAGGGAAACCATATAGCACACGCGAGTCCACCAAGAGGAGATGAGATGAAAGATCGGGTGAACGTCATTTTGGTTGATGACCATGAAGTAGTCCGGTTGGGGCTGCGCACATTGTTGGAAGATTTACCCTGGGTTCGTGTGGTGGCCGAAGCTGGAACGGCCGTTGACGCCCTCCGCGCCACCCGGCAGCATCAGCCCGATGTCGTGGTGATGGACATCCGTATGCCTGGCGAGAGCGGTATTGATGCTTGCCGCCAGATAACCGACCTGTTTCCTGACGTGCGCGTGATCATGCTCACTTCCTTCACTGACGACGAGCTGATTTTCAAGGCGCTGCAAGCCGGTGCCTCTGGCTACGTACTCAAGCAGGTGGGCAACAAGCCATTAATTGATGCGCTGGACGCTGTACGCCAGGGGCAGGCTCTGCTGGACCCAACGGTTACACAGCAGGTGATTAACCGCGTGCGGCAGGGGGAGCATGAACGGCAGGCGGCGGTTTTCCGTGATCTGTCGGAGCGTGAAATGGAAGTGCTGGCCGAGGTGGCCAAAGGCAAGTCGAATGGTGAGATAGCGGAGGTATTGGTATTGTCTGAAAAGACAGTGCGCAACCACGTCAGTTCAATTTTGTCCAAGTTAAATTTCAGTAATCGTATCGAAGCCGCCACCTTTGCGGTACGCCACGACATTGAACGCCATTTGCCGGGGCGCGACGCCTAGACGGCCCATCAATCCTTTACACAATCCTTACATCCCATTTACGACGCGCTTGCAATCGGGCGGTATGCTACTGACCATATTGTGAAAAAATTAGCAAAAGATGAGGTAAGATTGTGTTTAAATCGTTATTTGGCCAGGTTCGGGGGGGAACGGCCGTACAAAATATCACCCCGGTAGAACTACAGGAAAAATTAAACAGTAAACAGCCCGTTCTCGTTTTGGACGTGCGCCAACCAGAAGAATATGCCCATGACGGGCACATCAAAGGTGCCCGCTTGATGCCTTTGGGCAGTTTGCGTAATCGTCTTGGTGAACTGCCGCTCGACACGCCGATCGTTGTCGTCTGTCGTTCAGGAGCACGCAGCCGCAGTGCCTGCGAACTACTGCAAATGCAAGGCTTTGAAGATGTCACCAACATGGGTGGCGGCATGATCGCCTGGAAACGCGCCCAATTGCCCTTTGTCTAAGTAGCCGTTTGGAATCAACTCAACTTATGGGACGCTGATGAACGCCGATGACGCTGATTTTATCCGCATTTTTCGGCGCCATCGGCGTCTTTTTTGGTGTACAGTATTTGCACCGTAAGGGAGCGCAATGAGCAATTCCCAGGGACATCCTATTTTGACAGACCAACAATCCGCCCAGCGGCGCACCATTTTGCCGGCCTGGCATTGGCTGCGCCGCTACCCGCGTGAATATCTGGTGGGTGACGTGCTGGCTGGCTTTATCGTGGCCGTGATGCTGGTGCCGCAGGGGATGGCCTACGCGCTGCTGGCCGGCTTGCCGCCGGAGGTGGGACTATACGCCAGCATTTTGCCCCTGATTGTTTACGGCTTGCTGGGCAGCAGCCGCACGCTGGCTGTGGGTCCGGTGGCGATTGTGTCGCTGCTGGTTGCTACGGGCATTGCTCCGTTAGCCGAGGTGGGCAGTGCGGCTTATTTGCAGCTGGCCATTGTGCTGGCGCTGCTGGTGGGCGTCATTCAGTTGGTGATGGGATTGGTGCGTTTGGGCTTTTTGGTGAACTTTTTGAGCCATCCGGTGCTGGCCGGGTTTACCAGTGCGGCGGCGCTCGTGATTGGCCTGAGCCAGATCAAGCATCTGCTGGGCATTGGCATGCCCCGGCTGGAATTTTTTGAACTGCTGCGGTATACGACCGTTCACCTAACCGAAACCAATGGGACAACCCTGGCGCTGGGCGGCGGCGGTGTTCTCATTTTGCTCTATTTTAAGTGGGGGCTGGGCGGTCAGCTAAAGCGGTGGGGAGTGCCGCCACGCTGGGTGCTGCCTATCACCAAATCTGCCCCGCTGGTGATTGTGGTGCTGGGCACGGCGCTGGTGTGGGGCTTGCAGCTGGATCAGCGGGCAGGTGTGGCTATCGTGGGTGATGTGCCGGCCGGGCTGCCGCCGTTGACGCTGCCCACGATGAACCTGGGGTTGTGGCAGCAGCTTTTGCCCACGGCGCTGGTGATCAGCTTTGTCGGTTACATGGAGAGCATTGCCGTGGCCAAGTCGCTGGCCAGCAAGCGGCGGCAAAAAGTGGGCGCTAACCAGGAACTGCTGGCGCTGGGCGCGGCCAATTTGGGTGCCATGCTGACCGGCGGCTATCCGGTGACCGGTGGTTTGAGCCGCTCAGTGGTGAATTATGAGGCGGGGGCCAACAGTGGATTGGCTTCGATTATTACGGCCGTTCTCATCGCCCTCACCGTTATTTTTCTCACCCCCATTTTCTACTTTTTACCCCAGGCGGTGCTGGCGGCGATTGTTATCGTTGCTGTGGCGGGGCTGGTGGATGTGAAGACGTTTCGGCATGTCTGGCAGTACAACAAGGCAGATGCGGCCTCGTTTGTGGTGACCTTTTTGGCCGTGCTGGCCGCGGGGGTGGAAAACGGCATCTTAATGGGCGTAGGTGTGGCGATGCTGCTGTTTATCTGGCGCAGCAGCCGGCCGCACGTGGCCGTAGTGGGCCGCCTGGGGCAAAGCGAAACGTACCGCAACGTGCGGCGGCACCAGGTGCAGTGCTGGCCCAACGTGGTGGCGGTGCGTATCGACGAGAGCCTTTATTTTGCCAACAGTAAATTTCTGGAAGATACGGTGCTAGGCTTGATTGCCGACCAGCCGGAGGTGGACCATTTTGTGCTGATTGGAACGGCCGTAAACTTCATCGACGCCAGCGCGCTGGAAACGTTGGAAACGCTGCTGCAGGAGCTGAAAGATGCCGGCGTGCAGCTGCATCTGGCGGCGATCAAGGGGCCGGTGCTGGATCGCCTGCGGGCGATTGGCTTTGTCGATCATTTAGGCGAGCAATTTGTCCACCTGACCACGCACGATGCCATGTGCGCCATTGGCGTCGTTTCAGAGTAGCCCTCTTGAGATTGGACCAATTTGCCTTTTGACATTGTTTCTGATTGGAGAAAATTGGTCCAATCTTGTTGAACGTTGCTTTGATCATTCAGCCCGTAGTTTGATACACTAGGGCACATGCCTGAATTTTTTAATGTTTTACCGCCTGACGATGCCCGCGATTTGCTGTTTCGCCATTTAACGGCCGTTCTCCCCAGCGAAACAATTTCAACCCAAGAAGCGAATGGACGGGTGACAGGAGCGGCCGTAACCGCCCCTCACGCCCTGCCCCAATTCCGCCGCAGCACGATGGACGGCTACGCCGTGCGCGCCGCCGACACCTTTGGCGCGTCGGAAAGCTTGCCCGCTTTTTTGCAGGTGGTAGGCGAAGTGCCGATGGGCCAGGCCGCCAACGTGGCACTAAGCGTAGGCCAGGCAGCTGTCGTCCACACCGGCGGCATGATTCCCGATTCGGCTGATGCTGTCGTGCAGATCGAGCAGACGCAAACGGTGAGCGGTGTTCCGTTATCGGTAAACGGGATTCAGTTTCCGTTTGAGATTGAGGTGCTGAAATCGGTGGCAGTGGGGCAAAATGTGCTGCAAGTGGGGGAAGATGTGCGGTTGGGGGCCGAGATATTACCGGCGGGCCATATTTTACGGCCGCAGGATTTAGGCGGTTTGCTGGCGTTGGGCATCATGGCAGTAGAGGTTGTTCGCCGGCCGCGAGTGGGTATTTTGGCGACCGGGGATGAAGTTGTTTCCCCGGAAGAGCCTACTGCTCCGGGGCAAATTCGGGACATCAACAGCTACACCGTGGCCGGATTGGTGGAGCAGGCGGGTGGGGTGCCTGTTTTGGGTGGGATTATATCGGATGATTTTGCTGCCTTGGAAACGGCCGCTGCCGACCTGCTGGCCGAAACCGATATGCTGGTCATGTCTGCCGGGTCCTCTGTAAGTGTGCGCGATATGACCGTACAGGTGATTGACGGCCTGGGCCAACCGGGCGTGCTGCTGCACGGCGTAGCCACTCGCCCCGGCAAGCCTACTATCGTCGGCGTGGTGAACGGCAAGCCGGTGCTGGGGCTGCCCGGCAACCCTGTCTCGGCGATGGTGCAGTTTGATATGTTTGGCGTGCCCGCCATTTACCATTTGCAGGGCGTAAAAAAGATGCCCCGCCGTGGGCTGGTCTGGGCCCAGCTCAGCCAAAACATCGCCAGCGAAAGCGGCCGGGAAGATTATGTGCCTGCCCGCCTGGAAGACAGTGCCGACGGTCTGCGCGCCATCCCTGTTTTTGGCAAAAGCAACCTCATTTATACCCTCGTCAATGCCGACGGACTGATTAGGGTGCCGCTGAACAAGGGTGGCCTGCTGGCCGGCGAATGGGTGGAAGTTCGTCTGTTTTAAGAAGAACACCCTTGCCTACATTTGCAGACAAGGGTGTTTTTATTGGCTACCTGATCAATTCAGGCAAGTTAAGATTTGTTGAAACTTAAGGCGCAGTGGCGGTAAACAAAATGGGCAGGTCGGTAACGACCTCGGCACATTTGTCATGGTTGCCGACGTTTGGACCGGCAACAAAGACCAGTGAATCCCACTCACCTTCTGAACCGACACAGCTGATCTCGCTACCAATTGACAGTTCCATGGCATCGACCTCAGCGCTTAAACCGCCATCGGCTGTAACGGAGGCACTGCCGGTGCCGTTGTCTTGCCCATTGTAGAATACTGTTTGGCCAAAGCTGGTGGGTTCCAACAATCCAGCAGAGTTGAATTCCGTACCAACCAGAATGTTCAAGGTAGCGGTATCACCTACGGCAATTGTGCCTGCGTCCCAGGTCAACGATTCTTTAACCATGCCGTCAAACGGATCGGATACAGGCATGATGATGACATTGCCTGGATCGTCTGTTTCAAATGGCTGGGCTTCGTTGCTGAACGTGTCCTCTACAACGACGTTGGTCAGTTCTGTACCGCCACAATTTTCTATTTTGATGGTCACCAGGAAGTAGAAGAGGTTTTCTTCATCGCCATTGTTTTCACCTTGAACGGCTACCGGGATAATGCCATCAGACAAGAACAGATCGTCTGAAGTGCGGAAGGGGCCATCTAACGTTTTGGTCAGCTTCAGGCAGGGCTCTGCCGGAACGGTTGGTGTGGGCGTTGGTGGAACGGGCGTATTGGTTGGCGTTGGTGGAATCGGTGTGTTAGTTGGTGTTGGTGGAATTGGTGTGTTGGTTGGCGTTGTTGAGGGTTGTGGTGTGTTTGTCGCCGTTGGTATTGGTGTGTTGGTGGGTGTATTGGTCGGCGTAGGCTGTGTGCCATCACACGGGCCAAGCGTGGCAATAACCTTCATGTCGTTGGACTGTGCGCCAATATTGATTGTGCTGGTCAATGGGAACGTGATTCCGAGTTCAGCGTAATCGAGCGGAATCACCACGGTTTCGTTGGCCTCCAGGGGGACGGTAATGATGTAATATTCGCCCAAGACGATCAGGCGGATGGCTTCTTCTCCAGCCTCGTCTGAAAGGTTAATCACGGTCAGAGAACCGCTTTCACAATTTAAATCTAGAATTAATCGTGTCACGATCTGATTGCCTGCTGGCCGCGTGGCGTCGGGGTCGCCGTTGGCACTGGCAAAGTTTACTTGCCAGGAACCCAGGACAAGCAGGGCAATAAGCCCTGTTAGCAACAGCAGTAATGTTGGCTTAGTTTTATTTTGCATTTTGGGATCTCCATTCTTTCTTTGTATTGTGAGTTGTTGAGTAGAATTGAGTACAGATCAGCCTGATGTTTTCAGGCATTTGCGCAAATCACAAGAAATCAGGCAACCTGTTTCAAGGTTTATTATGTGATTTGCACCACTTGCGCAAGGACAGCCCTCCTTTCCCTGGCTTCGGGCAGAAAGCGCGAAGCAACAAGGCCTGGAACGATAAATATGGCTTGCACTAATCTCTCCCAAGTTAAATGCAAATTTGTTTCTTTTTATGGAAATTTTATTTTCAGGACACTGACGCGGGTATTGTAAGCGCGAACGGCCGTTTTCGTCAACTGGAAGCGAAAATTTTAAGTTAAGGATTCATCCTGGCTGCCGGCAGATAATTCCAGCGCCTTTTTTCGGCTGCGCTGTACGGTGCTTAAAATATAGACTGGGGCACCCAGGAAGCCGGAAAGCCGCTCGATGGCAAAGACAAGCAGCGTGAGGGCTACGGCTTGTTCATCGCTCAGTCCGGCGCTGGCGAACAGCAGGGGCGCCAGCCCTTCGCGAATACCTAACCCGCCGATAGAGGGCAGCAGAATTGCCAGCGAGAGGAAAGGGGTGACCAGAAAGTAGTGGGTAAACGGGACCTGGTAACCTAACGCCAGGCCAGCGGCGGCAAACCAGCCAATTTGCATCAGGTTGAAGAGGATGGAGACGCCCATTGCCTGCCAAACGGCCGTCCAGCCACAGGCCTGCACCGCTACAATAATCCCATCAACTTTTTGCCACGCAGGCTGCAAAAATGAGGGCAGCAATCGGCCAAGGCGGCGCACCAACCGTCCTTCCAGCATGATAAAACCGCCAATGAGACCGATGAGACAAACGGCCGTTGTTTGCCAAAACAAGGTCTGCGGAAAGTTGTCTGGCCGGAAAGGGAGGGCTGCCAATCCAATCATGAACAGGGCCAGCAAGCCGGTGGCCCGATCGACCAGAACGGTGCCGGCGGCCGTTTTGGCGGGCACGTCCTGGGCGGCTTCGACGGCGCGCACCACATCGCCGCTAAAACCGGACGGCAGCACGGAGTTGAAGAAGTTGGCGGCAAAGTAAAGCGATACCAGACGCTGAAAGCGGATGGTTTCGCCAATGCCCCGCAGCAGCAGCAGCCAGCGATAGGCGCGCACCACCAGGCTGCTGTTGACCAACAAAAACCCAACCAGCACCCAGCCGAGATTGGCTTGCAGCAGCCGCTGGCCGGTGTCAGCGAGATCAACCTGGCGGGAAACGTAAAGCAGCGCCAGGACGGTAATGCTGATTTTGATGATGGTGCCGAGATGTTTACGCATAAATTTCACGCGAAGAAAAACCTCCCGCAGGCTTCATAAATGACCGGCAACTGGTCGGGAGCCTGCGGGAGGTTGGAGAAGGTTAGAGTGGCTGCGGGCGGGGCACCTTTACTTTGGGATGGGCGATAGCCGCCGTGCGTGGTCCGGCAGCCTCTTCCTGGGCCGCGGCGGGCAGGGGGATTTCTAAACGCTGCCCGACGTACAGCTGGGCGTCCGGCTGGTTGTTGTACACCTGGATGGCGCGCCAGCGCAGCGAATCATCATAGTAGCGGCGGGCGATGCCGCTGTAGGTGTTGCCGTGTACCACGGTATGAAGCTCTACTTTTTTGCCCCAATTGCCTACACGGTTTAGCCAGTGAACGGCCGTTTCCCCATCGCCCAAATTTGGTGCAGCGACACCTTCATAGGCGGCCAGCGACAAAATGCGGCGGCGCAGCTCGCCATCGATGGCAATGGCGTTAAGCGCTTCTTCTCTTTCTTTTTTGATTTCGTCAGGGATGAGTTCTTCTTCAGCAACTTCACCGACAAATGGATAGCTGTAGTCGGGGATGAGACAGCCAAAATTATCGTTTTCTGTGTAATGGAAGCCGCCCCAGCCGTCCAGAAACTGTTTGTTGCTGAAGCGGAAATATTCCCCTTTGGCACGCTGGGCCCACAGGCCAAAGAGCGGATCGTGGACAAAAACGTGCGTGTCATCATAGCCGGTGACGACCAAAAAGTGGCCGTATTCAAACTGGTTGCCGGTGAGTTTGACCCACGGCTTGTATTTCACCAGTGCAATGAAGGCGTGGCCATTGTCGATGTTTTCGCGTAAGCCTTGCAGCGCCTGGTTGGCATTGGCGTATTTTTTGTAGGTGAGCGTGAGCTGTCCGGCGCCCCAGGCGGCGTTTTTCAGGTCAGGGATGTAGGTAAATTTGGGGCGCACGCCGATATAAGCGTACAGTTCATCCGGGGTGATGGCGACGCGCTTGCCGTTGAGCAGCATGGCGACGCTGGTCGGCCCACAATCACTGGAATGATCTTTGGCATCTTTGTCCCATTGGGAACGATACGGTATTTGCAGCTTTTTTTCGGTCATCGTTACTACTCCTCGTAAATCAGCGTCCTATTTTGTGCAGAGAAAATCAGGTTTTTGAAGGCGATTTCATATTGGTCATGTGAACGGCCGTCATTTTATCTGCTTTGTGGTGGGGTTGCCATTGTCAATGAGTGAGTATAGGGGTTTCGTTGTCAGATCAGTGAGCAGGCACTTATAATCAGCCGTCTATGGGAATTTTGCAGAAAAAGTTGTGGCGTTTGGTGCTGGTCGTGCTGGCAGTGTGGTTGTTTTTCTTTTTGGCGCTGGACAGCATGGTAAATGACAGCCCAACAATGGATGAACAAAACCATCTGGCGCGGGGTGCGGCGTTTGTGAAAACGGGCGATCCCCGGCTAAGTCTGGAGCATCCGCCGCTGGTGAACAGCCTGAGCGGCCTGCCGCTGCTGCTTCTTCCCGACTTGCACTTTCCGTTTGACCATCCCAGCTGGACCGATTTACAGCCGCCGGACGTGTATTGGTATGTCTTCGCCGACCAATTTCTCTGGCAGGTCAACCAGGACGTGAAGCGCATGATTTTTCTGGGTCGGCTGCCCATTGTCTTCTTGACGCTGGGATTGGCACTGGTGGGGTTCCACTTTGCCCGTGATTTTTGGGGACGGCCGTCTGCCACCCTTGCTTTTATTTTATTGCTGTTTGAACCGAATATTTTGGCAAACGGCCGTCTCGTCACCACCGATTTGGGCGGCACGCTGTTCATCACCCTGGCGCTGCTGTTGATGTGGCGTTTGTGGACGGCACCAGGTTGGGCCTGGCGGCGCTGGCTGGCGGCCGGCGTGGGGCTGGGGCTGGCTTTTGGCAGCAAGCTTTCGATGTTGACGTTTGTGCCCATCTTAAGTGTACTGGCCATTTTGCCGATGTTTAACGCGGAGGCGCATGCAATCCCGGATTGCCGGCGCAGAGGGGTTTTTCAGAGGTTGGTGCAGTTGGGTGGGGCGGGGCTGATCTCTGTTTTGGTGGTGTGGGCGATTTTTGGGTTTGAGTGGGGGATGTTTCGGTTTCCCTCGGAGACGTTTGATTTTTTGAATCGGTTCAGCGGACCGATGCCTACGTTTTGGGCGGGCGTTGATCAGATTGTGAATGTGAGCCGGGAAGGACGTATGGCCTTTTTGCAGGGCGAATCGTCTAACCAGGGCTTTTTGCTCTTTTTCCCCGTGGCATTTTTGGTGAAGACGCCGTTGGTGCTGCTGGTGGGTTTGTTGGGGTTGGTATGGTTGGGCTGGAAACGGCCTGTACTGAGCCTGCCGAAGCGGCCGTCCACTCGCCCCAAATTACTTTTCCTCTTCATCCCCGCTGTTTTGTACTTTACCGTTAGCGTCATCAGCGACATCAACATTGGTTACCGGCATTTGCTGCCAATTTTGCCACTCATCATTGTGGGGTTGAGTGGGCTGCCGATGTATTTTGCTGGAGAAATTCAGGATAAGCGTGAGTGGTGGCGCGGCGGGGACGCCAGCCACAGCAGAGCGGTGGCGCTGGTTTTAGCGCTGGGCATTTTGCTGCCGACGCTGTGGATTCATCCGCATTATTTGAGCTATTTCAACCTGGCGGCAGGTGGTCCGGCCAACGGAGCCTCAATTTTAGCCGACAGCAGCAACGATTGGGGCCAGGATTTGCTGCGCCTGCGGGATTGGATGGCAGAAAATGAGCAGGAAACGATCAAGCTAGGTTGGTTTGGCACGGCCGATCCTGCCTATTACGGAATTAACTTTGAACCACTGCCTGGTTTCCCCAGGGCAGAATTCTTGGCCTTGTGGGCCAATCCGCCGTTTAATCCGGAAAATCCTGAACCGGGTTTGTACGCCATCAGCGCCAGCAGCCTGTGGGAAAGCCATTGGGAAGCACGGCACGTTTATGCCTGGTTCCGCGCTCAGGAACCAACAGACCGGATTGGGTATTCGATTTATATTTATGATTTGCGTTAAAATCTTTAACTGTCATTCTGAGTGAAACGAAGAATCCCTCTTAACCTTGTAGACAAAAACATTTCTCCGCAAGCACAGTAAACATTGTTTGAAGGTTCTAGGGATGCTTCACTCCGTTCAGCATGACAATTCAGGAAGCATTCGGGAAGCATTGGAATTTTTGTGGATACCAGAGTAGGTACTAGGAAAAGAAAATTTGTGTGGTGGGGAACGGCCGTACTCCTACTTGCCGCTGTTTTTCGCCTGGTGCTGCTGCATGATGTGCCGCCGGGATTGTCCCAGGACGAGGTGCTGAACGCCGACATCGTGCAGTTTACTCGCGGCGGCTACCATGCGCTTTTTTTCCGCGAGGGGTATGGTCACGAGCCACTTTACCATTATTTTTCGGTGCCGTTCCAGGTGCTGCTGGGCGATAATGTGCTTTCGATACGGTTGCCGGCGGTGACGTTGGGGCTGCTGCTGGTGGCTTTGACGCTGCGCTGGGCGCGGCGCGAGTTTGGTGGGAGAACGGCCGTTCTCGCCGGAATTGGTCTAGCGGTAAGCTGGTGGCCAATTGTGTTCAGCCGCGTAGGCATCCGCCCGATTTTGGAGCCGGTGCTGCTGCTGCTGTTTGCCTGGTTTTGGCCGAAACGGCCGTATCTTGCTGGCCTGTTTTTGGGCTTGAGTTTATACAGCTACACTGGGGCCAGAGTGGTCTTTGCGATTCCAGTGCTCTTGGCAATTTATTTGTTATTCACGCAAAGGCGCAAGGAGGTAGAGAAGAGAAAGCCGGTAAGAGGAGCGCTGATTGTCTTGGCTGTGTCGTTACTGGTGGCGCTGCCGTTGTTTTTGACGCTGTGGGCGGACCCGACTTTGCAGCAGCGGGTGGATCAGTTGGCCGGGCCGCTGGAAGCGTTGCAGGCCGGCGACCCGCAGCCGATTATGCAGAGCGTGGTAGATACCGTTGGTATTTTCAGCTTTACAGGGGATCCGCGCTGGACGTATACGCTGCCCAATAGGCCATTATTTGATTGGGGTACGGCCGTTTTCTTTTACGTCGGTTTGCTGCTGGCATTTTGGCGCTGGCGCCAGCCGCACTACGCCTTTGTGCTCATCTGGCTGGGCGTCACGCTGATTCCCAGTGCGGTCACGCCGCAGTCACCCAGTACGGTGCGGCTGGTGGGGGCGCTGCCGGTGGTTTATTTAATGGTGGGATTGGGAATTACGGCCGTTTACCATTCCCTGTCTACAATGAAAGCATTTGCCAATCAACAAAAAGCTGTTTACCTTCTGTTTACGCTGCTGCTTGTGGCATTGTTGGGTGTGAATTTGTACCGAACCATCAATGACGGTTTCATTCGTTGGCCCCAGGCCGAGACGACCCGTCTAAAGCATTATCAAACAGTTTTGCTGGATATCGCGCGCGATTGGCGGGCTCATTCCACGGAGAATCTGGTCGTGGCCGAAGCTTTTTATGAGCCCATTGATCGTGATTCCTTGATTCGGAATTTGGGCAGCGACCCACAAGCACGGTGGGTGCAGACGGGGCCCGAGGTGGCCGGCGCGGTGGTATTGCCTGGCGGGGGAGACGGCCGTTTCTACGTACCGGAATTTGCTTCAGTGCATCCCTCTTTACTGGCAGCCGCCGGTATCTCAACAGAGCCTCTTTTTCGCACTGAATCGCAGCCATCTTTTGCTGTTTATCACTTGCCGGTTGAACGGCCGCTTCCCGCAGTGCCGTTTGAGGCCTCGATCTCCTTTGAAAGCCGGATCAAATTAGAAGGGTATGAGCTTTTGTCGCCGGAAACCGGGGCGTTTCGCCATCTATTGACCTTTTGGCAGGTAGAAGATGCGCTGCCAGCTGACCTGAGAATTTTCATTCATGCTGTGGATGAAACAGGCAGTTTGGTGGCTCAGCATGATGGATTTGATGCGGCACCGGAGGAATTGCGGTCAGGAGATATCGTGATTCAGCATCACGTACTTGATTTGCCCGAGACGGTGGGTTCTCTGGAGTTGCAGGTTGGTCTATATACGCTTCATAATCAGCAGCGGCTGCTGCCAGTTGGTTTTCAGAGGGATATCGTTGTTTTAACGCAGATGGTGCCCGTTGACGGAAAATAAAGCTGTAGGTATATTTGCTTTTCATATTTTAAAAGGATTTGGAGGAAAAAATGGAGTCAACAGAAAGGGAAATTAGTACGTCCAAAGGACGTTTCAAAATATTACTGACATTCATCGTAGCCATCGCTGGCTTGTTTGTATTGATTCAAACCCTGGCTATTTCAATGACGAGTGGGACAACGCCGACCTATGCGCAAGGCCCCGTTATTACCCCTACTTTAACCACAGAAGAAAAAATTCAAGAATACATTGAGGCTCATACGATTCAAGGGGACGTAATGCCAGAGGCTACCCCCGAGGCAAGTGAGGCCGTGGAAGAACCCCAAGGTGTTGCTGACCTGGATGTTGCCTGGAGCGGCAACACGAGTATGGTCGGTAATCCCGGGACGACGGTTACCTATATGCTCACCTTGTCTAATGTGGGCAGTGAAGATGACACCTACGATATTACGGAAGCCTCTGGGTGGGCAATCTCGCTATCCGGTACATCCTTTCCAGTTACCGGCGGCTCCTCCACGCCCGTGAGTGTGACGATTACAGTGCCTCCTGCCGCGATGATTAGTGATTCGGATACGGCCGTTATCACTGCCACCTCCCAAACGGATGGAATGGTAAGTGCCGTCATAACATTAACGACAACGGCCGGTTCTGAAGTCCTGTATATGCCGATAATGTTCAAAGCCCTTCTGGCTCCAACCCTATCAGCTACCCGTCCGAACAGCGCCAATGATTGGCAAATGAACTGGACCGATAGCAACATGAATAAAACAGGATTTGAGCTGCAGCAATCCACAGACTCAACATTTGCCAGCAATGTAACAACTTACAATTTGGCCAGCAATGTTTCTTCCCAACTGATTAACAACATCGAACCCTCCGCAAGCAACGTTTACTATTATCGTTTGCGCACCCTGGGTGATGGCCAATCTAGTCCCTGGTCTCAGGTTGTTGCGGTTGCCGGTGCTTACTACGATGAATTTACCAGCAATCAAACAGGCTGGTCTGGTCCTAACACCTTGAAAGAAGGTATGCGACGTTTGACCTACATTGAAAAGGTGGACGCCTGGTATGAAAACAGCGACTGGTTGATTATTCGTGTGGAAGATTCTTGGGATTGGGCCATCGCCAGTCCTATGCTGCCCGCGCCAGAACCGCCCTATGTTATTGAATTTCGCTCAAAACCGGCCAATTTGGGTAACCTGGTTTCTCATGGGTTTGTCTTTGGTGGCGATTGGACCGGCGCACCTTGTCCAGATTGGAGTACCATCTTAGGCGTTTATGCCCACAAGAACTGCTTTAACCATTTCTACAATTCCAATCTCATCTGGTCTTCTGACACAGACTTGACCCTGTTGTGGGAACGCGTGGACAATCTGGTTTATTGCCCCAGCTGTGGCGGCAGCCCGTTGAAGCGGCTGGGTGATGCGTCGATTGTTTTACCTTTCCATCCCAATGCATCTGACTGGAATAGGTATCGTATAGAGGTGCGTGAATCAGATATTAAGTTCTTTATGAACGGCGATCTTCGCCTGACATATAATGACACGCGCTGGATTGACGATCCTTACTTTGGTGTGTTTGCTTCCACGGATGAATACAGTAACTCTACCTGGCGCTTTGACTATATTCGGATAACACCTCTGGATAATTAGTCAGGTGCGTTTTCGAACGCCTTAAAAGCCTCGGAGGAATATCAACTATTCCTCCGAGGCTTTATTATTAGCAAGATGCGTAAAGAAGGGATTCAAGCCATTGGGTCTGAGTGGAGGCGTTTGGGGTGGCTTTTGCTCATTTTTTTGTCGTTTTTTGGCCTCGCAATATCCAATCTTTCCCAACTATCACCAACATTTGATGAACAAGGTTTTATTACCAGAGGCCTGGGCTATCTGCGTGGTGAAAACCAGCATATGCGCGTGGGCCATCCCCTGGGCCTAAACGGGTTGAATGCGGCTTTGCTGGTGGGAGATGATACGGTGCAGCTGCCTACATCGGACCCCTCCTGGCAGCTGTCCAGTTTTCATCGCCCTTCTGAACTGTTTTTATGGGAAATTGGCAATGACGTTGCGCACGTCATGTTTCTGGCTCGGCTGCCGACCATCTGGCTGGGGCTGCTGCTGGTGGCGCTGGTGGGCCGGTGGGCCTGGGAATTGACCCAACGAAGCTGGGCGGCTCTGCTGGCAATGGTATTAGCAGCCTTTGATCCCAATTTGCTGGCCAACGGCCGTCTGGCTACCACCGATTTTGGATTAACTTTTTTTGCTTTTTTGGCTGGCTTTTTGCTGTGGCGTTTTGGTAAACGGCCGTCCTGGCCACGTGCCATTTGGGCTGGTGTTGGCTTTGGCCTGCTGCAAAACACAAAATTTACCGCCGGTCTGTTTGTTCCACTTTTCGCGCTGGTTCTTCTTTTGTTTGTCGTTAGCTGGTATCGACAATCAACGCTGAAACCGCCACTTTTTAGTTGGAACTCGCCGCTGGTTATACTGGTGGTTGCCTTTCCGCTGGCTGCTTTTTTGACCTTGTGGGCTGCCTATGGTTTCCAGGTTGGTACCTTGCCCGACGGTTTGCCCACCATGCCGCAGCTGGCCGGACTCACCGTGCCGCTGTCGCACCATTTGGAGCAGCTGCTGGACATTGGCGGGCGGCTGCAAAAAAGCACGCCCGCGTTTCTGATGGGCAGTTATTCTGACAGCGGTTGGTGGTATTATTTCCCGGTTGCCTTTGTGCTCAAGACGCCGCTGCCCACCCTGATTTTGCTGTTGGGAACCGGAGGGGGGCTGCTGTGGTTAGGCGTTCGTCAATGGCTGGCTGGCCGCAGGCTGAGTTTAGCCGCATTGTTGATTCCGCCATTGGGTTACTTTGGCTTTGCCCTGACGACCGATATTAATTTAGGCTACCGACATCTGTTGCCGGTGCTGCCTTTTTTCTTTGTGCTTATCGCGGTAGTCTTGTTTTGGCTGAGTGGGGAAACGGCCGTTTCAACAAGCTCACTATGGGCTCTTTGGCAGCGTTACCAACAAATCGCGCTTGTGGGTTTGGTAGGTTGGCTGGCCGTGATCGCCTTTTGGCTGCACCCGCACTATCTGGCATTTTTTAACGTCTTCGCCGGCGGGCCGGACGGTGGCTGGCGCTATCTGGTCGACAGCAACCTGGATTGGGGTCAGGATTTGGGCGGCTTAAAAAACTGGATGGATGAAAATGGTGTCGAGCAGGTGTGGTTGAGTTATTTTGGTGAAGGACGGCCGTCTTATTATAACATCAACCACATCGGCCTGGACAGTTTTCCACCCCGGCTGATGAATCCACAGGCACGGCCGTTTTATCCCCTTGACCCTGCACCCGGCATCTACGCCATCAGCGCCACGACGTTGCAGGGGGTTCATTTTGCTGACCACGACACGTTTGTCTGGTTTCGCCATAAGGAGCCACTGGACAAGGTAGGCTACAGCATTTTTTTGTACGAGGTGCCACCCTATGGCGAACCTACCGATGTGGTGCTGGCAGGTTTGCAGCTAGATGAGATCGCCCCGGAAGATTTTGCCCGGTTCCAAACCAACCAGGTGACGCCGCGCTGGGTGAATGCCGATAGCGCATTTTTTCAGCCTGCCGCAGCTGAGTTCTGGTTGGCCGAGCGTGAAGGTTTTGAAATGGAGTGGATGGAGACGGCCGTTTCCCGCCAGCCCATCACCGAAAATGAACAATATTCCCTCTACCGCGTGCAAAGCAACAGCCAAACGGTCGTAGCCAGCCACCAATTTAGCCTGGCCGAACACCGAATTGAACTGCTGGACCAGCCGCCCACCGTTTTGCTTCAAGATGACATTTTGCAGTTAACCACTCGCTGGCGCAATGAAACTGGTCCGGTTCCACTGAAAATCTACGTTCATCTGCTGGACGAATCAGGCCAAATCGCTGCCCAGTGGGATGGCCTGGATGTGGCTTGGGAGGGTTGGCGTGCCGGGGACATTTTGTGGCAACAGCACGCCATCGCGCTGCGGCCCGAGCTGCCCGCCGGGCCCTACGACCTGCGCGTTGGATTGTATGATCCAGCAGCAGGCACCCGCTGGCAAACGGCTGACGGTGCCGATTTTGCCTACCTTACAACTGTGGAGGTGGCCCCGTGAGCCGTCGGGTTTTGCTGCTGCTGGTGGTGCTGCTGGCCGCTTTTTTACGGCTTTGGCAGCTGGAATCCCTGCCGCCGGGCCTGTACCATGACGAAGCGTACAACGGCCTGGATGCCCTCTCGCTGGTGCAGGGCAAGACATTCCCCCAATTTTACGAAGGCTGGGAGCTGTATGCCCAGGATGCCCATGCCGATAATCCGCCCACGCCGATGCGCTGGCCCGTTTTTTTTGAAGGCAATTACGGCCGTGAACCCCTCCACGTCTACCTCATGGCCGTCTCCATCTGGCTGTTTGGTCCCACGCCGTTTGCCATTCGCCTGGTTCCCGCTCTCTCTGGTGTCCTGGCGGTGCTGCTCACCTATTTCGCCGCCAAAGAACTCCTGGCTGCCAAAAAAAAGCCACCTAACAATAACCAATCTCCAATAACCAATCTCCAATCTCATATTCCTGTGCTGGCCGCATTTTTTCTGGCAGTTTTGGTGCCCGCCATTCACTTTAGTCGCTTTGGCCTGCGCATGATGGTGTTTGTGCCGGTTGAAATGCTTACCGTCATCTTTTTCTGGCGCGGCTACAACCTCAGCCAGGTCACCGTGTCACCTGGTCACCGTGTCACTTGGTCATTTTTACTTGCTGGCTTCTTTCTTGGATTGGGCCTCTACGTCTATGCCGCTGCCCGGCTGTTTCCATTGCTCTTCGTTTTGTTTATCCTATTTTGGGCGTGGCGCGATTGGTCCGGCTTGCGCCAAAACGTGCTGAATATTGGGGGCATGGCGGCCGTGGCCGTGCTGACGGCGCTGCCGCTGCTGCTCTATTTTTGGCGCTATCCGTACTTTTTTGTGTTTCGTATTGCCTACGTAGCGAACAAAGGGCTGGGCACGGTCGAGGATCAGCCGCTGTTGACCTGGCTGTTGAATGTAGGGCGGGTGGTGCGCGGCCTGTACTGGCAGGGCGAAACACATTTGCGCCATAATTTGCCAGGACGGCCGTATCTCGATCCCCTTCAAGCCATCTTTTTTACCCTGGGCCTGCTGCAAACCATTCGCCAAAAACTCAATCCCCGCACCGTGTTCCTGCTGCTGTGGCTGCTGGTGATGCTGCTGCCCACCATCATGAGCGGCGACGCCCCCCACTTTGGTCGCATGACTGGCGCCGCCGGTGTGGTGGCGATTGTGGCGGCGGTTGGCTCTGTCTGGCTTGGGGAATGGTTAATGGTTAATAGTAAATGGTTAATGGTTAATGGGAAACGCTCGCCGAAGACCTTTCACTTTTTACTTTTCACTTTTTACTTCTTACTCCTCGCTGGCAGCCTCGCCTTCACCCTCCGCGATTATTTTGGTCGTTACGCTGGCCATCTTCAGCTGGCCGCCGATTTTTACCTGCCGGATTGGGAATTGGGACAGTTTGCTGCGGAACAGCCGGAGGGAACGGCCGTTTACCTCACGCCCACCCAGGAAGAAATGGCCACCATCTACTTTGCCTTGGCCGACCCCGATGGCATTAGCAGTTTTTCCGGGGCGAGCACACTCGTTCCGGCAGGGCAGCCAGAGGCGGCGGCACTTTACCTGGTGCGTACCGAGAATGAGGCCAGTTGGCAGCAGCTGACCAACTTCTTTACCGAATATGAGACGGATCAATCGCGGGATGATTTTTGGGCACTGCACGTGCCAGAGAGCAGTGCCCAGGCGATTGAGGCGGTGGTTGCGGAGGAAACGGCCGTTTCCTTTGCCAATACCATTCAACTGTTAGGCTGGTCGGTGCAAACGGAGGCTAACCAGGTACAGGTCAATCTGGCCTGGCAGGCATTGGCAGAAATGCCGCTGGCCTACACGGCATTTGTGCATGTTCTGGATGGCTCGGGGCAAATTGTAGCGCAGCTAGACCGGCAGCCGGAAGGCTATCCCACCACCGATTGGCAGCCGGGCGAGGTGGTGGTAGACAAGTACACCATCGCGCTGCCAGATGGGCTTCCGCCGGGTCCTTTTATTTTGCAAACCGGATTTTATGATTTGGCGACATTGAACGGTTTGGGTGAAACGGTCGTACTCACGGAGACCTTCGCCCCATGACGATGCGAACCACTTTTGTCCAAAAATGGGGCATCTTTGTTGTGCTTGGTCTGGCGGTGCTGCTGCTGGCAGGTTATCTGGCGTATGCCTTAAACCTGACCAGGGGCGTGTTAGGCGTGCCGCTGGATGACGCCTGGATCCACTTTCAGTATGCGCGCAATCTGAGCCAGGGCGATGGTTTTAGCTATGTGCCCGGCGTGCCCACGCCCGGCTCCACGGCCCCGTTGTGGACGCTGCTTCTGGCAGGCATTGGCCTGTTCACCGATTCGTTTGTGTTGCCGGCCATGCTGCTCAGCGCCGCCCTCTTTTTGCTCACCATTTGGCTCACCTACCGGCTTACGCTGGACCTAACGGATCATGTGGGGATTTCGCTGCTGGCGGCAGCCGGGCTGGCGGTGACCGGGCGCATGGTGTGGGCCGGCTGGTCGGCGATGGAGGTGACCCTGTTCACGGTGCTGAGCGTGGCGGCAGTGTGGGCTTACCAGCGGCGCGGCTTGAGCGGCTTGACGGCCGTCTTGTTTGCCCTGGCCAGCCAGACGCGGCCGGAAGGGCACGTATTGTTTGCTTTGGTCGTGCTGGATGGGCTGCTGGCCTGGCGCTGGCCTTATGGGGAGAAACGGCCGTCGCCCCCCTGGCGGCAGTTGTTTATTGCAGTGCTCATTTACGGGGCGATCCAGTTACCTTACGCCTTGTTCAGTTTATCGGTGACGGGACGGCCGTTGCCCAACACCTTTTACGCCAAGGCGCGGCAGAGTACCCTGTACAGCTGGCGCACGCTGTGGGAGACGCTGCAATATCATTGGGATGACAATTGGTTGACTTTGCTGCTGCTGCCTTTTAGCCTGTCCACGCTTTGGCGGCGCAACCGGCTGGTGGGAAGCTGGCTCGTGGGCCTATGGCTGCTGCTGCCATTTATTGTGCCCTTTTTATGGCATCACGGCCGTTACACCATGCCGCTGCTGCCTTTTCAGATGATTGTCGCGGCGGTTGGGCTGCATTGGCTAGGCAGCAGACTTTGGCCGCGGCGGCAGGCGGTTTGGCTGGCCTTTGCCGGGCTGTGGCTTGGCATCGGGCTGTGGGGCGCACCGTATTGGGCCGGGATGTTGGGCTACAATGCCCGCGAAATTTTGGAGATCGACGTGGCGCTGGGGGAATGGCTGGCGGGCAACGTGCCCGCAGAAGAAATTGTGGCCATCGACGACATCGGCGCGATTGTGTTTAAGGGACCGCGGCCAATTGTGGATTTGAACGGGCTGGTTTCGCCAGAGATGTGGCCGGTGCTGGATGATCCCGATCCGCCAACGGCGGCAATGCGCTTCCTGGCGACAAGTGGCGTGCGCTACCTGGCCATCTTTCCCGATTGGCACCCGCTGCTGGTGAGCGATCCGGCGATTGCCCAACCCATTCAGCGGTTTACCACGGACACCCATTCGATCATCTTTGCCCAGGAGGCGGTGGTGTACGAGATGGATTGGCCTTACCGCCAGCAAATCGAGCCGCAGCATGAGGCAACGGCCGTTTTCGCCGATCGTATTCAACTGAGAGGGTATGATTGGCAGCCGGATGATCAGGCGGTGGCCCTAACGCTGTATTGGCAGAGCGTGACGGCCGTTCCGGAAAGCTACAAGGTGTTTATCCACATCGTGGATGAAAATGACACTATCGTGGCCCAGGCAGACCGCTTACCGGTGAACGGATTGGCCCCCACCTGGCGCTGGCAGCCCGACGACCTGGTGCGCGACGTGTACCAGATTCCGCTGCCGCCAGAGCTGCCGCCGGGTCAGTACCAGGTGCGGCTGGGGTTGTACACGGAAGCAAACGGCCGTCTTCCCTTGAGCAACGTCGCATCCCCTACCGATTTTATAACCCTGCTAGAGTGGCAACTCAAAGATAGTTGAAAAAATCTGCGTTAATCTGCGAAATCTGCGGATTCTTCAGCAGAACCAACGGTGATTTCTTGCAAAACAACGTGGTCGCTGCCGTTAGTGAGCAGGCGGGTGCCGTCGCGGGCATCATACAGACCGGCGATGAGAGTGTAACGGCCGTCCGCCAAATCTGGTGGTAGGGAAAGCTGGTAGCTGTCCACCACGACCTCGTCCGGCTGCCAGCAGGTTGGCGGCCATTGGCCATTGACCGGCCAGTTATCTTGCTGGGTCACTAACTGTCCGCTGGCATCCAAAAGCTGGGTGAAGACGGTATACGGCCGCAGCGTGGCCCCATCTGCCTGCCAGTAGAGTGTAAAGGGCAGCTGGCTGCCGGGAGCTACGTCGGTTGGTGGTAAATCAGCCCCCAGCAGCGTGATTGTTTCGCTGAAGGTGACGTTGACGGCCGTTTCTGGCGTTTTGTCTGCTGGTTGGGACGGCCGTTCCGCCACCACAATGACCGGGCGCACCGGCTGCCAGGCCAGCCCCAGGCTGATCGTTAAGGCAATTTGTGCAGCCACGATGAGCAGCTGCCACCGTTGCGGCAGCCAATCGTCCAGCGCTCCCGCGCCAACAATCGCCAGCAGCGGCATAAAAAAGAGCCAGAGCCGTCCCACTTCGCCCCGCGCTGAACCGGAAAAATTGAGTACCAGAATCAGGGCTAAAAGTGAAAGTGCAAGCATGTGCGAGGACGTGAGTCGGCGCTGGCGAAAAGCTGTCACTGTGCCCACGAGCGCCAGGCCAAAGCCCAGGAGCAGCGGCCAGCCGGCAAACACGAGCAAATCAACCAGATTCCACACGATCCACCAGTCGTAGCGGCGCAGCAGCGTCACGAGAGTGTAATGCTGTTCCAGACCGGTCTGGATGATGGCCCAGGGCGGCACGCCCCAGCCCAGCCAGAGCAACAGCCAAAGCGATAATCCCGACGCACTCAAAACCGTGCCAACCTTGATGAGGCGATTGGCGGTGAGCTGCTGCCTGCGCCACCAATCGAGCAGCAGGTAAAGGGCGATAGGCAGCGCCAGCGCCAAGTTGCCCAGGCTGAGGAAGGTGAGCAGTGAATACAGCAGTCCGGCCAGCGCATACCAGGTGAGACGGCCGTTTTCCTGCCCTTTCACCAGGCACAAAAACAGCAGCAAAACCAGCGGCGGATAAAGCTGCACCACCTTGGGCGCAAACAGTATCAGGGCGGGGGGCGTGGCGATGAGCAGCGTGGCCAGGCGAGCTTTGCTGGGTTCCAGCCAGTGGCGCGCCAGTGCGTAACCGGGCCAAATGGTGAGGGCTGCGGCCAGCAGCGGCAGCAGGGACCAGGTGAACAAGGCAGCGGCTACGGCAAACGGCCGTTCCAGCAGCCACAAATCCATACAGCGACCGGGATAAACCCAGCTGGCTATCTTCAGGGAAAGCTCGGGGAAGCGGTTGAACAGGCTGGCGGTGAGATTGTTGGCGATGAGCAGTCCCGGCGGGTGAGTGCGGGCGTGTTCGGCGGCAAAGGTGGGCATCAGTTCCGGGTAGTTTTGCAAGGCGTTGTGCAAATCGGGCAGCGTGATGGCCGGCTCGAAGTAGCCGCCGGACAGGTTAGACAGGGTGCGATCGACCAACTCGGCCAGCACCGGCTGGCGGTCAGCCTGGATGATAGCCAGTTGCAAAGCGATCATGATGCCGCTTAAAGCCAGCAAGGCAAGCAGATTGCGGCCACGTTGGTCCGGCTGTCGCAGCCACCAACCGGCCACCAACAGTAACAGGAGCCCGATAAAAATAGGAAGCCACCAGTGGGAAAACGGCCGTAACCAATAAGGCCAGTACCATTCGCTCGTTTCCGGGGCCGGCCCGCGCAGCCAGGGCACAGCATCGGTAAAAATTAGCACAATCAAGGCCAGGGTGGGCAGCAAAAGAAGTGATAATCGACGGTTCATAGCAGTTAAAAGCCGAGCTTGTCCCGACAAAGCTCGGCCTGGGGAATGTTACCATATTTTGTCGTCAATTTGGCATAGGCATGATACAGTCGCCACCCGAATCGGGAATTGTATGAGAAAGCGTATCAAAACATCGTGGCCCTGGCTGGGCTTTTTGCTGCTAATTGGTCTTTTCTTAGCCCCGGCGCTGCTGCCGGGCAAGGTGCTGCTGCCGCTGGATGTGGTGGTGCAGGTGTGGCCGCCGTGGCAGCAGCCCAACCAGCTGGTTGACGTTCACAATCCCCTGATCACCGACGTGGTCGATTACATTTTTCCGGTCAAAGCGTTTGTGGCGGAGCAGGTGAAGCAGGGCACGCTGCCGCTGTGGAACCCTTACGTGCTGGGCGGCTATCCGCTGACGTACAACACCCAGGCCGGACTGTTTTATCCGCTATCCATTTTTTATTACCTGCTACCGGCGGCGACGGCCGTTGACGGCGTCATCTTTGCCCAACTGTTTTTGGGGGCGGCGTTTATGTTTGCCTTCTTGCGCCAGCTGCGGCTGCGCGCCGTGGCGGCCTGGGTGGGCACGGCCGTTTTCCTGTTCAACGGCATGATGATTGTTTGGCTGGAGTGGCAGGTAGTTCATGCGGCCGTTATCTGGCTGCCGCTCCAGTTGTTATTTATCGAGCGAATCGCCCAGAAGTGGGAAAAATCGCCTGAGCAACTGCAAGCGTTCTGGCCAACGGCACTGGAGGCTGTGGGCGCGGGCGTTGCCTTTGCCATTCCCTGGCTGGGCGGGCATTGGAACTGGGCGCTGTATGGTAGCATGACGGCCGTTTTGTATTTGCTGTGGCGTTGGCGGCCGCTGTGGTGGACGGCCGTTCGCCACAGAAAACTGGGGCAGGGTAGGGTGCTGGGGGGAACGGCCGTCTTTGTCTTAGGTCTGGGCGTGGCGCTGAGCCTCATTCAGGTGCTGCCCGCCTTTAACTATTTGCTGCGCGGCCACCGGGATGCGTTCACGTTTAGCGAGTCGCTCAGCCTGGGACTTAAATCTTCGGCCGTGGTGGCGCTGGTGCCGGACTTTTTTGGCAATCCCATCGACAATAACTGGTGGGGACAGACTAATTACAACGAGATGACGTTTTACGTGGGGCTGCTGCCGCTGTTTTTGGCGGTGACGGCCGTTTGGCTGCGGCGGGATCGGAACACCGGTTTTTTTGTAGTTTGGGGTGGAGTTGGCCTGCTGTGGGCGTTAGGGACGCCTGCCTATGGCTTGCTGTACGTGCTGCCGGTGTTTAATGGACTCTGGCCCAGCCGGGCGATGACCGTGCTGCTGTTTTGCCTGTCCGTTTTGAGCGCGATCGGTTTAGATGCGATGCTGGCGGCTGGGGTGAATTGGCGGACGGTGTGGCGAACGGCCGTTGCCGCGGCCGTGGTGTTCCTGGGTGTTGTGGCTGGATTTATCTGGTGGTATCGGCCAGAATGGACCGTTTTGCAACCTGAACTGATTTGGTTTGGACTATCTTTGCTCGTTTGTGTGCTGCTGCTGTGGCTGGGGCCAAATCGGCTGCGTCCGACGGGTTTTGCGGCACTGGTGGCTGGCTGGATTGTGCTGGAACTGTTTTGGCTGGGACACGATTACAACACGGTGGGTGATGTGGCCGATTTGTACCCGATGACGGAAACGGCCGAGTTCCTGCACAACGATCCTGAAAAATTTCGTATAACCACTTTGCCCGAAGGTGTGGCCTATCCGCCAAACACGGCTTTACAGGCCCGCCTGCAAAACATGAGCGGCTACGAACCGGCCATCTTGCAAAATGTGGTGAATTACGTGCAGGCGGCCGAGGGGGGCGACGCGATCTATTTTGAGCGCGAGCTGATGCCGCTGCGCGGGCTGGAGTCGCCGCTGATTGACGCGCTTAACGTTAAATACGTGGTCACAATTAGCGATTGGTACCAGGACCAATCGGTGTTGGGTCAGGCAGGGGAAGATGTGGTGCAATGGCTGCCGCTGGCGGAAGATGCACCGTTGTCGCAGCCGTTCAGCGTGCCTGATGCCGGGCTGCATCGCCTGGATGTGCCGCTGCAATTTTCGGCCGATGCAGCCGGTGTGGTGACCGTGCGTGTCTTGTCGGCCGACGGTCGGCAGGAATTTGCCCATGCGGATTGGCCGGTTGGCCAGCCGCTGGCCGATGGCTGGGCCAGCTTTTTCTTTGGCGCATTTCCCTCGGAGTGGGGGCGGGATTTTTTGCTGACGGTGTCGTTTGCGGGAACGGGTCAGGCTGAAATTGGCGGCAGCGCCGCTGGCCTGGCTTTTCGCAGCTACTATTTGCCACGCCCGCAATTGGTGCATGAGAGCGGCAAAACGCGCATCTACCTGAATGATGGCTTTTTCCCGCGGGCGTACGTGGTGCCCAAAGCCATCCCGGCAGCAAATGAAGCGGAGGCGTTGGCTCTGGTGCAGCAGCAGGCGGATGCCTTAGCAGAGTTGGTGGTGTTGGAGTCTGTTGGCCAGGAAGAGCCACCGCAATGGGAAACGACCGTTTCATCCATCAGCAATGTCACCATCACCCAGTATGAGTTGAACCAGGTGGTGCTCGATGTGGCACTGGATGATGCCAGCTTTGTGGTCCTGGCCGATACGTATTATCCGGGCTGGCGGGCCACCATTGACGGTGAAGAAACGCCGGTATACCGGGCCAACAGCGTGGTGCGGGCAGTGTATGTTCCGGCAGGCAAGCATTCGGTTACGTTTTCTTTTCTGCCCAATGATTTTGTGTGGGGTACGGCCGTTTCCGGTCTGGCACTGCTGCTGGCGATGATCGTTGCTGGCTGGGGGTGGGTGAGAAACCGCCGACGATGAACGAAAAGCGCTGGCTGTGGCTGATTTTGGCGGTTTACGCTGCGTTGGGGATGGCGTATTCCTGGGTGGTGCCGTTGGGTGAATCGCCCGATGAAGTGGACCATTTTTTGTATGTGCGTTACCTGATCGAGCAGCGCGAATTTCCCGTTATGCAGCCCGTCGCGGCGGACAACGAGACGATGGAGGCCAACCAGCTGCCGCTTTTCTATTTGCTCAACGCCGTGATCACCGCGCCGTTCCCCATGACAGCTTCGGCCGATTTACCCCGCAATGCCTGCTTTACGTTTGATCCAAACGACGGCGGTCGCGCCCATTTTTACCTGCACAAAGCAGCCGAGCACAATCCATTTGCGCCTGACTATATGGCGTTTCGCGTAGCCAGACTGCTGTCTGTGGCTTTGGGTGCCGTGACGGTGTGGCTGGCGTACCGCCTGGGACGGCGGCTGGCTCCGGCTGACAAACGGGTGGGGCTGCTGGCGGCAGGCATCTTGGCGTTTAATCCCCAGTTTATTTTTATGATGGCCAGCGTGAACAATGATGTGTTAACGGCCGTTTTCGGTGCGGCCCTGGTTTATTTTTCGGTTACGGCGGCGCAAACTCCTTCATTGAGGCGTTTTATTGGCCTCGGTGTGTTGGTGGGGTTGGGGCTGTTGACCAAGTTTGCTCTGCTGGCTTTTTGGCCGCTGCCGCTGCTGGCCGTTTTGTTGAACGTGGGCAACGGCCGTATCAAGCAAACGTTGCAAAACGGAACGGCCGTCATCGGCTTGCCCGTGCTGATTGCTGGCTGGTGGTATGTTCGTGCTTTCCGGCTGTATGGCGATCCATTGGCCTGGGAGGTGCATTTGCAGGCCAAGGGGTCGGAAGTGCTGCGCACCGCGGGGCTGACGCTGGCCGATTTGGGCGAGTTTGTGGTGATTCACTTTCAATCGTACTGGGCCTGGTTTGGCTGGCTGAAAATTCAGCCGGCGGATTGGGTATATGCTCTGCTGGCAATGTTTGTACTTTTGGCCGTCGGAGGATTTCTCCTGGTGCTGCGCGAAGGTTATACTCAGCGTGGGGCAGCCAAAGTGGCCAATCTTCTCGGATTTATTCGTGAGCGTGCGGTGATAACGGCCGTACTGTTCAACATCCTGGCCACTGCCGCTATCTACGCTTCCCTGCTGCGCTACATCCAAACGATCAATTGGTCCGGCTACCAGGGGCGGTTGGCCTACGCGGCGGCCGCACCGATGGCTGCGCTGTTGGCGCTGGGCTGGTGGCGTTTGACCCGATTTTGGCGGCAAAAAGCATTCGGCAGCTTGCCGGTGGTGGGCTTGTTGCTGTTGGCTGTGGCCAGTTTGGTGCAGCTTGGTGGTGCGTTTGCCCGACCGGCACTTTACATGCCACCGGTCCATTGGGATCGCGTTTGCCAGATGACATCCGCCAGATTTTTTGTGGAAGCGGTTGATTTTCCACCAACGGTAGCGCCAGGCGATTCTGTGCGGGTGTCGTTGGGTGGTTACGGGCGGGATGGAGGAACAGCCACAGGCGAAATAGCATTGCTGGATTGGGAGGGTGGTTTGCTGGATACGGCCGTACTCAACCTGTCCTGGCCCGCCGCAGCACCAATTTCAGACACGGTGCAGCTTACCGTACCGCCCGATGTTTTGCCCATGCGGGCGCGACTGGCTTACTTCTTTAACGATGACACGGTGGCGCTCGGTTATCTTAAAGTTGCTGCGGGGGAAACGGCCGTGCCCCAACCCACAAGTACAGTCAGCGCCAACTTCGGCGATCAGATAATGTTAATCGGCTACGATTTACAAACGGAAGCTGACAGCATTCGCCTCACAACGTACTGGCAGGCGTTGCGGCCCATCGTCGAAGATTTCACCATTTTTGTTCATTTGCTGGATGAGGCAGGGAATCTGATTGCCCAACAAGATGCCCAGCCACAGGGTGGCCGCTATCCCACCTCAATTTGGCACGTGGGGGAAGTGGTAGTAGATGAGCGGCTTATAAAGAGTGATGCGGCGGAAACGGCCGTATCACTCTCTGTAGGGCTTTATATGCCGGAGAATGGACAAAGAGTCCCCCTTACTGCGGAAGGGCAGCCGCCTGGTGATGCGCTGCGGCTGCCCCTGCTTTACGAAAGTGAACCCTGACCGGGTTAACGCAAAACTGTTACCGTCGCGACAAACTCGTCACAGATCGCATTACATCGATCTAAATCGTCGCATTCAATGTGCCAGGTACGGTTGGCCACAAATACGTCATGTGTCTGGGAATTTACGGCAATGGCGTATGGTTGGCGGCCGGCGGGTTGGGTGCTTATAACAGATCCATTTTGCAAAATTGTCACCGTGTTGCTGTCGTGGTTGCCTACGTAAGCATATCCGGTGGTAGGGTCTACGGTAACTGGTGTAGGCGCTTCACCAACTGGCAGCGTCGCTACCACGTTCCGCCCGGATAGAACGGTTACTGAGTTGTCCTTTCGGTTTGTGGCGTAAGCCAGGTGGTGAATGGGGTCAGTGGCTACGTCTAAAGAGCGAACGGCCGTAAAATGAGGCGTGACGGTATAGTCATCTCGATGAAATACTGAAATGTTTTGCGGGTATGTTGTGCTGGGATTGGAATGGGCCAGGTAGAAATAGCCGCTTGTAGGTTCCAGGCTGATCTCCATCGTGCCCCACCCTGCCTGAAACTGCGTTACCAGCGTCGTGCCATCAATAACATACACGATGCCATTTTCCCAACTGGGAGCATATACCAGCCCGGTAAGTGGGTCAACCTCGATTGAGCGCACCCAGCCGGCACCGGCCAGATGCACGTCAACGATTTCCGGGTTGGGGCCGGTCCCTTTGATCACCCGCACCGTGCTGTCAAGATCGGTGACGTAGATGTACTCATTGACCGGGTTGTAAATGATGTCATGAGGTTCAAAATGATCCGGCAGCCGGTCTACCAGCGCTGCTTGGTCAAATATGGTAATTTGCTCTACCCCCTGCGTATCTGTCAAATGGGTGATGTATGTGCGATTGCTGTTAGGAATGGAAACGATGTCGGTAGGCAACTTGCCAATTTGCACATTACCCACAAAGTTATCCTGGAAGATCATGCTAACGTTATTACTGTAGCTGTTAGCTACGTAAACATAGCCGCTTTGCTCATTGACGCCGATGTCGTTAGGGCAGTAAGCGCCGGGTAGTTCGATGTTATTGGCGAAGACGGGAGGTAGCGGGGTCGGTGTAGGCACAATGTGCATAATGGCCGGTAGGTAAGTAAATTCATCTGCTTCGGAGCTTTTTACCATTGTTGTGTTAGACACCAGCATGAGGCCGAAGGCAACGGCCGTCAGGAGGGCAAACCCCGCAATGGTCAGACGGTTTTGCCTTGTTTTCTTATTTTTTAACATTAAGTAATTACCTCGTTATTGGCTTGGGTTAGTAATTTTGAAACAGAAAAGTCCCCGGTTGCGCAGGTAGGGATACATCTCTGCAAACGACCTTGGGACAGAATGGCTCGAAGTATAGCAAAAGCTTTTTACTTTCAAAATTTGGCAATGTTGTTGTGCAATGCCAAGCTGCCTTATCATTATGACTGCAAACAAACAGCACAAATTAACATAACATTTAGTCGGCAACGGCCGTTGGACGCACCATCTAAAGCAAGATAAGATACCTTCCGATATGTTGAGGAATGATGAAATGGCGCATTCAGATTCGGAAATTCAGCGGGAAACAGCTTGCTCTGAACCTGCCGAAGGAGCCGTTGCCCCAGAGCCAAATCTGGTCTCTCTGATCATTCCTACCCGCAACGAATCGCAAAACGTGGTTCCGCTACTGAAACGGCTGGCAGCCGCCCTGGCGGCAGACGGCGACGAGCACGCCATCGAGGTCTTGTTTGTCGATGACAGCACGGATGATACACTTGAGGTGATCACCCAGGCGGCGGCTGATTTTCCTTTTGATGTGCGCGTCATTGCCCGCCCGCCGGAACGTCGTAACGGCTTGAGCGGAGCTGTGGTGGAAGGGTTCAGCGCAGCGCAGGGCACCTGGCTGTGCGTGATGGATGCCGATTTGCAGCACCCGCCGGAGCTGGTGCCGGTGCTGCTGGCCCGCGCCGTGGCGGCTCGGGCCGACATTGTGGTGGGCAGCCGCAAATGTGACGTGTTTGGTCCGCTGGGGTTGAGCCGCAAGCGGGCCATGACGTCCCAACTGCTCACGCTGCTGGCCCGCGCCTGGTTTCCCCGGCTGCTGCGTAATGTTTCGGACCCGTTGACGGGGCTGTTTTTGGTGCGGCGGGCGGCGGTGGATACGGCCGTTCTGCGGCCCAACGGTTTCAAAATATTGCTGGAAATCTTGATCCGCTGCCCCGGCCTGCGCGTTTCGGAAATTCATTTCGATTTTGCCAGCCGACACGAAGGGGAGAGCAAAGCTGACTTCCAGGAGGGGATGAACTTTTTCCGTCATTTGCTGCGGCTGCGGCTGACGGCCAACCAATCGTTCCCCCGGTTGGTGTTGGTGGCGTTGGTGAGTTTGGTGCTGGATCCGGCCGTGTTCACCGCCGGCCAGCAGTTCCTGAGCTGGCCTTATCTACTCACCGCGTTTGCGGCTGCCCAACTAATCATCTTGCTGCGTTTTTACCTGACGGAAAAATGGGTGCTCGGCGGCGGGCATCCGGTGCCGGGCTGGCCCAGCCTGCGCCGCTTTTGGATCACCAACCAGCTTTCATTGCTTTTGCTGCGCCTGCCCTTGCTGTTGCTGTTTATTTCTGCCTGGCGCTGGTCGTCAATGGGGGCCATTGTGCTGGCGATTCTGGTGGAAAGTGTGGGTCGCTATGTGGTGTCTGAGCAGTGGGTTTTTTCGCGCCGGGGCATCACCATGTGGCAGCCCGGCATCTACCGCTACGATATTCACGGCATTCTGCGCCTGGAATCGCAAACGCCGCTGCCGGAACTGGCCCATTTTGCCACGGCCGAACCGCTGCCCCAGGTTGATATTCAAATTCGCATCGACCGTTTTGGTACACCCACGCCGCAGCCGGGCGCCATTACCTACAGCGAACGGCTGAGCCGCTTTGGCTTTGGGTCGGCCGTTATGCCCGGCACCGATTTTATCGAAATTGTGATCTCGCCCCTCCTGGCCACGGCGCCGTTTGCTTTGTACAAAAGCGTTTTGGAGCCGGTGCTGCGTTGGGCCTTTGTGCAGCGTGGCTATGCCCTGGTTTATGGCGCAGCAATGGCCCGGCAGGGCGAGGCCGCGCTTATTGTGCCCGAAAGGGATGAGGGCAAAACTGAGGCTGTTTTGCAGGCAATACGCCAGGCTGACTATGCGTTTATGGCCGATGACTTTGTGATTTTGGCGAGCGACGGCCGTCTCTACAACTTCCCTAAACCAGTGACGGTAACCAGCTCGGTGCTGCGCGCCGTGGGCAGCGGGCAGTCGCGGCAAGTATGGGAGCGATTTAAACTTTGGCTGCAAAATTTGCTTTATTTGCGGTTGGGGCGAAAAGTAGGTTTGCAGCTCAGCCGGCGTGGCTGGCCTGTGGCGACACTGAACATCATCTGGCAGCGGCTGTGGCTGCCGCCCAAACGTCCCATTGAGGACGTGCAGCCGGGCGTGGCTTTGGTGGATACGGCCGTACTCAAAGAAGTTGTCCTGCTGGTTGAGGCTGCCCAATCAAGCGCCCCGCTGCCAGCCGCGCAAGTGGTTCAATTTGTGCAGCGCCGCCAGCAGGCCGTACAGGGCTTTCCGCCATATGATTTGCTGCTGGAGCAGCTGGAACACGCCGCCAAAGCTGGTTGGCAAGAAAAAGAACAATCCATCATTGCCCAGGCACTGCAAGCCTGCCCGGGCTGGACTCTGGGAAAGCAGGACAAGTGGCCGCAGAAAGGACAATCAAATGTCATACCCGCAAAGGCGGGTATCCATCTATTTGACCAGAGTGGATTCCTGCCTTCGCAGGAATGACAATTAGGTTTTATAACCTATTCCCAGAACGACCTGAATAATTGTCCAGGATAGATTGAATGAGAATTTTTAAACATGAGTGAGAAGAAAAAGAACGTTATTGTTGTGATGCCGGCCTACAATGCGGCGCAAACATTGGTAGACACCTACCGCAGCATCCCTGCCGACTGCGTGGACCAGGTCATTTTGGTGGATGACGGCAGCATTGATGATACGGCCGCAGTTGCTCAGGAGCTGGACCTGGATTTGATTATCCATCCGCACAATGCCGGGTATGGCATGAACCAGAAAACGTGCTACATGGAAGCCCTGCGGTTGGATGCCGAAATTGTCATCATGCTCCATCCAGATGGCCAATATGATCCCAAAATTATCCCGGAAATGATTGCCGCTATTCGTGAGGGAAAGGGAGATTTTGTTATGGGTTCCCGCTTTATCCCGCCGGAAGGTGCTCTGGCCGGCGGGATGCCGCGCTACAAATATCTGGCCAATCGCTTTCTGACCGGCGTAGAAAATTTTGTGATGGGTACCAACCTGTCTGAGTGCCACACGGGGTACCGGGCCTACAGCCGCCAACTGCTGGAAACAGTCCCTTTTTTGCGCAATTCCAACGACTTTGCCTTTGATACGGAGATGATTTTTCAGGCCAATTATTTTGGCTTTCGTTTTGCCGAGGTGCCGGTGAGTACCAAATATTTCAATGAAGCATCATCCATTAGCTTTACCGCCAGCAGCGTTTACGGGTTAAAAACGCTGTGGGTGGCCGGTCGTTATTTGCTGCACCGCCTAAAAATCTGGCGGTTTGACCTGTTCAAGCCCACGCACCGGGGCAAGCCGGAAGCGCACAAGCTTGCCGGATAGTTACAGCGTGGAGCGTGATGCCTGAAATGTGATTTTCTCACGCATCACGTTTTACGTTTCAAGAACCCCCATGGATTACCGCAAACCCGTTACATTTGGCGACAATTGGTCGCCAAGCCGCTATAAAGTTTTGCCGTATTTTGCTGTGGAGAAGCAGGTTTTTTTAAGCGCGCCTTCTCCTAAAATTTTGGATCTGGGTTGTGCCGCTGGTTGGAACATGAGTCGATTTAAGCAGTACGGCCGTTCCCCCATCGGTATCGACGTCGTGCCGGATCGCGTAGAATTGGCGGCGCATCACGGGCCGGTAGCAATCGCTTCTGGCCTCGATTTGCCTTTTGCTAACGAGACGTTTGACATCATCTACATCCAGCACGTGCTGCACCACATTGGCGTCGTGGACCGGGCGCTTGGTGAAGTGCGCCGCTGTTTGAAGCCGGGCGGCGTGCTGTTTTTGGTAGAAACCACGGAGGACAATCCGATCATCCGCTGGGGACGGCGTTTGTACCCCAAATGGCTGGGGGATGAGATCAACGCCCCGTTTTATTTTGCCGAACTGAAAGAGACGCTGGCGCAGGACGGTTTTAAAGTGGAAACGGCCGCACAATACAGCGTTCTCTTCTGGCTGTGGGAGATTTTGCCCGATCATGTTTCCTTCATGGAAAAGTTGACGCCGCTGTTTGTGGCCATTGAGCAGGTTTTGGTCAAAGCATTTCGTAAACAGTCGGCCCACTGCTTTTACGTGGCGGTGAAAAATGACTGAGGTGATGAGCGGCAATCGAGAGCGCTGGTTTGTGGGGCTGCTGCTGGCCATCATGCTGCTGAAGGGAGCGCTGTGGAGCCTGGCGTTTCCCCTGTGGCAGGGGCCAGATGAAGACGATCATTATGCCGTAATTCAGTTCATTGGCGAAAACGGCCGTCTCCCCGACGAAGCCGACACCTGGCTGCCCGATGAAGTTGCCCTTTCACGCGAACTGGCCGACGTGGGCCGCCTGGATTACAACCCGGAGCAGCGCCAGGGCTGGAGCAATCAGCCCGTGGGCCTGCGCGAAGCGGAGTTTGATGCCCTGCCGCCGTCCAGCCGCACCAGCACTGAAATTGGCATTACCGGCAAGTTGATGCACGCCACGCCGCTGTATTACATGCTGGCGGCCGTTCCATACCGGCTGGTTGGCTACAGCCAAAATTTACTGGTGCGGATGCAGGTGCAGCGCCTGTTTGCCGTCCTGGTGAGCAGCCCCATCGTCATTGTCGCTTATCTCATTGCCCGGCTGCTGTTTCCCGCTAACCAGATGATGCGCCTGACCATTCCCACGCTGGTCGCTTTTCACCCACAGCTGACGCAGATGACGGCCGTTATTTCCGTTGATGGCCTCTTTTTTGTGCTGTATTCGCTGCTGATTTACTTTTGTTTGCGGGTACTGCGGGATGGATTGGATTATAAAACGGCCGTTTTCATCGGCCTCACCTTTGCCGCTGCCTTTCTCATCAAGCCCACCATTAACGGCTTTGTGCCGCTGGTGGCCCTGGTGGTTTTGTATGATTGGTGGCGGCGCAAAGGCAAGCGGATGCAGGTTGTGTGGGCGGCCGTGGCGATGAACGTCGTCATCCTGCCGCCCGCGGTTTGGTGGATGGCCCGCAGCTGGCGCATCAACGGCGATCTGTTTTACTTCAATCCGGTGGTGGAAGGGCACCGCATCATCCAAAATCCGTTTTATGATTATCAATTTTTCCCGCACATGCTCGATTATTACCGATCGGTTTGGGGCGGGCTGTTTGTGACCTGGTGGGCCCATTTTGGCTGGGTGGATACGCCGCTGCTGCCCTGGGTGTATACGCTTTTGCGCCTGCTAACCGTGCTGGCAATTGGCGGATTGCTCTGGAAAGTGGGGCGTGACTGGGGGAAACGGCCGTCTTTCCCACAATGGCAGCAGGGTCAACAAATGGCCCCTGTAGTTGTCTGGTTCTTTCTGGCGCTGACGCTGCTGGTGCCCATTGTCCTGCTGCAAGTGTACGACCTGACGTTTTGGTGGGAATATGGCAACGGCCGTGGCTTGCAGGGACGCTACTGGCTGGGCACAGTGGTGCCTATGCTCACCTTTTTTGCTTTAGGGTTGCTCTTTTGGCTGCCCCAACGATGGCATCCCGCCGCCCACTGGCTTTTGCGGCTGGGGATGGTTTTATTTAATTTTATCTCGCTGCTGGGCTACATTTTGCCCCGGTACTATTTGTAGGTGTGCGTGAAGATGAAATCATTCCTCACTTCTTCTCGCTTGCCCTGGGTGATTACGGCCGTTCTTGGCCTGGTCTTCGTTTTCCTGCTGTTTGTGGGTCAATGGCGCAGCACTGCCACGGGCGCGCAGGTGCAGGTGCCCATGTTTTACGACGCCCACTACCTTTTCCCTCGGCCCTGGACCCAGGCCCAGGAAGTCCCCGGCGTGCCCGCTCCATTCCCTGTTGCTTTTTACGGATCCAACACCATCTCGCAGACCTTTATCAGCGGAGCCGATAAACTGGCAGCGGTGGAAATTTGGCTGCAAGCACCACCTGTTGGTGATGTGACGGTGACGCTGTCCGATGAAACCGGCCCGCTTTTCGCGGGGCAAATTGATGATTCGCCGCGGGCAGGTGGTTTTGTACATTTTGCTTTTCCAACGGTTAGCGATGCCGAAGGACGCACCTTTGAGCTTACGCTGACTGCCCTGGACGCCACGGCTGATGCTCCAGCTGTCACCCACGTCATCGGTGGGGATCGGCTGGGCGGGCGGCTGCGCCTGAACGAGTATCCCCGCCCCGGCAATCTGGAATTGCGCACCTATGTGACAGGAACGGCCGTTTTCGATGCCCTCGCTGAACAATTATTGCCCGATATTTTTCGGCTGCGTTTGCAACAGTACAAACCGTCTTTTGTGAAAGGGAGCACGTTTGCTGGGCTGCTGGTGTTGACGGCCGTCTTAACCGTGGGGCTGCTGGTTGTGGCTCGACCGCCGTCGCAAAAGGCGGGGCAAGTAGGGGGCTGGCTACTGGCCGGTTTGCTGCTGGTTGGGCTGGCGTGGCAGCTTGGGGATGGGCGCGTTTACTTACCAATTTTTCAGGAAACGATTTTTTTAGAGGAGGCAACGGCCGTTGACCGCCCAATCGACACGCGAAACTGGCTCATTGTCAATGATCTAACTGCTGTTTTGTGGACGGCCGAACGCCTGCCGGAAGAGCGCTTCATCACCACCGAGCTTTTTAATGAGCGTCCAGCCATCCGCGTGCCTGCCGATTCTGCCCTGGAATATGCGCTGGATTTGCCGCTGAACGGCCGTCTGCAAACCGGTTTGCAGGCGACGGGCGTGGGGTCATTGTGGATGGCCATTGAATTTAATGGTTCACAGGTAATTGAGGTGCCGGTTACTGCTGGCGACCCGCCAAAGTGGCTGGACCTGGATTTAACGCCGTGGCAGGGTCAAGGCGGCGTTTTGCGTTTGTTCACCGAGCCAATGGAGGGAACCCCCGATGGTTTATGGTTGATGCCTCGACTGCTCGCTGGACGGAGCTGGTTGCTGGATGAATTGCCAGAAACGGCCGTTCCTGCCGGGCACCAACTAGGCCAGGACATTGTTTTGCTGGGCTATTCCGTGGAACCAGCCCAGCCTCAGCCGCAGGAGGTGGTGGCGGTGACTTTGTATTGGCGCGGGGAACGGCCGTTGAGCCAAAACGGTACCGTATTTGTCCATGCTCTGAATGCTGCCGGGGAGATGGTCGTGCAAAGCGACAGCCAGCCGGTGCAAAACAGCTATCCGCTGGATACCTGGCCTGCCGGGATGATCATTGTTGACCGCCATCAATTGGTCTGGCCTGGCGATGATCCGCTCAGCCAGCTTGCCGTCGGCTTGTATGATCCCACCACGCTGGTACGCTTCCCTGTGCAAAATCCCGACGGTACGATAGATGGCAACGGCCAGGCGCTGCTGCCCGTTCCGGGAGCCCCATGATTTTACGCATCAGATCGCTTCTCACCTCTGCCGATGCCCGCGATGGCGTGGTAATGACGGCCGCAACCGTCTTGGCCGGTGGCTTTGATTACCTGGTGCTGGTTGTGGCCGGACTGTTATTGTCTGATCCGGCAGCGATTGCCTTTTTGGCGGTGATGAACCTGCTCAAAATTGCCGAGCAGGTGACCTGGGTGATTCGCAACGTGGTGGCTTATTACACGGCCGAATTGGCGGTTCAGGCCGATGCCCCAAGGCAAATTGGCCAATTTGTGCGCCGCCGCTGGCGCTGGGCTTGGCGCTGGGGGTTGCTGGTGGCGCTGCTGTTTGGTCTGGCGGCCCCGTTGACCAATCGCCTCATCAATGCCAATTCCACCGGCGCGGTGATGGCTGCCGGGCTGGCCTTACTCTTCTTTTTTGTGCGCCCGGTCACAGATGGCGCGCTGCAAGGGGTGCAAAACTTTTTGGGGCTGGGCAGCGTGGTGGTGCTTCAGGCGGTGCTGCGTTTTGGACTGACGGCCGTTCTCATCTGGGCCGGTTTAGAATTGGTTGGCGCGGTTCTGGCGCTGCCGCTGGCCAGTGGCCTGGCGCTGCTGCTGGCCCTGTGGCTGCTGCGCGACTATTTTCGTGTCCCGGCACAATCGGCGAAATCCAAAATTAGTTTTAGCTATTCGGCGCTGACGTTTGTGGGTCTGTTGGCCTTTGCCGTCCTGGTTTACAGTGATGCCATTTTGGTGAATCGACTTTTCCCCGAAGCGGTAGCCGCGCAGTACACGCCGGTTAATGTGTTGGCCCGGATCAACCTGTTTGTGCCGGTGGCACTGGGCATGGTACTGTTTCCCAAAGCGACGCAGCGCCAGACGCTGGGGCAGGATGCCCGGCCGATGCTGCTGCTGGCGCTGGCGGCGACGCTGTTGCCGGGGTTGGGGTTAACGGCCGTTTACTTCCTGGCTCCAGAATGGATTGTGACGCTCGTTTTTCGCGGCCAATACGGGAATCCGGGACTGCTGCTGGGCTGGGTTGGCCTGGCCACAACCTTGTTTGCCGGGGTGAATATCTGGCTCAACTATGCACTGTCGCTGGGAAGACGGCCGTTTGTCTACTTGCTGGCGGTCATCGCCGTCGCCCAAATTTGCGCGGTACTGCTGCTGGACCACACGCTGATGACCATTGCTTTTGTGCTGATCGGGTCTGGTCTGGCAGCCAATCTGGCGGGGGCAGCCCTGTTATTAAGCAATAAGAATTGATCCGCAGATAACGCAGATAACGCAGATTTCTGCCTTTAATCTGCGTCAATCTGCGGATTATTTCCACATCGCAGATTAATCGTGGCTGAGGCGGTGCGATGTAGTTGGTTCACTGACGGTACAGTCGGTATACTTGCCCTCTTGTTTAAACGAAAAGGTGCGACGCACTTTTATGGGCACTGTTTGTTGAACTTAGCTCAATAACAAGTGCGTCGCACCTCTTGGAATGAATATTTGTGATCGATTGTTCAATTGGCATCACCGCTTATAACGAAGCGGCCAACATCGGTAACTTGTTACAGCGAATTCTGGATCAGCGCCTGGAAACGGTAGCGATTCAGGAGATCATTGTGGTGGCCAGCGGCTGCACCGACAGCACCGAAGCGATTGTGCGGGAATTTGCGGCGCGAGACGGCCGTATCCGCCTCCTCGTCCAACCTAAACGCGAAGGCAAAGCGTCGGCCATGAACCTGTTTATCCGCGAGGCGGCTAACGAGGTGATGATTTTATGCAGCGCCGACTTGCAGCCGGATGCCAAGGCCGTTGAGCAGCTCATTGCGCCTTTTGCCGACCCGGAAGTGGGCATGTCCGGCTGCCATCCCGTGCCGGTTAACGACCCGGAAACATTCATGGGGTTTGCCGTGCATTTACAGTGGAACCTGCATCATGCCCTGAATATGTCTGGCGGTTTTAAGGGGGGCGAGATGGTGGGTTTTCGTCGCCTGTTTGCGCGCATTCCGTACCATACGGCCGTTGATGAAGCCAGCGTTGAACCAATCGTGCGTGGGCAGGGGTACAAAGTGCAGTACTGTCCTGAGGCTATTGTGTATAACAAGGGACCGGAAACCGTGGCCGACTTTTTACGCCAGCGGCGGCGCATTTACGCCGGGCACCTGGACCTGGCCAATTTGCTGGGCTACAAAGTGAGTACGATGTCTGGTGGTAATATTGCCGGGCTTTTGCTCAAAAATCTGGATTGGCGGCCCAAGCAGTTGATCTGGACGGTGGCGGTGATTGGGTTGGAGATTTACGGCCGTTTCCTGGGCAAGCGCGACTTCAAAAACCGCAAAAATCACACCATCTGGGAAATCGCCACAACGACCAAAGAGCTTTCATGAAATCAATGCTCGGCGTGCTCACACGCATCCCTTTATTTAAACTGTATCGGCGGTTTGGCTGGCCTCAAATGCTGCCGCTCAATATTACGCTCTCCCCATCGCCCAAGTGCAACTCCCGCTGCCTTACCTGTAACATCTGGATGAAGCGGGAAAACGAACTCGACCTGGATGAATGGGACAAAGTGCTGGCCTCGCTGGGCAAAGCGCCGTACTGGTTTACCATCAGCGGCGGTGAACCGCTCATGTTTCCCCACATTGTGGAGCTGACCAAGCTGGCTTACAAACATTGCCGGCCGGGCATCATCAACATCCCCACCAACGGCATTCTCAAAAGTGGCCCGGAGCGCGTGCGCGAGATTCTGGAATATTGCACTGACTCCCAGCTCATCATCAACCTGTCGCTGGATGGTGTGGGCGAAAAGCACGACTTCATTCGCGGCGTGGCGGGTAATTTTGAGAAGTTTGAGGAGCGGCTGGAGCAATACCTGGCGCTGCGTGACGAGTTTCCTAACCTGGCGGTGGGGATTCACTCGGTGGTTTCCGTGTTCAGCGTGGGACATCTGGATGAACTGATCACTTACGCCGAAAATTCCCGGGCCGACCAGTTCATCACCGAGATTGCTGAGCCGCGCGTAGAGCTGGACACAGTGGGCCTGCCCATTACTCCCAGCCCGGAACAATATGCCGAGGCCATCGACAAGCTGATTGCCTACGTCAACAGCAAGCAGTACAAAGGCGTGGCCAAAATTACCGAAGCGTTCCGCGTGGAATATTACAAGCTGGTGAAGCGCATTTTAGACGAGCAGGACCAGGTGATTGGTTGTTATGCCGGCTGGGCCAGCGCCCAAATTTACGCCGACGGCACCGTTTGGCCCTGCTGCGTCCGTGCCGACGATTTAGGCAACCTGCGCGAGCATAACTACGATTTTAAGGAAATCTGGTTTGGCGAAAAAATCAAAGAAGTGCGCCGCTCCATTTACGAGAAGGAATGCCACTGCCCGTTGGCCAACGCCAGCTACACCAACATGTTGATGGACGTGCCCACGGCCAGCCGAGTGGCAGCCAAAGTGATTTCGCCAAGCTCTATTGAGGTACGGCCGTAAAAAGCAATGGGACACACATGAACGCAGACTTTTTTCTCTGCGTCTCTGCGTTAAAAGGGTTTCACGATGTCATTTGAGTGGCTCAATAAATTTCACAAAGATATGGAAAAACCGGCTGACTATGCTGAAAAGACGCTGGCACAGTATCGGCTGGGGATGAAGGCCAAGGGCTCCATTGCTGGCGTGGCTATTTTGATCGATGAGGATGGCTGCGAGGCGTGCCGTGCCCTGCCCGCTGATGCGGTCTACCATCCCGACGAAGCGCCGCATTTGCCACTACCAGAATGCAGTAAAGGTCGCCACTGCCGCTGTGTTTATCGGCCCGTGATGACTTACCAGGTTGAAGAATGAAAACCGTGGTTAGGTGGAGCCTAAGCTTGCCCAAGGCAGAACCGGGCTTCGACAAGCGCAGCCCTCGTTTAGGTTGTAAAAATTCTGTCGATTTATGAATGTAACAGTTACAGGTGCAACGGGATTTGTGGGTGGGGCGCTGGTGCGTGCTTTACTGGCTGAGGGGCATAAGGTGGTGGGCGTGAAACGGCCGTCTTCCACTCAACCAACCTCACAGCACCCATCCTTCACCTGGGTCAACGGCGATGTGACCGATCCAACTAGTTTGCACGGCCTCTTTGACGGCGCGGATTGGCTTATTCACGCCGCCGGCATGTTGGGGCAGGCAGGCGTGCCGGAGCAAGCTTACTTTGCATTGCACGAACAGGGCACGAACAATGTCCTGGCCGAGGCCGAAAAGACAAATGTGGGCCGTATTTTGTACATTAGCAGTCCCGGCGTGCTGGGGCCAATCAGTGGGCCGCCGGCCGATGAAACCGCGCCGCTGGCTCCCAGCAATCCGTACGAGCGCAGCAAAGCAGCGGCCGAGCAGGTGGCGCAAGTGTACGCCAGTGCCGGCCTACCGGTGGTCATCGCCCGGCCGGAATTTATTTATGGTCCGACTGATTTGCACGTGTTGGGGCTGTTTAAGGCGGTGCGCGACGGCCGTTTCTTCACCATCAACGGCGGGCAGAACCATTGCCACCCAACCTACATTGATGATGCGGTGTCTGGGATGCTGCTGGCTTTGGTGAACGGTCGTCCTGGCGAAATTTACCACATCACCGGGCCGGAGCCGGTAACGTTTCGCGAGCTGGGGCAGACGATTGCGGCTGCGCTGGATGTGCCGCCGCCGGGCTTGAACCTGCCGCGTTGGTTGGCCTGGCTGGGGGCAACGGGATTGGAGCTGGGAATGGGTTTGTTAAATAAGGAGCCCCCGCTCAGCCGCACCGGCGTCGCCTTTTTTAGCGAAGACCGCCGCTTTTCCTGGCAGAAAGCACATGAAGAACTGGGCTACACGCCCCAATGTGACCTGCCACGCGGCGTAGCCGAAACGGTGGCCTGGTATCGGGCAAACGGGTTGGTGTGAACAATGCTGAAATCACTTTCCATCAAATCTTTATATGTGCTGGCACTGGCCGAAGGCGAGGGCGTGGGCACGGCGTATGAATATTTTGCCAAGCGACTGGTGTTGGCGCGCTGGCTGAAAAATCGGCAAGCGCAAGAGCGCAAGCCGCAGCGGCTGCTCATTGCCGGGCTGCCGGAGAAGTACGGCAGTAGCCTGGACTTTTTGCAGCTGGCGCAGGAGTTGGACGTCGAAGTTACCGTAGCGGATGAACGGCCGTCTGCCTTACAAAAGCTGCAAAATTCGTTGGCGACGGCGCAGGCGGAAGGGTGGTTAACGGCCGTATCCCCACAACTCATTTCTTTAACCCACCTGGCCGATTTAAGCCCAATCGACGAGCCGTTTGACTTGTGCCTGGGATCCGAAGGATTGCAGCGGTTAGACGCCGACCACCGGCCGGATTACGTGCGGCATGTGCAGCGATTGGCGTCCAGTGCGGCCCTGTTTGTCCCCAACGGTGACAACATGGCTCACACCAACATCAGCGGGCTGGCTGGCGTGACGCTGGCCGAGATGCAGCAGTTGCTGGGTAATGCCAAAACGGGTTACATCGACATGCCGCCCTTCCCGCCGGGCATCACCCGCAGCGACGAGCAGCGCGAGCAGGCGACCAGCGGCACGATGGAAGCAATGGCCATGTGGGGATTGGGTTACTATGCGCGATTGGAACATTTTTTGCCAACGGCCGTGCGGCGCAAGCAGTCCCACATTGTTTACGCCCTGATGAATTTAGATAAAGAATTGGACACTGATAAACATTGATTTTCACAGATTTGGACGAAAAATCAGTGGTTATCTGTGTTTATCAGTGTCCTATTTAGAGACAAACAACGAAACGCATTCATGATGACTCAGATAAAAAACAGATTGCAGCGCATTGACCCCGGCTATTGGGTCGTTTTGGCGATCTGCCTGCTGGCGGTGTGGCCGTTTATTGGCCGGGCCAGCCTGCCGCAGCAGACGGATGCGGAGCTGCATATTTTTCGCCTGGCAGAGCTGAGCTTTTTGGTGCGCGGCGGCGAATTTTATCCACGATGGGCCCCCAACTTTTATCACGGTTACGGCTACCCTATCTTCAACTACTACGCGCCCTTGAGTTATTATGTTGGCCTGGTTTTTGAGCTGCTGCCTGGCCTGGATGCGGTGGCCGGGGTGAAGGCAGTGTTTGTACTGGGGCTGTTGGGAGCCGGATTCGGGATGTATGGGTTTGTGCGCGACAACTGGGGACGGCCGTCTGGCTATCTGGCGGCAGCAGTGTATGTGTATGCCCCGTATGTGCAGTATGTGGACCCCGTCGCCCGCGGTGCGCTGGCCGAAGCGTTTAGCCTGGGCGTGTTTCCGCTGGCGCTGTGGGCGTTGGACCGCTTGCGGCGGCAGCCAACCTGGGGGCGCTGGGTGACGGCCGTTCTCCTCATCGTTGCCGTTATTTTAAGCCACAACCTGATGGCCCTGCTCTTTTTTGGCCTGTTGGCAGCCTGGGTGCTTTGGCAAACCATCGTCCGTCAGGCGGATACTGCTGGACTGCGCTGGCTGTGGGCGGCGTTGGGGCTGGGGTTGGGAATGGCCGCCTTCTTCTGGCTGCCCGTTTTACTGGAGCGCAACGCCGTTAATCTGGATACGCTAATTGGTGCCGGGGACAATTACGACTTCCGTACCCACTTTTTAAGCTGGGGCGAGATGCTGGCCGCCACGCTGCGCCTCGATTGGGGCGCAACGGAGCCGGTGTTCCGTTTTAATTTGGGGCTGGCCCAGTGGATTTTAGGCGGCGCGGGACTCATTTTATTGCTGCTGCGGCGTGTAAAGCAGGCCAGGCAGGTGCTGTTTTTTGCGTTGGCAACGGCCGTTCTCGTTTTTATGCTGCTGCCCGCCTCTACCTTTTTGTGGGAGGCGACGCCTTTTTTGCCTTTTTTCCAATTCCCCTGGCGGCTGCTGGGCGGCACGGTAGCCATGCTGGCCGTTCTGGCTGGTGCCGGGGTAAAGGCTGTGCAGACAAATTGGCCTAAGCTGCGGGGATGGGGCACGGTTACGGCCGTTACCTTTTGTCTCCTTACCGCGCTGCCTCTCACCCAACCGGCACCCTGGCCTGACTTCGGCGATGTGTTCCCCTTGCGCATGTCGCTCATCGAAAATTCCGGGCGCTGGCTGGGAACCACCTCCACCGCCGACTACGTCCCGGCAACGGTGGACATCATTCCCGAGCGCAAAGGCAGCGTAGTGGTGGGCTTTATCAATGAGGAACCGCTGGATCGCGTGAACCGGGCGACGCTGCCCGGCGGTGCGGAGGTAATCCATGAAGAGGTAAGCCCGCTCCATTTGCGCTTTAACGTGAACTCGCCAGAAAAATTCCTGCTGCGCCTTTTCCTTTTCCAGTTTCCGGGTTGGACGGTGACTGTAGACGGCGCGCTGGTGAAGCCAGAATTGGCCCGCCCGGAAGGCTTCATGGCCATCCCGGTGCCCGCCGGTGAGCACATGGTGGATGTACAGTTCCGCGATACGCCGCCGCGCCAGATTGCCTGGGCGATAACGGCCGTTTCTCTTTTGCTTATGGCGGTAGGCGGCTGGCGCTTGCGCCAAAATGAGGGCAAATTTAGCCTGCCGGACCAACTGACGATGACCGACTGGCGCGTTTTAGGGGCGGCGCTGCTGGTTTCGGCCATCACGCTGCTGATTCTTGGCCCATTGCAGCTGCTTCATTACAATTCCACCGGCTACGTGGCGGAACCGGCACAGGTCGATCGCCTGGATGATTTTGGTGGCCAGATTGCTTTGATTGGTTTTGATGCGTCGGCAGAAACGGCCGTGCCCGGTGAGCAGGTGACCGTGACCCTGTACTGGCAGGCTCAAACCAGCATGGCCATTAATTTCCAAAGCTTTGTGCACCTGCTGCGGCCCGATGGCTCATTGGCGGCACAGTCAGACCACCTGAATCCGGGCGAATTTCCCACCCGCCGCTGGCCGCTTGACAAATATGTGCGTGATGTCCACATCCTACAACTGCCGCCTGATTTGCCCCCCGGCGAATACCAGCTCACGGCTGGACTATGGGTGCAAACCGAGGGCTGGCGCTTGCCGCTGCTGGATGCCAACGGCAATCAGGTAGATGATAAGGCAGCACTTTTTACTTTGACAGTCGTCGATGACTGATGGCGTCACTACTTGCCATCGGCAACTCATTTCGCACAGTATGACACTTTTACGCAATGGTGAACTATCTTTGAAAAGATGTCCTCACTTCTGATGAACTTCTATCGCAAACGGCCGTTCTTGAGTCTGACCCTCATTTTTACGCTGCTGGCGGTGCTTTTCCTGCACCGGGTGCTGTTTCCGGCCGAGGGGATGGCACTGGCGGGGCTGGATGCGCGCAGCTTGTTTTATCCGTGGTGGGAATTTGCGCGGACGGCCGTACGCTCCGGCCATCTTCCCCTGTGGGATGCCAACAGCTTTAGCGGCTACCCTTTTTTGAGCAATCCGCAGGTAGCTCTGTTTTATCCGTTGAACTGGCCGCTGCTCCTGCTGCCGGTGCGCTTTGCCCTCAGCTGGCACGTGCTCATTCATCTGGTGGTGGCCGGGCTGGGAATGTTTTTACTGGTGCAGCACCTCAGTGGCAGTCGTGCCGGAGCGTGGTTGGCGGCGCTGACGTTTGCCTTTAGCGGTTTTATTGCGGCGCGAATTTGGGCAGGACACATTGGCCTCCTTGCTACGGACGTGTGGCTGCCCTGGCTGCTGCTGGGCACAGCGTGGAGCGTCCAGCGGCGGAGTGTCTGGTCGGCGATCATCGCCGGCGTGCCGCTGGCCCTGGCGATTTTGGCCGGGCACACGACCTCACTGCTGTACATCGGGTTGATCTGGGGGCTGTTTGCCATTTATCAGTTATGGGTTAACCACAACCGCTGGCTCGTTGTGCGGCAGATGGCGATTATGACAGTGCTGGGTCTTTTGCTGGCCGGGGTACAGCTGGTGCCGCTGGCCGAATTTTCTTCCGTTTCCTCCCGCGCCGCCGAACCAACCTTTGAATTTGCCACGGCGTATTCATTGCCACCATCGCACATCATCACCTGGCTGCTGCCGGAATTTTTTGGCGAGCCAACGCGGGCCGGCTACTGGAGCGTGCCCGCGTTTGACGAGCTGACTTACTATGTTGGACTATTGCCACTGCTGGGAGTGGCAATAGCGCTGCGTAAACCATCGAAATTGGGCTGGTTTTATCTGGCGCTGGTTGTGCTGGGCTTTTTGCTGGCGCTGGGCAGCTACGGTTTTCTCTACGGCATCTTTTACGATTTGCTGCCGCCGTTCCGCCTGGCGCGGGCACCGGGGCGGGCGGCGTTTTTGCTGGTGTTTGCCCTGCCGGCGCTGCTGGGTGAAGCAGTGGCTCGATGGGAGCAGGTTGATTGGGGCGAGAAGCAGGTTGGTTTTATGCGCTGGCTGGTGGGGGGAACGGCCGTTGCCATCCTAACTTCTTTAGCCGCCACCGGGGCAGTGTTTGCGGCGCAACATCCCACAGGGACAAGCGGCCGTTTATGGCATCAACTTGGTGGGTGGGGAATTGCGCTAATTGGTGTGGTGGCTGGCGGTTGGCTGCTTGGGCGGTTTTTTGCCGAGAGGGATGCAGCGAAGAAAAAATGGTGGTTGGGCGGATTAACGCTGCTGCTGTTGGCCGATTTGTGGATCTTTGGCTTTAAATTGGTGCAGGTGGGGGGAACGGCCGTTGATCCGCTGTGGACTGATGCTAAACAAATCATTGGTGAGACGGAGCTGCGGGTGCTGCCCTGGGGCATCTCCATTTTTGAGCAGAACGGCGCAGCACAGGTGGGTTTGGACTCTGTGTTTGGCTACAACGCGCTGGAGGTAGGGGCCAACATCGCTTTTGCCTCGTCGGTGCCCGATCCGCGCTCCACGGCATACGATATTTTGGGCGCGGGCACTGTTGTGTCCACGGCGCCGCTGCAAGGTGTTGAGGATGGGGAACGGCCGTTGCAGCTTTTAGGCAATACGGCGCGCGTCTGGGTTTACCAGCGGGGACGCACTTTGCCCCTGGCCCGGTTGGTGACCCAGGTAGAAATCATTCCCGATGCGGCCCAGGCTACAGCTCGCGTGCACCAGCCTGATTTTGACCCCGTAACCACAGCAATTTTAGAAGCAGAGCCGGATTGTGTTTTACCGGGCGGTGTTAGCGAGGGAACGCCTGCACTGAGCGGGGCCGAAGTGGCCGTTATCAGCGAAAAGGCCAACGGCTTCTGGCAAATTCAAACGAACAGCCCCACGCCGGCACTGTTGGTTCTAAGCGAGACGGCCTATCCGGGTTGGCGGGTGTATGTTGACGGGGTAGAACAAGAATGGCAGATAGCGTATACGGCCGTGCGCGCCACCTGTGTCCCAGCCGGGGAACACACAATCGAATGGCGCTACCAGCCGCGCAGCTATATGTTTGGCGGATTGTTGTCGCTGTTGGGATTGGTTTTGGTGGGAACGGCCGTTTTTATGGGGAGGCGTAAATCATGAATGGAAACAAACGAGCAGACATCAAAATCGGTCAGCACGTGGCTATTGTGTTGAAGCAAGATCAGCGCAGCGGCAAACGTACTGAAGGCGTAGTGCAAGCGATCCTTACTAAATCGGCCACGCATCCCCACGGCATCAAGGTGCGCCTGAAAAGCGGTGCCGTTGGGCGCGTAAAAGAGATTTTGGAATAGTTCCGGGCAAAATCTAAGCAAATCTACTCTTTTTGACCAAATTTAACTTCAATAAGGTATAATCGGTGCATTAGTTTAGCGACATCGGCCCCAATTGTTTACCTTTATGGAATCGAATTTACAGTCTGTAGAACGAGCCCAGCTTCGCGACTTTTTAGTCAACCACTTTGGCCAGGATGAACTGGAACTGCTCGCTTTCGACCTTGGTGTGGATTATGAGCTGCTGAGCTACCACAACAAGCAGAAGCTTTCGCTGGAGTTGGTGGCTTACTTTGAGCGCCGCAATCGTCTTGGCTGTCTCTTAAACGAGGTAATTTGCCGTCGCCCGCTCAACAATCTAACGCACCTGCTGGAAAAAGTGCCTGCGTGCGCGCCCCTCACCAAAATCCAGATCATCAGCCACGCCAGCCCGGAAATCAGTGAAGAGATTGAAACTTTTTTGGAATATCTGGCGCAAAAGCATGGTCTTAGCCGTGAAGAAATGAGCCTGATTGCCGTTGCCCAGGGCAGCTTGTATTTACTGCTTGGCCTGCCAGAGGCCAAGGCGCGTGCCCTGCAAAATTCTGGCAATGAATCGGTTGGTGACACTTTTGAAGCTACCGTTTTTGCTTCATTGTCTGGGCGCAGCCGGAATATTTGGCGCATGGTTGCTCTGGAATGGCCACCGGTCCTATCGCAAAATAAGCTGCTGCCCCGTATCACCTGGCAAAAAGCGGCCGAAATTCAACGGCTCAAAGAAAAAGACGAGCTGCTGCGTCGGCTGGTGGCCGGGAATCGATTTGGGGCACATGGTACGCGGACTACCCTGGCGGCATTGAGCGGCTACGCGCAGCTGTTGTCTTTAACGGCCGTTCCCGGTGACAAGCAGGCAAGCTACATAGACAAACTGGTTCAGGCGTCTGACGATTTGTCGGAAAGCCTGACCATTTTGCACAGCCTCATTGGTGCCAGAGAAGAGGTAGTTGCGATTCAGTCCGTGCTGCAATATTTGCTGCCAGATGTGACCCCCATTGCCGAGCAGTCCGGCATTCAACTGGACTTAGACGTGGCAGCCGGGCTGAGCACCAGCCAGCAGCACATCCGCTGTAATCTGGTTTTGTTGGCCCAATCAGTTCGGGCGCTGGTGCGCCAGGCGGTTTTTCGTGCGGGGGAAAACGGCCGTATCCAGCTCTCAGCCAGCCTGGAGGGCAATCAATTTGTGATTCAGGTACAAGATGAGGGTGAACCTATTCCTGCGGAGATAGCGGACGCCGTTTTTGAACCGCAAGGGCAAGTCCATGATCCTGCCCAGGCTGGCAACAGTTTGAGCCTGGCTCTGGTGAAAATGTTGATTGAGCAAATGGACGGCAATATTTGGTTTGATCCAGGTGCCGGGCCGGGCAATACGTTTGGTGTTTCGTTTCCAGTAAGCTAGCTTCAGCGTGCTGTTTAAGGTGAATGACCTTCTTGCCAGTCGCGCAGGGTGGCGTCGGGCGGCAGGGTAATGCCGATCTGGTAGGTGAAATTTGGTGGATAGGTCATTTGCGTGCCCTGAGCGTTTTGGTAGGTGAGCCAATCCCCATCTGGACTCCAGATTGCATTTTGACCACCGATGTAATGCTCACTGCTGCCATCGGCTGCCACTGCCCACAAACCTTGTGTTGCCGGGTCCATTGAGAGCACTTCGTATGCCAGCCAGCGGCCATCGGGGCTCCATACCGGCGGCGAAAACCAGCCATCCCGGCCCAAAATGTCACTGTAAGGATGCAACAGCTGTGCCTGTCGCTGTGCCAGATTGAACACGCCCAGCACGACTGCCGGCGGTTCGTCTGGCGCGGTTGTGTCGGCCAGGACCATCACCCAGGCCAGCTTTTGGCTGTCTGGGGACCAGGCGGGTGCGCCGATGGCGCGCAGTTCCAGCGTTTCGGACAAGCCGTATGCATACGGATCAAATTGTGTTGTTTCGGTTGTCATTTGTACCCAAGCCTCCTGTGTTTGCAATTCAAAAGCAAAACTAATGCCGTTGGGGGCTGTGGCCAATGGTGACCTGCTCTTGCGGTTTTGGGATGGCCCCAACAAGTTAATTTCGTTGGTCGTTAAATCGAGCTGCGCCAGAAAACGGCCGTCTGCTCCCGGTTCTATGCCTATAAATATTGCATCTGGTTGGCCGGGCCACCATTGCGGGCAGCATTCTGTCTGGCCGGTTGTGTTGGTGAGATTGGTCGTTTGGCCACTGCTCAGTTCCGTCAGCCACACATCCCCTTCGCGCACGGTGAGCAGGCGACGGCCGTTTGGCTCCAATACGGCCGTGGGGTCATCAAATAAAAACTGTGGCTGCCAATCGGCCCCTATTTGCCACAAGCCGTCTGCGCTGCCGTACACCATGCCAGGAAAGGATGGTGCCGGCGTGGGGGTGTAGGGCGTGGCCGGTGGCCAGGGTGTGGTGGTGAGTTCGTTGCGGGGAACGGCCGTTTGTGCTGCGAACGGTGTTGTGGTTAGCGTAGGTGTAGGTGTTCCTGTTGCCGTTGCCCTTGCTGTGGGCGAGGCCGTGGGTCGAGCCACCGTTACGACCTCTTGCGGCGCTTCGCCCGCCACTTGCTCAGAGAGTGCCGGTTCCGGGTCTGTGGGCAGGCAGGCGCTTAAAATGAGCAGAATGCTCACTGCCAGTGGGATGAGCCATTGCAAATGTTTAAGAAGAACATTTTGAGTCATGGGATTGCTTCCAGGACAAATTGATTGATAATCAATCAAGAATCAGATCAGGTATTTCAATCATATCCAGCATATCCAGAAAGTAGCAATCGGGCTGAACGCAATTGCCATGACTGCTTTTTGTTTACCCTACGCTGGCTTCTTTTGGGTGATGTTGTCCAGGGCAAATTGAATGGCCCTGGCCTGGTCGTCGGTTACCGAAGATTTTTCCAGCTTGCCGTGCCCGGCATCAAACCAGTGGATTTCAATTGGCTTCTCCAGCGCTTTCATTTTGGCGACAAACTGCTCCATCTGGCGTGCCGTGGTGCGTGAATCGTTGAATCCCTGGAAGATGAGCAGAGGGGCCTGAATATCCTCAATGTAGGTGCTGGGGGAGCTTTTGACATAGTTTTGCCGCACGTCGGCCAGGTGCCCGGCGTGCCAAACGGCAAAAGCGCCCTTCATGGCATCGGCGGCATCTTCATAGTTAGCCACCCAATCGGCAATTGCCACCATGGCAATACCGCCGGCCCATAAATCCGGCCTTCGCGCTAATCCCCACAGCGTTAAGTAGCCGCCATAAGAAGCGCCGTTAAGGAAGATGGCGTTTGGCTGGGCGATTTGCTGGTCTACCAACCAGTCGCGTGCGGCCACCATGTCCATTAGCTCATAATGGCCCAGGTTGCCCCAAATCTGGCTCTTGAAGGCATCGCCAAAGCCGGTGGAGCCACGATAGTTGATGGTGCAAAAGGCAAAGCCATGATCGACCCAGGCTTGCGCTGGTGGCGAAAATGTTTCGGTAATGGCGACATGCGGCCCGCCGTGCATGTTGAGGATGGTGGGAAAGGGGCCACTGCCTTCCGGTGTAACGAGCCAGCCCTGGAACGGTGTGCCGTCGGCCGAGGTGATGGTGACCGACTGCCAGGGACGGCCGTTTGGCACATTGTCCGGACCATAGAGGATGCGTTTTCTACTGCCCGTACGGCCGTCCAGCTCCACCACCTGCATCGGATTGGCCCCATTTTGCCACAAGGAAACGATGGTGCCGTCGGGCAAAAAGTGGGGGAAAGAGCCAAAAGGACCTACGGATAGATCGTAGGTGCCGCTGGGATGGTCCAATTTGGTCAGCGTGCTGCTGGCAAGTTCGTAGGTGTAAAGCTGCTGCTGCGCCCAGTGGGAATGGCACAGCAGCAAGGTTTGGCCATCTGGTGACCAATCCCAGGCGAGCATATCGCCCTCCATGTCGGGGAAATCGAGGTCGGTTCGTTCCTGGGTGCGGGGATGCCAGAAATACGGCCGTTTCTGCCCCGATTTTGAACTCACACCCAAAATGCGTTCATCTCCTGCCAGCGGCGAAAAACAGGTGGGTGTGATGCTGGCGTCTGCTCCGTCCCACAGCTCAGCCACTTCTTCACCGGTAACGGCATCAAACACTACCACACAGTAAAGTCGGGAGCCGGTGCGCCGCGTGGAGCGAACGGCGGCTAATGTCTCGTCGGCTGAGAGCTCTGCTTGCCAAAATTCCATCTTGTCTTGATAAAGTAAGCGCTGCTTTTGCACCTGATCCTGTTCGTCCAGGTCCAGGCTGTGTAGTTGGTACCCTGCTTCGGTTACGATGGTGAGCGCCATACGCCGGTTGTTGGCGGCAAAGCCAATGCCGCGCAAATTGTAGGGTGGCAAATCGGGCGTGATGTCCTCCGGTGGCCCACCCGCGCAGCTCTGGCGGACGACATGTCCTTTTTCGTCGCCTTTGGTGTCCTGAAGGTAATGGAAGAAACGGCCGTTGGGCGACAGCGCTACGTTAAAATAAGGGACCCCACCTTCATCATCCGTTACCTGGCGGATGGCTCCTGTCATACGATCAACGGCGTAAAGCTGAAAAACGCCTGATTTGTCACTGACCAACATCGTTTGCTCTGGCTTATGCCGTGCCGTGTGTGTCCAGGCCACGGTGGGCAAATGATACCGCTGTTTCCAGGCTGCGTTTTCGCTTGTCTGTAATTGCTTCACACTTCACCTCTCCTTGTCGTTCGGTCTAGTTGAGGAATGTTTTGGCTTCTGCTTACCTCCGTTCATTGTAAACGAAACTGCCAAATTTATTAGCATTTTGTCGCCTATTCGCCTTGTCACTGCTTCACCCCGGCAAAATTTCTTGACGCAACCCCTTGCCTGGGCTAGAATTGCCCGTCTGCAAAGCAACATAAAAATTTGTAGCAAACAAGCAGCATCTTTAACCAATAGAACGTGGCGAATAACGGGTTAATACCATTATTGACCCGTTTATTTTTGTCCCTGAATCGAACGAACAACTTGCGGGAGGTTTTAGACGATACGGGATTGATGGAAGAAACCTCCCGCAGGTTTCTGACGAGGTTTTTGTGTTTGAGTCATTAGGAAATCGCCTGCAATCTGTATTTGATGGCTTGCAGCGGCGCGGCAAACTTACCGAAGCGGATGTAGACAAAGCGATGCGCGAGGTGCGCCTGGCTTTGTTGGAAGCGGATGTAAACTTCAAGGTTGTCAAGCGCTTTGTGGAACGGGTGCGGGAACGCGCCGTAGGCCAGGAAGTGATGCGCAGTCTGACGCCGGGCCAGCAGGTGGTAAAGATTGTTCAAGAAGAGCTGGTGCAAACGCTGGGCGAACCGGGCCGCCTTAATTTAGGCATGCAGTCTCCGGCAGTGATCATGCTGGTTGGGCTGCAAGGTGCGGGTAAAACCACGATGGCTGGTAAGCTGGCGCTTCATTTGCGTAAACAGGGGAGACGGCCGTTGCTCGTTGGCGCTGATGTCTATCGTCCCGCCGCCATTGAACAGCTGCAGACCCTGGGCCGCCAACTGGACATTCCCGTCTATGACGAAGGACCAGAAGCCAATCCGGTGACCGTCTGCGCCAACGGCGTGAAGAAAGCTGTGGCTACCGGCGCTACCACCGTCATTTTAGATACCGCCGGCCGGTTGAACATTGACGAAATGATGATGGGCGAAATCAAGGCCATCAAAGAAAAAGTCAATCCGATAGAGACATTGCTGGTAGCCGACGCCATGACGGGCCAGGAAGCGGTGCGCGTGGCCACTGACTTTAACGAAGCGGTCAACATCACCGGCCTCATCATGACCAAAATTGATGGTGATGCCCGTGGTGGGGCAGCCATCTCCATGCGTGAAGTCACCGGCGTGCCGATTAAATTCCTGGGCACGGGCGAAAAGCTCAGCGCCATCGAAGAGTTTCATCCTGACCGGCTCTCCAGCCGTATTTTGGGGATGGGTGATGTGCTAACGCTCATTGAGCGAGCGCAAGAGGAGATGGACCAGGAAGAAGCCGAAAAAGCGGGCAAGAAGATGCTCCAGGGTGATTTCAACCTGGAAGATTTTCTGAACCAGATGCAGCAAATTAAGCGCCTGGGGCCAATTGGCCAACTGCTGGAAATGATTCCCGGCATGAACAAAATGACCAAAGATGTGGATTTGAGCAGTGCTGAAGGTGATTTAAAGCGCATTGAGGCAATTATTCGCTCGATGACGCCGCAAGAGCGGCGCAACCCCAAGATTCTCAAGGCCAGCCGCAAACGCCGTGTCGCTGCCGGGTCCGGCACAACCGTGCAGGATGTCAACGCGCTGCTAAAGCAGTTTCAAGAGATGAAAAAGATGATGAAACAGCTGACAAAGGGGCGCGGGCGCGGACTGCGTAATCTGATGGGCGGCATGGGTGGCTTTGGCCAGTGATCGGTATACAGTAATTAGTAAAACTGCGCGCCTGGCTTGTCATTCCCGCGCAGGTGGGAATCCATAGGCTGGATGCGTCAAAAACTGCTGAATGATGTAGAATTGATGAGTTAATAAAATAATCAGGGCGGACGCAAACAGTCGCCTGCCGTAAATTGTGAAATAATCTTGAAGTGAGTGGAGATAAAGACAGATGCTAAAGATTCGATTGAGCCGCACAGGCAAGAAAAGACAACCAAGCTACCGCGTGGTTGTGGCTGATATTAATTCAAAGCGAGACGGCCGTATTGTGGAACGCATTGGCCATTACAATCCGCTGGTAGAACCGTCTGAGTTTGCCATCAAAGAAGACCGCGCCCTGCATTGGCTGAGCGTAGGTGCCCAACCGACTGACGCCGTTCGTCGTCTGCTGGACAAACAAGGTACCTTTGACCGTTTAGGTCGCCTGCATGCCGGGGAATCCCTGGACGTGTTGGCCGCTGAGGTCACCGGTGCTGTCGTTGCTGCCCCCGAGGCTGTTGAGGAAGTTGCCGAGGAAGAAGAGACGGTTGAAGAAGAGGAAGAATCGGTTGTGGAAGAAGCTGTTGAAGCTGTTCAGGAAGTAGCCGCCGACGTTGTTGAAACCGTTGAAGATGCTGTCGAAACAGTTGTTGATGCCGTAGAAGACGCGGTTGATGCCGATGACGAAGAAGACGAGGCTGAAACTGAAGAAGAACTGGCCGAAGATGATGTAGATTCTTCTGAGGAAGATGAAGGCGAAGAAGAGGACGACGACGACGAAGAAGAGGACGACGACGACGAAGAAGAAGAGGACGAAGAAGAGGACGACGACGACGACGATGAAGACGACGACGACGAAGACGACAAGGATTAATCGGGGGCGTTATGAAAGACCTTGTTGAATATGTCGTGAAGTCGCTGGTTGAGTCGCCGGATGAAGTTTCGATTGCTGAGTACGATAACCAGGATGAAACCGTGTTGGAATTGACGGTTGCTGGTTCAGATATGGGCCGAGTCATTGGCAAAAGCGGGCGGGTGATTAATGCCATTCGCACCCTGGCGCAGGTGGCGGCGGCCAAACAGGACACGCGCGTGTCTGTGGAGCTGGTTGAAACAGGCAATCGCTAATTCCCAACCTGATCTTGGGCATATGTTTCACCTGCGCTTCACCAATTGAGCAGAAACCTGTGATAACCTCGCGACAGCGAGGTTTTTGTCGTTTTCGCCTGAATGTAAAGAACGATGCGAAGGCGCTGGCGCAAAGAGTCCGGAAGAAAATCTATCATTTTCTAGTGGGACCACCATAAATATGAGCAAAAAGAAGACACTCGCTGCGGCCGCAGATGACGAAACAGAATTTATTGTGATTGGCGAAATCACCAAACCGCATGGGGTGCGTGGCGAGATGCGGGTGAAGCCGCATACCGACGAACCGGAGCGGTTTACCTGGCTAGAGCAGGTGTACATCGGTGAAGAGAATCCCCGTTTAATGGCGGTAGAGAAGGCGCGGCTGCACCAGGGAATGATCTTGCTCAAGTTAGCGGCCGTAAACGACCGAACTGCTGCTGATACCCTGCGTGGTGAATGGCTCATGGTGCCAGAAACCGAGGCGCTTCCCCTGGAAGAAGGTGAATATTTCCTGTTCCAGCTCGAAGGGCTGGCCGTCTCCACCGTGGAGGGTGAGGCGCTGGGCACCTTAACCCGTATCATCGAGACAGGGGCCAACAATGTGTTTGTGGTGCAGGGTGAGCAGGGCGAGCTGCTTTTGCCAGACATTGCAGACGTGGTGCAGGAAATTGATTTTGAAAACGGCCGTATGGTTGTGGCCTTGCTGCCCGGCCTACGGCCGTAGCCGGTTAACGGCTATCAGGTTTTACCGTTTAACAAGTACCAAAAAGTTTCTCTCAATTGACAACCCGCTCGTAAAAGGTATGCTTTTCATATGTCCGACCTGAAGTATTGGCTTGGTTTTAATTTGGTAAAAGGCATCGGTCCGGCCAAGGTGCAGGCCTTGCTGGATTACTACGGTTCGCTGGCCAATGCGTGGCAGGCCAATGAGTACGAGCTGCAAAAAATCGGGCTGGATCGACGGGCCATAAAAACGTTTTTGGAGACGCGCCAGGCGGTAGATTTGGATCTGGCACTGGCGCGCGTGGAGCAGGCGGGTGTCTCTTTGCTCACCTGGGAGATGCCGACCTATCCCAAATATTTGCGCGAGATTCCCAATCCGCCACCGCTGCTTTATTACCAGGGTGAGCTGCGCGAGCAAGACCAGTGGGCGGTGGCCGTGGTGGGCACGCGGCGGCTGACCGGCTACGGCCGTCAGGTGACACAAGATTTGGTTGCCGGGCTGGTGCAAAATAACGTCACCATCATTAGTGGGTTGGCGCGCGGGATTGATGCTATTGCCCATAAAACGGCCGTGGAATTTGGCGGCCGAACCCTGGCTGTGCTGGGTTCTGGCCTGGATTGCATCTACCCGGCCGAGCACCGTACGTTGGCGCAAGAAATTGCGCAAGGGCAAGGGGCTATCATCAGCGAATATGGCCTGGGCGTGCAGCCGGAAGCCAAAAATTTTCCGCCCCGTAACCGCATCATCAGTGGGCTTTCATTGGGCGTAATCATTGTTGAAGCAGGTGAACGGAGCGGCGCGCTTATCACGACTAACTTTGCCCTGGAGCAAAACCGCGAAGTGTTTGCCGTACCGGGTAATATCAACAGTCCGGTTAGCAGCGGACCCAACAAGCTGATTCAAGAAGGGGCCAAGCTGGTGCGGCGGGTGGAAGATGTCCTGGAAGAGCTGAATTTGCACATGGTGGTTGAGCATACGGCCGTACAAATGGTACTCCCCGAAACGGCCGAAGAAGTGGCCCTATACACTCAGCTTTCGGCCCAGCCGGTACACATCGACGAATTGAGCCGGGCCACGGGCCTGCCCAGCGCCCTGGTAAGCAGCACCCTGACATTGATGGAACTCAAGGGGATGGTGCAGCAGGTTGGCGGCATGAACTATATTTTGCTTCGTGAAGATGGACCCGTTTACGATACAACAACCGACAATAAACAATGAGGATAGAATATGAAAATTATCATTTTTGCCGGTGGCTCTGGCCGCCGCTTGTGGCCGCTTAGCCGTAAAAAATCCCCCAAGCAGTTTGAACCGATCATTGGTGAAAAATCGACACTGCGCCTGGCAGTCGATCGGGTGGAACCGGTTTATGGTGCAGAAAATATCTTCATTTCGACCAACGAGCGTTACGTAGACATCATTCGTAAGCAGCTGCCGGAACTGCCCCCGGACAACGTCATTGGCGAGCCGACCCGACGAGATCTGGCGGCGGCCGTGGGGCTGGCGCTGTCTCACCTGGCCCACGCGACTCCGGAAGAGGCGCAGGAAAACGAGCCAGTGGCCATTTTGTGGGGCGACAATTACATGGACCAGGTTGATGTATTTCGGCGCGTCCTGGAGAGCGCGGAAAAGCTGATTGCCAGCCAGAAAGCCAAAATTATTTTCATGGGCGAAACGCCTCGTTTTGCCAACGATCAGCTGGGCTGGATTGGTTTGGGTGAGGAAAAGGGAACGGTGAACGGCCGTGCCTACTTCGGCTTCAAATCGTTGCGCTACCGGCCACCGTTAGCCGAGTGTCAACAGATGTTTGCCGAAAATACACATGTGTGGAATACTGGCTACTTCGTAACCACTATCGGTTTTGTGCGCAAACAGTACCAACAGCTGCAACCCACCATGTGGGCTGGCCTCAAGGAAATTGAAGAAGCAATTGGGCAGCCAAATTACCAGGAGACCTTGCAGCGCGTCTACCCGAATTTTGAGGTCATCAGCTTTGATGACGCGATTCTGCACCACATAAAACCGGATGATGCGCTGGTGCTGCATGGCGAGATGGGTTGGAGCGATCCGGGTACCTTATATGCGCTTAAAGAGGCGATTAATCCTGACCTGAAGGCCAATGTAACCAAAGGCCAAGTCATTGCCGAGCAGACAAACGATAGCCTGGTTTTTAATTATGAAGAAAACAAGCTGGTAACGGTTATTGGCCTTGAAGGGATGATTGTGGTAAACACGGAAGATGCTATCCTGGTTGTACACAAGGATAATATTCCTTTGGTTAAGAAAGTGGTTAACGACCTGGAAGGGACTGATTTAGAAGCGTATAGTTGATTTTGTTGAACTCGTTTTGCTAAACAGAAAACGTAAAACGGGCAGGTTTGGCACCGTTTTACGTTTTCTGTTTTATATAGATATTTTTATGAGTGATGAAGAAAAATTGATTGGATATTGTTTTAAATGCCGCGAAAAGCATGAAATTTTGGAGCCCAAGGCAGAGTGGGCGGCCAATGGATCGCCCGGGACGCGTGGAACCTGTGCCAACTGTGGGGGAACCATCTACAAGGCAGGGTATACGCCGGCCCACGATGATTTGCCTAAGCCCGAAATAAAAGTGACGCGGAAAAGCAAAAAGAAAAAGAAGTCCGCCAAGAAAAAATCGTCGCGGAGTAAGGGCAACACGCGCCGCTCGGGTAAACTGGTGGTGGTGGAATCCCCGGCCAAGGCCAGAACCATTGGTCGCTATTTGGGCAAAGGCTACAATGTCAAGTCCAGCGTGGGGCACGTGCGTGATTTGCTTAAATCACGCCTGAGCGTGGATGTAGAGAACGATTTTGATCCCGAATACCGCGTGCCCAACGAGAAGCGGGATGTGGTGAAAGAGCTAAAAGCAGCCGCCGCCAAAGCCAAAGAAATTTACCTGGCGACTGACCCGGATCGTGAGGGTGAGGCAATCGCCTGGCACGTGTTGGAATCGGCGGAGATGGACCCGGACATTACACAGCGGGTGGTGTTTCACGAGATTACCAAGCCGGCCATTGAGAAGGCGTTTTTGGAGCCACGTGGCATCGACATGGATCGGGTGAATGCCCAGCAGGCGCGCCGCATTTTGGATCGATTGGTGGGATATAAGCTGAGCCCACTGCTGTGGCGCAAGGTGCGCGGCCGTTTGTCGGCCGGGCGCGTGCAGTCTGTGGCGGTGCGGTTAGTGGTCGAGCGCGAGCGCGAGATTAAAGAGTTTGTCTCTGAAGAGTATTGGACGCTGGGTGCCGAGTTGAGCCGGGAACAGGACCGTGATGAAAAGGAACGGCCGTTCTTCCAGGCACGTCTACACAAATTGAACGGGGAAGACCCCGTGCTGCAAAGCGAAGAAGACGTGCAGCCCCATCTGGTGGCGCTGGAAAAAGGCGTCTGGGAAATTGGTGAGGTGCGCATTGGCAAACGGACTCGTCGTCCCGCTGCGCCGTTTACCACCAGTACCATGCAGCAAGAAGCATCGCGGCGGCTGGGCTTTAATACCAGCAAGACGATGCGCATTGCTCAGCAGCTGTACGAAGGCATCGACCTGGGTGGTGAAGAAGGTGCTATCGGTTTAATCACTTACATGCGTACTGACAGCGTTTCTGTGAGCAAAGAAGCGGAAACCGAAGCGCGCTCTTACGTCGGCAAGCGGTTTGGGGCCACGTACGTGCCGGTGAAGCCGCCGCAGTACAAAACCAAGTCCAAAACGGCGCAGGAAGCGCATGAGGCTGTGCGGCCCACGTCTGTGCAGCGCGTGCCCAAGCCGATTAAAGAGCATCTGTCGCGGGACCAGTACCGTTTGTACAAGCTGATCTGGGATCGCTTTGTGGCCAGCCAGATGGCGCCGGCCCGGTACGATACGGTGTCGGTGGATATTTATGCGGGGGATGAGAAGGTGGCGACAGTGAAACGGCCGTATCTCTTCCGCGCTACCGGGTCGGTAATGACCTTTGCCGGTTTCCTGGCATTGTATGAAGAAAGCCGTCCGGAAGACCGCCCCGACGATGACCAAAACCAGGTGCCGTCTGATTTGACAGAAGGCGAAATGCTCGATTTGCTGCGCCTGCTGCCGGAACAACATTTTACCCAGCCGCCGCCACGATTCAGTGAAGCGACGCTAGTGAAATCATTGGAAGAGTACGGCATTGGCCGTCCCAGCACCTATGCCTCCATCATTTCCACCATTCAAAATCGGGGATATGTTGATCGCGTCGATAAGCGGCTCCAGCCCACCGAGACCGGGCAGATTGTGAATGATCTACTGGTGGAATATTTCCCCAACATTCTGTCGGTTGATTTTACGGCGCGGCTGGAGGATGAGCTGGACAAGATTGCCGAGGGCGAGCCGTGGGTGCCGGTCATCGGCAGCTTCTACGGCCAGTTTTCCGAGAATTTGGAAGTGGCCAATGAATCAATCCCCAAGATTGATTTGAAGCCTGAGGTTGAGTTGGTGGGGCGCGAGTGCCCGTTGTGTGGTAATGATTTAGTGTACCGGGAAGGACGATACGGCCGTTTCATCGGCTGCTCTAACTTCCCCAAATGCCGCCACACGGAGCAACTGCTCATCAAAGTGGGCGTCACCTGCCCCAACGGTGGTGAGATGGTTGAACGGCGCACCCGGCGTGGCCGCGTTTTTTACGGCTGCTCTCGCTATCCGGACTGTGAATTTAGCAGCTGGAAAAAGCCGGTGCCCGACCCTAACAATAGCTGCCACGGCCTGCTGGTGCAGCTCAATGAAAACGAAACGGACTGTGTGGCCTGCGGCCTTAAAGAGCCTGTCGAAGACAAAGAAGCCGTCGCCGATTAATGGGCAGCCAACCCTTTACTTGTACCTCCTGCAAAAGCGGGAATGGCAAATAAACATTGTTATAAACTTCCCCGGAAATTGCCTGATGTGCCAAACATCTGGAAAGCAGTTTCCGGGGAAATCTGTAATTAGCTACGTTGCTTTTGCGTTGTCATTTCGTAGCGGAATTAGTACCTCTTGGTAGAGACTTTCCCCCCACAAATTGCTAAAATATTTGCGTCATGTATTTATCGAGCCTGGAGCCTGTTGAAGACAAACCCTCAACGGATACCCCATATTGTTTAATGTAAAGGAAAAAATATGAACCTTCGCCTTGCTTCAATCTTGTCTTTCTTCACCCTGGCATTGACCTTGATCGTAGGTTTGGGCATGGATACGCGTCAATCTGTAGCGGCTCCTGCCGGGACAACCGATCAACTCACCTATTTGCCATTTGTGGCCAAAGCGCCCGATTTGTTTATCACCAACCTGGAAATCAGCCAATCCGTTCAGGATGCCAATAACACGGTGCCCCTGGTGGCTAACCGACCCACGGTGGTGCGAGTCTACACAGCTACCAGCAGCGGCAACAGTGTGCCCAATACCAGCATTACCCTAACAGCCACGCGCAACGGCGTTGCCCTGACGCCGGTAACTTCTGGTGTCAAAACTGCCTCCGGCGCTTCCAGCCGCAGCAGCCTAAGCAGCACGTACAATGTTACCTTGCCCGCCGACTGGCTTTCTGGCACTGTTTTAATAACGGCTAAGGTGACCGGTGAACCTATCGGCAGCTTTACAAAGCTGGTTACGTTCAATACAGTCCCTACTTTGAACGTTGTTTTAGTGCCAATCAATTACACGCATACTCCAACAGGAGTTACTTTTCCAGGTCCAAATAGTGATGGAATCAGCGACTGGATCATGCGAGCCTATCCGCTGAGCAATATGAATGTGACGCTCCATCCAAATGGAATGAATTTTTCAGGGAATTTACGAGAGGCTGCTTCCTGGGAGCAATTATTAAACGATGTAAGCCAGCTTAAAGATAATGATATTGATTTCTATTCTCCCACAGTGTATTACGCCTATATCGATTTTGACTGTGGCTGGTTCAATTGCAGTACAGGGGGCATTGCCGGTATCGGCTGGATTGGTTTCCGGGCTGCTGTTGGTTTTGATCATCCATCAACCGAGGTGACGGGTGAACTGGCCGGACATGAAATTGGTCACAACTTTGGTCGTTACCATGCGCCTTGTGGGGTAAGCGGTGATGCAAATTATCCTTACACGGGTGCCTCAATTGGTCAGTATGGTCTGGATGGCATCGGTGGTTCACTAGAACTGCTCAGCCCCAATGACTATGTGGACATGATGAGCTACTGTGACCCGGTTTGGGTGTCTGATTACACCTACGAGGCGCTTTACACCGATCAGGTGAACAACGGTGCACTGGTTTGGGCACCGGCAGAGGAAAGTTTAGTCGTTCGTGGTTCTGTGGCTGAAGACGGAGCTGTCTCGCTTAATCCGGTTTACATTTTGCCGCAAACGGCCGTCAACCCCCAAAACGGTCTCTACGAAGTGGAACTGCTGGATACAGCAGGCAACATCATCGCCACTCATTCGTTGGATTTGCTGATTGCTGAGGAAGAAGGTGTCTCTGCCCAGGCCATTCACGGCGTGGTGCCGGCACCGGAAGTGCCGGTGGCCGAACTGCGGATCGTGGAAGTGGCTTCGGGAACGGCCGTTGCCAACCGTACCCTCTCCACTGCCAGCATGGCGGCTAACGCCACGCTGAACCAACGCAGTGAAACGGCGACCGTCAGCTGGGGCATTGCTGACGTGCCGGCCAACGTGCGCTACACGGTGGGCAATGGCCAGACGTGGACGACGGTTGGCTTAAACGTGCTGGGCGGCAGTTTAGACGTTGATCTGAGCAATTTGCCGGGTGGGGGAAACGGCCGTTTCCAAATCATCCTGGCCGATCAGGGTACGCCTACCCGCTTTGAGGTTGCGCTGCCCACGCCGCTGGCCGACAAGCAGCCCACCGCCTGGATCACCGGCCCCAATGTTGTGTCTACCGGTGCTCCGGCTGAGCTCTACGCCTTTGGCTCCGACGCCGAAGATGGGGCTTTACGCGATTTTGCCTGGTCGGTGGATGGTGAAGCAGTTGATGCAGACTCGGCGCTGTTCTTGCACGAGCTGGCCCCCGGTGAGCATGTGATTACTTTGCGCGCAACAACGAGCAGCGGGCAAACGGCCGTTACCAGCAAGGTGATTACCGTTGCGCCGTAGCTTCTTAAAGCTGTAAGAAAATTGGACGCTGATTTACCTGATTACCCTGATTTTTTTTGGTCGTGGGAATCAGGTGGATCAGCGTTTTTTCTATGTAAATGTTCGCCCAGCCGTAAACGGACTGGGCTAGTTATGAAAGCCTCTTTGAGACTAATTTTTAGCCCTGAAAGGGCTTCCAAATGATAGCCGGGGGCTTTAGCCCTCGGCGGGTCCCCAACCGCCGCCCCCCGGCGTTTCAATTTTCAGAATATCGTCCGCATCGAGCCGGCAGGTGAATTTGCCCGGCAGCTCGGTGTTGCTTTCCCCTTGAATGAGGCTGTTGCGGCCCGGACGGCCGTTTTCGCCGCCTTGTAACCCATAAGCTCCCTGCTTACGTCGTTCGCTGGTTACGGTCACCGTTACGGGCGTAAGAAAGCGGATGCTGCGGATGAGGCCATCGCCGCCGCGCTGCTGCCCCGCGCCGCCAGAGTGGGGACGCAGGCTGTATTGTTCTAGTCGCAACGGAAAGCTGTACTCCAGCGCCTCCACCGGCGTATTGAGCGTGTTGCTCATGTGGACGTGCATGCCGCTGCCGCCATCGGCTTCTGGTCCGGCACCCGCGCCGCCGCCGATGGTTTCATAGTAGGCAAACGGCCGTCCGCTGCCCAGATGTTTGCCGCCAAAAGTAAGATTGTTCATCGTGCCCTGGCTGGCGGCGGGAATGAGCTGGGGCAGTGCCTGAGCCAGCGCGCCAAACACGGCGTCGGTGATGCGCTGGGACGTTTCCACGTTCCCGGCGGCCACAGCGTGCGGCTGGGGTGGGTCCAGCAAGGAACCTGGGGGAATGGTGACGCTAATCGGCGCAAACGCCCCCTCGTTCATGGGCAAATCGGTTTGCACCAGAGCCAGGGCGGCACAGCGCAGGCAGTAGGCCACGGCCGATTGGGCAATGGCCGGCACGGCGTTGAGATTGCCGCGCACGGCAGCGGCTGTACCGGTGAAATCAACATGCAGCTGGCTGCCGTTCACGGTGAGAGTTACCTTGATGGGAATGGGGGGGCTGTCCGGTTGGCCATCGTCGTCGAGAAAGTCGGTGAAGGTGTAACGGCCGTTTGGTATTTGGGAGACGGCCGTTTTAGTCAAAGTCTTCGCGTACTCTATAAGAGCTTCGGCATGAGTTAGCGCTTCATCCAGGCTGTAGCGATCCACAATTTCTGCCAGCCGTTTTTCACCGATGGCGTGGGCTGCCAGCTGGGCGGCCAAATCGCCGTTGCGCTCGTCGGGGGTGCGCACGTTGCGCAGGATGAGCTGCCAAACTGCCTCGTTGCGCTCACCGGCGGCCACCAGCTTAATGGGTGGAATAATAATTCCTTCCTGGTAAATCTCGGTGGAAAGGGGCATCGAGCCGGGCGACATGCCACCGACGTCGGCGTGGTGGGCGCGGCTGGCTACAAAAAATGAGGGGGTGACAAGGTGAGGGGGTGACAAGGTGACAAGGTTGTCAGACTGATCACCGTTTACCGATGACGGTTCACCAAAAAAGACGGGTGAGACGAGCGTAATGTCCGGCAAGTGGTTGCCGCCCTGGTATGGATCGTTGACGATGATGACGTCGCCGGGGGCGAAGGGAGCGCATTGCTCAATGGCGGCCTGGACGGAGGCGGGCATGGCACCGAGATGTACGGGAATGTGGGCTGCCTGGGCCAGCATACGGCCGTCACCCAAAAAGAGGGCGCAGCTAAAGTCCAGACGTTCTTTAATGTTGGGGCTGTAGGCGGCGCGGCCCAGCGTCACGCCCATCTCTTCAGCCACGGAAGCGAACAGATAGCGAAAAATTGAAAGGGAAGCGGCCGTTGGTTTGGTCAGATTGTTCATAGAAACTCATTTTTCCATCAGACGGAGCATCTCATAAGCCGGGCGGGGTGTCATGTTGGGATCGACCAGACTGTACCCGCTCATTTCATCGTTGGGGGGACGGCCGTAAACCAAATTCCACACCGTCAACATTTCTACCCAGGGCCAATCGCGCCGAACCCGCTCAAAGGAGCCTAGCAAATAGAGTGCCTGTTGCTGGGCTGATACTGAAGGATGATCGCTGGACTGTATTGTATATCCCAGCTCAGTGATCCAAAAGGGCTGTGTGGCATTGTGCGCCAGCATAATATCGCGCAAATCCAGGATGCGCGCCAGATTCAGGCTATCCAATGCCTCCCGGTCAGCCTCCGGTGACAGGCCGTAGCCGTAATCGTGCACCGCGAGCACGTCGAAGCAGTCGGCCGCGCCTGCCGCCAGCATCTGGTCAAGAAAGTCACGATCGTCCAGAGCGCGTGGCGAACGTTCGTTGGTGGGGGCCAAGCCGCCACCAATCACCAAGGCACCAGGGTCGGCGGCGCGGATGCGTTGGTAAGCTACGCCAAGAACGGCCGTATAGTCAGCCGGATCAGCCACCCAGCCCTCATAGGATAGCCAATGGTCGGGGGACGTGCCACCGGAGCGGCTCCATTCGGCGGCCAGATTGGGCTCGTTCCAGATGATGTAACCGAGGATGTGGCCCTGGTAGCGGCTGGCAACGGCCGTTACAAAATCTGCATAGGCGGCCACATCAAACGGCACGCCTGATTCAGCGGGCAAGCGTGCCCACTCAGGTGGCATGTCCAGCCGGATGACGAGGTCAAGATCATAAGTGCGCGCCATTTGCACCATGTAATCGCCTACTTCCCAACGATAGCGACCTGGTTCTGGGTTAAAGTCACGCCAGGGGAAGACCTGCACAACTGTGTCAAAGCCGGCATCGGCGGCCAAAGCGGCCACCTTGTCATCAAGTAAGATGGTGTGGACGGCGTGGCGAAACGGTCGTTCCTCCCGTGCGGGCGGCGGCGGCAGATCCGGCTCTGGCAGGTCGTGTTGGGCGATGGTGTGGGTGGTTGGCAGAGGAAGAAACTGGTCGCAGGCGGAGGGAACGGCCGTTGGTCTCGAAGTTAATGAAGCTAACGCGGAAGATGTGCTGGGAGTTGCTGCTTGAGGGGTAGCACAACCTACTATCCATGCAAGTAATGTTAGTATACCTATCCACGCTAACGGCCGTTTGCTTACCGCTGCCATTTGCCCACCTCCACTGGATTTAGTGGATCAGACACATCAAGAATTACCAGGCCGTCATCCCAATCCAGAAGATACACCAGCCCATTAGCCTTCACAATGTCGCTAAAATAGGCGTTTGGATAGAGCGAATTGGCCAGACTTGGTCTAAAACGCTCAAGCACGTCCAGGATATAAAGCCCATCCGATGAGGCAAAATAGACGTAGTGGTCAACCGTAACCAATCCGCCACTTTGACTACTTTGAATAGAAGTGTTTGGGAGTTCCTGAAGCAATTCACCAACGACGCCTGGGCTAGAAAGATCTAATATACGGAATAAAAAGCCTTCTCCATTGGGGATAACGATAACCGTATAGGCATCCTCATCAGGGTCCGAATAATCCAATAGCGTCCTGCTTCCATTACGATATGAAAGTTCTCTAGTGATGCGAGGGTTTAGAGGCTCGGAAACATCATAGATAAGGATTTCGGGGTGTGAATAGCGATTATTACTAGGAAATAAGTGAAGGTATCCGTCTATCTCTCTAACCTCACTAAGGATATAGCATCCCGAACAGCTGCCGGACCACCCTTCCTGGATGGTTCCAATTTTAGTAGGAAGACGGGGGTTTGAAACGTCCACAACCTCCCAGTCATCTTTAAAGCCAATCACGTGCGCAATATCACCGATAACAATTGCATCAATTGCTAAAAATTCCGGGCTGTAAAGGCCCAATTTAGAGGGGTTTGTGGGATCGGTTACGTCGACAATGGCCAATTCTATGGGCCATTGATAAATGTTCTCCCCCTCCCTTTGGATAGCATAAAGTGTATCATCTACAACCTGAATTTCTTCTATTTGATTAGGAAAGACCGTTTCGCCGACCAAAATGGGCTGGCTGGGCATGGAAACGTCCACTATAAACAAACGTTTACCAAATGCTACATAAGCCAGATTCTCTTGGACGAGGAAGGTCGTGTACGAATCCTGAGATTTGGCGATTATGGTTGCTTGCAGTTCGGCAGGTGTGAAGGATACGGGTGTGTGAGTAGGCCGCCGGGGCTGAGGCGTCTTCGGATTCGCGTTGCGGGAGTACAGTGTGTCAGGTGTAGGCGTTGATGAGGCGGTGGGCGTTACGGAGGGCACGGCCGTTACCACAACAGTTGTGGGCGAAGCAGTGAAGGTAGGTGTGCTGGTCGCCACGGCCGTTTCCGTTGGGCTGGCTGGGGTAATGAAGGCTACGGTGGCAACGGCCGTTGGCGCAGATGTGTCATCGTTACAGGCGGCCAGCAGCAAGATGATTCCTAAACTCACCAACCATCCAAATTGCTTTAATGCCATAATCTGCCTCGTTTAAGTGAAAACGGACCAATATAACATTACCAACCACCTTGACGATGGAAATGGTTTACTTCCACAGGATTGGCCGGATCAGTTACGTCAAAAATGTATAAGCCTGTATCCCAATCGACGATGAACATATGCCCGTTTTCGACAGCAATATCGGTGAGGTGAGTGTCGGGAAACAAGGAGAGAACCAACTGCGGGTTGACTGGATCGGCAATATCAACGATTTGAAGTCCATTTGAGATTATATAAGCAAAGTGACCAATAAGTGCCAACTGCCGACCGCCAAGCGATTGTGTGGTACTTAACGCAACAGGTTGGCTGCGATCCGAAATATCTAATATTTGTAAAGAACGAGGGCTGACAAGATAAGCATAATCGTCACGAACAGCAAAATCCAGGTACTCTTCGCTCGATTCATAACGTCCAAGCTCTAAAAATTCAAGGGGATTGCCTGTGTCGTATATCGAAAAAGTGCCGTAACAGGCTGTTCTATAACATGCATGGTCAAACCAGTAACGATATTCATCTACAACCGCGAAACGGCCGTAATGGAACACCTCATGTACATGCTGTAGGTCAAGCGGGATTTGCGTTGGGTTAGCTACGTCTGACACATCGACGATTTCCCAGGTAAAGTTGCTAACAAGATAGGCGACATTGTCAATAACAGTCAGGTTAAATACATTAAAATGGGTGTTGTAAAAGCCGGATGTGGCGAATTCTGTTGAAGGTAATAAATCAGAAAAAGCAGCCACGTTGATAATTTGTAGCCCGGTGTCTAGCTTTTCACTGATTGTAGGGCCAGTATGAAGCATGTTGCCCGGTGTTCCCAGAGCAGCGTAAATGTAGTCGCCAATAATTTGAACATCATTGATCTGATTCAGGAAAGAATGTGTTCGCCCTGAATACATCCGGTTGGGCTCAAAGACATTGTGCAAAACGACCAGCCGTTTGCCGTAGCTAACATAGGCGCGATCCCCTTGTACCGCTACGGCTGTATAATGCGCCGGAAATCTGGCCTCCTGTGTCGCCAGCAATGCAGTGGGTGAAAGAGTGGTGGGCGTCTCAGGGGTGGGCGAAACCGCCTCTCGGTGATCGTTTCCAATGCCAAGCACCGGTTGGGTCGCCGTGGGCACGATGGGGGTTGGCGTAGCCTGAGTTTGCAGCGTCGGTTGGGGTGGCTGGGCAGTTATGGTTGTTTCTAGAACTGGCATGGGGCTGGGAACGGCCGCATCCTCCTCCGAACAGCCCAATAATCCATACCAGCCTACAAAAAACAATCCCAGGCAAATCCATCTGACAGGCCGCACCATTTTTGACAAATCGCCTGTATTAAGAATCCTCGCTTGTGAAAACGGGCAAATTGGCCAGGGCAACGATATTGCTCCAGTCGGCATCACCTTCGGTGAAAACGGCCGCAGTCTTCACAATCTCACCGCCGGCATGTGCTACCACATTTTCCATGCCTTTTAATGTACTGCCAGTGCTGATCACATCATCAACCAGAACGACCTTTTTATTTTTGATAAACTCTTTATCTTTTTCATCCAGGTAAAGCGTTTGCGGCTTGCCGGTGGTGATGGAGACGGTTTCGGCGCTGATGGCATCGCCCATGTAGCTTTTGTACGATTTTCGCAGGACGATGTAAGGTAGGCCCATCAAGGCGCTCATCTCGTAGATGAGGGGAATGCCCTTGGCTTCGGCCGTTACCAGCACTTCGGCCGGCGTATTTTTTAGCCGCTCGGCCAGGGCTGCGGCCGTGGCCTTCACAACAATGGTATCGCCCAGCATATTAAAAATGGCGATGCGCACGCCGGGGGCAACTTCAAACAGGGGCAGGTGGCGGGTAATGCCTGCAATCACAACGGTGTAGGTTTCACGTTCGGTCATCTTGTGATACTCTCCTCCATGTTGGTCAATTTTAGAAAATTGACCGACGCTTTGATGTGTTTAGTTTACCTGAATGTATTGCAGACGGCATCTGAAAAGGCTGGCGAAGGTGAGAGATTATGAAGGCGATTGTGGTGAAGGGAGACAAGCAGAACCCGGTGCTGGTGTGGGAATCGGTGCCAGATGTGGAGTATGGACCGGAAGAGGTGTTGGTAAACGTGCAGGCAACGGCCGTAAACCGGGCCGATTTGCTCCAAGCACGGGGCGGCTACAATCCACCCGTCGGCGCCAGCGAGATTTTGGGGTTGGAAATGGCGGGCATTATTGCGACCGTGGGCGAAGATGTGGCGGGCTGGCAGGTAGGGGATCGCGTTTGTGCTTTGCTGCCCGGCGGCGGCTATGCTGAACAGGTGGCCGTGCCTGCCGGGATGCTGCTGAAGCTGCCCAAAGAATGGACGTTTGCCATGGGCACGGCCGTTCCTGAAGTCTGGTACACCGCTTACGTCAATCTCTTTCTGGAGGGCGAACTGTCGGCTGGGGAAACGGTGCTCATTCATGCCGGGGCCAGCGGCGTGGGCACGGCCGCTATCCAGCTGGCCAACGCGGCCGAGGCCACTGTGTTTATCACTGCCGGCAGCGATGAGAAGCTGCTGGCCTGCCGCAAGCTGGGGGCTGAACTGGCCATCAATTACAAACAGGAAGATTTCCTGGAGAAGGTGCTGGTCGCCACGCAGGATCAGGGCGTTGATTTGATTTTGGATCCGGTGGGGGGTGGTTATTTAGACCGGAACGTGAAGGCGTTAAAGCGATTCGGCCGTTTGGTCAACATTGGCCAGCTGGGCGGCTCTCACGGCGAGATGAACATGGGGCTGCTGCTGGGCAAGCGGCTGCGCATCGTTGGCTCTACGCTGCGTTCGCGTCCGCCGGCCGAAAAGGTAAAGATTACTGAGCAGTTCCAGACCGGCTACTGGCCGCTGCTGCGATCTGGCGAGTTAAAGCCGATCATCGACACGGCGTTTCCCATTGAGCAAGCGCAAAAAGCGCATGAATACGTGGCGCAGAACAAGAACATCGGCAAGGTGATTTTGACTGTTGGCGAACAGTAATCGGTAATCAATGAGCAGTGGCCGCGCTTTCTTAGCGCGTTTAAGCTGTTGCCAAAGTGTGGCCTGTTCGCGTTTAGAGCGGCAGCTCGTTGCGGAAGCGGTGGAAGGCGTCGGGGCGCAGGAAAAGGAAGATGAGCGTTCCGGCGAAGAAACCACCCAGGTGGGCCCAATGGGCCACGCTGGATTCTACATTGATCAGCAGCACATCCAGCGCAACGGGAATCTCTTTCAAAAAGAAGAAAAGGATGACCCAGTAAGCTCGGAAGGGAATGCGCCAAAAGCCAAAGCCATAAAAGAACAATACCTTTATTCTCCCCCGAGGAAACAAAATCAAATAGGCGGCCATAATGCCGTATACCGCACCGCTGGCGCCAATACCGGGAATGGCCTCAGTGGAGCGGCTCATGGTGCTGATGATGTCGGCCACCACGCCGCAAAGCAGGTAAAAGGCGAGAAAGCGCCACGGCCCACAGGCATCTTCGATGCGTTGGGCAAAGGCCCACAGCGCCAGCATGTTGCCCGCCAAATGAAAAATACCGCCATGCAAAAAGATGGAGGTGATGGTGGCCAGGGCACCGGCCGCCTGTTGGTCGATGACAAAGGTAGGCACGCTGCCAAACAGATAAAGCGTTTTAACATAGCCTTCTAAATCAAATTCCAAAAGCAGAAATTGACCAATGAGTGCCAACATGTTGAGCACGATGATGATCATGGTCATGAAGGGGAAGCTGCTGTACCGGTTGGGCTGCAAATCTGTTAGTGGGATCATGGGTTAGCCAGGTTCAGCTCGAAGTTGAGCAGGCGGGAGACAGTGAGTGCCAGCAAGAGCATGATGGGCAGGAGGATGAGCAGCAGGCTCACCAGGCGCAGCACGGTTCGGTTTTGGAAAACGGCCGTTTCCCGCAGCTGCTGCATCCAGGGGTGTTCTGGGGCGTGTGAAAGTGCGCTAAACAGCAGCATCCCCGCCAGAAACGCCAGATTGCTCAGGCACAACAGCGGCGAAGCCTGCGTTGGTTTCAGTCCAGCCTGAATCAGAACCAGCATGGCATACAGGAGTGTGGGGCCAACAGCCAGCCGCAGCACCGTAGCCGTGGGGCCGGTGTACTTGATTTTAGCCAGCTTAATCTGCTCTTCCACATGGGGCAGCCGCTTTTGGGCCAGCAGCCGGTCAGCATTGACGGGGGATTTGAGGGCGCGTTTGTAGTAGGTTACGGCCGTTTCCCATCGTTCCAACCGCTCATACAGGCGGCCCATTTGCAAAAACTCTTTGTTGGTGGGTTTGATGCTGCCTAACATTTTGGGCGCTTCAGGGTGGGCCGGATTGAGGCGCAGCAGATGGTCCAGACCAATGAGCAAGTTTGTCTGGGAATCGGCGTGCTGCACCATGAGCCACCAACCTGCCTCGTGGTTGGAGTAGCGGCGCAGGAAGTCGGCCAGCTGGTGGCGGCCTTCGGTAATCTTGTCCGCCGCAAACAGCTGGTTGATTTCTGCGAAACGCGTTTCTTCTGGCGTGGTGATTTGCAGCTCGGATATGCCGTTGAGGGCAAAATGGCTGGCCGGCTGGCTGGCGGCAGCCTGTTTCTGGCGTAGCTGGCGCAGCCGCGTTTGGGTCTGGCTGCGTTGCGGATTGATGGTAAGGGCATTTTCCAGCGCGATGATTTTGTCTTCGGGGTCCGCCACCAGCTCGCTGAGCCAAAGCCAGGCCAGCTCATGGTCTGGATTGGTTTCCACCAGCTGGATTAGCATGGCACGCGCCTGGTTGCGCTCCCCAGCTTTGGCTTTTTTTACGGCCGTTTGAAACAATTCAGACTGTTTCATAAAAATCTAGTTTATTTAGCAGGCTTGCTTCCTTTCTTGCGTTTGGGCAGTAATTCCTGCCCTCGTTTGAGCAACCTGGCTGATGCTGATTCGCCGAGTTCTTTTTCTGGGTCGGGAAAAGGTGGCTGATCAAACATTTTGCGCCAGGCGTAAATGCTGACCAATTTTAACGTCGCCACAACGGGTGCCGCCAGGATGGCCCCTAAAACCCCGGCCAGGCTGCTGCCCATAAACACGCCAATGATAACAATGAGCGGGTGCAAATCCAGGGATTCACCCACGATGCGTGGCACCAGAATATTGTTTTCCAGCTGCTGCACAATCAGCATAAAAATAAGCACAACGCCGGCATATTGCCAGTTGGCCATCTGCCCGATTGTGTCTGGCTGAAAAAGAGCCACGATGATAGCGGCACCAGCGCCAATAATAGGTCCTAAAACTGGAATGAATTCTAACAGACCCGAGAGCAGTCCCAGCGCCAACGAATTTTGTACGCCCAGCAAGGCCAGCCCCAACCAGACCACCAAAAAGATAACCAATCCCAAAATGACCTGGCCGCGTAAATAGGCGCTCCAGATACGGCCGAATTCGCGCAATAACCGCTCGGCATCCCGCCGGTAGCCGGGCAGCTGGGCCATGTTGGCGACGCGCCCGCCCAGCAGAGGAATCTCAATGGCCAGGTAGATGGAGATGACAAAGACGAAAAAAAGATTGCCCAGCGTGGCGATGGTGGCCGTGGCCACATCGGTGACTAGCTGCCCGCCTTGGCTGACGGCTGGTTCCACCAAGCCAATGATTTGCTGCTGGATCAAATCGATGTTAATCATGCTGGGATCAAGTTCGAAAAAAGGCCCAAATCTGATGGGGTCGGTGCGGGCGGTGAATTCTTCGATTACGGCCGTAATATCTTGAATAAATTTGGGAACCTGTTCAAGGAGGGAGCTGATTTGCTCAAACGCGGCAAATCCCAGGGCAGTAAAACCACCAATCACGGCAACAGCCAGCAGCAAATAAACAATAAGAATGCCTGAGCTGCGCTTGAGCCCGGTGCGTTTGTCTAGCTGAACCACGATGGGGTTTAGGATATAGGCCAAAATGGCGGCGATGACAATAAGGGAAATTAGGGATTGAAAGCGATATGCCAGCCACAATACCAGCAGCAATGCTGCCACGGTTACGATCACTTTGGTGCTTCGTGACCAGTGGGGGGATTCGTGGTCGACTGTTTCAGGGATTGGTTCGCTCTCGTTACTCATGCACATCTCCTCGCTGTTGGGGTATGAGATTAACACACGCGTTGGCTGTACGTCAATCTTTAGGTTCTCGTTTCAAGGAACGGCCGTTTTGCCAAAAATCATGGTTAAATACGGCCGTTTGGCACCCAGCATTTCATGCCAATCGTGATATGATAGCCACATCCTACTGAACTATTTGGGCCATTTGCTGCTGTGTGATTGGCCCGCAAAACGCATAAGAGAGGAGTGCATGCGCAAAAAAGCAATATTGATAACCGGTGCGGCTGGTGAAATTGGTCAGGCGCTTATTGAGCAGCTGTCGGCCAGTGGTGAATACATTCTGCTGACGCTTGATTTGCATCCGTTGCCAGAAGAGCTAGACGGCCGTTCTGTCCACATGATCGGCGATATTTTGGACCAGAAACTGTTTGCCCGGCTGGTGACCGAGTATGAATTTGACACAATTTTTCACCTGGCAGCGCTGCTTTCTACCCGCAGCGAATTTTCCCCAGAGCTGGCCCATCAGGTTAACGTCAACGGTACGCTGAACTTGCTGCAATTGGCGGCATCGCAGTCGCAGCAGCGAGGCAAACCGGTGCGCTTCCTGTTTCCCAGCTCCATTGCCGTCTATGGCATGCCCGATCTGGAAACGAAGCAGCGGGACTTTTACGTGCGCGAATGGGATTGGAACTATCCCACCACGATGTACGGCTGCAACAAGCTGTACTGTGAACAGCTCGGCAGCTACTACAGCCAAAATTACCAGCAGCTGGCCGAAACCACGCCCACCATGCTGGACTTTCGCAGCGTCCGCTTTCCGGGGCTGATCAGCGCCTTTACGGTGCCTTCTGGCGGCACCAGCGATTACGGGCCAGAAATGCTGCACGCCGCCGCCAAAGGGGTGCCCTACAAATGTTTTGTCCGCGAAGACAGCACCATTCCCTTTATGGCCATGCCAGATGCCATCACCTCCTTGTTACAGCTGTGGGAAACGCCACGCAGCGAGCTGAGCCGTGCCGTGTACAACGTCACCAGCTTCAGCCTTTCGGCGGCTGAATTTAAGGCCCAGGTCGAGCAAACCTTCCCTCAGGCCCAGATTACATTTGAACCAGATTTCCACCGTCAGGGCATTGTAGACAGCTGGCCCGCCGGTTTAAATGACAAAGAAGCGCGCAAAGATTGGGGCTGGCTGCCAGCTTACGACGTGGCACGTGCCTTTGAGGAATATTTGGTGCCGAATATTCGGGAGCGGTACCGGTGACTGAGTGATGGGTGAAAAGTGATAGAGTAAAAAGTAAAAAGTGGGCTTGATAACAACCTTTCACTTTTTACTTCTCACTTTTCACTTGTGTTTAGCCGGGTCAAACGGCCGTATTCACTCCAACTACACCATCACTTAGGCCAGACTAAATCAAAAATGAACATGCTGGGTAGAAATCTATGACATGATGCGTCACAATAAAGGTATGCAAAACAGACACCAACTCACCCGCTATGCTTGGCTCTCGATTGCCACGGCCGTTCTCACCATTGGTCTCAAAGCTGCTGCTTACTGGCTCACTGGCTCTGTTGGTCTATTATCCGATGCGCTGGAATCAGGCGTGAATTTGGTAACGGCCGTTATGGCCCTCATCATCCTCACCATCGCTGCTCAGCCGCCGGATGATGAACACGAATATGGCCACAGCAAGGCCGAATATTTTGCCGGCGGCATTGAAGGCAGCCTGATTTTGGTGGCGGCGCTGGCAATTGGGTATACGACCGTACAGCGTCTCATTCATCCCCAACCTTTGGAGCAAATTGGGCTGGGTCTGTTGGTGTCTGTGCTGGCGGCGCTAGGCAATGGCTTGACTGCGCTGGTGCTGCTGCGCGTGGGGCGGCAGCACAATTCGCTGACGCTGACGGCCAATGCCCAACATTTGCTCACAGATGTGTGGACCTCGGTGGGGGTGCTTGTGGGGGTGACGGCCGTCTGGCTGACCGGCTGGCAGTGGCTGGACCCGGTGGTGGCGCTGCTGGTGGCGCTGCAAATTATATACACGGGGGTGAAGCTGCTGGGAACGGCCGTCAATGGCCTGATGGACACCTCATTGCCGCCAGAAGAGGTGGAAAAAGTACGTGCCGTGCTGGAGGGGTACTGCTGCGAAGAGGTGCAATACCATGCCTTGCGTACGCGCCAGTCAGGGGCCAATCGTTTTGTGTCGGTGCACATCCAGGTGCCCGGCGACTGGTCAGTGCAGCGGGGACACACGCTTTTGGAAACTATCGAGCGCGATTTGCGCCAGGCATTGGCCCCGGTGTCGGTATTCACCCACCTGGAGCCGGTAGATGATCCGGTGTCCTGGGAAGATATTGAACTGCATCGTGGGGAAGAGGATTTGGAGGGGACGGCCGTTTAGCTAAATTTTTGCCGAATCCAGTAGAGTAGTAGACCGATCACGCCACCGATTACCGTAACGAGGAAGCCGGTGAATATCTGTATATCCCCTAAATCGGCCGTTCCAGGTAGTTCGAGCTTAAAATAGATGTAGGCGAGCAGGCCGCCGATCATGCTCCAGAGCGGCCAGCCGATTTGCTGGGCCAGGGAGACGTTTTGCTGGCGGCCCAGCGTGAAGGCCGCGCCGCTGGAAACCAGCAGCCCGGCAAAAACGGCCGTCAACAACCAAAACTCCGACAGTTCGATGCGAATACCGGGTTCTTCGGGAGGAACGGCCGTTTGCGACTGCGTACTGGTCGGTTCTGGCGCGTCGGTGGCGGGGGAGGTGGCCGTGATCGTGGGTGTAGGTTCCGGTTCGTCGGTGGGTGTGGGCTGCGGCGTAGGATCAATGATCGAGATTTGCGCCCCGCCGCCGGACTCCGTGGCCCCGACCATGATGTCGATTTCCTGTGAGACGGTGGCCGCGCCTGCTTCGGCCACAATGCGGAACTGCCCGCCTTCCGTGCGCGATTCCAGCACGTAATCTAGCTGGGCCACACCGTCCACCGTAGAAACTTCATCAATGATGTTTTCTACACCGGCCACCCGGTCGCGCTGGCGAAAGCGAACCACCGTGCCATCGGGCACAGGGTTGCCATTGCGATCCAAAATGATGCCAGTTTTCAGCCGCAGCGTATCACCCACAGAAACGGCAAACGGTTCATCTGCGGTGGCCGAATCCGTATCCAGATTGGTCACGCTTAGACCAATGATCTGGTCAGGCGTTGGCTGGGTTTGCCTAAATAAATCGTAGCTGGCACCAGGAATATTCACAGGTGAGGCTCCGACAAATGGGAGCTCCTGGAAAAGGGCACGTACGGCCGTATCAATCGCCGCTTCATTGTGACTGTACAGGCCAAACAGGGCCGCCAACTGCGTAATTTCCGTCGAGTCCAGATAATAAGGGGCGTTAAAAGCAAAAACCACCACGCGCTGTTCCCGTACCAGATCGGGCCGCTGCGCCAAAAAATTGTTCAGCGCCCGCGAGTTTGCCCCTGTCTGGTCCAGCATGGCAAAGATGATCCAGTCGGCGCTGGCCAGATCTTCCTGGACCAAAAAGGCCGGTGGTGGGGTCGAGGTCGGTAACGGCGTGGGTGTGGGTCCATCGTCTGGAGTGGGGCTGCTTTCTGGGGCGACGGTGGGCGTAATTGGCTCAGTATTGTAAATAATCGGCTCTGTTCCAGCGTCAATAAACGCTTGGAGGTTAGCAAAGCTGTGGCTGCTAATTTGGTCCGGTTGCAGCTGGGCGCTGGCTTGCGGCCCGTACAAAGCCAACATCCTTTCCTCGATGGCATTTAGGCCGATGAGCGGCTGCGCTGGACAGTCGCTGCACTGCTGAAACTGCCGCATGTCGGTGAAGATGGTAATGTTTTCGCTGGCCGTTGGCGGTCGTACCAGGCGCTCAACCAGTTCATCCGGGTCAGGGGCGATCAGTGTCAGGCCGGATTGGGCCACATCGATGGTGACAGCCTCGCCTGCCGGGTCAACCGCGGGCAAGTCTGCATTGCCGGCCAAAATGGTTTCTGGCGCAAAGCTGTTTTTGTAGAGCCGTAATTTTAGTTGCAGGATGTGCAGTACGGCCGTATCCACCTGCTGCTGAAAAGCGACATCGGTTTCGTACCGTTCCTGGAACCACAAAATCGTGTCAATAATGTTCAGCAATTGCTCTTCGTACGGCGCGTCACCCAAAGCAAAATCAGACAAATACAGCAAATCATTGCCCGCCAGGAAGGCGTCTTTGGCCACCACGCGGTGGGGGAACCCCTGATCCTGGCCGTAGAATCGTTCCACAGCTCGTACGCCCAGGGCATCGGACACAATCAAGCCGCCCTCGTTGCGCCAGCTGCCCAGCTCTTCCTGGGCCATCAGCGCTGACAGGGCCAGCGGGTCCAGGCTGACGGGGTTGGTAGTGGCCCGAATGTTTCCCTGGAAGCCCTGGTAGCGGATGTGGGTGGTCAACAAACCGTCGGCGACAGCTCCCGTGCGGCTGGCATCGCCCGTGACGGCAAAAAATGGAGCCAGCTCAATCTGGCGCAGCTGCTCTAACGATTTACGCACGGTGGGTACTTCTTCATGCAGCGGCCGGTCGCTGGCGCCGTAGCCGGGAAAATGTTTGGGGATGACGGCGATCTGATCGTCGCTGCCCATATGCACCCCGGCGGTGTAGGCGCTGCCCAACGCCCCTACCCAGTACGGATCGCCGCCAAAAGAACGCACGCCTAAATCGCTGGGGCTGATGGGGTCCGGATTTTCCAATACGTCCAACGAGGGACCAAACAGCATGTTGATCCCCAGGTTGGACAGCTCGCGGCCCACCACTTCACCCACCTGCTGCGCCAATTCTGGCCGCCAGGTGGCGCCGATGGCCATGTTGCTGGGTGCGTCGGTCAGGCCGTTGAGAACGGCCGTGTTCGGATAACTATCACCTTCATGAGCCATGGCCACAAAAAGCGGGATGGGGGTAAACGGTGGCGTGGGCAGACGGGTGGGCGGGACCGCATCTTCCTCAATTTCAGACCCGTCAGGAATCACAATGGGTTGGCCCAGCAGGGCCAGGCTTTGCAAATTGCTGATAAGTTCAGATGTCTGCGTGGGAATATTAGACAGATTACCGTAGCCGGTGATGTTGTCATTGGCGGCCGAGAGGACAACCCCACCAATATGGTAGTTGGTGATTAACTCGGCAATGTCGCTGTCCAAAGTGGCATGATCCCCTTCAAACGTCACCAGGAAGAGCTGCCCCACGCGTTCAGCCACGCTCATCTCGTTGAGGATGGCCTGGGCTGCGGCCAGCGAATCTTCCGGTGTTTCATCCTGGGCCAGCGTTGTGTGGCTGCCAGCATTAAACAACAGGAAGAGTGCCAGGCAAACGGCCGTTCCCCACCAGCGCCAACTATTTTTCACGCGTTGCAACACGGTGCTCAAGATGAACAATTGCTCCCAATAAGTTTAAATTAAATTTGTCACTGCGGATCGATGAGGCAAAGCGGCGTTTTTGCTCAAACCTCTGCCTGGCTACAGTGAAGGAAGCGGGTTTTCGCAGGCAGTGGAAAGCGATCCGATAGTGGGGTGGATTATACAGTAGATTGCTTGACATATCACCTGTGCTACAATTTTTATTCATAATTTGTGCCGAATTCTGTGAATTCGTTAAGTGAAGGTAAAATCTGGTGCGGTTTTTGTTTACTTTCGCTGTCTCTGAATCATAATGTAACATCAAACTGGGGAGCACGAGTACGCCCAGCCGAGAAACGATATGTCTGAACGCCTACGTAATATTTTTGCCACTGTCTTGCTTATTTTGCTCGCTCTCAGTGCTTTTGTTGCCGGCTATTTCACCAACGACTTTATTGAAATGCGCCGCGGTGAGATCACCGTCCAAACAACAGACACCGATGAGTTTGGCCTTTTTTGGGAGGCGTGGGGACGCATAGAAGATAATTTCTTGGGCGAGCTGCCCACGAACAAGGAGTTGACCTATGGTGCCATTCAAGGCTCCATAGCTTTGCTGGGCGATCCCTACACCTTTTTTGTGGAACCGGTTGAGCGCGAGATTGAGCGCCAATCGCTCCAGGGAACGTTTGGCGGCATTGGTGCCACGCTGTCACGGCCGGAAGAAGGCGGCCCCATCTTTTTGGAACCCATTCCGGGCAATCCGGCAGAGCAAGCCGGCATTTTGTCTGGTGATGAACTATTGGCAGTGGATGGTGAGGCAATTACGCCGGAGATGACGGTGCAGGAAGTGGCCGACCGCGTGCGTGGTGAAAAAGGCACCACCGTGGTTCTCACAGTTTTGCATCCTGATGAGTCTGATCCGGTGGATATCGAAGTGGAGCGAGGCGATATTTTGATTCCCTCGGTCACTTACCGACTGTTGCGCGAGAATGAGCAGGTGGGCTATATTCAATTAACCCGTTTTAGTGGGGAAAGCGCCAATGAGATTGAAACGGCCGTCCGCGACCTGCAATCTCAAGGGGCTACCCAGCTCATTTTGGATTTGCGGGGCAATGGCGGTGGGCTGCTGGATGCGGCCGTTTCCGTGGCCGATCACTTTTTAGAAGATGGTCCCATTCTCTACCAGCGGTCACGTGGCGAAGAGGAACGTGTCTACGAGGCGACGGAAGAAACATTAGCCCCGGACATTCCGATCATTGTTTTGGTGGATGGCGGCACGGCCAGCTCATCCGAGATTTTAGCCGGGGCGCTGCAAGACCGGGGGCGGGCGCTGTTGGTGGGCAGTACGCCAACGTTTGGCAAAGGCTCGGTCCAATTGGTGTATGATCTAAGCGATGGGTCATCGGTTCATGTGACGGCCTCCCGCTGGTTTACGCCAGATCGGCATCAGCTGGATCAACAAGGCTTGCAGCCGGATGTTTTGGTGGCGGTGACCCAGGAAGATATTGACAATGGCCGTGATGCCGTTTTGAATCAGGCAGTGTTGGAGCTACAAAAGTTAGTTCAATTAGACGAGTAAGGATTTTTCAATGAGTTACGATACAAATTCAACCGACCAGGCCCCGCGCAGCAACCGTACCATGATATTTATTGTCGCTGTGGCCGGCCTGCTGCTTTGTTTAGGAACGGCCGTTGCCGGTTTTGCTATTGGCCGGGCTACAGCAACAAACCAGACGATCACCGAAACTCTGACCGAACTGCGCGAAGTGACGCGTGAAGTGGAAGTGACGCGAGAGGTAGAAGTGCCGGTTGTTGTTGGTACGGAAGCCGGTGAGAATGCTGCTGAAGAGCCGGTTGAGGAAGCTGGGGATACGGCCGTGGGCGATACCAGCGGTGACCGGGAAAACGAGCCAACTGCGCCTCGCCTGGAAGATATAGAGGCAATCGATTTTGAGCTGTTTTTTGAAGCATGGGAACTGGTTGAAGAAGAGTTTGATGGCGAAATTCCGCTGAATCAGGAAATTTTGTATTCAGCCATAGAAGGCTCCTTGGATACGTTGGATGACGAATACACCCGCTTTGTCCGCCCCGAAGTGGCGGCCCGCCTGCGTGAAGACGCCGGTGGTTCGGTTGAAGGCATTGGTGCCTTCGTCCGCGAAACCGAAGAGGGACTCTTTGAAATCGTTCGCCCCATCCCCGACCAGCCAGCCGATTTGGCGGGTTTGCTGCCCGGCGATATTGTCACTGCTGTAGATGGCGAGTCGGTTGACGATCTTTCCTTTGACGAAGTGATTTTGCGCGTGCGTGGGCCGCGCGGCACGGATGTGACGTTGACTATCAGACGCGAAGGTGTTGAAGATCCGCTTGAATTTACCATCACCCGCGTGCGCTTTGAGATTGCCACGGTGGAATCTGAAATGCTGGAAGGCAATATTGCCTACATTAAATTGACCACATTTGACCAAACCGCCACCGAAAAGACGGTTGAAGCATTACAGGATTTACTGGACCAGGGTGCGGAAAGCATTATTTTCGATTTGCGGGATAATCCCGGTGGTTTTCTAAACCAATCGATAAGCATTGCTGATCTGTTTTTGACAGACAGCGTGGTGCTGTACGAGCGCAATAGCGCTGGCCTGGATCAAACTTTCCGGGCCGAGGACGGTGATTTGGGCGAGGGTCTACCTTTGGTTGTCTTGGTCAATGGCGGCAGCGCCAGCGCCTCAGAAATTGTTGCCGGGGCCATTCAGGATAACGGCCGTGCCGTCCTCATTGGTGACGTTACATTTGGGAAGGGCTCTGTGCAGCAGGTGCACCAACTCTCGGATGGATCAGAGATGCGGGTGACCATTGCCCGTTGGTACACGCCCAATAACAATACCATTGATCAAGCAGGAGTTACCCCGGATATCATTGTAGAAATGGAATTTGATGCTGAGGAAGATATTCAGCTTTCCGGGGCAATTGAATATTTGCAGACAAGTGAATAACTTATTAGTGGGACGCTGATTGACGCAGATGAACGTTGATTTTTTTGACTTAATCAGCGGCATCAGCGTTCATCTGCGTGCCATTTAAACGATTAATCGCATGAAACAGCAAACATCTGGTAAGAAGATTATTGCTAAGAACAGACGTGCCCGTCACGAGTATGAACTGCTGGAGCTTTTTGAAGCAGGTCTGGTGCTGACGGGTACAGAAATCAAATCGGTCCGGGCCAACCGGGTCAGTTTGGCCCGCGCCTATGTGCAGCCACGGGATGGGGAGCTGTGGCTGGTAGAAGCCCACATTGCCGAATATGAACACGGCAACCGGCAAAACCACGAGCCAACCCGACCGCGCAAGCTGCTGCTGCACCGCCGGGAAATAAACAAGATTTTGGATGAGCTGGGGCAAAAAGGCTTAACGGCCGTTCCCACCATGCTCTATTTGAAAAACGGCCGTGCCAAGCTGGAATTTGCCCTGGCGCGCGGCAAGAAGCTGCACGACAAGCGCCAAACCCTGGCCCGCCGCGACAGCCAGCGACAGGTAGAACGCGCCCTCCGCGAAAAATATCGCTAAATGCCAACCCTCTGAATAGGTGGCGTGAGCATCCTCAGGCTTGTGCTGAGTGTAGTCGAAGTATGCGAACGGCTGTAGCAAAACCCACTCCGCATCTGAGGCCTGTCCTGAGCATGGTCGTAGGGATGCTCCGCTCCTCACAAGTTTGAAACCTCTTAATTGAAATTAACTGCCCCATTTTTACGTCGGCAAATCGTACAACGCTGCCAGCCCACCCCGTTGGACAATTGACAGAATACTGACAGAGTTCTGTTCGCATCTTATGGTATAAAGTTAAGCAGAGTCAGGGCCACAGACCGTCCGGTAATCGAAACGAATCGCAGCTTGTGCTATATCGCCGGATTGTTTAGGAAGTGTCAACCAACATCGCTCACAACAACATACCCCAGAATTGCATCTTGGAGAGAGTCAGATGAGACCACGACCGACGTTCAATCTGTTGCTTGCTGAAGAAAATGCCCAGGAAAGCAGCCGCATGAAGCGCTACCTGCAAGGCCACTGCGATTTCCAGGTGCTGGTGGTGCAAACGGCCGAAAACTTGCTCTCGGCCCTGGCGGAAGGGGCCGGTGTGGGCAACGGCCGTTTTGATCTCTTGCTCGTCCCGGATGCGCTGCCCACTCTCAAAAACAAGAAACCAGTTGTTACGTTGCGGCAGCTCATGCCTTACATCAACAAGCAGTACCCGGACCTGCTTACCCTTATTTTGTCAGACAGTCATTTTTCGGCCGTGCAGCTGCGCCGGGCTGGCATTCAGCAGCAGCTGCCGGCGCGGCCAGAGCTGCCGGAGCTGGGGCTGGCTGTGCAAGATGCCGCCGAATATTTGCACTTGAAGCGGCTGGCGGCCGCCAATCAAAACCAGACGAACCACTGGCGGCGGGAAGTGCAGCACAAACAGTCGCAGCTTTTTACCTTGCGCCAAACGACGCGGGCCATCACCAATCAGGCTCAGCGGGATGAGCTGCTTTGCCTGATTTTGCAGCAGGCGGTGACGCTGCTGGGCGGCAAGGGCGGTGGCATTTATGAATATGATCCGTCCCAGGAACTGTTGACGGTGGTGGTGGATTACGGCCGTAACACAAACAAAGTATGCGGTTACACCCTCAAAAAAGGGGAAGGCATGGCCGGGCGATTGGTGGCCACCGAAGAGCCGCACCTGATTGTGCCCCACTATGCTGAGTTCGATGGCAAAAAAGGTCCTTTTGCCGAGGAGTGGCCCGACAGCGCCGTGGTCGAAGTGCTGCTGCGCTTGAAATGGCAGGATCACATTGTGGGCGTGCTGTACATTGATGATGATTTAGGCCGTGAATTCACCCCGGAAGACGCCCGTTTGTTGCAGGTTTTTGCCGACCAGGCGGCCATCGTTTTTGCCAATGCGGATCTGGTGCTGCGCGATCACACCAAAGTGAACCGCCTGCAAAAATTGTCGCTGGCGGCGGGGCAAATTATGGGCAAACTCGGCCGTATCTCCCAGAATGAAATGCTCAACTTAATCGCCCAACATGCGACCGAAATTTTGGAAGCGGAAGCCGGCTCGATTTTGCTGGTGCGCCGCCCCGGCTTTTTGAGTTTTGAAGCAGGCTATGGCTACACCTCTCAGGGCATTCAGCAAGGGCGCGAGTTTGAAATTCGCAGCGGCCGCCACACGGGGCTGACGGGGCATATTGCCTATGAAAAAAAGGTGTTTAAGGCCCACGGTGAGGAGCTGATAAATCATCCGGCGGTGCGCGGCCGTGAGCATCCTTACATGAAGTCGCGCGAATGTTACAGCATGTTGGCCATACCGCTGCTGGAACAGGCGAGTGACGGAACGGAACCAACGCTGCTGGGTTTGCTGCGCCTGGACAATAAAAAGAGCCTGCGCGGCGACATCGGGCCGAACACTTTTTTTACGGAAGAGGACGAATGGATTGGCCATTTGTTTGCCCGCACGGTGGTGGTGGCCATTGAAAGCGCCCGATTGGTGGGTGAAATTAGTGAACGCAAGCTGCGCTATGCTCGTTTGTTGGAAACGGCCGTAGACGGCGTCATCACCAATGATCGTAACGGTAAAATCACTTTTTACAACACCCAGGCGGAACGTATTTTGGGCTATGAGCGCCAGAAGATTTTGGGGCTGCCGGTTCGCTCCATTTTTGCCGATCCGCTGGAAACACGGCACATTACCCAGGAACTTTTGCTTGCGCCGGATGGGCAGCTGCGCGATTACGAAACGGTTGTGCTGGATGTGAGAAATAAGCCGGTTCCCATCCGCCTTTCGGTAACGTGGCAGTATGATGCCAATGGTGAAAAAACCGGGGTGGTTGGCTATTTTCGCGACATGCGCTCGGTGACGGAGACGCAGCGCCGCCTGAACCTGATTGTGTCGGCCAGCAATATGCTGGCCCAGGCGGATAATCTGGCTGTGGGGCTGCAAGATTTGGCCCAGATGATGGTACGCCAGTGGGGCACCTCGTTTTGCCGCATCTTTTTGCTGGATGAAGAACAGCAGATTTTGACGACGCAGGCGGTCTACCCGCTGCAACAGGTGAATGATGGTTGGCAGTGGGAGCCGCAAATTGGGTTGGAAACGGCCGTTGCTGAATGGCACCGTCTGGATGAACTGCTGTATGAGCGCTCGGCCAGTCTGATCCAAAAAGCCGGACGGCACGGACGGCACATTCTGCAAAAATGGGGCGAACGTCTCAAATTGTCCCATCCCATTCAATCATTATTGGTCATTCCCCTGCGCAGCGGCGACCGGGTTGTGGGCATTATGGACCTGGGTGAACTGCGAGAAGAGGAAACGGATGCACTCTCCATTGAGAAGCAAAATTTAGCTATTGCTCTGGCCAAGCAAACGGCCGTGCTCATCGACCGGCTCAATTTATACGAGCAAACCCGGCGGCGCAACCAGCTCTTTGAAACGTTGGATGAAACATCGCGCAATATTCGCGGCATTAAAGAATCTCCCGTTTTGCTGCGTGAAGTCATTCGGCTGGCGGCCAACCTGGTGAATTGTGATAGAGGGGGCTTGTTTATCAACAGTCCGCAAATGGGCGAACTGACCCTGAGCGACGTTTATGGCTTAAAAACCGAGCTGATTGGCAGCATCATCAGCCATGCCGATGGTATGATTGGCCAGGTGGCCCGGCTGGGTGAAACCTGTTTCACCAACCAGTATGATCAATGGCCGAACCCGACCTCGCTCTGGGAACCGTATAATTTTGCCACGATGGTAGCCATCCCCCTGCGCCACGCCGGCGAAGTGGAAGCAGTTCTTTTTGTGGCTGATGAAGAAAATGACCACCGTCTGAGTAAAGCTGATATTGAGGTGTTGGAACGGTTTGCCTTGCAGGCGGCGATTGCCCTGCACACCTCCCAAATTATTGGCCGGGAGCAGCGGCTCTTTTCTCAGCTCAAAATTTTGCACCGTATTGGCAACTATATTCAATCTTCCACGGAGATGGACAAAATTTTGCACGTGGTGCTGACGGGCGTGACGGCTGGTTATGGATTGGGCCTGAACCGGGCGGCTATTTTGCTGCTGGATGACCGGGGTGAAAATCTGGTGGGCAGTATGGGGATTGGCAATTTTGAACTGCAACAGACCCACCGTGACTGGGAGCGCGATCATCGTGAAGGGCTTTTTGATTTTGGCCGGTATTTGGAGCTTTTGGATTTGGAAGGGATTAAGCTGACGCCCGTGGGTGCGGCAATTATGCAGCTGAAAGTGCCGCTGCAAACGGCCGGCACCGACTTGCTCTCGCGGGTGATTGTGCAGCGCAAAAATTTGCAGGTGACGCAGTATGAATATGATCGGCTGCCGCCGGCGTTTGTGGAGCTGTTCCAGCCGGATTGGCCTCTTGTGATTGTGCCGCTGTTGGCGCGCGATCAGGCCATTGGTCTGCTGGTGGCTGACAACAAGTTCACCAAGAATCCCATCACCCGTGAGGATGAGGAACGATTGCTGACGTTTGCCAACACGGCGGCAATGGGCATTGAAAAGAACAGGTTGCTGGAAGAAACGGCCGTTTCCCGCAACCGTCTCCGCACCTATTACAGCGCCAGCAATGCCCTGGTGCTTTCCACCGATCCAGATTTAGTCTGGCGTGACATTGTGCACCAGGCGCAAAAAACAGCCCATGCCAGCGGTGCACGCCTGGTCCTCATCGACATGGAAACGGGCACCATTACCGATCTGATTTTGTCTGATTCGGATGATGTGGATGTGGAAAGCGCCATTCGTCCCAACGGCCTCTCGATGGCGGTGATGAACAGCGGTCAGCCGCAAATTGTGGAAGATTTTGAGCGGGAGAAAGAGCGGGCTAATCCATCTTTCTTTAAGCGGGGCATTCGTGCGGCGGTGGGGCTGCCGGTGTCGGTGAATCGGCTGCGCATTGGCGTGATGTGGGTGTATTACGCTGAGCCGCGCCGCTTTGTGCAGTCAGAAGTGGAAGCGTTGCAGCTGTACGTGAACCAGGCCGCCATCGCTTACGAAAATGCCCGCCGCCTGAAAGAACTGGAACATTTACGCCAGGCGGCCGAGTCGCTGGCCGTAGCGGCTGATTTGCAGTCTGTTTTGGAGCAAATTGTGTTGGGGGCGCGGCAGGTGTTGCAGTCGGATTCGGCCGTCATTTGGTCTTACGACAACACGCACCGCAAATTTGACTTGGATAACTCAATTCATTCCGGTATTCCGGCCAAGGTGTGGCAGAAACATATCAAAGCTGGCCCCAGCAGAGGGGGAACGGCCGAAACAGCAATGGAGCTGGGCTGGATTGGCGTGCAGAACGTGGATGATCTGGAAAAATACCATTTTATTGGTGAAACGACCCACGGGCTGCTGCAAGAAACGGGGGTGCGCAGCTTCCAGGGGATTGCGCTGCGGGTTGGTGAGGAAAAGCTTGGCGTGCTTTATGTTAACTACAACTCGCTGCACAGCTTCTCGGCCGAAGAACAGGATATTGCTAAGACGTTTGCCAATCACGCGGCGCTGGCGCTGCGTAATGCCCGCTTATTGAGCCGTTTAAGCAAAGCCAGGCAAGGGTCCAGCATTGTGGCCAGCATGACCACGCTGGCCAAGCTTGAAGACACGTTAAATTCGGTGGTAGTTGGCACCCATGAGGCGCTGGGCTGTGACGCAGTCACGTTGCATGTGTACGACCAGGAGAAAAACAAAGTTGTGCTGCCGCCCACCATGTACGGTATTCGGGATGAACGGCCGTTCCACCAACCCCCAGCACCTGATTCCCCCGTTATCTTCATGTTGAACCATACACAAAAGATGCAAATTGCCGATGATGCCGCTGAAGATCAGCTATTTTCTGATAGCAGCTTTATGGCGGGTGAAGATGTGGCTTCTTATGTGGCGGTGCGCCTGAACGTGGGCACTGCCACGGTAGGCGTCATGTTCATTTTTCACCGGCAGCGACGCCACTTTACGGAGGAGGAACTGGAGCACATTGAGCTGTTTGCCAACCAGGCAGCGGTGGCTATTTACAACGCACAGCTTTTTGAACGGCGCAACCGGCGCTCGGCCGTTATGGAAGCGATTTACGCGGCGGGCAAAGCGGTCAATTCAACCCTAAAGCGGGACGAGGTACTTAATCACATTGTGGAGCAGGCCTGGCGATTGGTTAGCTTTCCTAACCGGCAGATCACCTATGCCAGCATTTGGCTGCGGCACGGACCCAACCACGCCATTTTGGTCGCGGCGTATCCGCCTGAAGAGCTGTACCAAACGCGTCGAGCGGTGGGTGGCAGCACAATTTCGCGCGGGTCGGGTAAAAACGGCCGTAACGGCATTGTGTGGCGTGCTTTCGATTCTGGATTGTCTGAATTGGTAGAAAATGTGCGGGAAGACCCCGATTATCTGCCTTCGCATGAAACCACACTTTCTGAGCTAGTAGTGCCCATCGTTTTGGAACACGAAGTTGTGGGCGTCATTAACGTAGAACATTCCGAATATGATGCGTTTGATGCCGAAAATACGCGGGCGCTGGAGGCGCTGGCCGGACAGGCGGCCATTGCACTGCAAAATGCGCGTCTGTACCAAACTGTGGTGGGCCATGCAGAGCTGCTAGATGCAGCCGCCAAGGTGGCCAGCTACGCCAACAGCCAGCTCGATGAAGAGGAATTGTTAGACAACGTGGTTCACGTTATCTCGGAGCGGATTCATGCCTATCATGTGGCGGTCTTCTTACTGGATTCGGCCAATGAGTTTGCCGTGATGCGCAGCGCCTCTTCGCCAAACGGCCGTAAATTGATCGAGAATGGGTTTAAGCTGGCAGTGGGATCGCAAAGTTTGGTGGGAACGGCCGTACGGCGTGGTGAATATCTATTGGTGTCTGATGTATCGCAGGACTCGCGCTTCTGGCCAAATCCTGAACTGCCCAAAACACGCGCCGAACTCTCCTTCCCCTTAAAGGTGCAGGGTAAAGTGATTGGCGTGCTGGATGTGCAAAGCACCGAAGTGATGCAGCTGGCTGATGAGGACGTGCGCGCGTTGCAAACAATGGCCAATCAGCTGGCCAATGCCATTCAAAATGCCCGTCTTTTTGCCCAGGCCCAGGGGCAAACTGCGGCGCTGCGCGTGCTGTATGAAGCAGGCCAGGCGGTCATTAGTTCTCTGGATATTGACAACACGCTGGCCACCATTGTGGAAAAAGCGTGGGAGCTGACGGAGGCAAACGGCCGTAAGGCCCGCTTTAGCTGCATTTTGATGAACGGCGGCAGCAAACTTGACTTTTTGGCTGCTTATCCACCAGAGGCTTTAAAAGGCCTTCAGAAAATTGTGCAAAGCATTCCGCTGGAAACAGAAGGGCCAGAAGGAATTACGGGCCGTGCCTTCAAAACCGGTAAGCCACAGCTTATTCACGATGTACGCGAAGATCCGGATTATATCATTTACGACGATGAAACCCGTTCCGAGCTGGTGGTGCCGATTCGCGTAAACAACAACACGATTGGTGTCATCAACATTGAGCATCCCGAGGCCAATGCCTTTAGTGAGCAAGACCAGTCCACACTGGTTTCGCTGGCGGCGCAGGCAGCTATCGCCATTCAAAATGCCGAAGCGTTTCGTGAGGCGCAGATTTTGCAGCGCATGGGTGTGGCTTTGGCCAGCACGCTTAATCTGGATGAAATGCTGCAAATCATTTTAGATGCGGCGATGGAGTTGAGCCGTACCACCAGCGGCAGCATTTTGTTCTGGGACGAAGTTCAGGAGCGCTATTTCCCGGCGTACACTTCAGCTGGTCCTGGACAAAAGCCGCAGCAGTACAGCACGTCGGCCAGGGTAGAAGGTGGCTTTTCTCGCTACGTAATCGAACAGCGCAAACCGTTTATCATTTATGACTCCCTGATTGAAGACAACATCAACCCGATGGTGATTGCCAAGAAGCGTCGTTCCTTGATTGGGGTGCCGGTGCAGGCCGAAGGCAAAGTGATTGCAGTGCTGCATGTGTACAGTAAGGAGCCCCAGCAGTTTTTTGATCATCAGGTGACTCTGCTGCAAACGTTAGCCAACCAGGCAGGCATGGCCATTGCCAAAGCGACACAGTATGAGGAACTTAAGAAGACCAAAGGCTTAGTGGGGGCACGCACGGCGCTGGCCTGGATGGGGATGGCCAGCAACGCCTGGCGGCACAGCATTGAGGGTGACGCCGTCAATATTCGCAATCTGGTTGATGCTATTTTGCCGCGAATCAATGAGCTGGTTGAGGAAGGTGTGCTGTCACAACAGGTTGTTGATGAGCTGAAGGTTATCTCCGGTCTGGCGGAGAATATTTTTAACCATCCCATCACGCCGCCGCTGCGCTCTGAACAAGGCGCGGCCGCGATTTCTGTTAATGAGCTGATCCAGGAGCGGCTGGCTCAGCTATGGGAGGATGATAAATATGCGCGCCTGGCTTTTCCGGCCACAGCGCTTGATCAAACTGAGCAAATAACGGTGTGGGTCAGTCCGGATTGGCTCCGGCTGGCGCTGGATCTGGTGGTGGACAACGGCATTGAGGCAATGGAGGGTTGCCCGGTGCAGCAGCTGCGTATTGAAACAGCCGTTACCGATCAAACGCTGGAAATCATTGTGCAGGACAGCGGCCGGGGCATTCCCGCCGAGCTGCTGCCCGTCTTATTTCAGTACACAGAAATTCGTGAACCCCGTGCCGGTAACCTGGGACGCGGTTTGCTAATGGTGCAGGCAATCTTGCAGACGTATGGCGGGGACGTCTACGTCAAAGATTCAACGCCCGAGGGCACCCAAATGGTGCTCTGCCTGCCCATTTACGATCAGCATCAGTTGTGCTGATCGGTTTCAAGATTTAGAGAGGAAAGGAAGAGTGATTTTGCCAACCATCGAACCCCTTTTTGGTTGTGTAAAAGCGGGAATGTTTTTGAGATCATAAAAGCTCTCATCCCGCTTTTACTGAAGTAATCGGCCAGATCGCCTTGGCTTTTCATCCAATACTTTACGCCGATTACACAAAATCACGCATTGATGAGTAATGTTGGTCTTTTGGCAGCTTTTGACAGATAGGCAGCGGATTTCTGCCAATCTGTACCAGATAGGGGACATTGTGGTGACCAAAAAACAGATAGCTATTTTAAGCAACAATGAGCACTCTCCCTGGCTCAGGCATTTGACCGAGGTGTTAGGCTCATTAGGACAATTAATCGTCTATGGAGAAGATATGTTTGAAGAAGATTCAGGAGAATCGCTCGACATAGATATGTTGTTGGTAGACGCCAGTGGTTTAAAGATGGAGCTGGCGGAACGGGTTGCCTGGCTGCACGGCCGTTTTCCCCAGGTGCCCATTGTGGTGCTGACCAGCTCACCCACCTGGCGCCGTGCCCGAGCGGTCTTACAGGCCGGTGCTGCTGATTACATGCGTCGTTCACTGGAGGATGAGAGGCTGTTGGCGCGGTGTCGTTCGCTGCTCCACTGCCCGCCCTGAAGGGTTTTTTCTGCTGAAGAAAGCGTATTGGTGTAAACATGAGTTGATGTGAGGAGTTCGTGCCATGAGTAAAGTAGCAGATTTTCAAATATTGTTAGCTGATGATGACCAGATCTTTTTACGGACCTGCCGCAGCAAGCTGGAAGAAGTCGGTTTTAACGTGTTAAGTGCGTCTAATCCGGAGGATGCCATTCATATCCTCAAGAAGGAACGAGTGCATCTGGCAATTCTGGATTTGCGCATGGAGCGAGACAATGACGAGAAGGACAAGAGTGGCCTGATGGTGGCCAAGCAGACCTCGCGCCTCATTCCCAAAATCATCCTGACCAAATTTCCGGCGTATCAAGACGTGGTAGAAGTGCTCAAGCAAGATTTACAAGGGCACCAGGCCGCGGTGGAGTTTTTAGACAAGCGCGACACCAAGCCGGAGAAGTTGGTGGCCGCGGTTGAAGAAATTTTGGCGCAGTATGTACCCATTAACTGGGAATTGGGCATTCAATGGCAGCCGCACAACACTTTTTTGCAGCTGGTTCACTGCCTCTCGTCTGATTTGCCCGATTTGCAGCTGGCGAGCCGCTCGGCGGAATTTGAAGATTTGTTTCGCAAGCTGTTCAAGGATTTTGTGCAGATTACCATTGGGCAGGTGTTTACCCAGCATAACGGCCGTCTCATGCTCCCTGTATTTGCTTTTGATCCGGCCGGAACGGAAACGCGCTTTATTGTGTCCTGTGGCAGCCAAACGGCCGTATTGGCTGAAAATCAACGGTATCAAAAGCGGGTGCCGGATCGGCTGAGCATTAAAAATTTGGGCCAGCTAAATTCTGCGATGACGGCCAATTTTGGTGCGACGGCATACACCTTCATGGGAAAGGATTTAGAGGCGACGGCGACTATTCGCCAGCTGTACCGCAAGCGCGCCATTGAAGATTTGCTGCCCGCCATTGATCATCTTTACCAAACCAACCTGGGCGGTTGGTATGAAACGGGTCGCGAGCAAAATAAGCAGGCCGATTTGCACGCATTTTTCCATCAATGGTTGAATTTGGATGATCTGATTGGCTCATTAACCGAGCTGCAGCGACTGCTGCCGGCTTTGGCCGAGCGCGCGCTGGCGGCCAATTTGGTGGAACTGGAGGTAGACAGTCGTCAGCTCACCTTCCGCCTGACAGGGGATGATGAGACATACCGCTTCCCCAACCCGGTGATGCTGCTGGCGCAAAACCGTCTGCCGCAAACGCGGCGGGCGCAGTGGGGCATTACCCACGGCCGTATCAATGGCGACACGGTGTTGGTAGACCAGGAAAACCACGCCTGGCTGCTCGATTTTTCCCAGGTGGGCCGGGCCCCGCTGCTAATTGATTTTGCTTCGCTGGAAACGGCCGTCAAATTTGACCTGTTCGACCATCGCTCATTTAGTCAGCGGCTGGCCATCGAGAGCAAGCTTAACCAGGTGAACCATTTGCAAGATGGTATTAACCTGGACAATTTAGAATCTGAGGCGATTAATGCACTGTGGATTATTGAACGGGTGCGGCAAAATGCTGCCAACCTGGCCGGCTGTGATCTGGATGCGTACCAGCAGGCGCTTTTTTACTGCGCCATTGCCCGCCTGGCCAACTTTAACCCAGCCTTCTACCCGCCGCGCCAGCTGGCCGTGTATGTTCATGCGCTGCTAACGGCGGCGATGCTGGCCGAGCAGTGGCAAGGCATCCAGGTAGAATCGGTGCCGGAGGAGGCCAGCAGCGGCATCTGGCTGGATCATCGGGATAAGCGGGTGTGGGTGGAGGCTCAGCCGGTTGAGCTTACCAGCCAGGAATTCAAAATTATGCGGTTTCTGTACCAGAACCCGGGGCAGCTCTGCACGTATGATGACATTTTGCAGGATGGCCTGAATGAACCGGCCGAGCCTGACCCGGACGAATTGAACCGATTGCATACGGCCGTTAGCCGCCTGCGCCGCAAAATAGAGCCGGACCCTCGTGAACCACGCTACCTCTTCACCGTCCACGGGCGTGGCTACCGGCTGTTTTTAACACCGCAGTTCAGTTGACAATTTTAGGCGACAGCAGGAGGCGTAAACAGGTTTCTGACAAAAGGAGTTCGCAATGATTCAGGTAACCTTTGCATTTTTGGTCATCTTATTTTTGATTGCTGTCATCATTGGGTTGGTGGTAGGTGTGGCTTTGGCTCGCCCGACGATCCGCTGATGCTATGATTAAATTTCCCGGAAACTTTCTACCCGCATCTTACTTTTGCCGACAGTTTCCGGGAAATCATTAGGCCGCTACTCTAAATCTTTTAGGGTGACGGGGTCTTGCTGCGGCGTGCAAATGCCGCACCAAACGGCTCCCGCGACGACAAACGCTTTGTATTGCCCCGTTGTGGTGCGGTAGGAGTGAATAATGTACGGTTTTTCTTCGGCGTGGGTTTTGCAGACGGCCCGTCCGCAAAATTTACAGGCCGCGTGGGCCGGTCGTTCGCAGTGCCAGCATTCCATGTTTTCTCCGTAAGCGCTCTTGCAAACGCAAGATTGCTACTCCGTAAACTCTAAATCCTTGTTGGCAAACAAGTCAACCGCCAGCAAAAACAGGACGGTGGCATACAGCAGTAAAATGGCCGGTGCCAGCGCCTGGTTGGCGGTGAAATAGCCGTTGGTGATGCCATCGGCCAAAGCCTCAAAGGGCCAAAACACAAAGCCAAAAAGGCGGCTGATGATGTTCTCGTTGGTTTGGCTAAGGCTGTTGGCGTAATTCTCCAGATTGCTGCTAATTTCTACCCAGCCCTGATTGATGGCGTAACGGCTTAACCCGGTCGCCATTCGGGCCAGGCTGTCGTTTTGCAGCCCCTGACCAAAGAGTAAGATGGCCAACAGGCCAAAAACGTAAATGCGTGACCAGCCGATAGTAATAAAATCGGAGGCGTGCAGGGCCAAAACGCCTGTCATAATCATCGGTGCCAGCCAGAGCGGGGGAATCTCCAGCAGATGCCCAAGTGAGAGTGACGGACCGTTTAATAAAGCCAGGATGGCCAATAGCAGTTGATAAATGAGGGTAACCAGGAGGCTGCTGAGGAGAACGGCCGTTACAAACTCCACCCGACTCTTTAACCGCACCACAAAAGGATAATGCTGGGCATCATTGGCCCGGGCGGCCATGCTGAGCGTAACAAGAAACGCCAGTCCGGCACCAAAGCCGCCAATCAGCAGTTGATAATAAGCAGCATCGGGCGTTTGCTGCTGCGGGTTAAACAGCACATACCAGAAAGCCAGCGTCAACAGTAGGTAAAAAAGTCCGGTTAAAGAAAACAAAAGCGAGCGAACAAAGTAGCGGATTAAGACTGAAATACGTTGGATCATTGTACCGCCCTCGCGTAAATTTCGGCCAGCGTGACGTGTTTTTGCTCTACGTGCAGCACATCATATTGGGCGTGCAGCAGCAGGGCCAATATCTCGCGGCGCAGCTTCATGGCCTCACCCCGCAGCTTAATTCTGTTGCCATCCACCTGGATTTCCGGGTGTTGTGCCCGGACTGTGTCGGCAATCTCAGCCAGGTCGCGGTCTGCCTGGATGAGCGTGTGTGGGCTGATGGTGAGGGCTTCTACCATGCTGTTTTGGTAATGAACGCGCCCTTCGTTTAGGATGACGAGCTGGGTGCAAACGGCCGTAATTTCCTCCAATTGATGTGAGCTAATTACAATGGTCCTGCCCGCCGCGTGCAGCTTTTTGATGAGTGCCTGCATCTCTGCCTGCCCGTTTGGGTCTAATCCGTTGGACGGTTCATCCAGCAGCAGCAAAGGGGCATTGCCCATAATGGCCTGGGCCAATCCCAACCGCTGCCGCATTCCCCGGGAGCAGTCGCCAATGCGCTTGTTGGCCTGGCTCACCAGATCCACCTCCACCAGCGCATCAAAAACGGCCCGCTCCTGATCTTCCGGATGAACGCCGCACAGGCTGGCCATCATGGTTAAATAGTCGCTGACGCGCAGCCGGTTGGGGAAGAGCAGCCGGTCTGGTTTGTAGCCGATGCTGGGCCAACGGCCGTTAAACGGCCGTATTTGCCCGCTGTCGGGATGAAGCAGGCCGGCCACAAGTTTGAACAAGGTGGTTTTGCCAGCACCATTGGGCCCCAACAGGCCCACAACTTCACCGCGCCCCACCTGGATCGTTACATTATCCAGCGCTTTGAGCGAGAAAAATTGTTTGCTGACGTTGCGAATCTCAATCACAATTTAATCCTGAAGTTTGAGCACAAGTGACGGTCACTTTGATTTTAATGGCAGCTGCACCAAAACAAGCGCCAGATCGTCGCTGTGATCCTGGGCGGCGGCCATTAGCTTGGGAGCTACTGCTTCGGGCGAAACGGCCGTGTGTAAATAATCTGCCAATGTTTCATCCGACAGCGTGCCCCAGATGCCGTCGCTGCACAATAATAGCCAATCACCGGGAAAAAGCCGCTGGGTAAACAGATCGATTTGTGGCTTTTCTGTGGCTCCCAGCGCGTGGGTGAGAACATTGCGGTACGGATGGGTGAGCGCCTGTTCGGCGGTAATCTGCTCTTGCCGTACCAGCCAGGCCACTAAAGAATGGTCCTGGGTAAGCTGTTCCAACAGCCCCTGGCGATACAGATAGGTGCGGCTGTCGCCTGCGTTGGCAATCACAACCACCTGATCCAGAATGATGGCGCAGGTGATGGTGCTGGCCATTCGTTCATCTTGGGAACCGGCCATGCTCTGGATGACTTCATTGGCTTTGTAAATCGCTTTTTTTAGCTGTTGGCGCAAGCGCATGACGGTGCGGTCAGAAACGGCCGTAATCGCCGGCCAAATCGGCGCAAAATGAGCCGACAAGGTGTTGACAATGGTTTGGCTGGCGCGGCTGCCTTCCTTTAACCCCCCAACGCCATCGGCTACAACAAAAAGCCCATAGGTGAGGCCGCTGCCGGTTTTGCCCGTTGTGGCATAAACGGCATCCTGGTTTTGTGATTTACCCGGATGTTTGGCATCGGTTACGGCCGCAAATAAAAGATTTGTCTGGTTTTGCATGTGTGATGGCGGGGCAAGAAAGCAGCTCGCACCGAGCTGCTTTCTTGCCCCCATTATCTATTGAAACTCCCAGCCAAAATCAACTTCCAGGCGTTCTTCGCCGGCGGCCAGATTGATCCCTTGCAGGCCAACGCCGTAGTTGGGCCAGGTCCAGTCACCGGGGATGAGCAGGTCAACATTTTCGGAGCTAAACGGCTCGATGGCCACACAATAAAGCCCGGCCTCCAGCCCTTCAAAGCGATACAAACCGACATCGTCGGTAACGGCCGTTGCCAGTACGGTATTGTCCGGCACGATGGCATCTGCGGGGCAGGCGCCGGCGGCCAGCTTCACGGTAATGCCTGCCAGGCGCGGCTCGTTGATGAGTTCGCCGTCGCCCCGGTAGAAGCCAGTGCCGTCAGCGCTAATGTCCACGCAGCCCGCCGATGGATCGCCGCTGCTGGTGAAGAAGCAAACATCTTCCCACACCACGCCGCCAATAACGGCCGAATTCGGTTCAGGCGTCGCTTCCGGCACACCAACTTCAATTTGCACCCAAATCACCTGGTCAGCAAAGCCGTCTACGCCAAAGGGATTGCCGGCTGAATCGGACAGCAAAAAGTCGCTGCGATAAGTGCCGAGGTCTTCTGGCGCTGTCAGCGGCACGGTAAGGTCGACGGTTTGGCCCGGCACAACGGCGCTTTCTAGAGGCTGGCTGAGGGGGGCGCTCATATCGTCACCACCGGCAAAAATCAGACTGTAGTCGGTGGTCCAGGGACAGGTGCCAATGTTGCGCAGCTGCCACGTTTTCTCAAATTCTTCGCCGGGGGCAAAGACAGTGTCGTCGGGTACGTTGATGTCTTGCACAAAGGCTATGCTGTTTGTGCAGGTGGCTAGATCTACTTCGGGCACGGGCAGAAATTGATAATCCCAGCCAAAGTTGATACCGGTGACCAGGTCGCCAGCTTCCAATGTAACGGCCGTACTGCTTACATCATTTTCGGGGAAGGTCCAGGCACCGGGCAGCAGCAGCTCATTCGCCACGTCCAGGGCATCAACCGAAACGCAGTAGGCACCGGCAGCCAGATCGGTAAAGACGTAATCGCCATCTTCATCGGACGTTGCGGTGGCGATACTGGTTTCTGCCGGGCAGGCTCCTTCGCCCAGGCTAACCAACACGTTGGCAATGCCCGGCTCGCCTTCATCCAGCAGGCTGTTGGCCTGGAAGCCGCCGTCCGGGGCGGCAATACAGCCTTCAGAGGGGACAGCGCTCTCATCATCGCCCTCAACGCCAGCCACGGCACATAAATCATGCCAGACACGGCCGTTGATAATGCCCATGTTTGTATCGGTCGGCATATCGGTGGGCGTTGGCTCGGCCTGAGCGACGTTGTCCACTTGCAAAGTGAATGAGCCGTTGATGCCGTTAACGTTTACCGCATAGGTTCCGGCACTCAAGCCAAGCACATCCAGCGAGATGGTTTCTTCAAAGGGAACCAGAGCTTCAGTGCACAGTTCGCCCGTTTCTCGCAAGGTGGTGATGGTGATGTTGAAGGTGGTGCCTTGCTGCACGGTGTCTACAGAATCGATCGTGGTGCAGCCATCCGGCAAATCGCCCCGGGCACGTACATTTACCTGCACCGGGAAAGATTCCAGAATTAAAATCTCGATGCTGTCTACGTTGGCTTCTTGCTGTACGGGGGTATCGGTAGCGGGGTCTGTGGCAACGGCCGTTGGCGCTTCGGCGGCTGAGGTGGGGGTTGTTTCTGGTTCTTCGCCGCCACAAGCAGTAAAGGTAACCAGTAAAAGCAGGGTTATAAAAAGCAAAATCTTCTTCATAGAACTCATTCTCCTATAGTTGAAATAGGAAGTCGCGCAAAAGTTAGTCAGAAAGTAAATAAGCCAAAATCAGTTTTGCCGTGTTTTCCAGCGCGTCCCGGTGGGTGCGTTCATAATGATGGGAAGCATCTACGCCCGGTCCAATCAGGGCTACGCGCACATCACCACCGGCTCGCCAAAATGATTCTCCGTCTGAGCCATAATAAGGATAAATGTCGGTGGCATAGCGCAGATCGTTGGCTTCGGCCAAACGCTCCAACTCGCGGCGCAGCTGCATATGGTACGGTCCGGCTGAATCTTTGGCACAAATGGTTACAGAATACTCATCTGAGGTTTGCTGAGGGGCGACAACGGCCATATCAATAGAAATAAGGTCGGCCAGATTGGTGGGGAAACCGGTCGCCGCACCGTGCCCCACTTCTTCATAATTGCTGATGTGAAAATAAGAATCTTGCGTCGGCTGCACGCCGGCCTCGGCCAGGGCCAACATGGCCCCGTACATGCAGGCAATGCTGGCCTTGTCGTCTAGGTGGCGCGAGCGAATAAATCCTCGGTCGCTCACCTCGACGCGCGGATCGAAGGCGATGATGTCACCCACGCGGATGCCCAGCGCTTCGGTTTCTTTTTCGGAGGACGTATCGGCGTCGATGCGCACTTCCATGTTGGTGTCATCGCGCGGCGCGTTGCGGTCTTTGCTGGTGTGCGCATGAATAGAGGCGTGCGTCGGGAGGAAGGTGCCCCGGTATGTTTGGCCATTGCTGGCAAAGATGGTGACGCCTTCACCTTCAACAGAAGTCCAGCTCCAGCCGCCAAGCTGTGTTACACGGAGACGGCCGTTTCGCTTAATCTGCCGCACCATAGCCCCCAACGTATCGACATGGGCTGTCAAGCCCCGGGGTGCCTCTTGTTTTTTGCCGGGCCAATGCAGAACCAGCAATCCTTTGGGGGTACGCTTTAGCGAGACGGGCACAGCAGCAAAGTCGGCGGCAAACTTCTCTTCAAGCCATTTTATTGCCCGATCGGTATCCCCGGTAGGGCTGGGCGTGTTGAGCAGCTCAGTCAGAAACTCAACCATCACATCTACATTAACCGCAGGCAGCATAGGATTGTTTTCTCCTTAATTTGCGCTTGAAAGTTTTTTTGCCGGTTACATGACACTGAATATTTAGAACTTGCTTCACGCAGCGGATTATAAAGTATGGGCTGATTGTTAACAATGTTTGTCCTTTTGTGGTCAACGTGACGGGGGTGCTATGACGTAATTACTATATCTGATTGGGGGTAATTTGTTTATGATAATTTTATGCTTTGTAACAAATTTCGTAAGCAAACATAAATTGTTTACTAAATTGCCAATCGGTTAGTAACCACTTTCTGGAGAGGTGGGAGCCTTTCCCTTTTTTAGCATTAAAAAAATCAACAAATGCAACTGCCCAGTGCTGCTTCGTTCTGGTTGGCTGCTGTATGGAGAATGGTTGTGAAGTTTGCGAAGGATCACTCTGCAAAAGCCCCCTTGTTTTTACGCCTGGCTCTGGCCTGGCTGGCGTTATTTTGCTTAATTTTTATGGGATGGGGAACGGCCGTAGCCAGCAAGCCAAACCAGGAATTGGACAGAATGGCCCGGTTAATGACCCAGGCCGCGGAAGCCGGTACCGTTCGTGTGCTGGTGCAGCTAGATATGCCCACCTTCCGACCAGAAGGTGATTTAGATGATGTTCAATTAGCCCGAGTGCAGCAATTGGGCATTGATGGCCTGCAAGATGTCGTGCTGGATCAACTGGCCGATACCAATACGGCCGTCGTCGCTGACTACAAATATATCCCCTACCTGGCTTTGGAACTGGATGCCGCCGCTCTGGAAGCATTGGTCAATTTGCCCCAGGTTGTAGCAATTGAAGAAGATATTCCCGTCCCCCCCGCATTGAGCAGCAGCGTTCCCGTTATTGGGGCCAACGAGGCATGGGCCGGTGGTTTCACAGGCGCAGGCCAAACCGTCGCTATTTTGGATACCGGGGTAGACAGTGACCATGCCGCCTTTACCACTGGTGGCAACCGTATCGTTTCTGAAGGGTGTTACTCCACAACCAATGCGGGATATGGTGCTACCACGGTTTGCCCGGGTGGCGTAGAGGCGTCAACGGCCGTTGGCTCCGGCGTCGATTGCACTGCTGCTGTCGGTGCAGCAAACAGCAAAGCCCAGTCTGATTGCAGCCACGGTACCCACGTTGCCAGCATTGCCGCCGGCGACAACGGCGGCAGCATCGTTGGTGTCGCGCCCGATGCCAACATCATCTCCCTACAAATATTTTCCCTTTTTAACAATACATCCTATTGTGGTGGGTACAGCAACTGCATGCTCACCTTTACCAGCGACCAGATTGCTGCCCTGGAACGCGTTTATGAGCTGCGCAACAGTTACAACATCGCCAGCGTGAACATGAGCTTGGGCGGTGGCCAATATAACGGGATTTGCGACAGTGACAGCCGCAAAGCGGCCATCGATAATTTGCGTGCCGCAGGTATCGCTACGATCGTTGCCTCGGGTAATAATAGTTATCGTACCAGCATGAGTGCCCCCGCCTGCATCTCCTCGGCCATCAGCGTCGGGGCTACGGATGATGCCGATCATGTTGCGTATTTTTCCAATGTGTCCCCGGTTCTGGATTTGCTGGCACCCGGCGTGAGTATTTATGCGGCCGTTCCCGGTGGTGCAGGTACCAAGCAGGGCACTTCCATGGCCACGCCGCACGTTACCGGTGCCTGGGCGTTGTTTAAACAGGCGGTTCCTGGCGCGTCGGTAGATGAAGCCCTGGCTGCTTTTCAAACCGGTTCGGTTCTGGTAAATGATAATCGCAGCAGCGGTGTAGAAACCGATTTGGCGCGCATCCACGTGAATGAAGCTATCAACTCTTATGTGACGGGTCTGAACGTGCGCCTCACGGCTTCAGAAAACTATTTGTTGCCTGGCGACTCAATTAATTTCACCATCGAAGTGACCAATGACACCGGACTGACGGCATCTCAGGTAGTGCTGACCGTACCGCTTCTGGATGTGCTTTCTCTGGAGTCAGGCTCTTTAAGCGGCGATGCAGCTGTAACGTCTGAGGCGATTATTTGGACGACAGGGCAGAGCCTGCAACCGGGTCAATCCCTTAGCCGCACGGTTTCTTTTGAGGTGCTAGCGGATGCCACAGCCGGCACGGCCGTATTTGTCGCCACGGCTAATGCACCGGAAATGGACGAGGCGCGCCAGGCCACGGCCGTTCTCCACATTAATGAAGTGGTGAGCTGTGGTTTTAGCGATGGGTTTGAATCGGGCGTGTTGAGTTCGGCGTGGGAAACGGCCGTTACCGAAGAAGGTCGGGTGCGCGTTTTGTCTGATCTGCCCCACAGCGGCAGCTACAGCGTGGTGCTGGATGACAGCGTGGCCGGTGCGGCCAAATCAGAAGCAGCGCTTATCCTCACCGCCGACCTGACTGGACAGGCGGAAGTCAGCTTGAATTTTAACTGGCACGATTTAGGCGATGAATATGACGCGGGTTATGATGGCCTCTTTGTTCGCGAAACACCTGAATCTGCCTGGGTAAAAGTTTACGATTTTGACGGCAGCAACAATGATGCTTACCAAAACGGCCAGGTTGATTTGAAAGCGGCGGCCGCAGCCAATAGCCTGGCGCTCACCGATCGGTTTCAGGTGAAGTTTGGTTTTTACGATAACTTCTCGTTTAGCCCTGGCAGCATTAGCACCGGGGATGGCTACGCCATTGATGACGTCAGCCTGACCTGTGTGCCCAAGGGGCTGGCGGTGACACAGCAGGTTGACAACCTGAACCCGCAGCCGGGTGAGGCGGTGAACTTCCAGATTTTTGTGACGAACAATGAAACCATCATGGCCACCAACGCAGTGATTCACTTTATGATGGCCGATGGCCTGCTGCTGAATGGTGAGGTGGTGGTGGATGGGGCAACGGCCGTTCCCGGCGAGATTAACACCCAACCACCACTGTTGGCCAACGGCATCAACATTGCGCCTGGCCAGCAAATTGCCATCACCGTACCGACCGTTGTTGCCAGCGATTTACCATCCGGCACCGTGCTGGAAAGCAGCATTACAATCAGCAGCACGGAATTTGGCAGCCCACCGCCGACAACCCAGGCCATTGTAGTGAACGCCGGCGGTCATCAGGTCTTCATTCCGTTTGTCATTCGCTAAAAAGGGATAATCGAGCGAAAAACAGCTGCCCCAGCTCCAACAATTCCTTCATCGCTGTCGGCGCACTGAATTACGCTCGTTAATCAAATAAAAACAGACCGGCACACTTACGCCGGTCTGTTTTTATGTTCAGCACACAACCTTCACTTGTCATTTCGAGCCGCTTTTGGCGAGAAATCCCTCTAAGCTTTGCAATGGATTAACCATGCCATCCTCAGAGGGATTTCTCCCTTCGGTCGAAAGGACAAGTTATGGTGTTTCGCGAATGACAAATGTGTCCATTTAACCGAAGCGTTCCTGGAGCAAATCGGCCAGAGCGGGCTGGCCGATGCCCTGGTATTCGTAGCGCACGCGTTGGCTGGGCAGTTTGATATTGATAATCTTGCCCAAATCAATCGGCGTGGCGATGATGACCATTTCGGCATTGGAGCGGTTGATCGTTTCTTCCAGGTCAGCAATTTGGTCGCCACCGTAGCCCATCGCGGGCAAAACAGCACCCGTGCCGGGATATTTTTGGTAGGTTGCCGCAATGGACCGAACGGCAAACGGCCGTGGATCCAAAATCTCCGCCGCGCCAAATTTCTGGGCTGCCACGACGCCCGCGCCGTAGGCCATCTCGCCATGCGTAAGCGTGGGACCATCCTCCACCACCAGCACGCGCTTTTCGCGAATGGCGCTGGGGTTGTCCACAAAAATGGGGGAGGCAGCCTGGATGATGGTGGCATGGGGATTGACTGACCGAATATTATCCTGCACGGTGAGGACGTTTTGGAAATCGGCCGTATCCACCTTGTTTAGCACTACGGCCGCAGCCAGCCGCAAATTGGCCTCACCGGGATGATAGCGCAGCTCATGGCCAGGGCGATGGGGGTCCGTGACCACAATGTGGAAGTCCGACAGGAAGAAGGGCAAGTCGTTGTTGCCGCCATCCCAGATGATGATGTCGGCTTCTTTTTCCGCCTCGCGCAAGATGGCTTCATAATCGACCCCGGCGTAAATCACCGCGCCGCGCTCCACGTACGGTTCGTACTCTTCACGCTCCTCAATGGTGCAGTCGTGCTTGTCCATATCTTCATAGGTAGCAAAGCGCTGCACCGCTTGGGCGGCCAGGTTGCCGTAGGGCATCGGGTGCCGCACGGCGACGACCTTCTTAAAGCCCAGCTGCTTTTGTAACACTTCGAGGACGTAGCGGGAGGTCTGGCTTTTGCCGCAGCCGGTGCGCACGGCGCAGATGGAAACAATCGGCTTGCTTGATTTGAGCATTGTCAGGCGCGGATTCATCAGGCGGAACCCGGCCCCGGCCGCCAGCACCCGGGAAGCGATATGCATCACATACTCGTGCGAGACGTCGGAGTAGGAAAAATATACGTCATCAATCTCATGTTTTTGAATCAGCGCTTCTAGCTGGTCTTCAGGGTAAATGGGAATGCCTTCGGGGTAGAGTGGGCCGGACAGTTCAGGGGGATAGCGACGGCCGTCTATGTTGGGTATTTGCGTAGCGGTGAAGGCAACCACTTCGACCTGGTCATTTTGGCGAAGCGCGGTGTTGAAGTCATGAAAATCGCGGCCAGCCGCACCCATGATGAGCACGCGCTGGCGGTTCTGCTTAGTCATAAAGACCTCCTAAAATTGGGAAATATGGTTGTTTCCAGTTTAGCTGAATGGCGTTGTTGTGCCCCTAACGATTGTCACGGCTTTGTGTGTGGTTTGTCAGAAACCTATCCATCATGCGGCGGATGAGTGTGCGGTCGGTTCTGGAGGGGGAACGCAGTTCAATGTTCATTAAGCAATTCCCAGGGTGCAGGCCACACGCTCGGTGAGTTCAGCCACAGTTTCTGCCTCGGTCCTGGTACAAATTGGGATGTTGTTTGCCAGGCATTCCTGGATGATCGTTTGGCTGATTTGGGCGTCGAATTCAAGGAACTTTTGCCACGCCTGTTCTGGGTTGGCTAGTTGGTACACAAACTCTTTCATACCCAGGCGTTCCTCGTTTTCGCTCCAAATTTCGGCACTGGAACGGCCGGGTCGAGCCAGGCAGACGATCTGGTTAGCGGGCAATACCTGGGCAATGAGGCCGGGATTGGCGATCCCGCCATCGATCAAGATGCCTGTATCCAGTTCCATGTTGGCCAAATCTTCCGCCAGCAAATCGAGATATTCGGGAACGGCCGCTTGGTTAAAGGCATCAAACTGTTGCCAGCTCATCGCCAGCAGCCAGGCTAAACCATTGGGTGCAGCGGCCCACTGGCTGTTGACGGGATGGCGCTCGGGGGTGAAACGGCCGTGATACGCCCCATAAATATGGGCATCCATATCATAAACAGGCAGGCCATACGCTTCAGCCAGCGCCTGGCAAATGGTCGATTTGCCCGATCCGGCTCCACCTACAATCCAGAACAGTCGCCTGTGCAGGCTGAGCACATTTTTTGCTTGTGTCAGTAAATCAACATTGACGGTAAACAACTTTCACATCCGATTAGCCATTTTGTTGCCAATCAAGTTCTACCCTCATTTCTAAAAATGTGCCAAATTGTTGGGCGGCTGCGACGATGGCTTGCCGGGCAGCCGGGTCGAGCGGCACAAAGCTGTTGAGCTCAATTGTGACCGTTTCTTTTTGCAGGGTGCGACGGCTGCTGCCGATGAGTTGACCGTCTAGCACCAAAATGTAGGTTAGCGCATTGCCCATGTTGCCCAGTTGGGTGCTCACCGCGTCGGTGGCGATGGCACTGCGGTCTTTGTAGCCAATGTTGTATTCGTCGAAAACGGAGAGGAGATAGGCGCGGGGGGGATTATTGCTTTCCGGGGGAATGTCGGGGGAGAACCAGTAAGTTTGATCGTCGATTTCGGCGTGTTCCAGTTCTTTTTGTACGAGGGTTAGACCGATACGGCCGTCCCCCACCGTCAAGCCCGACCATTTGGCAAAATCATACACGGTAGCCGGGCCATGACTGAAAAAGAAGCGGCGGGTCAATTCGGCCAGTGCCTCTTCATGCGTCCGTTCTGGGGCAGGGGGGACCCACTCTTCCAGCAGGGCGTAGGTAAACTGTTTGCCGCGCCGGGGACCGCTGCACAAAATCCCATCCAACTCGGCGCTCATCACGATGTAGGTCAGGCGTCGGCCCGATTCGGCGTTTTTGATGCCTGCTTCATGCAGTGCCTTGCCCAACTCTGAGCGGGTCAGATGCTTGCCACCTGCCAATGCCTTGGTCAGCACATCCTGACAGCGCCGGCGTGTCTTTTCATCTAACTCTAACTGGCGGTAGCCGGTGCCGCATCGGATATGGACGCGCGGTGCGGTGAGCTGAAGCAGCCAACGGATATCCTCCGGGGCAACGAAGTGCCAGGTGGGACGCAATATGTGGGTGCGCAAAATGGCACCGGTATTAAAGGCAGAATCGAGATCGGCTGCGACAGCGTTTTGCAAGCGCAGGCCAAGTGCCCATTGGGCGCCGTAATAATCTTGGGATTGTACGGCCGTTAACCACCGCACCACCTCAACCGGCTCCTGAAATGACGCCGACGAAAGGTGCTGGCAGCGCAGCCGCAGTTGAGCAATGTCCGATAGTTTCATGGGGAACGGCCGTGGTTTACTCTTCGGGGGTTAAAATGATTACGGGAATGACACGTGTCGTTTTTCGTTGGTATTCGGCAAAGCCAGGATTTTTGGCAACCATCTTTTTATACAGTTGGCTGCGTTCTGGCTCTTCAGCGACTTCTGCGCTGGCTGTAAACTGTTCGCTGCCGACTTCTACATTGACCTCAGGATTGGCCACGAGATTATGATACCAGTCGGGGTTTGTGGGGGCACCGCCTTTTGAGGCAATGACTACATAACGATCATCATTTTTCACATAGGCTACGGGATTAACGCGGCGCTGACCGCTTTTAACCCCGATTGTGTGCAGCAAAAGTAAGGGCGTATTGGCAAACTGCCCGCCAACCTTGCCTTCGTTGGCGCGAAACTCGTCTATAATTTTTCTGTTCCATTCATTTGGATCACTCATATTTGTTCCCTTTGTAACTCTATCTTCTAAGCCGATAAGGCATAATCAAACTGGTACGTGTGTTTGCCGTCTTGATTTTGGATCATCATTTTGCCGGTTAAGCTGGCCAATTCGCCAGTACCGGAATCTGGCACTACTTCCAAGACCAAACGGCTCTCCGCAGCGTTGGTGATGCCAAAATGCTGCAAAACGAATGTGCCCTGCTTGCCGTTTAAGGTCCCGCTTACCTGTTCAATCGCCACGTACCCGGCTGACCCCTCGATTGGCGTCATGGCCGAGAGCATTTCTCCCCGGCTCGTGGCTACCAAATCGCCCTGGAAGGTTTTGTCGATCGACATGCGGCCAAGGGTGGTACCTGCTTCTCCTGTGGCATAGTTGTTAAGGGGTTGCAGCTTTACTTCAAACGAACCGGTTGCTTTCATACAATCTCCTTCAAAAATAATTTAACGCAGAGGCGCGGAGGAAAATTAATTGGCTTTTGGTCCCAAATGTTCAACCAGCAGTTGCCAGCCATCTTCGCTGTTTATTAAAACTGAACTGCCTGTGCCCGCGCCGCTGGCGGGTTCCCCATTGATAAGACCCGACCAGCGGAAAGTGAAAAGGTAAACGGCCGTTTCCTCCCCCCTCATTACCCAATGCACATTCTCAATGGCATACGTCTCGTCCTGAATCAGCGCGAAGTTGCGTTCGAAGGCGTGGCGAACGGCCGTTTTGCCAATATGTACCCTGCCAGAGGAAAAAGTCACACACGCCTGGGGATGAATGAGCGGATCGACTTGCTGCCAATCTTGTGTTGCTAACGCAGCTTCATACTTTTCGATGAATATTTCTGGATTCATGACTGCTCCGCGGTGCCTTTGTTTTGTGCCCTGCCCACCCAGCCTGGGGCCGTGCCCACATTTTGGCCCAGAAATAGGGCTAATTGAGCCGCATGTTCCTGAACATGGCGCAGGTTGTAGATGTGCAGTTCGGCCACGCTTTTTATGTGCCAATTGGCGCGTACTTGCTGCGGAGCCTGCACATCTGTCAGAGTGTCAAGACTGGTGCGGCATTTGTTACGGCCGTACTGCAAATAACTCCGCAGTTCAGCCTTAGTGTATACGCGTTCCGGCAGCAGCCCGGCTTCAAACTCTGATAGGGTGAAAGGGGCAGGCGGCGCAAAGCCCTCGGCGGTTTCGGAGAGGTAAAAGTCGAGCCAGAAGAGGGCATGGTAAGCAATGTACCAGAACTCGGCGAACTCAGGCTTTATTTCGCGTTCATCGTACAGGCGCGCTTGCCAGAGCTCATTAGGGCAAGCTTGCAGAGCATTGTCCAGCATGTCAATAGTAGCCCCAAATTGGTGCCAAATAATTTCATTGATTGTTATTGATTTCACTGGTTTTGCCTCTCATTGCCCCGTTTAAAATTACCTGTTGCTTTAGCCATCACCAACTGAGCCTCCTTGTGTTCCAGGCCTGTAATTTTGGCCAAAAATTTTTGGGCATGTTTGCCTTTCAATATTTTTACCTGCTTGCCATACCAGTAGATAAAAACTTTTTGCTCCTTGCCTTCCCGGTACGTAAACACTTCGTCGTCGAGAATATTTCGCTTATCCACATTGCTCATGTCAAAACTTTCTCTCCTAAGCTCTCGCGTAAAAATTGGCCCGTATAGCTTTCATCCACCTGCGCCACCTGTTCCGGTGTACCCTGAGCGATAATCTGCCCGCCGCCTTCACCGCCTTCCGGACCCAGATCAATGAGCCAATCGGCCGTTTTGATAACGTCCATGTTGTGCTCAATGACAATCACCGTGTTGCCGGCATCGACCAGCCGGTGCAGCACATCCAGCAGCTTTTGCACATCGGCAAAGTGCAGGCCGGTGGTGGGCTCGTCCAAAATGTAGACGGTGCGGCCGGTGGCTACGCGGCTCAGCTCTTTAGACAGCTTGATGCGCTGCGCTTCACCGCCACTGAGGGTGAGGGCACTTTGCCCCAGCTTCACGTAATCCAGCCCTACGTCGTGCAGCGTTTGCAGGATGCGGTTGATCTTGGGGTGGTTGGCGAAGAATTCCAGGGCGTCCTGCACGTCCATGTCCAGCACGTCGGCGATGGTTGCACCTTTGTACTTTACTGATAGCGTTTCCCGGTTGAAGCGTTGGCCGTTGCATTCGCGGCACAATACCCAGACGTCAGACAAGAAGTGCATTTCTACTTTGCGACGGCCGTATCCCGAACATGCCTCACACCGCCCCCCTTTCACATTAAAGCTGAATCGTCCCGGCTTGTAGCCGCGGGCTTTGGCTTCCGGCGTTTGGGCAAACACCTGGCGGATCAGGTCAAACAGCTTCACGTAGGTGGCTGGGTTGGAGCGCGGCGTGCGGCCAATCGGGTCCTGGGTGATGTTGATCACCTTATCCAGATGCTCCAGGCCGCGAATGGCTTTGTGCGGGCCTGGCGTGCCCTGCGCCTGATGCAGCGTGCGGGCCAGCGCCGGATGCAGTGTCTCGGAAACGAGGCTGCTCTTGCCACTGCCGCTAACGCCGGTGACGACGATCATTGTGCCCAGGGGGAAGGTGGCGGTGACGTTGCGCAGGTTGTGCAGACCGGCCCCAATGAGTTCCAGTCTGCCAATGTCGGGGCTGCGGCGGGAACGGCCGTTTGGGGCCACAATTGCCAATTCACCCGACAAATATTTACCGGTGAGCGAATCGGGATGGGTTTTTACAAAATCCGGCGTGCCGGCAGCGATGATCTCGCCACCCTTCACGCCGGCACCGGGACCTAAATCAATCAGCCAATCAGATTCCACCATCGTCTCTTCGTCATGCTCCACCACCAAAACGGTGTTGCCCATGTCGCGCAGCTGGTGCAGCGTGTCCAGCAGGGCGCGGTTGTCGCGGGCGTGCAGGCCAATCGATGGCTCATCGAGGATGTACAACACGCCCACCAGTCCGCACCCTATCTGGCTGGCCAGGCGAATGCGCTGCCCCTCACCACCGGACAGGCTGGGCGCAGGCCGGTCCAACGTCAGGTAATGCAGCCCCACGTTCAGCATAAATTGCAGCCGGTCGCGAATTTCTTTGAGGACTTCCTCGGCAATCTCGAACTGTTCCTCATTTAGAGAGACTGGAGATTGGAGATTGGAGACTGGAGACTTGCCGTTTTTACCGTTTACCGAAAACTGATTACCGCTTACCGAATACCGATCACGGCTCAATCCCATCACCCACTCAAACGCCTCATCAATGGCCAACTGTCCCACTTCATTGAGCGTTTTGCCACCAACGGTGACGGCGCGGGCTTCGGGGCGCAGGCGGGTGCCGCTGCAGGTGCCGCAAGGCAGCTGGTTCATGAAGCTGGCATACCAGCGCCGGGTCTGCTCGGAGTTGGTTTGGTGGAACAGCCGGTTAATATGATAGACGATGCCGCGTAACGGCCGTTTCGATTCTCCCGACCACGACGCATCTTCCGTTTCGCTGGAATATTTGAAATGGATCAACTCATCGCCCGCGCCGTAAAACAGCTTGTGGCGGAACGATTCGGGTAAATCTTGCCAGGGCGTGTTCAGGTCCACGTTAAAATGTTCGGCGATGGCTTTAAGCTGGGAAGTGGTCCACTTGTTTTTCTTTTTGCCCACGTTGCCGTACCAGCGCAGCGCGCCATCCATAATGGACAGCGTTTCATCTTCGATGATGAGGTCCGGGTCCACCTGCATTTGCGTGCCGATGCCGTTGCAGTCGGGACACATGCCCAGCGGTGAGTTGAAGCTGAACAGCTGCGGGGAAAGCTCCGGGAAGCTGAAGCCACAGTTGGTGCAGGCGTTGTGCTCGCTGAGCGTCAACGTTTCCTCGCCCAGGTCGGCCAGCAGCAATCCTTCGCTGGCGCGCAGCGTCGTTTCGACGGAATCGACCAGTCGGGTCATGAATGCTTCGTCAATTTCATCGGGTACGATGAGCCGGTCGATGATGAGTTCGATGTTGTGCTTGTGTTTTTTGCTGAGGTTGGGCAGCTTGCCCGCCAGATCGATCAGTTCGCCGTTGACGCGGGCGCGGATGAAGCCATCCTGCCGTGCCTGTTCGAGGGCGTCTTTGTGCGTGCCCTTGCGGTTGCGGGCGATAGGGGCCAGCAGTTGGAAGCGGGTGCCGGCGGGCAGGGCGGCCAGCTGTTGGGCAATTTGTTCGGCCGTTTGGGGGGTAACGGCCGTCCCACAATCTGGACAGTGGGGAATGCCGATGCGGGCATACAAAACGCGCAAATAGTCCATCACTTCGGTGACCGTGCCTACCGTGGAGCGTGGATTTTTGCTCACCGCTTTTTGCTCAATGGCAATCGCCGGACTCAGCCCGGTGATGGCGTCAATTTTAGGCTTTTCCATCTGGCCCAGAAACTGCCGGGCGTAAGAAGATAGGCTCTCAACGTAGCGCCGCTGCCCTTCAGCGTAAATCGTATCAAACGCCAGCGACGACTTGCCGCTGCCGCTCACGCCAGTGAGCACCACCAGCTTGTTGCGGGGAATGGTCACGTCGATATGTTTTAAATTATGCTGCTGTGCACCGCGCACAACGATGTTTTGGGGTTCCATTTTGTAATAATCCTTTACTGCGCAAGAGCCGGATCAAAGATCGAGAGATTGCAAACCATTCATGCCCAGGATGAACGAGGCTTCGCTGCCGTGATGCAAATCATGCTCAAGCACATGGTAAATCACCCAGCTGCGCTCTATCTCGTATATCTTGCCTTCCCATTCATCGGGAAAGGTCTTGGCGCAATCGGCGGGTGTCCAGCGTTGTAGGCGCGATTCGATAAACGCCCACGTCTCACCGAGGCCACGTACCAGTTCTGCCGCGCTGCGTGCCGGTGAATTACGTCGGCCCCACGCCATGTACGCGCTCATCGCTTTATCGGCATCTTGCAGTGTGCCGCTAAACCAGCCTGCCCGGACTGAAATAATGTGCTGCACAATCTGGCCCAGGGGCCACATGTGTGGGGCAGGTTGCAGCAAGAGTTGTTCATCTGTCAGCGGGGAGATGCAGCTTTGCAGCTTTTCGTTGTAGCCGCGCCAGTTCTCATAAATCACATCTAGCGTTGATCGCGTATCCTGTTCCACTTGTTTCTCCTTGAGAGCCAAACTCTTTAATTGTTGGTGGGGTGCGCGCAGTTTAGGACATCTGTTCTATGCAAATTGGCGCAATTGTAGCATGGTTGAGAAACGGCCGCTACCGCCTCAACCTTAAACATTTGTCAGTTTAATGGGGATTCCTGACATCTTTTGTCAGGAAAGTTGGGTAGGGTGACAATGGGTAAATATGGTTTGCGTTGCAAACCAGTTATTGACAGAAACTTGTCGTTGGTCTATACTGGCTACAAGTTTGCGATACAAACCTTTATTTACAAAGGGAGGTTTCTGATGGAAAACATGGAAAATTTAGAGCGAATTCGTCGGGTAACCCAATATTACGACCAGCTGCAGGGGTTAAGGCAGGTTCCCTTTGGCGTATTGTTTTTGCTGCTGGCCGTGTGGAAAGCCGGGTGGTGGCCCTGGTTCGATAAATGGCAGCCGCTCTCTGGCTTGTTCTTCATTGGCGCGGCGATGATCGCCTTTTGGTGGGTGGGGCTTTATTATGAACGAACCTTTGGCAAGGTGTGGCAGTCGGCCGACAGTCGGCGAAACGGCACCATCCTGGCGATTGCATTTTTGGTGGGATTGTATCTGGTGGGCTGGGCTGAGTATAAGTGGCACTGGTCAGTAAGTGGGACGGGATTGTTTACGGCCGTTAGCCTCGTTACTTACTACTTCCAAACCGGCAGCTTCCGCTTGCAGCACCTGGTTCTGGCAGGATTAATGGCTGTTGTGAGCTTGCTGCCTTTGTTTAATCTATTGCCCGTCGAGCAGGTTTATTTGTGGGGCGAGCGAGGCGTTGTTGGCGTGGCTATCTTTGGCCTTCTTTGGTTGGTGAGCGGTCTGGTAGATCATTGGCTTTTAACCCGTGCACTGCGCCAAACTACAAACTGAGTTGGAGATGATATGACAGACCTTTTCGAGGAACTTGCTTCGCTAGACAAGCTCATTCATGAGCCGGCCCGACTAGCCATTTTAACAGCGTTGTCTGCCTGTGAAAGCGCTGACTTTCTCTTTTTGGGCCGTCTGACCGGTTTGTCCAAGGGAAACTTGTCCAGCCACCTTTCCAAACTCGAGGATGCCGGGCTGGTATATATTGAGAAGCAGTTCATCGGCAAAAAGCCGAATACGTTGGTGTCGTTGACGGAAAACGGCCGTACTGCCATCCAAAAGCATTGGCAGCACCTGGACAACTTACGCAACGGTGCCCAATCCTGGCAGCCCCAAGATGAATAAGTGCCAGGCACTTCATGCTACTCTTGGTAGATTTTGGAGAGCGCCCGCACCTGTTGTTCGGCGCGGTAGCTGCTGCGCACCAGCGGACCGCTTTCTACCCATTGGAAGCCCATCTCCAGCCCAATTTCTCGCAGTTCATTAAATTCATCGGGGTGGTAGAAGCGGGCGACGGGCAGATGTTTTTGCCGGTTGGGCTGCAAATATTGGCCCAGCGTCAAGATGTCCACCTTGCGGTCGGCCAAATCCTGCATGACGGCCAGCAGTTCGTCCCATTCCTCACCTAAACCCAACATAATGCCGGACTTGGTCAGCACGTCGCCGTCCATCTTCTTAGCATTTTCCAATGTCACCATCGCCCAGTTGTAGTTGTCTTGCGGCTGCACCTTTTTGAAGAGACGCGGCACGGTCTCCACGTTGTGGTTTAGGATTTCCGGTCGGGCGTCCATCACAATTTTGAGGGCTTCGGCGCTGCCTTTGAAGTCAGGAATGAGCACTTCGATGGAGCAGCCGGGCTGAAGTTCGCGAATCTTACGGATAACTTCGGCAAAAATTGGCGCACCGCCATCTTTGCGTTCGTCCCGGTTGACAGAGGTGATGACGATGTGACGCAGGTTCATGGCGCGCACCGCTTCGGCGACACGCTGCGGTTCCTGCCAATCGAGAGGCAACGGCCGTCCCGTTTTAATGTCGCAAAAGGCACAGCTGCGCGTGCAAATGTCGCCCATCATCAAAAAGGTGGCGGTACCTGCCCCCCAGCATTCACCGATGTTGGGGCATTGTGCTTCTTCGCAGACGGTGTGCAGTGCCTTGCTACGCATGAGGTGCTTCAGGCGATCGTAATTTTCGCCGGTGGGCACGCGCACTTTCAGCCACTCCGGGCGGGGCAGCCGCTTGACGGTTTCTTCGGTTGTGGTGATGGAATCAATATTTATTAAGCTCATGCTTGCTCTTTTTTAGCCACAGAGGGCACAGAGAGTTGAGAGGATGTGTCTGCTGTGGATGGGTATTCGATTTTCAGATCAAAGATGTCTTGAAAGGCGGTGAGGATGGGTTGAACGAGTTCGGTGGTGGTGAACGGCCGTCCTAAAACCGCGCTCATACTCGTCACCCCATGCTCTTGAATGCCGCAGGGGATGATGTGGCTGAAATGGTTCAGATCTGGCTGAACGTTCAGAGCAAAACCGTGGCTGCTGATGCCTTTCGTGTTCACCCGAATGCCGATGGCGGCAATCTTTTCCGGCCCGCGCGGTGAATCAACCCAGACGCCCGTGTATCCTTTGTAGCGCCAGCCTTTGATGTCAAATCCGGCCAGCGTTTGAATGATACCCTCTTCCAAATCGCGCAAATAGAGATGCAAATCCGGTCGATTGCAGCCGCGCCGGGCAAAAATCTGCTTAAGGTTGAGGATGGGGTAGCCGACGAGCTGACCGGGGCCATGATAAGTGATGTCACCACCGCGATCCACCCAACGAAGGGTGAAGCCGCCTTCGACTAGCTGCGCTTCATCCAACAGCAGGTGGTCCAGCGTGCCGCGCCGCCCCAGCGTATAAGTGGGTGGATGTTCGAGCAGGAGGAGGTGGTGGGATGTGGAAACGGCCGTTTCTGACAAGTCCGCCACCAATTCTTTCTGCCAATCCCAGGCCGCATCATACGGTACGGTCCCCGCCCAGATTGTGTGAAGTGAGTCCATGCCTGTATTGTAGCGTGCTGCCTGTTTTGCCGCAGGAATATGAGGGGATTTTCAGGAATTTTGTGACGCGTCATGCGGAAACATGAGAGCGTTAGTCAGGTATCATCTATCATGCTTTATGAAGTTAAATCCACTCAGCAACAACTGTTTTATCGTCTATCACATTGCCTGTGTTGAGCGTAGATTTTGGCTCCAGCAGCAGCAGGTGCACCTCTTCCGGAGCGACCGGGCGATGCTCCACGCCGCGCGGCACAATGATGAATTCGCCCGCTTCCAGCCAAACGTCTTTATCGCGGAACTGCATTTGTAGACGGCCGTTCAACACCAAAAATAGCTCATCCTCATGGTCGTGGTGATGCCAGACAAACTCGCCCTGCACCTTCACGACCTTCACATGCGAATCATTCAACTCACCCACAATACGCGGATGCCAATGGTCGTTGAAGAGCGTTAATTTTTGGGCTAAATTTACTTTTTCCATGTTTAAGTAGTTACCGGAAAGAACCTTAAAAACATATACGAGAAAAAGGAAGTGTGCGATACTAGGCAAATGCCAAAGTCACTGAATTTCACA